>NZ_JAQQEU010000001.1:0-437567 GCF_046026895.1 Paraburkholderia sediminicola
GGGTATCCGCATCCGGCCGGTATATGTTCAGCCTTCGTTGCCTTATTTCTATTGACGCCGTAGGTGGATTGCCTGCATACCAGCGGCCCGTGCGCCCCGGTAGTCCGCCCTCAAAGAGTCACCGATCATGAGCGCGTTTTCAGGGGAGACACCCAGCTGCTCACACGTCCAGCGAAAAATCCGACGATCTGGCTTCAGATAGCCTACTTCGAACGACCCGGCGAATACATCTGGCCCAACCGGGAGCAGCGCGAGAAGCGGGGCCGCGTATGGCTTTGCCAGATTGGACGCGACCGCGACTTTGATACCGCGCTCACGAAGGCCGGCAAGTACATCGGGAACTTCCGGGTAAAGCTCAATGCTCGCAAGCTCCGCGGCGAGGTCAGATTCCAGCGCCTCCATGACTTCCGACCTTGGATGGAGTCTCAACGCCGCGGCTCCTTCGCGCAAATCCAAAGGCTGCGTCATGACGGTTTCTCGCGCGGGCCAAAAGTCTCTTCTCGCGCCCAGATTAAACAGGCGAAGGAATGGCTTGCGCGGGCTCGCAATCCGACAGAGTGTACCGAATGCGTCGAAAATAACGGCCTGCACATCGTCGCCGAGCCTCACATCGGCTAGCGTGGGCACGACCCACGGCAGAGCCTTGGGCCTGTGACGGAGTTGGTTGAACGCATACAGGTTCGCGCGGGCATCATGCAGCGCGTGGTGGGCACTTTCTCCGGTGGCTACGAAATAGGCTTCGTGCTCGTACGCGTCGCGCTTGTTCCAAACGTTTTCCGTTTTCCAATATTTTGGAAAGCACCCGCCGAGCAGGTGTTCGAGCAATTGCCAATCTCCCTCAAAGTCGTAGCAGAGCATCGGGCGCGACCTATCGGGCACGTTGTACATCCAACGCAGTACATCGATTCGCAGCTGCGCAGGCGACATGGCTCTGCTTGAATACCGTCTGAGCTGCGGCAAAACAACCTCGCGCACAAATTCACTGCACAGCGGACGCTCGAAATCAATTAATTCACCGTAAAACTCGCGCGCGTCCTCCCCCACGATTGCAAGACTGATAAGCTGGCTTCTGTCGAGGGAAGTACATTCAGTAGTTAGAAAGTATCGCGTCATTCTCCAACTCCGATTGCCCGCCAAGGCCGAAGTATCCGGTGATTCAGGGGCATCCGATCGCCGGCAGACGGCATGATCTCTTTGGACATTGAGACGTGGACGGGCCGCACTCCAACCGAAAACAACCGTTCAGCCGTCGTACGTGCGTCGTTCGCGTCGAACGTTTCCCCGGTCGAGAAAAGCATGCCGAAAATCACCCTCTCGTTGCCTTCTTGGCGTAGCGGGATCCACTGGCTGGCGTCATCGAATGGCTTTCCCATGCTCAGGCCCATACATGACGCAAGCTCCCCATGACGATCCGGCGCAGGATCCAGAAGTTGAAAGCGAAGTCCACGATCAGGGCGAGGATGCCACCTCCTTTCAACATCCAGAACCAAGATAGAAGCATTCCCAAGGCACCAATGGCTGTGGCGATTGTGGCCACGGTCAGATCTTTGCCGACCTGCCCGCTACGTGCAAAAATCCGGCCGGCAGTGGTAAGGGCGATGAATGCCCCGAAGAACATACCGATCAGCGGAAGGGTGAAAAGGACGGCGAGAAAAGCGATCTGCATCATCTCGGCCCGCTTCGCGGTCTGTTCGCCCGACACGGTTTTCGCGATTTCCTGGGTCATTTGTTTTCTCTTTCAATGAATTGATGACGTTGGTATCAGGCCAATGTTCCCGCGAACGTTCGCCAGTTCTCATGTCGCGCAAGGGCCAGGGCTGGCAGGCCGTCGTTGCGGATCAGACTCGCCACGGGTGGGAACTGCGCCATGAAGTGGCTTCGCAATACTTCCGGTAGCGCGTCGAGCACGATGAAATCCGGCGCCTCGATGTCGCGGTCTGGGCTCGGGTAATCCAGCAAACCATTGCCATACTCCTGGATTTGGGCAGCATTCATCCACTCGAAGCGCTCGCCGCCTTCGAGCAGCGCTTCGATCACGGCCTCACGTGCTTTCGCAAGCTGCCGCTCGCTCCAGCCGTGCATACTTTGGCCGTCGCGGATGGCATTTTGGACCTTCAAATCTTCGACCTTTTTCGCCTTATCGAGCATGCCACGCTGAAGCAATTTCACGCTGTTTTCCAACGACTGGACACGCTGCGTCAGCAAGTCCTTCTCCTTCTCTCTGTCGACCTCGCGGGCTTCATTGATCCGGCTTTCCAGCTTCTGCACGCGCCGCTCCATATGCAGGACCATGCGCTCAACATCGGACAAGCGATTGACCACGGCATCAGGGCTTCTTAGGCGTTCATGCGCTGCGTCGACTGCGATTGCGTCGTCATCGGTTTTCATCGCCGCGTGGATCTGGTGATCCACCTCGAACAGGCCATCCTCGGCCGCATTCACGCCCGCGTCATCGTCCGCAAGAACTGCATCCACGAGTTGATCAATCTTGTCTTTGCTCATCACACAAACCCCATGCGCACGCTCGCGCGTTCTTGTTTCATTGCGGGAATCATCGCCGGCGTGATCTGCCCGCCGGTGTGCAGCGCGCGGCCGACCATCATGCGCAAAAGGCGATCGACGTCCCGCCCGCTTTCAAGCCCCGCCACGAGTACACCCACGACGGCATCGGGTAGAACCGGCGCGATCCGGGTACGGACAGCCGGGTGTTCGTCCAGCAGCCGGCCGTACATCCGGCCAACCAGCATGGCCATCTCGGCCTCGTGAAGCGGCCGGATCTCGAAGACATTAAAGCGCGAGCGGAGTGGCGCACTCAGGTCGGTAATGTCGTTCGCCGTGGCGATCCAGTTGATATGCGCGGCGTTGATACGGACCTCGGGAAACGACGCGTCTGCACAGCGTTCCGCCGTGCACCGCTCGAGGAGCGTATACAGGCTCGATAGCGGATCCTGACCGTTGTAGTGCGAGGCCATAGCCTTGTCGATTTCGTCGAGCACGAGAATCGGGTTGATCACGGTGCTATGCGCCATTAGCTTGAACACCGCACCAGGCTGGGTGTTTCCCCAGTGGGTGTCGCTCCCGCCCAGCATCGCGCCGGTCTGACGTTGGTTCATTGCGACGACTTCCGCAGGCAGGCCCAGCACCTTCGCCAATTCCAGGCAAAAGGTGGTCTTGCCCGAGCCCGCCGGCCCGACGAGCAGGATCCGCTGAAAGTCCAGCCCATGACCGGCGGCACCGCCAAAGGCCAGTTCTGCCTCGATCCAGCCAATGATCTCGCTGAAGTTAGGATGATCCAGCGCGAGATCATCGAGCGAAGAAGCCAGGACTTCGGTGCGACCTGCACCGAAGTCCTTCACAGCATGCGCAATCAGTGGCGCAAACCAGCGTTTGTAGCGATCCTTGTCATCGCGGTCATTTGAGCCGACTCGCTTCATGATGCCGGCCAGCTGGCGGATGTTCAGAAATTCGACTCGGTTATCCATGATCGCATCAACCTGCAAGGGGCAGCGACGAGCCACCGACATCGAACAGACTATGTTCGAGAAGTCCGTGCAAATACACTGATGCCAGTCGGTAGTCCACCCAACATGTTGCCGCCAGTTCTGCGTAAGCGAGCGCCGGGAGTGTTTCAGGTTTGATTTCCTGTCCGTTGCCCAGCTGAGAATCAAGCGTGATCAGCGGCATACCTCGATGGTTACGGCAAACCGTATATTCCAGCGTTTTCTGCATACGCCCCCTCCCATGAGTTGGGCCACGCGAGTTGAGTTAAGTCACTCAGCGTTGAGTCGAGTCGAGTCGAGTCGAGTCGAGCTGAGCTGAGCTGAGTTGAGTTGAGTTGAGTTGAGTTAATCCAGTATTCGGTCTTGCAGGTCTTTCACTATCAGCGCGCGCACGTACTGCGCGCCCGTGAACCGCAGATCGGCTGCTCGAAGCTTCACGCGCTCGTGCAGATCGGGCGTGAGATCCAGGTTTAGACGAATCGGTTTCAGGGGACGTGGTTGCTGTTGCGAACGGACCAATCCGGCACTACCGGCGAATTCTTCGGTGCTGCACGGAGGCGGCTCGGTTGTTGCGGCAGGCAGTGGGAGCTTAAATTTGCTGGTCATGTGAATCCTGTCAGCTAAGGTCGAAAAATTCCTGCGCCAGAAGCTGGATCTCCGCGCGCGCCTGGCTGTTGTCGAGTTCGGTGACTCCCTTGCCGGCCAGCAGCGCATCGCGATACACCTTGCGGTCCCGAATGATTGTGTCGGCCAGTTCAAGCTGGTCGAACTCGGCCAACAGCTCCTTTGCGTTCTCGACTTCACGAATTACCGGGTTGGATGGAGCCATGGACAGGACCGCAGCTGCCTTCAATTCCGGATTCAGTCCGCGCGCTAGACCGATCAACTCGTTGACCTTCGGGAACGTCTCCAGGTCCGCCTGACTGGCCTTGGTTGGCACGAGCAGCAGATTCGCAACAGCCATTGCAGAGCGCATTTCGTGCGAATCTCGACCGCCTGCGTCAACAAGGACAACCTGATAACGACGTGCAAGGTCACGCAGCGTCGAGACAACCTCGCCCGTGCGCTGGACGCACGGCACAACGGGCGTGTGGTCCGCCTCATCCCGCCGCTCGACAAACCGGGCCGCAGTCGCCTGCCCATCAGTATCGAGGAGGACGACGTCCACGCCCTGGTGGCCAGATGCACGGCCAGATTCGTGGCAATCGTCGATTTGCCTACGCCCCCTTTTTCTGCTGCGACCAGCAAAATCATTGTTACCCCTGAATGAGCTGAGTGACTCATCGGCATGCAGAGCCACTCCGGGTTGAGTAACGCTCCTCTGAGTTGAGTTACGCTGAGTGCATCCTATTTGCGAGCGCAGGCGGGTCGGAAGGCGAATTAGGCAAATTTCAGGAAGGCAGCCCAAACTCTTCTTTAATTCTCCGCGCGATAAGTGGCGGGTGAGGTGAGAAAATCGTCAATATCAGCTGCTCGCCAGCCGACAGCGCGTGGCCCTAGCTGGACAGCAGCCGGAAATGTCTTATCTCTGATACGTGCGTAGATCGTAGAACGAGACAGCCCGGTCGCAACTTCTACTTCTCTGCGTCGCAGGATCGTTAGTCCGAGTTGGATCTGTGCCACCATGTTTTGCTCCTAGTGAATTTCCCCGGAACACACCGGAATAACTGCATGCCATTTGCGAGCGCAGCATGGCCGGAAGGCGAATTAGGGGAATTTCAGGAGGACGGTCCAAGACTGCAACGGCGATCGAAGGGGCTTGGAGGCGGTGGTCGAGTGATCGGCTAGGAGCCGAGTCATGCCCGTGAATGCGTGCACTAGATCTGGCGTCGGCTCGAGGCCAGCCCCTGTCCAACGCGTTTTTAAGCGGCTTGCTGGCCGGGTGTCGCTCTCAGCTCACCGGGTTCGGCATCGGCCATGCGTCTGCTCGGCCTGACACGGTCGCGATAACGCTCCGGTTGCCGCCTCATCTCTCGTTAGTTCTAAACCGGGTTGGTGTTTGCGCCGGCTTTCAGCTTGTCCAGATAGTCGGCCCACTGCTGCATCATCGCGATGCGATCGTCAATGAACTTCGTCCGGTTGTATGCCGTGCCGAGAGCATCAGGGACCCTGTGCGCAAGCTGATGTTCGATCACCTCGCTCGGAAAGCGCAGATGTTCGTGCAGGATCGTGCGTGCCATCGCTCGAAAGCCGTGGCCGGTAATTTCCTCTTTGGTATCGAACCCCATTCGCCTCAGGGCAGCGTTAATCGCGGCGCCACTCATCGGCTTCTTAACGTCACGTCCTGGGAAGACATATTTGCGTTGGCCCGTCAGCGCGTGCAAATCGCGCAAAATCACGACGGTTTGAGTCGCGAGTGGTACAAGGTGCTCGGTCTTCGTCTTTGAAACGGTGTAACGCCACTGTGCTTTGTCTAGGTCGAATTGCGTCCATTGCGCCGTTCTCAGCTCGCCGGGACGGACAAACAGCAGCGGAGCGAGACGCAAAGCGCACTGAACAACAAAGGTTCCTTGAAAGCCGTCGAGTGCCCGCAGCAAGCCCGCGACTTCGGCGGGCTCCGTCACGGATGGGAAATGGGTGTGTCGCGCGGGTGGGAGTGCGCCTCTTAGGTCAGCACTTACGTCTCGCTCCGCCCGCCCAGTCGCGACCGCATATCGGAACACTTGGCCACAATTCTGATGAACTCGATGAGCGGTATCGAGCGCGCCGCGTGCTTCGACCCGACGCAGCACAGTCAGCACTTCAGGGGCTTTGATTTCCGCGATCGCCCGACCACCCAGCCATGGGAACACGTCCTTCTCCAGGCGTCCCATGATTTTTTCTGCGTGGCTGGGGGCCCAGCCCGGTGCTTGTCGTGCATACCATTCGCGCGCCACAGCTTCAAAGCTGTTCGCTGCACGCTCGACCGTTGCCGCTTTCTGCACCTTGCGTTCAATACTCGGATCGATACCCTTGGCCAGCAGTTTGCGAGGATCATCCCTGTGATCCCGCGCGTCCTTCAAACTCACGTCGGGATAGACACCGAGAGAGAGCCGCTTCTCTTTGCCCCCAAATCTGTATTTGAGGCGCCACCACTTGCCCCCCGTGGTGGAAACTTCCAAGTACATGCCGCGCTCGTCAAACAGACGGTAGAGTTTGTCTCTCGATTTGGCGTTGCGAACCGCTATGTCGGTCAATGCCATTTTCACTCCTTCATGGGTACACCGCGCGTTGCGTCCAAAAACGCGAAGCTCGGCAGTTTCCGATGGACTAAGGTTCGCTCTGTGTGCCCCGATCCGACTCGAAAGCGCTCCGTCGCTATTCCAACAACCGCGCGTTGCCGCTTCGACCCGTGTGTGGTTCTTCCCGGAGAGTTTCTGCTCCGTCGCCGAGTCCGGGCTCACTACCGCGACAAGCACGGCCCGAGCTTGCTACCGCAGCCAACTTGCAGCCGCAAACGTCAATCACGGGTGAATGCTGGGCGACACTCTTTCTCACCACTGCCGAACCAGTACTCGATCCGCTGGTGCTCGCCATTAGCCTGAGCGACGGGCGACATATTACACTGTCACCGATGGAGGTTTCGGTCAGAGGCATTTGGGGAATACAGCATTGCATGGGCGAAAGGTTGCCCCGAGAGTGTTCCCCCCACGGGGGCAGATGTCAATGGAACAGCTTGGACGTTGCTGGAAATAAAAAACCCCGCGAGCCTTGCTGGCTGCGGGGTTTTCGGACTTTCTCGGACATCTTAAGAACTGTTAGTGGTGGGAGGAGGAGGATCGAACTCCCGACCTTCGCATTGCGAATACGAACAAGTCGAGGTTTCTTGAGATGGATTAGCATTGCCGATAAACCGTAACCCATTGTATTTCAAACAATAATTCGCCACTGACCTGCACGGGCTTGTTGATTCAGATACCTCCATTGCCGCATAATCCGGTTACACAGCGGTTACACGGAATTGCTGACAAAATGAGGGTGGCTGGATGGCGAAGGTCAATTTCACTGCAGCTCGGGTAGAGGCGCATCGCTGCGCCGACGATAAGTCGCAGTCGTTCCTGTGGGACAGCAAGACACCGGGGCTAGGTTTGCGCGCTACAGCTGGAGGAGCCAAGGCGTATGTCTTCCAAGGGAAAATACACGGCTCGACCGTCCGGATAACCATTGGCGATCCACGGAGTTGGACCATCGATCAGGCGCAAGAACGAGCGCGCAGCCTCCAAACGCTCATCGACCGTGGCACCGATCCGAGGGAGCGCGAGGCCGAGCAGAAGGCAGCTCACGAAGCGCGACAGACTGCCAAGAAGCGTCAGGATGTGACGGTCGGCGAAGCATGGGAACAATACCTCGAGCACCTTCGGACGAAAATCTCCCCGAAAACCAAGAAACCTCGGTCGGAGCGATACATCATCGACCATATCAACCTATCGTCGCCGGGTGGCGGCATCGCCAAGCGCGGCGGCAAAGAAAAGGTACGGGGGCCGTTGGCGCCGCTGCTGACGCACCGCCTGACAGACATCACGGCGGCTTGCATGGCGGACTGGCTCGAGGTCGAAATATCCCGAGGACCGACCAATGCAGCTCATGCGTTCGGGCTGTTTAAAGCCTTCATTCGATGGAGCCAGACCCACGAGACGTTCGCGGGAATTGTCTCCCCTGATGCCTACGCTTCTCCCAAGGTAAAGGGGATTCTTCCTCGAAGTGTCGCAAAGGACGACTGCCTTCAACGCGAACAGCTATCCATTTGGTTCGAAGCAGTACGTGGCATCGCCAATCCCGTAATCAGCGCATACCTTCAAGGCCTCTTGATCACCGGCGCCCGTCGGGAAGAGCTGGCCGCACTGCGTTGGGAAGACGTGGACTTCCGCTGGCGCAGCTTGACCATGAACGACAAAGTAGAAGGCACTGGCGGCCGGACAATTCCGCTCACGCCCTATTTGGCGAGCCTATTGCGGAATCTTCAGCGTTTAAACGAAATGCCCCCAAATAAGCGCCAAGCTGCTCGTCTCTCTGACAGGGGCCAGCAGTGGGAGCCGCCTGAGTGGGTGTTCGCCAGCAAAACCGCGTCGGACGGAAAAATAGCCGAGCCGCGGCATGCGCACAATCGAGCGTTGGCGCCGACAGGTTTGCCGCACATTTCGTTGCATGGCCTGCGCCGGTCATTTGGCACGCTGTCGGAGTGGGTGGAAGTTCCGGTCGGCGTTGTCGCACAAATCCAAGGACATAAGCCGTCCGCAATTGCTGAGAAACATTACCGCCGTCGCCCTCTCGACCTGCTGCGCAAATGGCACGACAACATCGAAGCCTGGTTGCTTGAGCAAGCGAAGATAAAGTTTGAGCCGTTGAACTGAATGATCCGGGTCGGACGGAATCCGGTCCGTTGGCATCACGTGAGACACGACTAACGGTTTCGTGGTGCCTGACATAGACGGAGGTGCCTCATGCCTCTTACCGACCTGGAAGTTCGCCGTGCCGCACCGCGAGAAAAAACGTACCGAATTTCGGACGGGCGCGGAATGTATCTTGAAGTTTCCCCGTCCGGCGGAAAATACTGGCGCCTCAAATACCGGTTCAACGCCCGGGAGAAGAGACTGGCGCTTGGTGTCTATCCTGACGTGACGCTCGCGCACGCCCGCAGAAAGCGCCATGAGGCGCGGGCGATACTCGCGGACGGAATCGACCCAGGTCAAGCCAAGAAGGAGAGGAAGCGGCTCGCCCGACTCAATGCGGCAAATACATTCGAGGCTGTTGCGCTTGAATGGTTCGAGATGCAAGCGCCCACGTGGGCCCCCAGCCACTCAACGAAAGTCATTGGGCGGATCAAGAAGGACGTGCTTCCACGGCTTGGATCTCGCCCAATCGCAGACATCACGGCGCCCGAAGTGCTCGAGGTGTTGCGACGCGCCGAATCGCGCGGCGCCAATGACACTGCGCACCGCATCCTTCAAACCTGCGGCCAGATCTTCCGCTACGCGGTAGCAACTGGGCGCGCGTTTCGTGACGTAAGCGCTGATCTGCGTGGGGCGTTACGACCCAATCGGCACACGCATTTTGCATCCGTCACGGACCCTGCCAAGGTGGGCGAGATGTTGCGGGCATTCGACGGGTTCACAGGTACGCCCGTCGTCGGGGCAGCATTACGGCTGGCACCGCTGCTGTTTGTCCGCCCCGGAGAGCTACGGCAGGCGGAATGGTCGCAATTCGATTTTGATCAAGGCGAGTGGCGTTACATCATCTCCAAGACCAAGACCGAACATTTGGTGCCATTAGCTACCCAGTCGATCGAGATCCTACGAGAGCTTCACACGCTGACAGGGCGCTGGCGCTTTGTATTTCCCGGGCGCGATCGCAGAAAACCGATGAGCGCAGCAGCAATAAACGCCGCGTTGCGCAGGCTCGGATTTGATACGAAAACCGAGATCACAGGTCACGGGTTCCGGGCCATGGCGCGAACAATTCTGCATGAGCGCCTTGGATTCCCCGCCGAAGTCATCGAGCATCAGCTCGCCCATAGAGTTCCCGATACACTTGGCGCCGCGTACAACCGGACTAGATTCCTTGACGATCGCGTAACGATGATGCAGGCTTGGGCCGACTATCTAGATTGGTTAAAGACAGGTGCACCCAGTTTAGCTTTCGATGTAAGCCGTTCCGGCTTAGCGAAATCGGTTCGCCTACTCAGACAGGAAGATGTCCGACGCTTGCTCGAAGCGCTTATTGCAGATCCCGGCCTGCAAAGTGCTCCCTTCAGCGCATTCTCGTTGCCGACGGAAAAAAGCTCCATCACTTCGACGAAAGAATCGGGTACAAACAGTTATCCTGAACTCCTATTAAGGTGTCGTAACGCGTTCGATTTCATGGTCGTCTTGGGCTTGTTAGCAAATATCCAGCCGAAATAAAATGCGTCACGTCCCGATCACATGCTTAATTCTGCAGTTCTAATAGCCGAAGCTTCATAAAAAAGCAGAGACTTGTCGCAGATCCTACCGCCTTAGTAATACTGTCTGATGTAGCTGTACGCCTTCTCGAAAAGCTCCTCGTCCGCGTGCAGCTTGTACTTGAAGAGGGCCTTGCGCAGTGCCTTCTTCACCTCACGCTCGCCGGCTTGCGTTCCCTGCCAACCGGGGAAGCGCACCAGACGCACGATCTCGTCGATATCCGCAACCACGCGTTCCACAATGATTGGAGTCTCGGCCGTCTTGACCTCGTTGAACAACTCGGTCAGCGCCGCCTTGCCGCGATCCTCATCTTCTTCAGGCGGGACCTCTTTTTCGGCTTGCAGTGTTTCCTTGGCGATCTCTAGCAGCTGTTTCAAGAACTCAACGCTGTTCACCTGACCTGATTCGAATCGATCCTTTAACGCATCCAGACGTTCCGACAGCTTCTTGAATTTGAGATTGCCTCCGTGGCCGCGGAGCCTGCGCTTGAGCTTGATCTCGATTTCCTTGGCTTTCTTCGGCTCAGGATTAGAGAGCACCGCCTCAAGCAGATCTGCGTCCAACACTAACGTGTCGAGATCATCGCGCACCGCATCGACATGCACATTCTGGTGAATCAACTCGATTGTCTTGGCGCCAAGCGAATGCCAGATCAACTTACCGTGGCCGCTTGAGGGCTGCACCGACTGGTACACCTGCGACAGCCACTTGTAGTCCTTCTCATAAGGTCCCAGCATTCTGTCTGGCGACAGTGCCTCCCAGATCTTGTTAAGGACGCTGTATTCGGCGGCAAAATTGTCTCGTACCTCGTTGTTCGGTAGGCACTCCTGCGCGGCGATTAGACCCTCGTAGCCTTGCTGTGTGCGGTCACAGCCGCTGAAAAATGTCAGGCACTTCTGCATCGCCTCGGGCAGCTTGTCCTTGAGTTCCTGGATGTTACTGACCACCTGTTTGACACTTTGGTCATCAAACTCTAACGCCGCCGCCACGTCATCGAAGATACCAAGGTAGTCCACGATTAGGCCGTGCGTCTTTTGCTCTGAGTAAGTGCGGTTCACCCGGCAAATTGCCTGGAGCAGCGTGTGATCGCGCAGCGGCTTGTCCAGGTACATAGCCTGCAGGATGGGCGCATCGAAGCCGGTCAACAGCTTCGCAGTGACGATGATCAGCTTAAGCGGGTCAGCGGGATCGCGGAAACGGTCCAGCAGCCGCTCTTCCTCATCGCGTGTGCGGTCATAAGCGGCGTATTCCGGATGATCCTTCTTGTCGGACGCCTGCACCGACATGATGATTTCGGTAGCCTCGGGCGGCAGCAGCTTGTCCAGTTCGATCTTGAACAGCAGGCAGGACTCCCGATCGAACGTGACGATCTGCCCCTTGAACTCATTGGGTTCTACCTTAGTTTGGAAGTGCTCGACAATATCCTCGCACACCTTGCGGATGCGCTCGGGTGTCTTAACCAAGACTGCCATCTTGGCGGCGGTCTTGGCCAGGTTGTCCTTGTCAAGGTCCGACAAGCCACCGGTCAAGTCCTTGTAGGCAGCATCGAGGGCTGCCTTGTCGATGTGCAGATCTATCAGGCGCGGCTCGAAGTGTAATTTCAGGGTGGCGCCATCGCGGATCGATTCCTCGAAACCATAGCGGCTCATGTAGCCCTTTTCGTCCTCTTCGGCACCAAACGCGTAGAAAGTGTTTCGGTCAGCGCGGTTGATTGGCGTGCCGGTTAGGCCAAACAGAAAGGCATTGGGCAGGGCCTCGCGCATCTTGCGACCCAAGTCACCTTCCTGTGTGCGGTGGGCTTCATCCACCAGCGCGATGATGTTGCTGCGGTCGTTCAGGCTGCCCGTGGCCTCGCCGAACTTGAAGATTGTCGTGATGATAATCTTGCGCACATCTTGCGCCAGCAATTGCTGCAGCTTCTCCCGACTGTCGGCTTTCTCCAGATTGGGAATATCCGCTCCGGTGAAGGTACTTGTGATCTGGCTGTCGAGGTCGATCCGGTCCACCACGATCAGCACCGTCGGGTTCTTCAGCCCGGCGTGCATACGCAGCTTCTGCGCGGCGAACACCATCAGCAGCGACTTGCCCGAACCCTGGAAGTGCCAGATTAGGCCCTTCTTGGGGTAGCCCGCCAGTACACGCTCAACAATCTTGTTGGCCGCTTCGTATTGCTGATAGCGACAGATAATCTTGATGCGGCGTCTCTTTTTGTCCGTGGCAAAAAGAGTGAAGCTGCCAAGGATGTCCAGCACCACGTGTGGCCGCAGCATGCTTTCGGCCGACAGCTTCAGTGATTTCAACGGGTGGTGTTGGCCGTCATCGCCGTCGCCATCGAGATGCCACGGGCCCCAATCCTTGACCGGCAAGCCAATGGAACCGTAGTGGTACGCCTTGCCCTCGGTGGCCACCGAGAACACGTTGCAGACGAACAGCTCGGGCACGAACTTCTCGTAGTCATCATGCACTTGCACCGCGCCATCGACCCAGCTGATGCACTTCTTAACGGGCGTCTTGGCCTCGATCAGCGCTAGCGGCAAACCATTGATCAGCAGCACGAGATCAGCGCGGCGCTCAGTAGGTCCTGCACGGTAGGTGAATTGCTGTGTGACGATGTACTGGTTCTGCGACAGATCATCCAAGTCGATCAGCCGTACCGGCACGTGCTCGTTGTTCCGGCCGAATGGCATAGAACGCTCGCCGCGCATCCAGGCGGTCATCTCTTCGTTGGCGCGGATCAAGCCGTCCGAACGCACCGACAGCACGATGGCGCGCAGCTTGTAGAGCACCTCGTCTGCTCTCTCCGGCAGAGCGGCGATCTCCGGGTTCAACCGGATCAGGGCATTCCGCAACCACTGTTCTACGAGCACTTCCTGAACTTGTCTTGGCACGTCAGAGGGCTTGGCGTAGCGCCAGCCGATGCCTTTTGAGCTCTGCGCGTAGCTGGCCGCCGACGTTTGAATAACATCGGCAGACGCAGCGTTGTCAGGGCCTGCAAGCAGGTCGCGGACGTATGCTTCGACAGCGTTGGATTCGTTAAACACGCAGTCCTCCGAGTGCCAGCTCGCGAATGGTGCGCAAAGCAGTCGCGCTCTCTTGTCTACGACTTTCCACGGAATCTACAACACTTACATACTCGCTAATCTCATCAATGAAACGGTCCTGCACTTCGAGCGGCGGCAAGGGAAGTTCGAACGCCTTGAGAGACGCGAGAGTAATCGTCTTTTGAGCCAGTCCCTCGGCTCCCCTCGCGCATTGCCACTGCCCATTAGGTGAGTTCAGAAAGTGGTACAGATACTCCCCTCTGATCTTTGACTCGTTTGAACGTAGGATGCCAATATGGCGCTGAAACGTAAACGGTCTATCCCAATTTACAAAGACTGGGACACCATAACTCCCAACTAACGTAAGCAAAACGTCACCCTGTTGCGGCTTGAACGATTTTGTTAGCGTTTGATACTCGCTTTCAGATACCCATTTTTGGACTTCCCAGTCGATCTTTCCTGAAGACAGATTGGAGACGAGAAGAAAAGGAACTCCTGACTCTGAAAAATTCGGCGGTTGATGAGTCCCGTCTGTGATGCGCACACAGGCATCACCAAACTTGGCACGACCATAATTCGTCGCAGCTGTAGCCATCCTCTCTGTCACCACGGAGGACAATAAAGTCCTCGCAGACTCTGCCGCATGGTCGTAAGCGTGCAGCGATACCTGAAGCGCTTCCAATAGTTCCAATATTCGCTTTTGCTCATTCAACGGTGGCAGCGCAAACTCTTGCATAGCCATCGTTTTCCAGTTGATTGTTGGCGACAGCGAACCAACAGAAATCTCAACCGCGCGACTCATGAACAAATCGCTCTGCATGAAGAACGGCAGGAATTCTGGAAGCACGACCTCAGGCTTAGCCCGCAACACCAAAGCATGCGCCGAGCAAATCCCGTCGAACTCAGCTATGCCTAATTTGCGCTGATAAGCGCGGCGCCGGCCGAAAATGATGTCCCCCTTCTTGAACACCAGCTTGGTTGCTTCGACATCGTCGGGCGTCCCCCAGCGGCGGATTTTCAGCGAGTCGGCATCCAGATGTTCGAGGCCAACGTAGTGCTCCATACCGGACTCGGACGGGTTGTCGATGCGGACATTGACATTAGTCGCTATCTGGTCAAAGCGACAGACCTTCCAGCCCTTGAAGTTCTTATTATCAGACACGTCAGACGTCTCCTGTGATCAGTCCATCCAGCGTTTCCACGAACGCGTCCATCTGCGGCCAGAAAGCCCGACCATTCGTTTGCCATTTCTCCCACGAGGAACTCAGCGATACAACATCGCCGTTGCTATCTGTTGCAGGGGCGGTGGCTACGCGCTTCACAAACAGCGGGATCGATAGATTGCCCGCATTGCGGCCGATCTCAGCCAGAGTGGCGACCTTTGCGAAGCTAGGCACATCCGCAAAGTCTTTATAAGCGGTAAGAATGCGCTCTTGGTGTTCGGATTTGAGGAAACTCTGTGCACGTTCTCGGGTGACCTCGTTAACCGCGTCGATGAAGATCACTTTGCCCTTGCGTGTAGCCGTCTTGTCGCGATTGCAGATGACGACGCACGACTCCATCGGGGAGTTGTAGAACAGGTTAGGACCTAAACCGATCACGGCCTCCACCCAGTCCTTCTCGATCATCTTGGCGCGCATTGCCTGCTCTTCATTACGGAACAGCACGCCGTGAGGCCAGAGCACGGCACAGCGGCCTTTGGCCGTGAGGCTGGCCATTATGTGCTGTTGGAAGGCGTAATCGGCACGGCCCTGCGGCGGGGTGCCAAGGGTATTGCGGCCCCACTTGTCACTGCTCCAAGCCTCGCGGTTCCACTGCTTGATGGAATACGGTGGGTTTGCCAAGATCACATCGAACTGGCGCAGGCGGTCACCGTCGATGTGCTTCGGGTCGGCTAACGTGTCGCCACGGATGATTTCGAAGTCCTCCACGCCGTGTAAAAACAGGTTCATGCGGGCGATGGACGAGGTGATGAGGTTGCGCTCCTGCCCGTAGAGCTTGAGCGTACGATATTCGCCGCCGGAGCGCTTCACTTCGTCCAGCGCCGAGATCAGCATGCCGCCGGTGCCGCAGGTAGGGTCGTATATCGACTCGCCAGCCAGCGGAGCCAGCAGTTGTGTCATCAGGTGGACGACGGTGCGATTGGTGTAGAACTCGGCTGCGGTATGTCCCGAATCGTCCGCGAATTTCTTGATCAGGTACTCATAGGCATTGCCTAGCTCGTCCTCTGGCACGTTAGCCACCGACAGCGTCTGGGTCGAAAAGTGCTCAATGAGATTTTTCAGCGTTTCGTCAGGCAAACGCTCGCGGTTGGTCCACGGTGCGTCACCGAAGATGCCGTCAAGCAATTCTGGGTTGGCTGTCTCGATCGCGCGCATGGCCTTCTGAATCGCGGCGCCAACGCTCTTTGGGACCTGACGCACATCATCCCAGTGCGCACCCAGAGGGATTTGGAAACGATGGTTCTCGGCGAACTGGGCGTAGGAGAGATCGCCATTTGAGTTGGCCAGCGCCACCTGATATTCTTCGTCCCAAACATCCGAGACGCGCTTGTAGAACAGTAACGGGAAAATGAACTGCTTGTAGTCACCGGCGTCGATAAGGCCGCGCAGCAGCACGGCGGCGCCCCATAGGTAGCTTTCCAGTTCTTGCTGATTGATTCGTTTGCTTAGGCGGTTCATTACAGCCATCCCCCTTCACTCATGACTTTCGCGAGCCTTCCTTCGGCCTCGCGACAGCGGGTGAGCGCATCCTTGAACGCCGCGATCGCGTCAGGCATCGGAGGAATGTCTTCTTGAAGCGGCGGCAGCACGTAGCGCGAGACATTCAGCGTCCAGTCTTCGGCTTTGATCTCGTCGAGGCTAACCACCCGGACTGCGTTCTGCACATCGGAGAAGTCACGATACCAGCCAAGGATGTCCGCTGCATGCTCGGGCTCCAGATAGTTCTGCGCGCGGCCTCGACGGAACAATTGTGAGGCATCGGCGATCAGCACCTTCTTTTTGTACTTGGCCGGTTTGCGCTTGCGCAGGACCAAGATGCACGCAGCGAGCCCGGTGCCGTAGAACAAATTGGGCGCGAGCCCGATCACGGCCTCGATAAAGTCCATCTCCAGCAGTCTCTGGCGGATACTGCCCTCAACACCCTTGCGGAAAAGTGCTCCTTGAGGGAGCACCACGGCCATCCGGCCGGTCACATCAGCCATCGACTTGACCATGTGCTGCACCCAAGCGAAGTCACCGCTCGAGGAGGGCGGCAAACCAGCAAAGTTGCGACCAAAGGGATCATTCAACCATAGGTCCTCGCCCCACTTCTCCAGCGAGAATGGCGGATTGGCAATCACGCAGTCGAAAGTGGCCAGCCTATCGCCTTCGAAGAAGGCAGGGTTGCGCAGGGTGTCACCCCGCACCACCTGAAAATCCTCGATACCATGCAGAAACAGGTTCATCCGTGCGATGGATGAGGTGGTGAGGTTCTTTTCCTGTCCGTAAAGCCTGCCCCAAAGACGTTTGACGTCGCCGTGCATCTCTTTGACGTGCTGGACGGCAGCGAGCAACATGCCACCGGTCCCGCAAGCCGGATCGTATATAGTCTCGGCTTCATTGGGATCGAGAATGTCGATCATCAGCCGCACCACGCTACGCGGAGTGTAGAACTCGCCGGCCTTCTTGTTGGTAGCGTCCGCGAACTTCTTGATCAGGTATTCATAGGCATCACCGAGCAGGTCCGAGTTGACGTTCTTGTTTCCAAACGACAACCTAGAGAAGTGTTCGATCAGGTCCTTGAGCAGCGAATCCGACAGCCGGTCCTTGTTCGACCACTGTGCATCGCCGAACACACCATACAGCGTTTCGGGATTGACCTTTTCGATCTCGCGCATTGCGCGCTGCAGCGCTGCACCCACGTTGCTGGCTTTGGTGCGGACGTCATTCCAGTGGCAGTCTTCCGGAATCTGGAAGCGGTGAGACTCCGGGAACCAAGCCAGTTGCTCATCGCCGGTCTCGTCGATGATATCCTGATATTCCTCGTCCCAGACGTCGCAGATACGCTTGAAGAACAGCAGCGGGAAAATGTAGGTTTTAAAATCAGCCGCATCCACGGGACCACGCAGGATATTGGCGGATTCCCAAAGGTGACCTTCGAGCTGACTAAGGGTGATTTGTTGGTTACTCAAGCGGATGGACCTTCCATATCGATGCCGTCACACTGCGGCTTGTGTTCTTGTTTGGTCTCCATCGATTACTCGAACAGACGCTTCGACTTGACGACGTAGCCTGCTGGCTTCTTCTGTTTTTCCAATACACCTTCGTCTACCAGACGCTGTAACCATGTCTTGGCCTGCGCGCTTGAGACTTCCAGTGCGGCGGCCACTTCGGCTTCTTTCATCGGCGCACTCAAGAGCTGCTGAATGGCTTTGCGCACGGCTGCGAAGAGCACTTCAGCTGGGGGCGATGCCGTCTGTGGAGATTCTTTGGCCTCGACTATCGGCAAACCTTCTTCTGCTGTGACTGGAGGCAGTTCTACAGATGCCGCGGCTCGTGGTTGCGCACCTGAACCAACGTCGACAGATTCCGATGGCGTGCTCTCGGTCTGGGGTACGGGTGCTGTGTGCAAGGCGTCGGTTGCTGATGCCCCATCGTTCGAAAACAGCGAGAGGCCCTCCTGTGGAAAGTCCGTCGACGTCGATATCGGTACGTTGAACACCGCTTCGAATGAATCCACGTCTTGCGGGCTCGGCCACGGAAGTGCACCTTTCTTTCGCAAACCATCCAGTCCTGCGGAAGACTCACCGGTCGATCGAACGAAGACTGAAACGAACTTGAGCTTATCGAGCTGCTCGGACGCACCCGCCCAAGTACCGCCCTTGTTGAAGTCAGAACTCACCACGAGGGAGGCATTGGCCAAGGCGTAAATTAGCTTGTTCCGCTGCATGGCATTGCCAACGTTGAATCCGGCGCTCGGGTCGTAAGGCGAAATCAGAACTAGTTGACCGTCCAGCAGCAGGTTGCGGTGCTCGCGGTTCATAGTTGTCTTTTCCAGACTGTCGGCTAGAACACCGCAGACTTTGCCCCCCGCTCCAAGCGCACCACGCATGGCGGCCTGATCGATGCCTTTTGCCCCGCCGGAGACAACCGTTCTGCCAGCACGTGCAGCCAGTCGCCCAACGGACATCGTGTAGTCGATCAAGGCGTCGTCCACATGGCGCGATCCGACGACGGCAAGTCCACCTGTTTCCAGCAGGCTCATGTCTCCACACCCATAGAGCACCGCGGGCGCATCTTCACGGAGCCGGGCTTTCAGCCGGCGCGGATACTCTGCGTCAGCACGACTGACCACCCAAATGGCGCGTGCTTGCCAACGCTCGATCACCTGGCTCAGCAGAAATCCTCGTCCTAGCAACCTCTGCAGGCGACTTTCGTCAATCACCGGGTGACACGCACGCAGCACTTCCGTTGCGTCCGGGGAAAATAGATCGGCTGGCTGGCGTTGAATCTCGCGCAGATGGCGGGCGAGGCGTTTGTATTCGCCGGGCGAGAGCAGATCAGGGGACGCAGCGCCACGTCCGGCAATAAGCGGCGCCGTCAGCAGCAGAATCGCCTGCGTGTTAGATGAAAGGACTGACATCATTCGTCGTGCCCTGTCTGAGAGAGGGCGATCGGCCAAACCTCGCCACTACCGCCCTTGCGGAGGAGCCACGCAGACACCGTGAGCGTCCAGCGCGAATCGACCATGTCATCAACCATGAGAACCGGGCCTGGAGGGATAGCCTGGCCGTTGAGTGTAAGCGAGCCATCAATGTTGCGCGCCTGTTGGGTACTGTTTGCCATCGTTTTTTGTTCAGGTCTTGCATCTGTTTTCACAATGACCATATGAAACGGCAGGTTGAGCGCGGCAGCCAGGCGCTGCGCAAAATTCGGTACCAGATCGGGATGCCGCAATGAAGGAATGCAAGTCACCCACGCCGGGGCCGGCTGCGGATTCCACTCCTGAATCATCTGCACGCAGGCAAAAACCAGCTCATCGGAAAAATGACCATCGTGATATTTGCCTTGCCGTACCAAGCCGCCCCAGCCGGCATCGCCCCAAATGCATAACGCTTTGCCGGACTCAGCCTGATGGTCGGGCGCAATGAGTCCCTTGACGCCGTATTGGAGCATCCCGCCATCAGGCCATTTCTTGCGCGGCGCTATGGGCAAGCTGGTTCGACGAAGAAATGCGACAGCCGCCTTCACCAGTTCGGCATCTGCTGCTGTTGGCAGTGGAGGCAAAGCAGGCTCCATGACACCGCTCGCATCGCCGTCGAGCGCCTTAATCAGAAAGCCCATGTGGTGGCCGAACGGCAGACTGACGTAATCCTGCATCTGCTGGTGTTCATCCCGTCGCAGCGCAGTGAGTCGCTCCGCTCGATCCCAAAAAGCTTCGCTCAGCGTTGCCGCCGTGAGCTGCCACTTGGTGCCTTGCTTGGCAATGGGCGCTGGCGATTCCAGAGAGAGCAATGCGATCGTCTTCTCGACGCGCCCCTTGCTCAGGTTGACCCGACTCAGCAGCTCTGGGACGGACAGGCCATTGGGCTCCTTCTCGAGTGCCCCCAGGACATCGGCGACTTCCCGACGGGTCGGGAAAGCACTCCGAATAAACCAATCAGTGATTTCGGACTCCTCCTGACCGCTGAGCAGCACCCCGTAGGCAGAGTCCAGCGCACGTCCCGCACGGCCAACTTGTTGGTAGTACGCGACCACTGAACCCGGCATCTGGTAGTGGATCACAAACGCCAGATCGGGCTTGTCATAGCCCATACCCAAAGCCGTTGTGGCAACCAACGCCTTAACCTGGTTGTTGAGCAACGCCTGTTCGAGTTCGTGTCGACGGTCGCCGGTTTCGCCGGTATAGGCCTCTACATTGAAGCCTTGCGTCCTCAGCCATTCAGCGACTTGATTAGCGTCGCGGACCGTCAATGTGTAGATGATCCCGTGGCCTTGAAGCAGCGTGAGTTGCTCTGCCAGCCATGCAAGACGCTCGGCTTGACTTGGCAGACGGATTGTCTGTAAAGAGAGTGACGAGCGATTGAGATCGCCTCGGGAGACATCGAGCTTGGGCCCAAGCACCGCAGCGAGATCTTCCATAACCCGATTGTTCGCCGTTGCCGTAGTCGCGAGGAGCCGAACATTGGGTGGCAGCGTCTTGACGATCCGTTCCAGAAGTCGGTAGTGAGGGCGAAAGTCGTGCCCCCAATCGGAGATGCAGTGCGCTTCGTCGATTACCAGCAAGGAAACCTGCGCGGCGATACCTGCCAGCACTTGCGTGCGAAAGCGCTCGTTTGCAAGCCGCTCAGGCGAGATCAAAAGAATGTCGATTTCACCTTTCGCCAATTTGGCCTCGACCGCCGTCCAGTCGTCCATGTTGTCGGAGTTGATCGTGGCGGCGCGAACTCCCATGCGTTCAGCTGCGGCGATTTGATTTCGCATCAGCGCCAGCAGCGGAGAAATCAACAACGCTGGCCCGGCGCCAGACTCACGCAGCAGCTTAGTCGCGATGAAATAAACGAAGCTCTTGCCCCAACCGGTCTTCTGAACAACCAACAGGCGCCCTTTACCTTCGACAACGTAACGAATGGCATCTTCTTGGCCTTCACGGAAGGTGGCATGCGGACGCCCGGAGCCGATTCTGAGAAGTTCCAGCGCGCGTTTTGAATCGTAAGCCACGTTATTGGTTTCCTTTGTTCTGTTCGGGCGAGCGATAGCCCGGTGCCAACACCGCGTTCGTGACGCCGTATAGTGCCAGGTGGTCATTCAGCCAGAGCCGGAATTCGTGGCCGCGTAGGCGGTGGTCCGGCGAGCAGTCGACGCTCCACTGCCTGAGGATGTATCCCGCAGTAGCAGCGCGGAGCTTCATTCGCAACGCCCCGCGAACCATGCCGTAATCCATCTCAGTAATTTCGGGACGGGGCTGATCGGGGTGCGGCACCATCTCCAGCTCGACGATCCGGGTCCATTGGATGTCTTGGTCGCTACGCTCATGAGGCTGTACTTCCGCATCCTTTACAAGGATAGGGCGCTTGATCCGGGTGATGACGAAGTCCCGGAACTCTCTGGTCTTACGGTCGAAGGCGCGAACGTGCCAGCGCAGACCGGTATCGATCAGTGAAAAGGGGATGATCTCGCGCTCAGTGCGCCCGCTAGAGATGGAGTGGTACTCGATGCGGAGCGGACACTGCTGGTAGATCGCCCGGGTCACGGTCGCGAGCACCTCCAGATCGGGGGGCGTGAGCCGAGACGGGCTCTCGCTGGCCATCCATGCCTTGAGCTGCATCGGCTCGCCGTCACCGAACCCCTGGGTCAGCCACGACAGCACCCGCTCCGGGGGAAAGTCGAAGACCGGTTGAAACTCCTGCCCAAGGACGTAAGACTTGCCCTTGGAGTCGTAGTCGATGTTGCCTGGAGCCAACTCCCTATACAGGGCCAAGTCTCTTGAGGCGGCGGCAGACTGGATGCCAAACCGCGTCACGAGATCCTGACGACGTATCTCGCCAATGAAGCGCACGCGCAACTCCACAAACGCGAGTCGATCGCGCTGGGAGTGGGTTAGATCTGTGAACTGTTCGATCAGCATCCCCAGTGGCTCGTTCGAGTTAGTTAGTGAATTCTTGCGGACCGGTGGACAGAGTTCTCTGCTTTTGGACGCACATATTAACTCATTGTACGGCGCTTATCCATCGCATTTTGATAAGCATTGGCCAACACTCGTAGCCGTTGCGATGATCGGCTCGTTCAAAAGATCCGCGCCGTTCCGTCCCATAGCACACGCACGATTGGCGGTCAGATGAAGGCGTCCTGCCGCGCGAGACAATTCGGTATCAGGAGGTGGCAGTCGCTGCGGGCATCAGGGCCGTGCAGGCCGAGTAGCGTGCGCAACTGGGACCGGGCTGACATAGTTGAAGTCTGCAATTCGACGTAGATTGTGCAACCTGAGCGGCCATGTACGAATCATCCGAGGTTGCCGCCCAGACCTCGTCTTCCAAGCAGCAACGCCGGCTGCCAGCTGGAGGCGAATACCAAGCATACCGAACGAGCTCAAACGCTCACGAGCTTGTCATGGTTCGACGCAGTGAAGGAACTGCGGACCATTCAGCGCGATTGGTCGGTCGTGCTCGAACACCCGCGTGAAACAGTCGACGTGCTAAAGCTAAGCGAATGCGGCACGCCGTAACAAGGCCGTATTTTTCTGAGCGATCTGCCGATCTTTCGGGTACCCGCTGAGATCGAAATCGACCGGTGCAGAAAAGCCTTCGGCGATGGTTCACTCTTCTTCGATCGCGATCGCGGTGCGGTTGTTCAGTTCATCGCGTACAAGAAGCGAACATGAATACGAGGCGGCGACAACAACGACGTCTCTTACCGATTCAATTGCTCATTGAGGATTGAGAAACGGCATGGCATAACCTACGAATTCGTTATGAGCCTTTCTATTTTCCCGCCATCGATAAGGATTGGACGGGGGCGTGTCTCTGCGATCGCTTACGGTCAAGATAAGGCGCCTTTTAGCGCGAGAAATCCCAACGAAGAAGGCACATCTTTCGGCGTCTGCGTCACCCCAAAAAGTCTCGTTTTCGACACCTAGAATGATGACCGAATCGAATTCGAGCCCCTTGCTCTTGTGTATAGTAAGGATGCGTACCGCCTGGTCATCGGAAAAGCGCTTTAACGCTTTGGGCAAGTCGGCTTCCAACTTCAGCAGACCTTCGATGCGGCTCTTCGTGTCGTTGACGACCTCTTTGAATCGCGTCGTGGACTCGTAGTCTGGCGAAAGCGCGGACAGGATCTCGATTCCAACCTTGCGCAAAAATGCACGAACGGACTCCCACCAGTCCGAGAAAGGCTCACCAAGCGACTCAACAAAAGCAGCTTTTTTCCGCTGCTCCGAGATAAAACGCTGGAAGTTTTGCCGCGCGTTCGACTGTATCTCTTCATCGGCGAAAGGAATCAGCTGGTCCATTAGACGAATCCAGGCCTTGGGTTCGCGTTGTCCATAAACACAGGACAGATAGTCGACGATTAGTCTTGCGGCCGGCTCTACGGAGATGTCCTGAATCTGTTGCTCATTTCTGAATGGGATGTTTCGCCGCTCCAGCGCTGCCATCAAAAGATCGGCATACAGATCGGGTTGGCGAGCGACCAGGATTGCGATTTCCGAAGGAGCAAGCTGATCGCGATTGATCCAGCCGTCAATTGCATTAGCCAGAAACTCAGCTTCCTGCTGGCTGCCGGGGAAACGCCACTCGAAAATAAGACCTTCATCGCCTACGAGCTGCTCATCGGGCATAACGGACGATGGGTCCATCACGCGGATGATCTCGTTCTGCATGCGCAACAGGCGCGGCTTCGAACGGAAGTTTCGGTACATGTTGAGCGGCTCTGCACCGAAGTCTGTCGCGAAGGTCTGAAAGATACCGTCGAGGGCACCCGCCCATCCCATGATCTTCTGTTTGGTGTCGCCGACTGCAGTGAGGCGAACGGCCGTTCCGTGAAAGGCAATCTTCACCAACTCGTACTGGTGGTTGGTGCAGTCTTGGAATTCGTCTAAGAAAACATCGCTATAGGTCTGGCGAACGGCATTACGGGCAATGCTTGATATTCTTAAAATCTGGATCGCCAGAGGCACTAGATCCGTGAATTCGATCTGCCGTCGCGTGACCCTTCGGTCGCCGATACGGTAATCAACATCCAATGCATCCTCGCCGGTTAGCACCGGGCGAAAACGATCAATAATCCGCTTGGCAAAGGCATGGAACGTGTAGCTGTCGAAACGCGCAGCCAAATCTGGACCGCACCGACGCTTCACACGCTCCTTCAGATTTTTGCTGGCGTCAACTTTGAACGAGATGGCCAGTATTCGCTTTGGATAGCCGCAGGTTCCGGTACGCAACAGGAAGTCGGCGCGCTGTGCAAGCATTTCAGTCTTGCCCGCCCCCGGCCCTGCTGTCAGGGCAAGGCAAAGTTCCGTTTCCTTCGCCGCCCGCAATGCGTTAGGTTCGAGCGTCAGCCCATCTGCTGGATTCCAGGTGTCCGCCGCGATCACTCTGGCAACTCCTCCAGCTTGGCGATCACCGCGTCCGCCAGACGCCCCAGAGACTCAGGCATGTCAGCAAGAAGTTCTTCGTCGCTCAACTGGGCCAGTGCGTCGATGTGTGCTGCTGGCTTGCTACCGAGCTTAAAGCGTTTGTGATATGTGCCGAAAAGGCCGAGCTCATTCGCGTCGTATTGGCTTGCATCATAGTGACTTTCACCGAGGACGGCCTTAATGGTTGAGTCACTCGGTGGATTTGGTTCAACGCCGTACTCATCCGGAAAAGACAGCAGCATCGCGAAATCGAGATCCATCGGATACGAGAAGAAGACACCCCTGCTTTCCAGCCGTTCGAGGTAATGACCGTAGTCACGAACCTTGTGTTGTGCCGAGTTCCAAACAGGAATGTTGTAATCCCGAGGAAGTGTCTTGGTGGGCGCATACTCGCCCAATTGATCGTTGACGTACTTGATCCGCCCCCAACCACCTTGATACCGGGCGACATCCAGATCGAGCAATGTGACATGTGGAATTTCGAGCGCGGAAAGCAGGCGCCAGAAGTGGTTTACATGTCGGCCTCCGAGCGGAGCAACAGTCACTGCGGACTCGTCCACCGGGACGCCCTTGGCGCGCAGGATTCGAGGCAAGACAATTTCTTCGCTATCACCTTCTCCCAGGATGACCAAGCGGGAGAAGTAGATTTCGGGGTATGCCTGTACGGCCTCCCGAACGAACTTGTGTGCCTCATCCGTTTTCTTCGGCATTCGAATGCGCGCGATCTTCGTCGTGCGCTCATCCGTGAGACGCAAGTAGCGAATGTGCATCGGGTCGACACGCCTCAGCATAGAAGGCGCATGGGTGGCGATCAGGGCCTGGGCATCCTCGTTGCCCGTCATGGCAACCAAGGCATTGACTATCCGCCCGAGGTAATGGGGCGACAGGCTGTTTTCGGGTTCCTCGAGGGCAACGATCGTAAATACGGGCGGGCGCAGCTTGTCCGGATCGAAGGAATCGTCTTCGCCGGCGAGGACGGCGCGCCCGATGGCCTGGGCTGAGAGCACCAATGACAGGTAGAGCATCGACTTCTGACCGTCGCTCAGCCTCGAGAAATCGACGAGCTCTTCATCATGCCCGGGTGAGAAGGAGACCGACAAGTGCCGTAGCAGGGCCTCAATCTCCGATGCGACGAAGGTGATGTGGGGATCGGCAAAGAAGCTGCCTTTGTGCAACGTACCCCAGGTCATCCTCAGGCTCTCGCTCAGGGCAGCAACCGACGGGTTCGCGGCCAGGCTTTCGCTGATCTGGTCCGTGAAGCCCCTGACTTCCTCGCGCTCGCTCTCCCAGTTAACTGCCCGCAACATCCGGCCCAGCAACGCATTGGCACCGTAGGCGATGTGTTCGGCAGGATCACGCCGCGCGGGCAGGTAGTGGACCTGCACGTGGTTTCGTTCCGCTCGTGGAACCTGCGCGGTCGTCAAGGGCGAGCCGTCGCTGTTCAGGTCGAGAACGTAGACCAAGGTTTCCTCGATATCTCCGTCCACGCCCATCGTGGCACTCAGTCGATATCGGACTCGCGCCAGGCCATCAGCGGCGTCTAGGCGCATGTGGCTGAAATGCGGTGCCACAGTCGCGTTCTCGCCTTCATCTCCCAACTCCGGGAACACGAAGTCAGCTTCTATCCAAAGCTGTCTTTCGTCGGGTTCATCGTCCTCGTCGTAGGGGACGTGAAAGTCGGAGCGTTGAATCCGTCTCAACGAGGGATCGAAGGCGAACAAGCGGCACAGAGCTTGAAGCGCCGCTGTCTTTCCCGAGCCGTTGGGCCCGATCAAATACGTGATGTCGTTCAGCGTCAGTTCGGTTGGTTCCGCTCCGAACGACTGAAAACCGGACAGTCGGATTCTCTGTAGTTTCATGCGCCCTGCGCCCCGTTTCGACAAAGCGTTGTCGTGAAGGTAGGTGGAAAGTCAACTGTAGCATCCGCTTCGATCTCTTTACTACAATCACATCGGATACTGCAAGAGTACGGGCCGCGCTCGCCATCCCGGCCGACGCGCCGTAGCAAGCAGTGGGAACGTAAAACGGCCCGAAGGCGTCCGTCCTCGGGCCTCATGCCGTTACGGCGCCGATTCAAAAAAATCTCAGTTCTATATCACCTCCATGTGCAGAGCCAGGACTGTCTGCGACTCTGCCCGTCGTCACGCTATTTTCCCCACGTACTCAACATGGAGCAAATCATGGTGCCACCCATCAATTCACCAATCGATACCCTCTTTGCGTTTGCCATCGTCTTCGCAGTCGCCGCGCTGTCCACCGCGGCGGTCCTGACGTACGTCGGCCGGCTCAAGGCTGCGGCGCGCACGGCCTGAACGCCTCCTATCTCGAACCAAGAGGCGTTTCGAATGACCCAATGTCCAGTCTGCAACTCCACGCGTATTGAGACCCGCCACTACGCGAAGAAAGTCGGTGGTGCCATCGGCACGGTGGCCGGTGCAGCAAGCGGTGCGGGCGCTGTGCTCTCTGGCGCGGAAGCCGGTGCGGCTGTCGGTGCTGTGGCCGGACCTGCCGGTGTGTTAGTGGGAGGCATCGCGGGTGCGGTGATTGCCGGTCTGCTTGGTGCTGCCGCTGGTTGCGCCACGGGTGTCGCCGTCGGTGACGCGATTGACTCGAACGTGCTCGACAACTGCCGGTGCCGCTCATGCGGGCTCACGTTCAGTGTCGGCCATCGCTAGGCGCCAGCCTCTTTCGTTTGTGCTGTCATCGTCGGCGTGAAGGCTCCTTCACGCCGATTCATCTCTTTCCCGCGTTTCCCTTTTCCATTTGTCTTATCCCGGTCGCGACTGGCCGGCACGCGTTCATCTATCTACAGGAGTTCATCATGCATCTCGTCCAGACGATGGCCTACATCAACGAAACCCCATGGCACGGCTTGGGTAACCAGCTCGCGCAGAATCAGCCGCTAGAAGTATGGGCGAAGCAGGCTGGCATGAACTGGAAGGTCGAAGAAGCCGAAGTGCGCTTTGTGTCGGGTAGCTCCGATTCGAATCTCGGCTCAATCCATGCGTTTCCTGAACAGAAGGTGCTGTACCGCTCCGACACGAAAGCTCCGTTGTCAGTGGTGTCCAGCCGTTACCGGGTCGTGCAGCCGTCGGAAATCCTGGAGTTCTACCGGGATCTAACGGAGGTGGGCGGGTTCGAGCTGGAAACGGCTGGCGTGCTCAAGGAAGGCCGCAAATTCTGGGCACTCGCGAAGACTGGCCAGAGCGCTGCACTCACAGGCCGTGACCGCGTGAACGGCTATTTGCTGCTCGCGACAGCGTGCGACGGCACGTTGGCGACGACCGCGCAATTCACGTCGGTGCGCGTCGTCTGCAACAACACGCTGGCTATTGCATTGGGCGACAGCACGGGTGCCGTGAAGGTGCCTCATCGATCGCAGTTCGATGCACAGGCCGTTAAACGTCAGCTGGGTATCGCGATCTCGTCGTGGGATGGCTTCATGGCACGCATGAAGGCGCTCTCGAAACGCAAGGTCAGCACGGAGTCGGCAGAAGCGTATTTCAGGCGGGTGCTTACGTATCACCCGGGCAGTACGGCCGAGCGTCCTGTGGCGGCTACCAACGACAGCGCGGTGAAGGCCGTGAATGAACTGTTCAGCGGGCGCGGCAAGGGCGCCGAACTCGCTTCGGCCGCTGGCACCGCCTGGGGCCTTCTCAACAGCGTCACCGAGTATGTGGACCACCGTCGCCGCGCGCGCAGCGACGATCACCGGCGCGATGCAGCCTGGTTCGGCGCGGGTGCTGCCCTTAAGCAGAAGGCTTGGGATGAAGCGCTCAAGCTCGTTGTCTGACTGCATCCCGATCGTCTGCTGTCGCTCACGATCTTTCCACCATCGTCCATTTACACGAGGCCCGGTTGAGCATGCGCTCGCCGGGCCTTGTGCCGTCAGGAGAAGGACATGTCACCACCGAACCACGATCACCAGCCTGCACGAATCGCGTCGGCCTTGCGTCTGGTCGAGACGCGGGGCTTGAGCCGCGATGGCTGGCTGCAGGTGCGCAGGACGGGCATTGGCGGCTCTGATGCGGCCGCCGCCGTCGGCCTGAACCCGTACAAGAGCCAGCTCGAACTGTGGCTCGAAAAGACCGGGCGCGACGCGGCGCTGCCGAAACCCGACCCCGCCGACACCACGCAGCCGGTCTATTGGGGCACGCTGCTGGAACCGATAGTCGCAGCGGCCTACACGCAACAGACGGGCAACCGCGTGCGCAAGGTCAACGCGGTGCTCCAGCATCCGACGATTCCCTTCATGCTGGCGAACCTCGATCGCGAAGTCATCGGCGTGCCCAATGTGCAGCTCCTTGAATGCAAGACGGCCGGCGAGTTTGGCGCACGAGCCTGGCGCGAAGGCGTGCCGGAATACGTGCAACTTCAGGTGCAGCATCAACTGGCCGTGACGGGCAAGGCGGCAGCCGATGTCGCCGTGCTGATCTGCGGCCAGCAACTCGACGTGCACCGCATCGAGCGGGATGACGCGCTGATCGCACGGCTCATCCCGCTTGAAGCGCAGTTCTGGCAGTACGTCGAAACCGATACGCCGCCACCCGCCGACGGCTCCGAGTCCGCTGACCGTGCCTTGCGTTGCCTGTATCCAGGCAACGCGGGCACGGTGGACTTCACGGACGACCGGCGCCTGTCCGCTGCCTTCTCTGATCTGGTCGCGGTGCGCGCCGACATTGAAGCGCGGGCTACTCAGGAAGCGTTGCTCAAACAGACGCTCCAGCAAGCCATGCGTGACGCGTCGCGCGCGATCTTCGAGACGGGCGAAGTGTCGTTCAAACGCAGCCGGGACTCCGCTTCCGTCGACATCAGACGCCTGCTCGCCGAGCACCCGACACTCGCCCAGCAGTACGCCACCACGAAGCCCGGCTCTCGCCGCTTCCTTGTATCGGTCTGACGCGCCGTCACGGACGTCACGCAGGTTGCACCGTTCGCATCACCGCAACACACTCTAGGAGATTCATCATGCTCAAGGGACTTTCCATCACGCCGCCCGTGGTCGGGCGGATCTCGATTGGCAGGGTTGTAGAAAAGAACGGAAAACGTCTTCCTGAAAAAGATGATCAGTTCACACTCACGACTCAGGTCCAGACTCGCGACGGCTGGATGCTACACCCACTGAACGAAACGTTGCGCAAGGCGTCGACGGGTAAGCTGCGCGCGATCCCCGTGCGCATGCTGTTCAACGACCCCGACCTGAACCTGCGCGCCGACTACAGCCTTTTTGACCGCGACACGGGCCGTCCCGTCTGTGTTGGCAACGGCGAGACGTGCATGCGTGCCACGCGCGACGGCATCCGGCAGCAGCCGTGCGCATCGCCAGACGGTTGCTCGTTCGGCCAGCAGGGCGGCTGCAAGCCCTATGCGCGCCTGAACGTCACCGTTGGCGATGACGACGAGCTGGGATCGTTCATCCTGCGCACGACCTCGTACAACTCGATCCGCACGCTCGCCGCGCGCCTGCATTACTTCAATGCCGTGTCGGGCGGACTGCTCGCCTGCCTGCCACTGGAACTGAAACTGCGCGGCAAGTCCACCACGCAGAGCTATCGGTCGGCGATCTATTACGTGGATCTCGGTTTGAGAACGGGCAGCACGCTGGAAGACGCCATTGGCGAGGCGCGTGAGCTGGATCAACGTCGAAGGGCGGCTGGCTTCGCTCAGGCGGCGCTCGATGCCGCTGCGCGGCTGGGGTTTGCCAACGGCGCGTTCGAGGACGGTCCGGAGGAAAGCGCGGTGGTCGCCGAGGAGTTCTATCCAGTTGCCGACGGAGACCGTGGACCAATAGCAGGCGTAGCGCAAAAGGATGGACTGGCGCAGAAGGAGCCGGCAGGCGCCACACAGACTACAGCGACCATAGAAGCGGTGCGTCCGACACTGCGTGACCAGCTGGAGCGCAAGGCGGCGCTGGGAGGTCAGGCAGCATGAGGCTCGCGTCCCGATGTGCTTTCACACTGGCGGTCGTGGCGACTGCCACCGCGCTCTGCCTGTCGGTGCTGGCGGGCTGGCAGCGCGGCGGCACGCTGCCCGAGCGGCTTGTATGGATCGCGCTCGGCATCGTGCTGGTGGTCAACGCGCATCTGCTGCCCGCGCTCGCGCGCGGTTCGCCGCCCGTGGTCGGGAGTGCGGCCGTCGTGCTGTGGGTCGCATGCATGGCGAGCGCCTGCTATGGCCATGCGACGTTCTTCCTGCTCGCGCAGCAGCATGCGGGGGAGCAACGCGCGGAAGCCGTTGTCGCAGTCGCGCCGGCTGTTTCCCTTCGCAGCCTTACGGTTGTGATGGCCGAACGGGCAGCGGTGACGCGTCAGCTCGTGTACGCCCGGGCGCAGCGTTGTGCGCGTGATTGTTCGCCGCCGGAAGCACGACGCGGGATGCTCGCCGCGAGACTCGATGCGCTCGATGCCGAAGCCGGCGACATCCGGCGTCACGATGCGGTGGTCGACCGGGTCACGGCGCAGCGTGACGCATCAAGGGCCGATCCCGTCACGGCGCGACTGGCCGGGTTACTCGGTACGACCGTCGCACGACTCGACCTCCTCGCAGGGCTGTCGTTCGCTGCCGTACTGGAGGGCGTAGCGTGCCTGCTATGGACGCTCGCGCTTCCATCACGCGTCGCAGTCACGGATGGGATAGTCATGGATGCACCCGTGACTTCGGCCGTGGTGACGTCCCCCACGACGTTACCGGTCGTGCCGTCCGTCGTGGCGACGAAGCCCGTCATGCCTCCGTCCGGGAAACCCGCAACGCAAGGTCGCGACACCGTTCCGGCGGGCTACGTTGCCGTTCGCGATCCCGTCGCGCGCGCTGATCGTGACGACATGCCCGATTGGGAGTTTGCGCGGCTAACCGAAGCGGTTGCTACAGGTCGCGTGCGGGCTACCGTGGCGGACATCCGTCGGCATCTGGGCTGCTCGCAGGCGCGAGCAGCGGCATTACGCCGCCAACTCGTCGAAACTAACGCTACGGCATAAGCGCCGGGCTGCGCGCCCGGCGCGCTTTTCCATCAGGCGCGTCCTCCGTCCAGTTTCTCCCTTCAACCAGCGACTGCGCATCCGGCTTTGTCGGAGGTCGGCGTACGCCCGCTTTCTGGAGCATTGAACATGATTCCGCCTTACTTCCGCTTTTTCCAGCCGCGCTTTCGGCCCGGTCGCGTCTTCGTCACCGTAGCCGCGCTGGTAGTCTTGCGCACCGCTAACATCTCGCCCGTCGAACTGCTACTGCGGCACGTCAGCGGTGACTGGGGCGACCTGTCCGAATCCGATCGCCAGCAGAACGAGCTGTCAGTCGAGGCAGGACTGCGTCTTCTGTCCAGCTATGTGATGCCGGGTGGACAAACCGTCTGGGTCATAACGGAGTGGGACCGCTCCACCAGCACGATTCTGTTACCGGAAGACTACTAGCGTTCGTCCCGTCTTTCGCAGTAGCCAATTTGTGGCGGGACTCGCAAGCGAAAGGACCGCGCCCCAAGTTGGTCAGAACGGCATATGCAGGTGCGCCCCGGCGCATCTGCCATCAATTGTGGTGTTTATTTTTTTGCCCGTTTTGATCACGGTCGGAAATTGCAACGCTCTGCACTTCCGCAGTCGATCCGCACCGTCAATTAAACTAGCGAAACTTCAACGACGGCTTCAAAAAATACAAAGATCATTCGTTGGAAGCGATGACGGGCGAAGGCTCGACCGCAGCGCTGCATTACCCGAGAAACGCACTTCTGCGGATTAAGCCTCACCCGGTACGATGTGAGACACCTGTTTTGCGAAAGATCTTTTGAGCTTCAATTGCGCCACCCGCCTTTCTATGCTCCAGCCTTCGGATGCCTTGAGCGCCTCGGCATGTTTCTGAATTTCGAAATAGTAACTGGGACGAAAGGCGCGATTGGGCGACTCAATAAGCAGCTCCAGAATGGCAGCGAGCCGCTGCGACGCATCCCGCCAGCGCGTCAATGTGACGACATTGATTGCATCAAGCTCCCTTGTCAGCTCGCAATTAACCTTATCGTTTTGCCTGTTAAGCGCCATAGCCCATTGGCCATGGGCGATCTTATTCCGCAGTACGCTCGGCCCCTCGATGTAATGCTTGATGATGCCTTGCACTTTTTTTCGGATATCCGATATTTCCTTATTCTCGCGTTTCGTTACAATTCGTCGCAAACCCAAGTCGAGAGCTTTATGCCAGCCTGCCGTAATGCCCGCATCAAGGATGGCTTTCTTAATTTGGAGGATATGCGGAGAAGAAAATCCGTAAGGTGTGTGTATCACCTTAGAAAAAGCGCATTCCGCATAGGCGCAATATAATAGCGCTAGCTGTCTGCTTGCGAGATCGACCGCAGTCTTTTGGTCTTTTACAAGCAATTGGTTGATCGATCTAACTTGTTGCACCCACGCCTGATCAAGCATGCGTAGATTGGCAACTTGCGCCCGGTAAACTTTGAGCTTTTCGTCCTGAGTCATTTTTTGTGTGAGACGAGAAGGTTATGCGCGGCCAGGAATCGAACCTAGACTTCCTCAACCTTTCGGCAAGGCGTTCTACCAAATTAAACTACCACGTCGGGGTCGATTGTAACCAGACGCTTGAGTTTTGCAAGAGATAGATAGCTAACGAAGCCGGCAATTGAGCGTATCCCGGAGCGTACACCCAGACTGATCTGCTCGCGGCAAGCTGAGTTGCCGCCTACGTTGGAGTGAGGTAGAACAGTGTGAGTAGGTCAGGAGCCGATCGGCACATAGCGGCGTCGACAGTCTCGTCCAAGTTGAAAAACCGTCCATCCGAGACAGACGTTCGACGACAACGCTCAATTAGACAAGCTGCAAATATTCAATGCCAAAACGCTGACTCGGCCGCTTCCACTGCATTTCGATCGAACTGTTTGACGGAAACGCATACGCAAGCAATAGATGCGAAGTTTGCCCATCATTGGTGCCCCTAGTCGCGGGAAGTTTGATCTTGAAACCGCTGGCTGCCGGTGAAAACGGTGAGTCGATCTCTGAATGTAGAAAGCTCATTTCGCGGCGAAGTCCAAGCATGTTGCGCAGAACCTGCTTGGAGACTGACGGCATGAATTTACACTCGACCAGCAATACCACGTCATCGGCTGTCGGTCGAAACTTTGGCTGTGTTTTCTTCGGAGACGGTCCCTCAATAATCAAAATATCCGCTTCGTGATAGTCGCCATTTCGGGTGGAAGCGCTGGCATGCTCCATGGCACCTAGTCCGACAAACTCGACGCTCTGCCAAACTGTCATCTTGGTCGAGTCGGACAGCGTAATGCAAACATGACTTCTCCGCGGATTCGCAAGGCCCGGAGACCCGTTATAAATGTATTGCCCCTTCACCAATCTCTGGGCTCGGAACGTGCAGCCCGGATCGGTCAACCTGATACGTTCAAGTAGCTTGAGGAAAGCATAGAACTCGAAGAGCTTGCCCTCGCCCCAATCAATAAGATCGACACCCGCGTAGCTCGAACCGGACGGAGTCGCGCTGGTCACACTCCGAAGAGCGCCGCCGATGTTGTTTTCGATCCACTTTTTCATCGCGCGCGTGGCAGCAGTTTTGGCGGGATCAGCTTTCGGCTTATTCATTCGCTCCTGCTCCTATGTCGGTTGCGGGCTCTCTGCGGCTCAATTTTTCTGTCGGGCGGAGGAGGGTCGGCATCGTTGCCCTCATACACACGGCGCTTCAGGTCGCCCACCAATTGCAAAAGAGTTTCGATTGACCGCGAATCGGTAAGCTTCTCCAGTGACAACTTGCGTTTCCGTACACGGGAGCGAGCCTGTCGTTCCTCGTCTGGTACGACGTATAAGCCACTTACATTTTGACCAAATAGTTCGGTCAAGCCTGATTTCAATTCGCCGATGCGCGACTCGCGAAAGTGATCGAAGTATGCCTTTAGGCCATCGATATAGAACGCCAACTGCTCGCGCGAATCTCGCATCTCGTTTGACTCGACTTCTCCTTCACCGGAATTTCGCAAGCCAAAACCCTGTACAAATTGAGCATCAAGCCTTCCGAACCCGGCTTGGACGACGGCATCTCTCAGCGCCTCCAAGTAAGCGCTTGCAGCTTCGGTACTTATCACTTGAACCGCTCCACGGGATTGTTTTTAATACCTTGCACCGTGCACTAGCCTTCGATGGTGACGAATAGCGGTCGATATCTTTTTCGGCTTCCGCCAGAGATTGCCGATCACCGCCGCGCTTGGCCGAGGCGCCGTTTTCATTTCTGGCGGGGGATCAAAGCAAAACGATCGAGCGTTCTCGGCGCCCCCAAATGTCACCGCAGCTGCAAACCAGCCCCTCACAGCGCGCGACGCAACCGCCGGTGAATCGCTGTCTGACTGGGTCCAACTCAAACACAAGCCTGTACGCATTCAGCTCGACAGCGACGAAACAATGTGTTTTCCACTCCACGTGAATGGAAGGCGAGTGTACGCTCCGTAGCGCTACAAGACGCTGGCACTTCCCGCAAGAAGACCTGCATCAGGTATGCGATTTGAATACATTGTCCCGCATGGCAACCGAAATGTTGCATTTTCGCATCCATGCGTGAGCTCTTGAAGATTGCTTTCCCGTGCGACCGGTTGCTCATATAGGTCTTGCCGATGCCAGACGTCGGTGCCTCAAAGACTGCTGCGTGGGGCCATGTTCTTTTATTGTTGTCGACAACTTCGATTGCTCGGGATTGGATCGACGCTTAGGTCCTGTTGATCCCGGTGCTTATACGTCGCCATGATAGCGCGTAATATGGGCCGAAATTCAGAGCCGACCTGACCATGTACAGAAAAGTTGGCGGTATTATCGTGTCGGCGCCTGTTTTGTTTGCAAGCAGAGATAAGCCATAGTGAGTAGTGGAAATCTTCCCGGGGTGCTCGGATGCTGCTTAACCATTTGCCTATCAGCTTCTCCAGTCAGACCTTCTCCGGCTACCTGATAGCTTATACGGACGCTGATCAGCTACGCGCCTTACGACAGGAACTTCGATCTACCCATTTCTGCCTGCGCGTTGGCGAGCAGATCGCCCAGTTCCCCTATCCCGCTGTCGGAGACAGCAAGGGAACGCCGCACACCTTCGACATCACAGAAGACCACGCGATCGCCAACGCTCTCGCGCGGAATGCACTGCTTCGATCATTTTTCCACCACAACCGCCAGATCTCCGGCGTAAGACCTGTCCGGTTTGTAAACACTACCAAGAACCTGCTGTCTGGGCCGGAATCGGACATATTCTGCGTTCTGCCCGAGTACAGCTTCGACGTACGGCCACTTGCGCCGCAAGACGGTGGGCTAATCAATGGCGTCATCATCAACTTCGGCGCGCGACTGCTTGTTCGCCCTACAGCGGCAGCACTGCAGCAACGCGGTGCCTCACTGGCCGGGCTGTACCTCCTAGCAGGCAACGAAACGGACGATCCATACATTTTGCCCATGTTCGACCGCAAGCTGGCGGGTCGGGTGGTGCGCGTCGAACATGGCTTTGCGTTTCTGGACGACTGCAGGGTCGATCGAATCGCGCTGGACGCGGCATGGGTCGAGCCGAGCACGGCGACGTTCGAGCGGCTGGGCGGACAGATCTTGGGGAATCGACACAGGGCATTCCAGCACGAACTGCAGACGTGCATCAGCAAAGTATCCGGTGCCGAGCAGCAACTGGCACGACTTAAGAAGATGTTCGAGTTCAAGGACATTCAGGGCGAGCTTGTTGCGTGTGACGGTCTGGCAATCAGGCTGGACGGTCACCTCACTGAAGTCCGACCGGGCCTGGCCGTGGGCCAGTCCCGGCGTTTCCAGGCTCCACAATGCAGCCTCAGGCCGGGCGGCTCCATCACGGTCCCATGGCCAGTTGACCCACAAATCGAAACGAATGGGCCGTTTGACTGCGACAGCTTTGAACGAAAGCGCGTCACGATCGGGTTTATTTTTCCGGCCGAGCACAGCGGACACGTCGAGCAGTTCGGCGCCACGCTACGCGATGGGATGCCGTCCAACGGAAAGCCACAGCCCTTTTCCCAGGGCCTGTTGCGCAAGTTCCGTCTTCAATCGGTTGACCTTGCCTGGACTCCAGTCAAGTCTGGTGGCAGTAGTCGAGCAAGCGCCTACAAGGAAGCCGCGCTGGAAACTGCTCGCCGGGGCGTGGACGTTGCGATCGTGGTCATCACAGAGAACGACAAGGACCTTCACGGCGCGGACAGTCCGTACTACGTCACGAAGGCCGCGCTCATGTCCCAAGGCATACCGGTCCAGATGGTCCGGATCGAGACGATTCTGCAGCCACCCGGCAGTCTGGCCTACACGCTTACCAACATCGCGGTTGCGCTGTATGCCAAACTTGGTGGCATTCCGTGGACCCTCGCGTTGCAGCAGAAGATGGTCCACGAAGTCATCGTCGGCATTGGTAGCGCGAGAGTGGGATTCGACCGGCTCAGTGAGCGTGAACGTCTGGTCGGGATCACGACGGTATTCAGCGGCGACGGGAACTACCTGCTCGGCAACGCAACCGCAGAAGTCGAAGCTGCACGTTATCAGGAAGCCCTTCTTACTTCCCTTGACGCTAGTCTGGCAGAACTGCGTCGGCGATTTGGCTGGCAGCAGGGTGACCGACTTCGCATCGTGTTTCACCAGTCGTTCAAGCGATACAAGGATTCTGAGGCTGCAGCAGTCGCCGAGCTGGTGAAACGGCTGTCGAATTTTCAGGTTGAGTACGCCTTTGTGCAGGTAAGCGACGAGCACGATTGGAAGCTGTTTGACCCCGCCAGCGAAGGAGTGCCAGCCGGCAGAAAGGTGAAAGGCGTGGCAGTGCCTGATCGCGGACAGATTGTCCCGCTCGGACCGTATGCGGCCTTGGTCACCTTGACCGGTCCGCGTCAGCTCAAATCCGACGCACAAGGTTGCCCCCGCCCGGTTCTTGTGGCTATTCATCGGGACTCGACTTTCCAGAGCCTGGACTACATCGCAAAACAGGTCTTCGACCTCAGCTTCATGTCGTGGCGCACAGTCATGCCATCCTCGCGGCCGGTATCCATTTCGTATCCCAATTTCGTCGTGCAGCTGCTCGGGAACCTGCGGCAGGTACCCAACTGGAATCCGGACATTCTCACTACACGGTTGCGCGAGAGCAGGTGGTTTCTATGACCGGCACATGGATCGGTACGGCGCTAGAGCAACTTCGATCGAACGTAACCGGTGCGAACCGCAAAGGCAACGTCGGCGGGTTGCTTGCGAGACACCTTCTCGCAGGCGACTCGCGGTTTAACGTCGAATGGGACGTAAACTGCGACGAAGCGTGGATGCGTGACGTCTACGATGCATCGAATCTTGCATGCGTAGCCGCTCTCGCCTACACGATCCACGCAACAGGAGACGGAACATATCTGGCGGATCTGGAGAACGGTCTCACGCGAGCGACAACCCGCGATCCCGAGGCTGCGGGACATGGAACGGCACTGCATGACATCGGCGTGCTAATTGGTCTCTGTATTGGCGCGCAACTATTGAGGAACCGGTCGGAGAGGTATGCCGTCTGGTGCCTTTCAGTAGCGCGACAACTCGCTCAGACGCCGCGCGGACATACGGACACATTGACCTGCTACGCATGCCGCCTCTGTACCAACGATCCTCTCGCGCCAACGCTGGGTATGCAGTCACCGGTCGAATCCAGAGCGGCCTTCGACTGGTGGTTTCGTCAGCCCGACGAAATGAGCAAGGCGCCCAATGAACAATTGGCGAAAGTGCGTGATTCCGTCGTTCAGGACGCCCTGTCGTCGTCCCTTGATGGCTATTCTGCCCATCAAAGCGCCCTGATATGGAGTTGTGTCCGCAATGCCGTCTCAGACACTACGTCAGATGCACTCCGCTCGCCAGCGGCCGTCGTTCACGCACTGCGCAATTTCGAGACGGCCATGAAGAGGTGGCGGTGGGACCCTGACAAGCTTCAGAACCCAGTCCGGTGGCCAATCAGAAGCGAGCGCGAGGTGCAGGACATCCTGTGGCTCATCCTGCGACCGATCTTCGACGACCTCGAAGACGAAGATACTTTGCCGAAATTCGGACACTCCACCTACCGTGCCGACTTCGGAATACCCAGCCTGGGCCTGCTCATCGAAGTAAAGTACGCGAGGTCCGCTGGTGACTTTAAGGCCATAGAGAAGGAGGTGCTGGAAGATCTGGTGCCCTACCTACGATCACCCGAGCGCTACCGCGAAGTCGTCGTCTTTATCTACGATGAGTCAAGCAGCGTGCAGCATCACGACACAACGATTCGTGCGCTTCGCTCTGTGACCGGTATCTCTGATGTACTGGTGGCATGCCGACCGTCGCAGTTGCCACAGCACTCATGAAGCTGATGCGCTTTGCGTCCGATCAGCTAGGTGAACGGCGGGTTCATTGGCGACGCCTCACCGATTGCCAGCACTCACGTCATACGAGAGGGATCGCGCCGCCTTCGCAAATGCATCGCCACAGCATGCCGATGACCAAGCCGCCGGTTGAGGGCGTGAGCGCGTACTGCTTGGGCTCGCCGCCGCTCGGCCACAGCTGGTTTCCGACAACGCTCACCTCATCACGGAACAACGTAACGTGAAGTATTTTGAACACGAGAAGTGGCACTACGAGGTATTACAGGCGCAGATCACCCTCCGAATGCTTCGGTACTATGCCACCGACCAGACAGCGCTCAGACATCATTTTGAGCGCGATTGGAACATCACTGGGATGGAGTCAGACGGTCGACTCGTCCAGGAACGCCCTAGCGAAAGCCGCCATGGAGAAAAGTTCTTCGCCAGTTTCGCGAGCGACGTCGACACTGCGATCGCTAACCTAACACGTCAGTCGATCGTACTTATCGCCTCGATAATCGAGGCGGCTTTTGCAGATGCCTTTCGAGTCGTGTTCCACCATCGCCACGCTGTCATGAAGGCGCTAGACGGCTTCTCTGCAACAGCAAACCTCGACGATCTGTTTAATGCCGCAAACGTCGACGCTGTACGACGGCTAGTGATCGAGAGAGCTGTTTCGTGGGCAATAACCGGCAAATTCGATTCCGTCGTTGGCCGACTCAACAGCACCACTGGCCAAAGCGTCAACAGTAAGATCTTTGCCAACTTCAAAGACGTCCTCGAACAGCGGAACCGAATTATCCACGAGCACAAAAAACCGGAGCTAACCGTGGAGCAGATCGACTCGATGTTCGAGGCCGGAATGGCGATGCTCGAGGAACTCGGGCGCGTCCTATACAAGGCACGAATACCTGTGTTCGATCCCATGCACCTTTTTTCGCCGCCTCCACCCGAAGTTCCTGATGCCCCACGGGACGAGTTTGTCAGCTAATGGCGACAACGACAGGACCTTATGGTGTGCGGTCCGTAACAGGCATCGGTCTTCGGTGCCTGTCCAAGTTACAGCGAGGTCGCTAAACCCGCTATCGCTCGATTAAGTCGCCCGGCGCCGCATCGATTGCCGTTTCGGCTGCACCCGTTTCTTCAAACGGCTCGCCATCGACCCACGTTCCTGTCGCATTGTCCCCATCAGGAGCAACACGAGGACGCCCAGCTTTGACTTTCTTCGGCTCCTGTCCCATGTCGAACGTGCGGATGCGCTCGACGCTCCAGCTCATCAGGTACTGCTCAGCCTTCGCGAGATACACGAGATTCTTGCGCAGCGCTTCACGCTTCTTCGTATCGTTCCAGTCGATCTGACCTACACCAACACCGTGGCCTCGATTCTCGTAACTCTTCTTCAGCCAGCCCTGGTTGCTGTTCCAGCAGTCACCCTTGCCTTCCGTCACCACATCGACCCAGTATTCACCAATCTGCTTCGCGATGAACTCGTCGTGGTTATGATCGCCCGAATAGAACAGGATGACGTGCAGGTGAAGACCCGTGTCTTCACCCTGCTCGATTGCCCAGACATAGTTTCTAATGCCTGACATGAGCTTGTTGAAACGACGCGCCGCGAAGAAGCGTTCGCGATGCTGCTGGATGATTTCCGGCGTGATCCATCGTCGATATGTCGGCTTGTAGCGCAACGTCAGCGACAACACCAGCCATCGTGACCTACCCGTGTCAGCCGAGAACATCGCTTCTTCCATTGCATGTACGTTCTCCACATTACGCTTTGCATTGAGCAGGCGAAGACGTTCACGTTCCCTGAACTCCCGTGACTGACAACGCACGCTGATTTCCTCGATCAGCATGTTAAACGCGTCCATATACCGTGCTCCATCCGCACGAGCAACCTCACCTGGCTCCTTGAAACTGAAATTGTACTGGCCAATCAAGCCCATCGTCTTGCACACGTCGTAGAAGAGATCGACTCGTGCCGAGTAGCGATACAGGCTCGAATACCGCTCGATCCAGTCGTTTAACGATCGATAGTAATTCTTGCCGAGGTACAACTCACGGATCGTCGTATTCCTGTTGTAACGAGACGTTTCTTCAACGAACCCACCTTTCCATCCTCTCTGGATGGCTTTCACGAACTTCTCGATATCGAAAAGGTGTCTTGAGGCATAGCCCTTGTGGATGATCGTTTTTCTCTTACCATCGACATCGGTTTCTTCGAGGTTCAAGCGCTCGTCAAGACGAGCGATGACCTCCAGGTCTTCCTGGTCTTCAATGATTTCGTACATGGTTGTGTAATGATGTGTCCTTCACCCTGATGGTGAAGGTGGTTGACGTTCGGTCTCTCGTTCTTCGTATTGCTGAACTGCCTGCCAGTGGTTCAGCTAGCGATGCCGCTGAGACCATCCTTTTGTCGTTGATTGATCGATGTGAATGTCATCGAAGATGGAAGGTATCCTCTATGTGACATAACCAATGAGAAGGTGCACTGTTCCTATCTATCTTGCACTGGGGCTTGAACCACGTATGCATATCCGTAGGGCTTTGTGTTTGATGGTTACTATTTCATGCTAGATTATTTGCATTTCAAGTTAGATTATTCGCATTCCAAATGAAGCGAAAGTTGCACGCATTCGAGGAACACGAGAATCACGGCGATTCAATCAGCGACACCCACGAGAAGCGTGGTTTTCTATGACGCTCCTCATATACATACATACGCACGCAATAAAAAATCGTGAACCGCGGCATCACCTCGTGTGACGGACAGATGCGCCCGGACGAGACGGCATATAGGCTGCAGGCTACCGCCTGCAGCCAGTGACACGACTTTGCCTGCTTACGGAGAGTCGAGGCATGGACTACGCGGACCGCGAATGCAACCGGGTTCAGCACATGTCGACATGTGTTCACGCAAAGGCAGGGCGGTTTGCGGTAGTGTCACAACGTGTCAATCACGATGACACGGCGGCGGCGTGCATTCGTGCGATTGTTTGGAAACGCTACTCTCCGGACACGACAGGTCGCATGGCAAGTGCAGCTCGCCGGGTGACATCCGATGGCATGAGGATCATCGCGCGGTTCATCGTGCGGTTCGATGCGCATCAGCGTCGCCAGCGGGGGCTCCTTGGCCGTTGAATGATTTCGGTGACTCTTGCTAGAATATGGCTCCGGCCCGCGTGGCGAGAGATACGCTAGGCTTTCAGGTCCATATGCCCGATACCGCGTCGCCTTTGACGTGCGATTTACGCGACTAATCGCATGAATCGCATCCGCACTAGTGCTCCTTCAGGATTTTTTCTGGCACGACGGGTCACTGCCGGCGCCTTCGACGGGCGCATCAGTGTCGCTTCCCGGAAGCGAAGCCCCGTTCGCCACGAACGTACTTTGCTCGGTGATTCGTCGGCGCTCGCTACGAAAGCCGCGCCACAAGGAAATCAGGCTCACAACGCTCTTCGAGCTAATGACGTTGTCTGAACGTATCTTGCCCTGAGCTGAGACTGACTCGCTCGCGCATGATCCGACTGTGTCTCGCCGCGGCTTGACCCCGCAACAAAGAGAGGGGCACCTGGCCCCTTCGATTGACACTGCTCGATCACCTAGTATGCTACCGCGCCACCCAACGAGCCGAAGTATGCTCCGTTGAGGTTGATGTATCGCTCCCGTTTCCGGCCAACACCAATCGACACGCGCCCCATTGCGATCAGGCAGTTCAACGCAGCATCCAGTCGTGACGCGGGACGAACCGGACCGTTCCTCAACACCAAGTTCTTCTGCGCGAAGGTGAAGTTGCGGCACCAGTAGTTCACGAACAGGTAGTGCTCGAGCACCTGAGCGTCAGCGTGCTCCTGCGGAATCGTCGTAGGCGAGAAGATGCGTTTGAACTCGTGCAAATGCCACTCTACGATCGCGATCGCACGGTTCAATGTATCGACCGAAATCTTCCCTTCCTGCTTCGAGAACACATGCAGCAGCGCTGCAACGCGCGCCGCGATCTCCAGCGCCTTCGATGCGAAATCCTTAATGTCGTGCATGTACCCCCACGGCTGCAGCATCGTCTCGGTGTGGTTGGCAAGCTCAATCCAGCGCGGATGCACGTCGTCCGAGAATTCCAGCGTCGTACGCTCAGCCACGCCTGCATCAACGCGTCGACCGAACTCGTCGAGCAGTTCGCGCATGCGCTCGTGAAATTTGGGCAGATGGTGCCAATCCTTGTTGAGATGATAGGTATAGCGCGTACCCTGCGTCGATGCTGGGCAACCAATGAGATAACGCGCCCAGTGGCCCGAGCCGCGCATGACATCGCCTCGTCGGTCAAGCAGCTCCTTGAGCACCTGACGCTGCACCATGTACGACACTGTCACGCGCGGATTGCGCACGACGACGCTCACACCGTCGCTGCGATCCAGCGTCAACATCGACGCGCCATCCCACGCCTTGTTCAGCGTGCCCGTCTGATTGAGTGCTCCGCCCTTGATGATGATCTCACCTTCGTCACTAATGAACGCGATCGACTCGCCATCGCCTTCGAGCGCATCCATGATCGCGCGTTCAGTCGCGTTCTGGCGCATGATACGCCGCGCCCTCGGCTTGATCGGTCTGTTGGCTGCGTGATCCGACAACTGTCGGCACAGTTCCTCGATCGGCTGCCCCTCCTGCGTCAGCTTCGTGAGCTGACGGCGCAGACCAGCATCGATCGACTTCCAGATGCGGTTCTGCAGCTCGTACTCCTCGATTTCGGTTTCGTACTTTTTCACACGGCCCACGTCGAAGGCATAGATCGGCTCTGCCACCAGATTGTGAACGCCCGTCTTGCGTTCGCCCGACTCCGCCACGACGAGCGAATTCAACGAAAGCGGGCGAACTTGACCGGTCGGCAAACGCACATCGTAAAAACCTTGCGCCGACACGGACATGACCGTCATGAACTCCATGCCGATCAGCGCGTCCGGGGCTTGAGTGTTTCTCCAGACCTCTTCCGCTGCATCCTTGATGACAAGATGAAACGCACCGAACGGGTACGGGGGCGGCAAAACGTCGAAGCTCATGCGACCTCCTGCGTGATCGTGAGGGGTTTGTACCTGCCGACGCTCGACATGCAGCTGCACATACGTGCGCCGCAGTTAGTGAGCAGGCCCCGCGAAGCATCGGCTCTGTACGGCAGTGCTTGGTTTTTCCTGATTTTCATTTGTATTCCTTATCTTACTAGTTTGACATCCACCAACTTTTCATTGACTGCGACTGCAACACTGTTGATCCGGTGAGATCCGGCCTTGATCAGTCGCGACTGATCGCTTAAACGATCGCGAGTGCCGGCGAACCGGTGCCGCCGTCGCCTTCACGCGGCAGATTCGACCCGCAATGCACGCAATGCACGCGTTCACCGTTTTCGTTGCGCTGCTTGCGCTCGGCCTCCAGCAGTGAGCGAAAGCCGCCCATAGAGAGATGCAGTCCCATTTTTTCCAGCTCGGCTATGATCGTCTTCTGGGGCACCTGGCGTGCCAGTGCGCGCTCGATTGCCGGGTACAGCTTCTGGAACAGCAGGTTTTTTTGCTGCTGCTTGCCCGGCTGCAATGCGTCGAGCTGTTCACTGAAGTGGTGCGCGTCAGCGGGTGCGCTGCTGCATTTGTTGTCGTCGGAGTTGTCCATTGTTAGCTCTGTATTGACTGGGTGGTGACTTGACGCCGCGATGCGGGTTTGAGAGTCCGAATTCCGGCGCCTAGCGGTTGATCAATTGCTCGAGGGCGTCGGCCGGCCAGAGCAGGCGGCGGTTGGGCAGCTTGATGGGGCGCAGATCGAAGTAGCTACCCGTTTGGGAGTAGCGCTTGCGGATCGACTGGGCGCTCAAACCCAGTTCGGCGGCGAGCTCGTCCGTCGTGAGGAGGCGGTTGTTGCCGGGACGCACGGCGCTGGCGCCGAGGTTGGCCGGACGCTGGGGCGACAGTTCCCGGAATGTGCCGCGATCGTTGGCCGGTGCCGGCGGATGCAGGCTGAAGTGGTGCATGGCAATGCTCCTTAGGTCGTTGAGGAAAGTGGCTCCATCCTAAGGAATTGACCGGCGCGGGTGAATGTACTCTTGGGAGCCCTTTTCCCGTAACTTTTTCGATGACAAATGACTGAGCGAAAACTCGACAATACGCTGTTCGTCCACCTCCGCAGCGTAATCAACCAAGCGCTTCCCCTCGAATACGCCCTTCGCGCGGCAAGGCAGGCGAACCCCATCGAGCTGGAGCAGTTGTCTGCGATCGGCTCGAAAATCCGACAGTATTGGACTGACCTCGGGGCAAGTGCAGCTGAGATAGAGGCGGAAGATCTGATGGCTTTCGCATGGGATACCGTCCAGGTCGGCTTTCCGCTCACGCACCGTCATGGGCGGCGCTATCCGGACCGAACATTTCTAGGCATCATCGATCGCGGCCTAGCTGGTGTCCGCGAAAAATTCGGCAGCGAGGTCGATGCGCTACGCATCCCCGCCACCGGGTACTTCCGTATCGTCGACCTGCTGAACGGCAACGACATCCTCAAGTTGCTCAATGCCGTCGTCCGGTGTCTTCGCGACGCGAAAGCTTACGAGGCGAAGGACGCTATCGAACTGAAAAAGTTTGTGCTGGGGATTCGCGAGCCGGTCCACCTGCATCCGGGCATGGCGTACGTGGCAACGACGCGACCCGACGGAGAACGCGAGGTCGAACAGTTCGGGCTTGTGCTGGATACGAAGATGGAATTGGCCCTGCCTGACCTGATGCGCCAGATGCGGGAATTCCTCTACCAGTTTGCTGTTCGAAGGGAATCCATGCGCCCGGCGTTCGTCGAGGATCGCACCTCGCACGACCTGATTGAAGCGTTCCTGCGAGATGAAATGTTCGGGCACATCGACAAACACACTGTGACGCGCCTCGATGGCTTTGTCGGCCCATTGACGGGTCTGTACTGTTGGGACCTCGTGCAACGGCATCGGCAGGAGAAGAGAAAATCGGCGGTCGACGAGGCGATCGCCGGAACGCTGGCGATCTACCCGAAAGGTGTGCGGGAAGTGGGAGAGGACGTTATCAGAAAGAACTACAACACCGCGAGAGTGACCATCAACAACGTATTGTTTGGTAAGGCAGCTCCGAAGAAAGCGCGCAACACTAGGCGGCGGTCGCCCGGGAAAACCTTGTGAAGACGAGGAAAACAATGACCCGCCCCACCCTTTTTGGCTTCAATCGGTCACCCTATCAACAAGTCCTCGCTGCGACCGTGGAACCTTTGAACAGACCCTGTCCCCGTACAGGTTGCATTGATCTACGTTGATCGAAACGGATCAAATCGGGTTACACAGCGGTTACACGGACCGCATAAACAGAAAAGGGTTACAGGCAAACCGCCTGTAACCCTTTGATATTCCTGGTGGAGAGGAAGGGGATCGAACCCTCGACCTTCGCATTGCGAACGCGACGCTCTCCCAGCTGAGCTACCCCCCCAACGTGCAAACAATTCTAGCACAGGCATTTTCTCTTTTGCCAAGCCCTAGAGGCTGCCAAATCATCACTTCCAAGGCGCCCCCGCAAGCACCCAATCCACCACCGCTCGAACATCCGCATCGCTCATGGACTGATGCGCCGGCATCGGAATCATGCCCCACACACCGGAGCCGCCGTCCTTCACTTTACGCGCCAGTTTCGCCGGCGCCTGTGCATCGCCCTTGTACTTCGTGGCGATCTGTTGAAACGACGGACCCACCAGTTTGCGGTCCACCGCATGACATCCCATACACGCATTCGCATTGGCGACTGTTCGCCCGCGCGGCGCGTCAGCGGCGCACGCAGTCGTTGCTACGACGCTCGCCACCACGCCAATCAGCAGCGTGAAAGTCACGACCGCAACGCCACGCTTCATGGCGTCGCCTTCGGATTACCCGGACGCACCGAGCTCGAATTGCTGACTGGGGCGGGAGACTGCTGCTCGAGCGGCCGCGAGCTCACCGACGAATCCGGAATCGCGCCGACCGTCGGCTCGCCTGCATCCGGCTGCGAAGCCGCGACCGGCGCAGTAGCGGCCGCCGTGGCCGCCGCAGCGGCCTCCTGCGGCTGAATGTACTGAAACACCTTCACGACCTGCACCACACCCGGCACGCGGCTCGCGACATCGGCGCCGCGGTTGCCTTCGTCCATCGTGACGAGCCCCATCAGATACACCGAGCCCCGCTCGGCCACCACCTTGAAGTTGTTTGCCGAAATGTTCTTCTCGGCGATCAGCGCGGTCTTCACACGCGTCTCAAGATAAGTGTCATTGGTACGTGACGAGAACGAGCTGGCCGGCATGATCGCCAGTTCGTTGACGATCGTATTGACGTTGTTCAAGCCACGCACGATGCTCTCGGCGCGCTGCTTCGACACGTCCCCGGCCACCTCGCCGGTCAGCAACACGCGGCGGTTGAACACCGCCACGTTGACGTGCGCGCTGTCCGGCAGATTCTGGCTGATCTGCGAGAGCGCCTTCACCTGCAACTCGCGATCTTCGGTCTGCGCACCAAGCGTGCGCCGGTCGGTCGCCATCAGCGCGCCGCCGCCCGCCGCGCCGGCGACGGCGAGAAAGCAGCCCTGCAACGTCGCCGACAGCCCCGCCGCGAACCCAACCACCAGCACGGTTCTCACCAGTGTCTTCTTGACGCGGAATACGCTCATCAACTAGCTCTCCTTCGGAATCAGTCTCAGTCTTCGCCCAGCAACATGGCATCGATGCCGTCGCATAGACAATGGATGGTCAGCAAGTGCACTTCCTGAATACGCGCGGTGCGCTCCGACGGCACGCACACGTGAATGTCTGTATCGCTCAATACTTCCTGTATGCGTCCGCCGCCCTTGCCGGTCAACGCGACTACGATCATCTCGCGCTCATGCGCGGCTTCAATCGCGGCGAGCACATTCGCGGAATTGCCGGACGTGGTGATCGCGAGCAGCACGTCGCCCGGTTGACCGAGCGCCCATACCTGCTTCGAGTAAATCTGCTCGAACGAGTAATCGTTGGCGATGGCGGTGAGCACGGACGTGTCGGTGCTTAGCGCGATCGCCGGCAAGCCCGGCCGCTCGCGCTCGAAGCGGCCGATCAGTTCGGCGGCGAAATGTTGCGCATCGGCCGCCGAGCCGCCGTTGCCGCAAGCAAGAATGCGATTGCCGTTTGCTAGCGCAGCGAACATCGTGTCGATCGCGGCGGCGATCGGCATCGACAGGGTTTCGAGTGCTTCGAGTTTGACTGCCGCGCTGTCGCGGAAGTGTTGTTGAATGCGTTCGACTGACATCGAGTCTCTATCTTCTACCGCGAATGGACCGCACTGCGCAGCCCTGTTGTGAAGTCATATGGCAAAGTCGCGCCACGCAGGTGAACACTGCCGGCAACCCCGTGCGCAAGCGCAAAACCATCGTGAAATGCGTGGGATCCTGAGTTGTCGGAGTGGCCCGACGGCTCGCACGCGAGCGCAAGTTTATCGTACTCACACCCGTTCTCCGCGCATCGCGTCAGACTTCGTCGGCGCGAAACGCATCGCGCAACCAGACGAGCCGGCCGCCGTCGAACGCAATCACGTCGAAACGGCACGCGGGCTGATCTCCCGAAGCGCCACTGCGAGTTGCCAGATAGTGCCGCGCCGCGCGCACGATGCGCTGCTTCTTTTGCCAACCGATGCTCGCCGCCGCGCCGCCGTAGCGACGCTGCGCGCGCGCACGGACTTCGACGAACACCAGCGGGCCGTCGCGCTCACGCATCACGAGGTCAATCTCCCCGCCCCGGCACGACACGTTGTGCGCAACGAAGTGCAAACGTTGGCGCTGGAGAAACTCGCGCGCACGCAACTCGAAAGCCGCGCCGACGAGTTTGGACCCGGCGGGTCGGGAAAAGTTGTGGGGTGGAGCGGGGCGCGGAATTGGCGTAGTTCTGGGTGTCGTACCCGGCGCTGTCTGCAACGTAGTTCTCGGCGCACCCGTCGACGCTATCCGCCGCGCGGCTACTATCGGCGCTGTCCGCCGCGCAATCCCGTGGGCCGCTCCCGGTGCTGTCCCCAGCGACGTCTGCGGCGAAGTTCCCGGTTCACTCTCTCGCGCCGCCCTCCATTCAGTTGCAGATGACGACGCCCCCTGCACCGTCTCCATCGCACTCCGCGGCGCGGTCTTCTGTGCTGTTCTCGGCGCAGCTGTGAATCGCGTCGCGCCCGCTGCAATCGCCGCCTCAGACCGGCACACCCGCGCCTTTTCGCCGCCGCCAGGCCTGCGCAACCCCGCATGGCACAATGGCGGGCTCATTCCGTCCGTTTGCGTCTTCTGCCTCATGACTCCTCTCTCCGAACTCGCGCAAGGGCAGCAGTACCCCACCGCCGCGCTATATGTGGTGGCCACGCCGATCGGCAATATCGCCGACGTCACGCTGCGCGCGTTGCATGTGCTCGGACTCGTGGACCGCATCGCCGCCGAAGACACCCGCAACACTGGTCAATTGCTGGCGCGCTATGGCATCTCGAAACCGCTCGTCGCCGTGCATCAACACAATGAGCGAGCTGCGGCGCTGCGCCTGATCGAGCATCTGCAGGCAGGCGAGCGTGTGGCCTACGTGTCCGATGCGGGCACGCCCGGCATCTCCGACCCCGGCGCAAAACTCGTCGACGCCGTCCGCGAAGCCGGTTTCCCGGTCATCCCGCTGCCCGGTGCGAACGCGCTCGCGACGGCGTTGAGTGTGGCCGGCGACTGGGTCGCGACGTTCTCGTTCCTCGGCTTCCTGCCGCCGAAGGCAAAGGCCCGCGGCGCGATTTTGCAGTCGCTCGCCAACCATTCGCACGCGATGGTGTTCTACGAAGCGCCGCATCGCATCGTCGAAACGGTGCAGGCACTGGCCGACGCGTTCGGCGGCGCGCGCAAGCTGCTGATCGCACGTGAATTGACGAAGCTACATGAAGCGCTGCATCGCGGCACCCTGGCCGAAGGGCCAACGTGGCTTGCCGCCGACCCGAACCGGCAACGCGGTGAGTTCGTGCTGGTGGTGGAAGGCGCATCGACGGAAGCCGCCGGCGAGCAGGATCACGACGCGTTGCTGCGCATCCTGCTGGAAGAGTTGACGGTGAGCAGCGCGGCGAAAGTGGCGGCGGCCATCACTGGCACCTCGCGCAATGCGCTCTATACGCGCGCGTTGGCGCTGAAGGCGGAGGAAGAGTAAGACAGAGGAATAAAAGAAAGGGCCGTGGCAGTTTCGACTGCGCGGCCCTTGGTTTTTCTGCAGACACGGCATGCATGATCGCCGTGCCGGGCGGGCGCCACCAGCGCGTCCCAGACGCGCCAGCCGCGGCTATGTCACTTCTCGGCGCTCGAACCCGAGTTGGACGCCAGCGTCTCGTTCATCTCGGCGCGTGCTTCCTGCTGCGTCAGTCCGTCGATCTGGACCTGCGCCGTCCCGATATGGCGCATGTCGAGCGCAGCCGCGGCCGCCGCCGACAGGTCGATCACGCGACCGCGCGCGTACGGACCACGGTCGTTGATACGCACGACGATCGAGCGCGAGGTGGCCGGATTGGTCACGCGCACATACGAGCCGAGCGGCAGCGTACGATGCGCGGCCGTCAGCGCGTGCATGTCATAACGCTCGCCGTTAGCGGTACGGCGGCCATGAAAGAAACGACCGTACCACGATGCGCGGCCCGTCTGATGAAAGTCAGACACGTCCGTGCCGTCGTCCGTCAGAGGTTTCGCGTCGGCCAACGGAGTAGCCTGAGTTTCAACGCCGGAGGCCGGCGCGCTACCATAGGATTGCGGTCCGAAAGAGCCCGTTTGCGCAGTTGTCGTGCTGCGCGGCACATCGTTCGCAGACGTGTCACTGGCGCCCGGAGGCGTGGCGCAACCGGCCAGCACAAAAAAGGCAAAAAGAGTCCCCAGACTGCGGGATAACCGAGTTTTCATAAGACGTGCAATCAAATTGTCGAGCCGCATCACGCGAATTTGAGCGTGTTGCCTGCGACTCCGGCGGCAATGGACGACAACGCGCAGCGCGAAAAGCGCAGTACGTCAAGCCCGGATGCGACTTACTCAGCCGCTACCGCACGGTTAATTTTCACGTCTGGCGCAACCTGTCCCCGGCAGCCTGACCAGACCCCACATGCCGCCATCGAACGTGGCAAACACGTTCTTGCGCGCGAAACTCAGCGTGCAGGAACGGCGGCGTAGGCCCCACCCAGCGTCACGGCAGTTATGTCCGTTGCAGGCGCGCGGCGCCTGGCTGGGCAAGACGTGTGCATCGAACGGATCGATGCTTGATGGCCGTCCACAACCGCGACAGCCCATACTTGAATGACGATCCGCGGACCCGTTTTTGATGGGGACGCATCGTCGTGTGACATCACAGTTTCCTGTGCAATGACTGCATTATACCTAAAACAAAATTTTGGGATGGCAAGCACCTGAAAACCTTGATGAATTTTAACGATTGCTGCAAAAATAGGCAGACGAATGCCCACTCCGGCTGCCGTCCAAGCCTCGGTGACGAGCGGCGCGAGGCCGGTACAATCAACCTTTTTCCAGCGGCGTCGTCATCCATGAAAGTCACTTTGATCCCCGTCACGCCGTTCCAACAGAACAGCTCGCTGCTCGTTTGCGAGGCGACCGGACGCGCGTCCGTCGTCGATCCCGGCGGCGATCTCGATCTCATCCAGGGCGAAATCGCGCGCCAGAAAGTGACGATCGAAAAAGTCTTCCTGACTCACGGCCACATCGATCATTGCGCGGGTGCGAAGGCGCTGGCCACGCACTATGGCGTGCCGATCGAGGGCCCCCATCCCGACGAGCGCTTCTGGCTCGACAAGCTGCCGGATCAAAGCACGCGCTTCGGCTTCCCCGCCGCCGACGCCTTCGAGCCGGACCGCTGGCTGCAGGACGGCGAGACCGTGCGCTTCGGCGACGAAACGCTAGAGGTTTATCACTGCCCCGGTCACACGCCCGGTCACGTGGTGTTTTTCAGCCGCGCGCACCGGCTGGCGCTGGTGGGCGACGTACTGTTTGCCGGCTCGATCGGCCGCACGGATTTTCCGCGCGGCAATCACGCGGACCTGGTGCGCTCGATCCGCGAAAAACTCTGGCCGCTCGGCGACGACGTCACGTTCGTGCCGGGCCACGGACCCACCTCCACATTCGGCGCGGAACGCCGCACCAATCCCTATGTCGCCGACGGGGTGCAAGCATGAGCAGCGAAATCTACGTCAGCACGGATGTGGAAGCAGATGGTCCGATTCCCGGCCCGCATTCCATGCTGAGTTTCGCATCCGCCGCGTACACGGAAGACAAGCGGCTGATCGCCACTTTCTCCGCCAATCTCGAACTGCTCGACGGCGCCAGGCCGCATCCCGTGCAGGAAGCGTGGTGGAAGACCCAGCCCGACGCGTGGGCCGCCTGCCGCAAGGACTTGCAGGGTCCCGAGGCCGCGCTGACGGCCTATGTCGACTGGGTCGAGGCGCTGCCGGGCAAGCCGGTGTTCGTTGCAATGCCGGCCGGCTTCGACTTCACCTATATGTTCTGGTACATGATGCGGTTTGTCGGCCGTTGCCCGTTTTCCTGGTCGGCGCTCGATATCAAGACGCTGGCTTTCGCGATGACGGGGCTGCCGTACCGCAAGAACATCAAGCCGCGCTTTCCCAAGCACTGGTTCGACGATCACCCGCACACGCATGTCGCGCTGGACGACGCGATCGAACAGGGTGCGCTTTTCTGCAACATGCTCAAGGAGTTGCGCGCGAGTCAGGCGGCCCTGCTGATAGCCGCCAAAGAAGGGGACGACTCAGGACAAAACACCACCGGGCAACCAGCAAATTAGGCGATCTCCCTCGCGTAAGCCGTTTTACATTGCGTTTCGTTTTCGCGCCCTCTACCATGCGTTGATAGGCGACGCAAACGGAGGCGCAGTTGACCCTTGATACGTTCTCACAAAAAATCCTGCGCCTGCTGCAGCTGGACGCACGCCGCTCCGTGCAAGAGATTTCCGATCAGGTCGGTCTGTCGAGCACGCCATGCTGGCGGCGCATCAAGGACATGGAGCAATCGGGGGTTATCCAGCGCTACACGGCGCTGCTCGATCGGGAAAAGCTCGGGCTGCACGTGTGCGCGCTCGCGCATATCCACCTGACGCGCCACACCGAGGGGGGCGTCGAGCAGTTCGAGCGGGAAATCGCCACCTGCCCCGAAGTCACCGAGTGCTACAGCACCACCGGCGAATCCGATTACATCCTCAAGATCGTCGCGCCCGACATCAAGGCGTACGACAGCTTCCTGCACGAACGCATCTTCAAGATTCCGGCCGTCGCGCAGGTCCGCACGAGCGTCGTGCTGCGCGAAATCAAATTCGATACGCAATTGCCGCTGTGATGGGTTGAGCGGGACAAGCTGGCGCGCTGGTCGGCGGCGTGGTCGCGTGCCTGGTCGGAGTGGAGCGCAACTCACGCCGCGCTATGCGGTGCCGCGGCTCTGCCGCGAGCGCTTGCCGTGCCGCCTGGCGGCGGAGCCGCTGCGCCGCTGCCGGTTTCAGCCGTTGACGCATCCACTTCCCGCAGCACGTCCACCTTGCGGGCGCCCAGGCGGCGCTTGAGCGCTTCCAGATCGAGCCGCGCAGGCATCGGCGCGCTGCCGCTGTCCTGACCGCCGGAAGGCGCCGCCGGCAACACCATCTGCACGTCGAGCCCGGTGCTCAGGTAGTGAATGTTGACCGCCGTGGCTTTCATCGCGCTGCCCTCCAACGCCGCGTTGACCTCGTCGACCACCCGTTCCCGGCTCGGCAGACCGACCGGCGGGTGCGCCACCGCATCGTTCTCGGGATCGACGTGGATCAGCGCGTCGAGCACTCGGCTGTCGCTCAAGACGCGCAGCCGCGCCGACTCGGCAATGTAATGCCCCTCCGACACGGAGATCAGCGGATCGACCAGGATGTGGGCGTCGACAAGCGCAAAGTCGCCCATCTTGCGCGTGCGCAATTCGTGGACGTCCCGTACGCCGTGCGTCGCAAGCAGCAGCGCGCGCACGTCGGCGGTAGCGGCTTCGTCGAGCGCGCGGTCGGACAGATCCTGCAGCGCGTCCCAGCCGAACATCCAGCCCATGCGCGCCACCATGAAACCGACGATCGCAGCAGCGATGGGATCAAGCAGACGCACGCCGGCAAGACTGCCCACCACGCCGATTGCGACCACCAATGACGACGCCGCATCAGACCGCGCATGCCATGCATTCGCAATCAGCATGGCGGAACGCACACGCTGCGCTTCACGCAGCATGTAGCGAAAAAGGCTTTCTTTAGAAATCAATACCAATACGGCAACGGCAAGCGCACTTGCATGGACGGCGGGAATGCTTTGCAAATTGGCGAGCCGGGTTCCGGCGCGCCATAACATTCCGACGCCAACTGCAATTAACAATGCGCCCAGAAATAATGAAGCAACCGTTTCATAACGGCTATGTCCGTAATTGTGATCCGCATCGGGCTTCGCGCCGCTGTGCCGATTGGCAATCAGCACGACGAAATCGGAAATCAGATCCGCAAGTGAATGAATACCATCTGCGACGAGTGCCTGGGAATGGGCAAACATGCCGACGACGATTTGCAGCGTCATCAACGCGGTATTGAGGACAATACTCACAAACGTGCTTTTGCGCGCGACGCGGTGTTTCTCGGCAGATTGGGCGGCGGCGGTAGGCATCTCGGAATTGGGATGAAAAGTTCAATCCTCGTATTCTACCCGGCAGACTTCAGGGCAAGCGGCGGAGGCACCAAAAAAAATCCTTTTAAATCAGCCGGTTATCTAAACGAAAAGCATTCGTGTTTCAACTACAGGAAGCGCATATGACGAAACACCGGCGCCGGAAAACAAAAAACCGCGCCCTTGAACGGTACGCGGTTTCCGTTGCTACAGCAGTGCGCCATAAGCGCAGCCGAGTAATGCAATCCGTATGACTTGCAGGCCGCAAGCGCAAGCGCCTGCCCCCGGGTACTACTTCTGGATCAGAAATTTTTCGCGATCGAGACCTGCGATCCAACGCGGCGGCTTGCCACGGCCCGACCAGGTGCTGCCACTGTCCGGGTCACGATACTTCGGCGCCACGCCGGCGCGCGGACGAGCGGCTTTCACGCTCTTGGCTGCGCGGCCACCGCCGAGTTCAGTGAGCGAGATGCCGTAGTCGGCCATTTTCTGCTTGATTTCATTCAACACTTCTGCGTATTCGCGCGACTTCGCTTCTTCGATCTGCTTTTCGAGCTTCTCGCGCTGCGCGAGTAGTTCCTTGTAGGAAGACATAGGTTCCCTTATGGTTTGGATTAAATGACTGCCGGTCTGAAGCCGACTTGCCCTTTGAAGGTGATCATGCCTCGGAATTTGATGGCGAGATTAACACAAAATAGAAAGCCCGCAAAAGCACTCGCAAAAAATTAATTCGAATCCGTTTCAGAAACTTTCCCGCCGGCACTGGGTTGCGCGACTCCCTTTCGATTAGCTAATTTCGTATTTCGCTGAAAAGCCGGGTCGGAGTGGCATTTATGGAATTATTTATCAAAAAATGAAATTTTAGATAGCAATCCCGCATCAACATTTCATGCCATGAAAGCTTGAACCGGAACCCGCCGCTGGAGCCAATTGAGCGCATGCGCCATGCCGCTATTGGCACACTAGTGCTTCGCCAGATACCAGTGGAATTAATTGGCGTGCCGTTGGATGCAAACTTCAAGCGCCGTATGCAAGGATTCGATACCGGGCTTGGCTCCACCGAAGGCGAACCGGTTACGCACGCCATCCAGTTTCAGGTCCGCGCCATAGCGGTCGATGCCGAGCACTTCAAATGCGCCAGCGTTGACGCTTGAACGGCTGAATTCTTCAATGAGCGCGTTCTCTTCATCGAAACTGAGCGGCGCCAACGGATCGAGTTCCGCGCCGCCCAGCCATCCCATTGCGCCGAAGCCACCGATATATCGCAACCGTTCGAGCCGCATGGTCCAGAAAGTGAAGTCGCCGAGAACGAGATAGCGCTCCGCATCCGGCTGATAGCGAAGGTAACGCCGCACGACTTCCGGCGTCGGGTCGACCGGTTCAAAAGTGCCCAGCAGCGTGACACGTTGGCCGCTCAGCACGTCGCCGTCGGGTGCATCGACCACCAGAAAGCCCGCGCGCGGGTCGGCATGCAGGTTGTGGGTGTGCTCGGCGAGCCGGCTCACCAGAATCGTCGGGCGATGCCGGGGGTCCGGCGCGAACGGCAGCATCGACGGATAAGGGAAGCCTTCCGGCTGGCGCGCGTGCGTGGCGAGCGTGCCGACCGCGGCAGTGTGCAGCAGATGCAACGGAGCGTGAGCGGGGATGTTCAAGAGCGCATACCTCGGTGGAAGGGCCATGCATGGCGAAAAGTCGGATCAGGCGAACCGGCCTGCCGCCAGTCGCATTCAAAACGAATGATCATCAGTATCCGGCAGCGGCCTTCCAAGCATAAGACAGCACGCTTCGCTAGAATCGAAAATCCGCTTTAGATGTGCTTTCTCACGCGGCAGCCCTCCACGAGATCTCAGTGCCCGACCACCAAACCTCCGAATTCGCCGTCCTTCCCGCCGCTCATCGCGACCTGTCCGACACCGCGCGGCAACGGGCCCGCTTCGCCACGATGGCCGTGTTCTTCATCGCGGGCATGATGTACGCGTCCTGGGGGGTGCATGTGCCGACGGTGCGCGACCGCTTCCAGTTGAACGCGGCCATGCTCTCGTTCGCGCTGCTGGCCGTGGCCGGCGGTTCGATCGGCGCGATGGCGGCAAATGCTTCGTGGATCGTGCGGGTCGGCACACGCCGCGCGTGCCTGGCGGGCGGCCTCGTGATGGCGGTGTGCGCGGCGCTGATTCTGGTCGTGCCGGCGTACTGGATGCTGCTGGTCGTGCTGGCCACGTTCGGCGCGGGCCTGGCCACGCTCGACGTTGCAATGAATGCCGAAGCCAGCGCAGTCGAGAAGGCGCTCGGCAAGCCGATCATGTCGTCGTTGCACGGCATGTTCAGTATCGGCGGGATGTTCGGGGCGGCGGCCGGCGGCGCGTTGCTGTCGCGCGGGATGGCGCCGGCGCTGCATCTCGCGCTCGCTGCGGCGGTCAGCGCGCTGGTCCTCGTGATGGCCTGCCCGTCCGTCTTGCCGCACGTGCCACACGCCGAGCACCCGGACTCCGCCACGCCGCGCGCGAGCCGCTGGCGCTCGCCGGCGCTGTGGGCGCTCGGCACGATGGCGCTGGTCGCGCTGATCGCGGAAGGCGCGATGTACGACTGGGCCACCGTCTACATGCGCGATGTCGTGCTGGCCTCTCCCGCGCTCGCCAGCGCGGCCTACGCGGCGTTTTCGGGCGGCATGGCGGCGGCGCGTTTTGCCGGCGACGCGGTGCGCGCCCGCTTCGGCGCGCCGCAACTCGTGATGATGAGCGCGACGCTCGCGTGCGCCGGCATGGTCGACGCCCTGCTGCTGCCGAATTCGGTCGCCGCGCTCGTGGGCTTCGCGCTGATCGGGCTTGGCCTCGCGAACATGATGCCGGTGCTGTTCGCGGCGGCGGCGAGCGTGAAGGGCATTCACGCGGCAGAGGGGCTCGCGCACGTCGCGGGGCTGGCGTACTTCGGGCTGCTGCTCGGGCCGGTGATCATCGGTGCGGTGACGCAACTGACCAATCTGACGATCGGGTTGTCGGTCGTCGCGGTGTGTTCCGCATTGATCGCCGCCGTCGGGCCGAAGGTGCTGCGGCGTTTGAAGATCTGAAGCCTGGGCGTGCGGCGGCTGCGTCGGCTCATGTAACGCCGGGTGGAATCCCTGCTTGCGTCATGTTGCGCGAGGGCAGTGCGCCGGTGTGTTGCGCGACGCATCATTCGCGGTGAGTGGCGTGGCGCCAGGGCCAAAAAACGAACGCGCCGGTGACTACGAGCGCCCCGGTCTGAACGTAGTACTACTCAAAGACCACTCCGCTTGACGCGACCCCAATCCCAACCGCGCAAACGATTGCGCGAGCGCATCGCTCCATGAAAATAAGCACTCCAAGGCACCTTACCGTACCGCGTCGAGCAGCAGAACCTTGAATAATCCAGCGGCGCCAGTCGTCGACCTAACCGCTCGCCACGACTTCGGCATTCCTCATACCGAGCCGTCGCCCCGCAGTCCCCTCTTCCCGCGCCCAAGAGAAAAGGCACGCAAGCCTCACAGCTCACGTGCCTTTTTAACCTGCTAACCGAAGCCAGCGAATCCGCCGACCTCGACCGCGCGGATTTACATCTTCACCACGTCGAGCAGCGTCTTCTTGCCCGACTTGTAGTTGTACAGCGAGATCACGCCGTGTTGAAGGTCGCCCTTCGAGTCGAACGTGGTTTCACCGATCACACCCTTGTAGTCGGTGCTCGGCATCGCTGCCAGGATCTTGGCCGGATCGGTCGAGTTCGCGCGCTTCATTGCGTCGACGATGATGTACACAGCGTCATACGTGAACGGAGCGTAGATCTGGATGGGCTGACCGAAACGCTTCTGATATTTGGCGAGGAACGCTGCGCCGCCCGACATCTTTTCGAGCGCCATACCGGCTTCCGAGCAAACGATGTTGTCGGTTGCGTCACCAGCCAGATCCGACAGCTTGTCGGTACAGACGCCGTCACCCGCCAGCACCTTCGCGCGCAGGCCGAGCTGCTTGGCTTGCTTCGCGAACGGGCCGCCGGTGGCATCCATGCCGCCGTACATGATCGCATCCGGGTTTTCGCCCTTGATCTTCGTCAGAATCGCGCGGAAATCGACGGCCTTGTCGTTCGTCGCGTCATGCGACATCACGTTCAGGCCCAGTGATTTGGCGGTCTTTTCGAATTCGTTCGCGAGACCCTGGCCATAAGCGGTCGAATCGTCGACGATCGCGACGCTCTTCACTTTCATGCCCTTCGCTGCGTAGTTGGCCAGTGCCGGACCTTGCTGCGCGTCGGTCGCAACGACGCGGTACGTCGTCTTGAAGCCTTGTTGCGTGTAGGCCGGGTTCGTTGCCGACGGCGAAATCTGCACGATGCCTGCATCGCTATAGATCTTCGACGCCGGAATCGACGTGCCCGAGTTCAAGTGACCGACGACTGCGACGACCTTGTCGTCGACCAGTTTCTGGGCGACTTGAGTTGCCGTGCGCGGGTCGGCCGCATCGTCTTGCGGATCGAGTTGCAGCGTGATTTTCTGGCCAGCGATCGTCAGGCCCTTGGCGTTGATTTCTTCAACTGCCAGGCGCGCGCCGTTTTCGTTGTCTTTACCCAGGTGAGCGATCCCGCCGGTCAACGGCGCGACGTGACCGATCTTGACGACCGTGTCGGCCGCAGCCGATGTTGCCAACGTTGCGAACAGCATCACCGCAGCGCTGATCGGCAACAGCTTTTGAATCTTGATGTTCATGTAAGTCTCCAGTTTCGATCCCAAAAACAACGTAATCGCCCTGTGCCCCCGCTTCCCCAAACACGTGTCGCTCAGTCCCGTGGACGATCACGCCGGTTGCATCGTTCATGCACTTGGCGAGCACGTTTGCCGGACTGTTTGTGACAGGCGGCAAACCGTACTTGCGCGCAAGTGTAGGCGATCAAATTAATTTGTGGGACTTTTTTGAGTAAGTGGGATGAACACCAATAGCGTTTATCCCACCGGGCCTGGTCCGGACTGGATTGACTGGCTGGAAAGCGCCGACCCGTGCGGGTTTCCGCTAGGTGAGGTTTTATTCTAAAGCGTGCGGTTGGGCACTTTTCGCGGGCAAAACCATTAGTGCTTCGAACCGCCTTTGTACTGAATAGCGGGCGCGTCGCATGGGCTGGGAGACGCGCCCGTCGTGATGCCGATTCAGCGTTCGAGCGCGGCGATCCGTGCGGCCGCGGCACGCCATTCCTGCTCGATTTGCGCGACCAGTTCGGCCGCGCCGAGATCTTCGCGACGTGCCCGGCCCAGGGGTGCACCCTGGCCCGCCCACAAAGAAAGATAATCGCCGTTCTGCGAGCGGCTCGCGCTTTGACGCAGTTCCTGTGTCAAAGCATTTTGCACGGGATACGGCGCGATCTTGTCCATCGTTTCGCTCAAGCGCCGCATCAACGGATTGCGGATGCCGCGCGCGTGACGGCCGGTGATTGCGCACGTGACCGAAGTCGACGTGTCGGACATGGCGCGCACGCGGGTTTTCCATGCCTGCGGTACAGCGCTTTCGCGACACGTGAGAAACGCGGTGCCCATCACCGCGGCTTGCGCGCCGAGCGCGAGTGCGGCCACGACGCCGCGACCGTCCATGATGCCGCCGGCGGCCAGCACCGGCAGCCCGGTTTCGTCGACCAGCTGCGGCACGAGCGCCATCGTGCCGATCAGCGCCTCCTCGAATGCACCGATGAAAGTGCCGCGATGCGCGCCCGCCTCCGCGCCTTGTGCGGCGATCGCATCGGCGCCGGCGTCGCGCCAGGTGACGCCTTCGGCAACGTGCGTCGCGGTGCCTATTACATATAGGCCGTTCGCATGCAGCCGGGCGACATCGTCGGCCGGAAGCAGTCCGAACGTGAAGCTCGCGACCGGCACGCGCAATTCGATCAGTGTCTCGAGTTGCGCGCGGAAATCCGGCGCATAACGTGCGAGCGGCTGTCCCGGCGGCAAACCGAGGCCGGCTCGCAGCGGATCGATCGCTTCGAGCGCGCGGCGCACGGTGGCATCGTCCGGCGCGGCCGGTTCGAGTACGAAGAGATTCACGCCGAATGGACGATCGGTCAGCGCGCGAATCGCCGCGACTTCACTGGCGATCTTTTCCGGCGGCAGCGCCGCGCCCGCCAAAAAACCCAACCCGCCCGCATTCGATACCGCCGCCGCCATCTCGGGCGTGGTCGCGCCGGCCATCGGCGCCTGCACGACGGGGACGCGCATTTCAAAGCGCTGCGCGAACGGCGTCACAAAACTGCCTTCAGTCATGATCGTTTCCTTTTCCAGCGATACGCTCGCACACAAGCAAGCCGACACGGCCGACTGTACCGGCGCGAGCCGCAGCGGAAAAATGAATTATCGAGAATGTTTCAATCGCCTTACGAGAATAGCGGCGCGCGACACGGCCCGCGAAGCCGCGCCTGGCCTCACTGCACGCCGTTTCTTTTGATGGCAAACTATCCGCCCGCTTCGGGCACTTTTGGCCTCTGGCATTTCGTTAAGACCGAGCTCGCGCGGCATCGCGCGGATCAATGGAGAACAACATGAGCACGACTTCCCGATGGATCGACATCCCCGTCGGCAACGACAGTTTCGGCGGCTACCTGGCGCTGCCCAAAGGCGGCAAGGGTCCGGCCGTCATCATCATTCAGGAAATCTTCGGTGTGAACGGGCATATCCGCTCGGTCGCGGATCAGTACGCGCAAGACGGTTATGTCGCGCTCGCGCCGGACGTGTTCTGGCGCGTGCAGCCGCGCGTCGAATTGACGTATGACGGCGCGGATCGCAACAAGGGCATCGAGCTGATGCAAAAGACCAACGTCGATCAGGCCGTGTCCGACATCGGCGCAGCCGCGGCGGCGTTGCGCGCGATGCCGGAAGTCACCGGCAAGGTTGCGGCGATCGGCTACTGCTTCGGCGGTCGGCTCGCGTATCTGGCCGCGGCGCAAGGCTCGGTCGACGGCGCGGTCGCTTACTACGGCGGCGGCATCCAGAACCAGCTCGACCAGGCCTCGAAGGTCAAGGTGCCGATGCAGTTCCACTACGGCGAACTCGATGCGCACATTCCGCTGTCGGACGTCGGCCAGGTTCAGGAGCGCTTCGCGGGCCGCGGCGACGTCGAATTCCACATTTATCCGAACGCCGATCATGGCTTCAACTGCTCGGAGCGCGCGTCGTATAACCAGCGTGCCTCCGCGCTCGCGCATGGCCGCACACTGACCTTCCTTGGCGAGCGCCTGTAACTCGACGCTGCGGTGCGATTCAGCAATCTGCTTTAGTAACCGGCTTCAATGGCCCGCGTTCTGAATTCACGCATTTATATGGGCGTTTTTGAATCCGCGTGAGTCACGCTTGCGTGCACTCGGTTACTCTCTCAAAAGACGGCGTGTCGCTGACACGCCGTCTTTTTCCATGCGTGACGATCGACCCGGCGACGGGAAGCCCAGTAAAGCGGGTTCATTGCATGCATACGCCAGCGGCAGAAACACATTAGATAGTGAGGACCCATCCTTCGTGCAATCAGACTATCTCGCCCATGACGCCATCGGCCTCGCCGAACTGGTGCGCACCGGCCAGGCCAGCGCGCGCGAATTGCTCGACATCGCGATCTCGCGCACCGAGGCTGTCAATCCCGCGATCAATGCAATTGTGCTGAAGGACTACGACGCGGCGCGTCAGCGCGCGTCGCGCGACGACGCGAACCGGACAAAGAATGGCGCGAACGGAGCGGAAAGCGCGAGCACACAAACTGCACTGGCGGGCGTGCCTTATCTGATCAAGGACCTCGGCGCGCCGGTCGCCGGACTGCGCATGGCGATGGGCAGCCGCCACTACCGCCACTTCATTCCCGAGGAGGATGCGCCGGTAGTCACACTCGCGAAGGCCGCCGGCCTCAACATCTTCGCCAAGACGAGCACCTCCGAACTCGGCCAGATGCCTTATACGGAGCCCGAACTATTCGGCGCGTGCCGCAATCCGTGGAATCTCGACCATACACCCGGCGGCTCGAGCGGCGGCGCGGCAGCGGCCGTCGCGGCCGGCATCGTACCGCTCGCACACGCGTCGGACGGCGGCGGCTCGATCCGCATTCCGGCTTCGTGCTGCGGACTGTTCGGCCTCAAACCGTCGCGCGGACGCGTACCGCGTGCGTCGCCCGCCAGCGCCGGCGAGCTCGGTATCGATCACGCGGTCTCGCGTAGCGTGCGCGACAGCGCGTTGCTGCTCGATCTGCTCGGCGGCAATGCCGAGCGACCGCTCGGCGCGCCGGGTACTTTTCTGGCCGCGAGCCGCGAGCCGTGCAAGCCGCTGAACATCGCCTACGTGACCGAAGGAATGCTGGCGCCGACGCTGTCGCCCGACTCTCGCGCCGCGCTCGACGACGCCGCGCAACTCGCCATTTCGCTCGGCCATAACATCGAGCCGGTGTCGCTAGGCATCGATTTCGCGGCGGTCCGCCATGCGTTTCTCACGCTGTGGTCGGTGACCGCCGAGGACCTGGTGCTGAACGCCGAACGCATCACCGGCCACAAACCGCTGCGCGCCGAATTCGAAATTTCGACGTGGGCGATGGCGCATGTCGGCCGCAAGTTAGGCGAACGCGGCCTGCCTGCCGCGCTCGAAGAACAGCGCCGCATCACCGAACGGCTCACCGATCTGCTGCAGCGTTACGACGCGATCCTGTGCGCGACGCTTGCCGCGCCGCCGATCAAGATCGGCGAGATGCAGCCCACCTCGGCGGAGCGCATGCAAATGCGCGCGGTCACCGCCATGCCGCTCGAATCGCTGATGAAGAAGCTGCTGACCGAAGCATCGAACAAGGCGTTTGCCTGGGCGGGATGCACGGAGTTGTTCAACCTGAGTGGCCAGCCGGCGATGTCAGTGCCGCTTTACTGGAATGCGCGCGGGCTGCCGGTCGGCGTGCAATTCGCCGCGCGTGCCGGCGGCGAGGCGACGCTGTTGCGGCTGGCGGCGCAACTCGAAGCGGCGCGGCCATGGTTCGACAAGCGGCCACCGTTGATGAAGGCGCGCAGTTAGCAGAAGCAGCGCCGTCTACGCTCGTCACGCGGTAAGTCGCGAAAGAGCGGCGCGCACGGCGTGTGCATGCCGCTCGAGCAAGGTCGCTTCAGACGCCGTTGCGCATGAGGCAACGTGAGAGAAGGCAGCGCGCCGACCAGCCTGCTTGATCGCCTCAACGCATGCGCATAAAAAGCGCAGGCTGTTTCCGACACAGTAAAAAGGCGCCTGCCGCGTGCAACGGAAGACGCCTCGACAATCTGCCTTCGATGAAGCGCCGCGATCATTCGGCGCATCGCGCGCGACGTTTGTCGTGCGCCGCGCTTCAGCGCATTCAGCTCTTCTTGTTATATGCGCTGCACCAACCCTTGCTCGAGACCTGCTTGCCCGCGAACATCGGGCAGCCCGCATAGGCATCGGTGGGCTTGCCCTGGTAGAAGCTGCAATTGCCGCAATCCTGACCCGCGGCATATTTGGCGAACTTCGCTTTGTCGACTTTGCTCGCGTCTTCCTTATAGCCGAGCGCTTGCGCGGTCGGATCGGATTCGGTGACTTTAGGTGCATCGGCGAAAGCCTGGCGCGACAGCGCGAACGTGGACGCCACACCGATACTGGTGATCAAAAACGTACGACGGGAAGATTTCATGGGGACTCACTCCGTTTATATGAACGACTCGCCGTTCTGACGACAGCGGTCCCCAAGCATAGCAATGAAGCCGTCGCGCGTGACGGCCCAAATGATAGAGATAACCGAATTGGTAAAACCCGCGCTGGACGGCGTTAAGCGCGCCCGCTCAATTCGCACACACGCTGCGCGATCGCCAGCGCCGCCGTCAAACCCGGCGACTCGATGCCGAACAGATTGACGAGCCCGCGCACGCCGTGCGCAGCTGGCCCTTGAATCACGAAGTCGGCGGCGGGTTCGCCCGGGCCCGAAAGCTTTGGACGGATGCCCGCATACGCGGGCTGCAAGGCGTCGTCGGGCAGCGCGGGCCAATACGCGCGAATCGCCGCATAAAACGATTCCGCGCGACGCGGATCGACATCGTAATTGATCGTGTCGACCCATTCGACATCCGGACCGAAGCGCGCCTGACCGCCGAGATCGATGGTCAGATGCACGCCGAGCCCGGCCTCGTTCGGCATCGGATAAATCAGGCGGCTGAATGGCGCGCGCCCCGAGATGCTGAAGTAGTTGCCGCGCGCCAGATAGAGCGGCGGCACGTGACGCGCATCGAGTCCGCGAATCTTGCGGGCCAGCGCGTTCGCCTGCAGCCCCGCGCTGTTGATCACGCACGCGGCGCTGATCGTGGTCGGCGCATCGCCGCCCACCGTGATGACGAAGCGTCCATTGCTCGCTTCGATGGCCTTTACCGGCGCATGAAACGCGCACACCGCGCCGTCGCGTTCGGCGTCGCCCTGAAGCGATAGCATCAACTGATGGCTATCGACGATACCCGTCTGCGGCGAGAACACCGCCTCGACACATTCGAGCGCCGGTTCGAGCGCTTGCGCCTGGTCGCCGCTGATACGCATCAGGTCGAGCACACCGTTGTCGCGCCCCTTGGCCATGATGCTTTCGAGCTGAGGAATCTGGTGACGCGAAGTCGCGACCAGCAACTTGCCACAGCGCGAATGCGGGACGTTGTGCTCCGCGCAATAGTCGTACAGCATCTCGCGGCCGCGCACGCAGAGCGAGGCTTTCAACGAACCGCGCGGATAGTAGATGCCCGCGTGGATCACTTCGCTGTTGCGCGAGCTGGTGCCCACGCCGATCGCTTCGGCGGCTTCCAGCACGATCACCTCGCGCCCGCGCGCCGCCAGCGCGCGCGCCACCGCGAGGCCAATCACGCCGGCGCCGATCACTACACATTCGATTTGGTCCATGTCCCTTGACGCGGCCGACATCGCCGCGCGCTGCCTCGTTCACCGATAGAGAGAAAGACAGGATGCGACTCTCGTGTGCCGCACACCGCTCGTTGTGGAACGCACCTGCCTTATCGCAACCGCCACGCAAAATTGTACGATGCCGCACAGATAGAAATGCCCGCACGTCGGAACGACTGCGGGCATTCGGTCTTGAGCGCGGCTCAACCGTAGCGGCCGGACTGATCAGTGTACGCCGTCGAAGATCGGAGCGCTTGCTTCTTCGCACGCGCGATGGACTCGATGGACTGAGCGACCGGTTCGGCTCAATTGAACATCCGGCGGGCGCTGCAGCTTAGTGCTGCGTGCTCTTTGCGCGGTGATGCACGGGCTCGACCAAGTCGGTCCTCACTTGCGTGCGCGATACCGAATAACTGCCGACCGCTGGCATCTCAAAAATAGCAATAATTGCTGCGACATTCACCGCGAATCCAGAACGGATCATCTCGTTTTTGAAGGAAAAAAGCCGCCAGAAGGCGGCTTTCATGCAAAAAATGGGCAAAAACACTCAAAAACCGATCGGTTTTCGCCGATTTCCATGGTCCAGACGAATATCGCCCGCTTCAATCCGATCCCGCCCATCGATCCGCGCCGCGCCGAAGCCGTTCAGAATCGCGCGGCGCATCTCACGCGGCGAAGCCAGCTTCAGCGCGTCGAGCGCGGCATCGCCGAGCACCTCGGGAAAACGCAGGCCCCAGTTGTGCGCAGAGCGGATCTCGTCATAGATCGCTTGCGCGATGCGCCGCGTGCCGTCGCGATCCGGCGGCGGAATTTCGTACACATTCATCCGGTTCAGGATCGGCTCCGGAATCGAGCGCTCGTCATTCGCGGTGGCGATCCAGATCACGTTCCCCGCGTTGATCGGAATCTCGGCGAATTCGTCGATGAAACTCTGCGCGGTGTCGTGTTCGAGCAGCGCATACAGCGCACCGAGCGGATCGTATTGGGAATCGCCGGTGGCCTTGTCGATTTCGTCGACGGCGATCACGGGGTTCGCATAGCTGCCGTTCACGAGCGTATCGAACACCTTGCCCGGCTTCGCGTTTTTCCATTGCGACGACGCGCCCGACAGAATCCATCCCGCCGTCAGCGAACTCATCGCCACGTATTGGTAAGCGGTGCCGAGCAGGCGCGCCAACTGTTTCGCGAAATGCGTCTTGCCGATCCCGGGATCGCCGAGCAGCAGGATCGGCATCAGTTCGAGCCGGTCTTCGGTCTCCAGACACAATGCGACCTGCTTGCGAATGTCGTCGAGCGGTACTGAAAAATTGGGGAGCGCGTGGATGAGATCGTCGATCGACGGCATCCGGTTCGGCTTCACACAAAAGCGCAGATTGCCCGTCTTCAGCATCTTTTCGTACGTTGCGCGCAGCGCCTCGTTCGCGCCTTCGCCGAGGTCGTTCAGCGCGGTTTCGACCTGATCGAGGTCGTACACCCGGCTGAAAGACGCCACGGCGATTTCCTGTTTGACCATTGCTGTTGTCATCGCTCACCCCGTCTTGGCTGGCCTTGCAGCGGCGCGCATGGTGGGCGCCGTTTCAAGTCCAGTGTAACCACGACATATTCCCGTGCAAGCCAGCAGTCGTGCGGCTCTGCTGCTAACAATGGTTGTTTTCGACACTTGTCGTCCCTATCTGCAATGCATTGTTGCTGAACGCGGCCCTGATCGAAGTGTCAGAAAAGCGTGGCGGCCATCGGGGGTAAGATGGCTCTCTGACCATTCGGGCCGAGTAGAGCCGGAGATCCTTCTATGTGGAAAACCAGTATCGTCGCCATGCTGCTTGGCACTTCGTTGCTTGCAAACGCACAACAACGACCGGCGCAGCAGGTCGTGCAATGGCAGTTACAGGTGGTGCGCGACGGACAACAGATCGATTCGTTCGACGGCACCACCACGGTCGGCCAGGCGCGCACGGATACGCATCACAAGACGGTGCAGCATAACGTCGGCTGTAAAGACCAGCCGGCCGGCAGCCTCGATCTGTCGCGCACGCTGACGGTCTCGCCGCTGCGGGCCGATGCTAACGGGATCACGCTGTCGATCGACACGCAGGAGACGCTCGAGGACGACGCCGCGCGGCAAACCGACATCGGCTGCAAGCTGCCGCCGCAGCCGCGCCGGGTGAGCGCGAGCCATCCGGGTCTGATGGTTGCGCCGGGCCAATGGGCGAGCTGGACGATCGTCGAGAAGGATCCAAACCTGGTCTACCGCGTGCGTGCGAGTCTCGCGGACGGCGGCAGGAATGCAAATTGACCATTGGTGAGAGCGACACGCGAACGGATAGCCGATCAACGCGCACAACCAAAGCCTTCAAACAGAACACGTGGATAACGCGGCATGCGAAACCCAGAAGAATTGATCCGCGAGAACCTCGCGCCGAACGATTTCGTCGCGGTGAGCTGGAACCTTCACAAAGGCCGCACACCGCTCGGCTTTCAGGCCTGGCAGGCCATGCAGCGCTGGGTCCAGTCGACTCACGCGGACGCCTATTTCCTGCAGGAAGCGATGGCGCGGCGCATGCCGTCGCCGATGCTGGCTAGCAGTTTCGGCGCGCCGATCGACGATCCGCTGAGCGATGTCTGGCACTGCCAGGCCACTGAAATCGCCCGTGCGCTCGAACTCGAAGTGGCGCTCGGCCCGAACGTGTTCAAGCCGTCGTGGCGGCACGGCAATGCGATCTTGTCGCCGCATCCGCTCGATCTCGGCGGACGCTGGGACATCTCCGCGCATCGCTTCGAAAAGCGTGGCTTGCTGGTGGCGAGGGCGACCTTCGGCGGTCATTCGGTCACGCTGTTGTGCGCGCACCTTGCGCTCACGCGGCCGGCGCGCTTGCGGCAGATGAACTGGATCGCGCACTGGATCGAGAAAGAAGCGCCCGATGGTCCGCTGGTGCTGGCCGGTGACTTCAACGACTGGCGCAATGACTCGGTGCCGCTGTTTCGCGAGCATGGTCTGCACGAGGTGGCGACGCTACTCGGCGAGTCGGGCCGCACTTTCCCCGCGTTCTCGCCGGCGCTTGCGCTCGACAAGATGTTCGTGCGCGGCATGCGGCCCATCGAATGGATTCAGCCGACCCAGGAAACCGCGTGGCTGTCGGATCATTTGCCGTATATGGCGCGCTTGCGGGTGGAGTGAGTGGGTGGCGGGTGCGGATTGGAAGGGGCGGCGTGGCCGCCCTTTTGTTTTGCCGGGCGCTGACGCTTGCATGCTTGCGCTCTTGCACACATCGACGCGTCACCGCCTCAGCACGGATCGCGTGCGGCAATCAGCCGCGCTGCGGCATCCACGTCAAGGTCGCGGCGATCTCCTCGCCGGGCGCCAACACGCAACCGCCCACCTGCTCACGCATGCCGACCGCGTTGAAGCAGTCCGTGGTGTTCGTCACCGGCTCCACGCATAGCTGCGCATCGTTGGCCGGAGCGAACACCACCAGGTGATCGAACGGAGCGTCGGCGGTCATCGTCAAGCGGCGCTTTTCGTCGGGCCACGCAATGGTCACCTCGCGCGTCCAGTTGGCGAAGTTGTTGTCGAGATCGAACGCATCGGGTGACATGCCTTCACGCAATGCGTCGACTGCGGGATGCGGGCCGAGATGCGTCGGCAGCACGTCGGCGTCGGCATGCCACATCGCTTGCACGTCGGCGTACACGCGGGTTTGCGCGGTCCGCGGATAGTACGGGTGATGCCCCATGCCGAACGGCATCGGCCGCCCGGCCCGATTTTGCGCGGACAGCGTGATGCGCAGCGCGCCGCCGCGCAGCTCGATCCGCTGTTGTGCCCGGTAGCGAAACGGCCAGTCGCCTGGCACTCGCGGATCGCGCTCATGTTCGAAGTGCAAGTCCACCGCACTTTCGCTACGCGCTCCGACCTGCCAGGGATGCCGCCACGCATTGCCATGCAGCGCGTGCGCGAAGCGCGAGTCGTTGCCGGCGAGATCGACAGTGCCCCCGCCGAATTCGAAACGCGCGTCGCGAATGCGGTTGCAGTAGGGAAACAGCGGGAAGCTCGCCATCCGCAGCGGATCGCGCTGCTCGAACGCCGCGTGGGCAGCCGGCCGCAGCCAATGCAGCGGACCGTCGGGCGTGATCTCGTAGAAGGCCGCGAGCGCGCCGCCTACCCCGGGGGCGATCACCGCGCGCAGCGCGCCCGCCGTCAGCGTGACGAGCGTGGCTGCGATGGCGGGATCATCGAGCCATGCGAGTTCGGTGGCGGGCGGTCGGACCGGATTCAAGGAAAGGTCGCGCATGGTCAGAAAGGGCAAGGCCTTGGGCGGATGGCGGCATGAACGCGCATCGGTGTCTGGTGTGTCGACCGGAGTGGGTGCTTCAGCGCGTCGATCCGGAGTTGGCGCTTTAGCGGCTACTCCGGTCCCATGCTTCCGCCCTTACTCCGGTCCCATAAAAGTCAATTTCCGTACCGCGCGCAGCGCGCGGCCGGCGGAGCGTCAAAGTCCGCGCGACCGAGAATCGCACGACAAAGCCAATCGGTCAATATTATTAGTAATAAATCTGCGGTAAAGGACCGCTCGGCAAGCGGACTGCCCACTCCCCAATGACGGGTTTGCGTGCGTTGCCGGGCGCATATTATTAGTGGTACCGTCAACACCAACACGCCCCGGACATGCCTCCGCTTTTGCGCCGCCGCAGTGCGGCCCGCCCAATGAAAAAATCGACTCAACGCCGTCCGACCATGACCGACATCGCCAAGCTCACCGGCGTGTCGCAATCGACTGTTTCGCTGGTGCTGAACAACGCGACCGGCGCGAAGTTCTCCGAGACCACCCGCAGCAAGGTGCTGAAGGCCGCACACGATCTCGGCTACCGGCTGTCGCTGCGCGAGCCGGTTGCCGCTTCGACCGACGAACGCAATCTGATCGTCTACCTGGCCGACGAAATCTCCACCAGCCCGCACCCGGTCGTCAACATCGACGGCGCGCGCGACGCGTCCTATGCAAGCGGCAAGATGCTGGCGGTGTATTCGACGCACGGCAACGCCAATATCGAAAAACAGGTGCTGGACACGATCCTCGCGAATCCGCATGTGTTCGGCGTGATTTACGCGACCGTCTACACGCGCAAGGTGACGCTGCCGGCGGCGCTCTCGCAGGTGCCGGCCGTGCTGCTGAACTGCTACACGGGCGAAAGCGGGTTTTCGTCGGTGGTGCCGGCGGAAGTCGCCGGCGGTCATCTCGCCACCGACCACCTGCTGCAAGCCGGGCATCGGCGGATCGGCTATATCAACGGCGAGCCGTGGCAGGACGCGTCGAAAGACCGCCTGAAGGGCTACCGCACCGCGCTCGCCACCGCCGACCTGCCCTACGCGCCGGAACTGGTGCGCGACGGCGACTGGAGTTCGGGCCTCGGCTTCGAACTGACGCTCTCGCTGATGCGCGAAGCCAATCCGCCGACCGCGATTTTCTGCGCCAACGACCTCACCGCGATCGGCGCGATCGAAGCGTTGAAGCAGCTAGGCCTGCGCGTGCCGGAGGACGTGTCGGTGCTCGGCTACGACGACCAGGAAATCGCCCGCCACACGCATCCGCCGCTCTCCACGGTGGTGTTGCCGAACTACGAGTTGGGACGCTGGGCCGTCGAAACGCTTCTGCAGGAAGAGCACAACCGCGCCGCCGGCGCCCCGGTGCGGCACAGGATGGTCAAGCTCGATGGACCGCTCGTCGAACGCGCGTCGGTCAGGGTAATTACCGAGGCAAAAGCGCCAATAATTAATATTATTAGTGATTGACCGATAATAATTCCTGGTGGAATAATCGGCACGTCTGGTCGGGGGGACGCACAGCGCCGCCGGCCGGCACCAGCCACTCAAAAAGCAAATACAACCCTAGCTCACCAGGCACTGGAGGAAGACATGGCGTCGCTCAACACGCAGTCGCGCAAGCATGCGCGCAAGCAGCAGATTCGTCCGCTGGCAGGTTCGCTGCTGGCTCTGGCAATCGGTTTCGGCGTCACCACCGCGCACGCCGACGACGCGTTGCCGAAGTTGGCCACCAAGACCCCGTTGAAGGTCGGCTTCGCGCAGACCGAAAGCAATAACCCGTGGCGTCTGGCGGAAACCAAGAGCTTCAAGGACATCGCGGCCAAATGCGGCTGGCAGATCGTGATGACCGACGCCAACGGCTCCAACTCCAAGCAGGTCTCCGACATCCAAAGCATGATCGCGCAGCACGTCGATCTGCTGGTGTTCCCGCCGCGCGAAGAGAAGCCGCTTGCGCCGATCGTGTTGCAGGCCAAAAAGGCCGGCATTCCGGTGATCCTGGTCGACCGCGATGTCGATCAATCGGTAGCCAAGGCGGGCCGCGACTACATCACGTTCATCGGCTCGGACTTCATCGACCAGGGCCACCGCGCCGCCGACTGGCTCGTGAAGGCGACCAACGGCAAGGCGAAAATCATCGAACTCGAAGGCACGACCGGCGCGTCGGCCGCGAACGATCGCAAGAAGGGCTTCGACGAAATCGTCGCGAAGAATCCGGGCATGACGATCATCGCGTCGCAAAGCGGCGACTTCGCGCGCGACAAGGGCCGTCAGGTGATGGAAACGCTGTTGCAGGCGCATCCGGACGTCACCGCGGTCTACGCGCACAACGACGAAATGGCGCTTGGCGCGATCGCCGCGATCAAGGCCGCCGGCAAGCAGCCCGGCAAGGACATCCAGATCGTCACGATCGACGGCACCAAGGGCGGCATGGATGCGATCGCCGCCGGCGAACTCGGCGCGAGCGTGCAGTCGAGCCCGTTCTTCGGCCCGCTCGCCTGCGATGTCGCGCAGCGTTACGCGAAGGGCGAGAAGATCCCGACGTGGGTCAAGGTGTCCGACCGGTTTTACGACAAGGGCAATGTGCAGCAGAGCATGCAGTACGGCTATTGATCGCGAAGCAATAGACAGACAAGCGCCCCCAAGGGGACTTGTTTCACTGCGTTGCAGCAGGAAGTCACCCGCCTTTTAAAAGCGTCTCCTCGGCGGGCGGGTGACGGGAAGGGTTCGAAGCGACGCGCCCGTGATGACATGGACCGTCGCTTCGCTTTTATGCGGCGTAACATGGCTCGACCGCGAAGCTTCGAACACGCCCCTGCATCCAGCCCGGACACGCACGGCGACTCATCCGCGCGAGCCTGTGCAGCACCCGCATCAGGAGGACTCCCCGTGACGGAATCCGGCAAAGAGACGCCACACTCCCCCCTCGCCCGTTCGCCGCTGCTCGAGATGCAGGACATCGGCATCAGCTTCGGCGGCGTGCCCGCCCTGCGCGGCGCCAATCTGAGCGTCGCCGCCGGCGAAGTGCACGCGCTGATCGGCCAGAACGGCGCCGGCAAATCGACCCTGATCAAGATCCTGACCGGCGCGTATCGGCGCGGCTCGGGCAGCGTGCGCTTCGAAGGCCAGGAAGTCGATTTCCGCACGCCGAAGCAGGCCCGCGAAGCCGGCATCAGCACGATCTATCAGGAGATCAACCTCGTGCCGTTCCGCTCGGTGGCGGAAAACATTTTTCTCGGCCGCGAGCCGCGCCGCTTCGGCCTGATCGATTGGCGCGCGGTGCAGCAGCGCGCTAGCGCGCTGCTCGAATCGTTCGGCTTGCAGATCGATGTGAAGAAACCGGTCGGCCGCTATTCGACCGCGATCCAGCAGATGGTGGCGCTCGCGCGCGCGGTGTCGTCGGACGCGAAGATGGTGATCATGGACGAGTCCACGTCATCGCTCGACGAACGCGAAGTGGAGCTGCTCTTCACCGTGGTGCGCAAGCTGCGCGACGACGGCCGCGCGGTGATCTTCGTGTCGCACCGGCTCGACGAGCTTTACGCGCTGTGCGACCGCGTCACCGTGATGCGCGACGGCCAGACCGTCGCCCAAAGCACGATGGCGGAAATGGACAAGCTGCAACTCGTCACGACGATGCTGGGCCGCACGCTGGCCGCCGTCGTGCAGGAAGACACCGCTTCGCGCGAAGCGAACCTCGCGCGCCGCGGCAAGCAGGCGATTGCGGCCACGCACTTGAGCGCGCATCCGAAGGTGAGCAACGTGTCGCTCGAAGTGCATGCTGGCGAAGCCGTGGGTCTCGCGGGCCTGCTCGGCTCCGGGCGCACGGAGACCATGCGGCTGATGTTCGGCGCCGATCCGCTGGAGCAAGGTTCGCTGTCGATCGGCGGCGCAGCCGTCACATTGAAGTCGCCGCAGGACGCGATCGCGTGCGGCCTCGCGTATCTCACTGAGGATCGCAAGGGTGAAGGCATCGTGCCCGAGCTGTCCGTGCGCGACAACCTCACGCTGGTCTGCCTGCGCACGCTGGCGAAGAACGGCGTGGTCGACGTGAAGAAGCAGCAGGCGATCGTCGAGCGCTTCATCGCGTCGCTCGGCATCAAGCTGCGCTCGGCCGATCAGCCGATCCGCGAACTGTCCGGCGGCAATCAGCAGAAGGTGCTGCTGGCGCGCTGGCTGGCCGCCGAGCCGTCGATGCTGCTGCTCGACGAACCGACGCGCGGCATCGACGTGGGCGCCAAAGCCGAGGTCGCGAAGATCGTGCGCGAGTTGCGCGACGCGGGACTGGCGGTGCTGCTGTCCGCGTCCGAACTCGAAGAGCTGACCGCTGTGGCCGACCGCGCGGTCGTGATCCGCGACGGCCGCACGGTCGCCGAACTGAACGGCTCCGCGATGAGCGAGACCGCGATCATGGATGCCATCGCCTACGGCAGCGAAGGCCGTTCGCAACTGGCCGAGGCCGCGCAAACGGCTAACGCCGCCCATATCGAAGACGCGTTGGAGGGCGACCGTCATGGCGCTTAAGCTGCACACCGAGTCGTTGCGCACCGAACCGGCGCGGCATGCCGACGCCGCCGCGTCCATGAGCGCCGCGCCACGCGCGCAATCCGCGAGCACCGCGCGCAAATGGAGGCACCTCGCGATGCAGCGCGAAATCATCGTGCTGCTCGCGATGGTGCTGTTCAATCTGATCTTCACGCCGCACTTCTGGTCGCTGCAAACCTTCAACGTGAACATGACCCAGGTGGTGACGATCGTGATCGTCGGCATCGGCATGACGCTGGTGGTGGCGACGGGCGGCATCGACCTGTCGGTGGGCGCGTCGATGGCGATCTCCGGCGCGCTCGCGCCCATGCTGTTCCTCAACATAGCGGGGCCTGGCGGCATTGCGCTCGCGTTCGTGCTGCCGGTGCTGGCCGCCGCCGCGTGCGGCGTGTTCAACGGCTTGCTGGTGACGAGGCTATCCGTGCAGCCGATCGTCGCGACGCTGGTGCTCTTCATCGCCGGACGCGGCATCGCGCAAGTCGTCACCGACGGCAGCCTGCAAGCGTTCAACACGCCCGCCTTCCAGTGGATCGCGCTTGGCAAGATCGCGGGCGTGCCCTTCCAGGTGCTGTTGATGCTGGCGCTGGTCGGCGTGTTCGTGTGGGTGGTGCGCAAGACGCTGTTCGGCCAGTATCTGCTGATCACCGGTGGCAACGAAAAGGCCGCGTATCTGTGCGGCGTGCCGACCGCCACCGTGAAGCTGATCGCCTACACGCTGTGCGCGGCGCTCGCCGGGCTCGCCGGGCTGATCTCGATCTCGGTGAATTCGTCGTCGGATGCGAACGTGGTGGGGCTCGGCGTCGAGCTCGATGCGATCGCGGCGGTCGCCGTCGGCGGCACTGCGCTGACGGGCGGCAAGGCGTACATCGGCGGCACGCTGGTCGGCGCGCTGATCATCCAGTTGCTGCGCTATACGCTGCTCGCGCACGGCATTCCCGACGCGGCGGCGCTGGTGGTGAAGGCCGGCATCATCGTCGCGGCCGTTTATGTGCAGCGGCGCTCGCGCTAACGCCTAACGCAGCTCACGCACCCTCCCGGACTCGATGCAATGAAAAAGAACCTTCCTATCCTGCTCGCGCTGGCGGCCCTCGTCGTCTTCGGCCTCGTGCGCTACGAGCATTTCGGCTCGGCGTACAACATCACGTCGTTCTGGCGCTACAACTCGATGTTCACGCTGATCTCGATCGGCATGGCCTTCGTGATCATCACCGGCGGCATCGACCTGTCGGTCGGCACGGTCGCCGCGCTGGCGAGCGTGGTCGCCGCGCTGACCAGCGTGTATGGCGGCTGGGTCGCCGTGCTGGCCGGCTGCGCGGCCGGGCTCGCGGTCGGCGTGCTGAACGGCCTGATCATCACGCGGCTGAAAATCCTGCCCTTCATCGTGACGCTCGCGACGAGCCTCGGCGCGCACGGCGTGGCGCTGCTGCTCGGCAAGAACGATGCGGTGTCGATCGCGGCCGAGTCGAACTTCGGCAACTTCGGACAGGGCGACCTGTTCGGGCTGCCGATTCCGGGCCTCGTCGCGCTGGTCGCCGCGCTGGCCGGCTGGCTCGCGCTGCGCAGCTCGCGTTTCGGGCGGCATGCGCTGGCGATCGGCGGCAGCGAGGAAGCCGCGCGGCTGATGGGGCTGAACGTCGACCGCACGCTGGTGACGGCTTATGCGGTGAGCGGGCTGCTGGCCGGCATGGCGGGCGTGATCCTCGCCGCGCAGTTCGGCGCGGGGCAGCCAAACGAAGGGGTCGGCTGGGAGCTGTTCGCGATTTCGGCGGTCGTGCTCGGCGGCACGCTGCTGACCGGTGGCGAGGGCTCGGTGGCGATGACGATTGCCGGCGTGCTGCTGCTGGGCCTGGTGTTCAACCTGCTGAACTTCGAAAACGGGCTCGGTTTCATCAGCTTGTCGGCTTACTGGCAGTCGGTGGTTCGCGGCGTGTTCCTGTTGCTGGTGATCGTGTTGCAGGCGCGAGTGCTGAAGCAACGCGGGAAAAAGCGGGTGAGGGCGCCGGCGTAATCGGCTCGTGTGAGTGGGCGGACCTGGCGGCGCACGCTTCGCGGCGGTTCGGGCGGTCGCGGGTTCATGCTCGCACTTTTCGGCGTCATCAAAGCACCATAGGCTCGGTGCCTTATCGGGTTTCGGGTCTGCGCCGATCGTGTCGACCTGTGATCGAACCTGTGTACCAAAAACAATCCATCAGACGACGCGGACTCGAAGTGCGCGACATCCGCTTCACGCAAGCGCTTTTTGCCGGATTTCACGCCCGCCGCACCGCGTTTGCCAGTTTTATCAGCAGGGTCAATGCTGCAGTGCACGCCGGCTTTCGGTATCATCCCGAAAATGTTGCCCACGCGGCGCGCCTATCCGGCGCATGCCGGACAGCCGATGGCAACCGCCCTGCGCGGCTTTCGCCCATCGCCGTACCCCTTGCTGAAGCGCGGCGGCATCCACGCCAAACGTAGTTCGCGACGCCCGTTGTATCGGCAGCCGGCGCCCACGCTTGCGAGGTCCGGCAACCCGCTTCACCGCGCTCAACCGCCGCGCCGCCGCCCTCAGGCAGCGGGCGCGGTAAAATAGCGGATTGCGCGTGACTCTCGATCAGGGCTAGCGCAGCATCGCCCTTGCCGTGCCGGCCGGCTAAAACGACTGGCCGCCTTTGTTTTCGCACTATCCAAGAAGCCATGAGCAACCTGAATTCACAAACCGTCCTGAGCGTCCATCACTGGACCGATACGCTTTTCAGCTTCACCTGCACGCGCGATCCGTCGTTCCGTTTTGAAAACGGCCAGTTCACGATGGTGGGCCTCGAAGTCGACGGCAAGCCGCTGATCCGCGCCTACAGCCTCGCTAGTGCGAACTACGAAGAACATCTCGAATTCCTCAGCATCAAGGTGCAGGACGGCCCGCTTACGTCGCGTTTGCAGCATCTGAAGGTCGGCGACGAAGTCCTGATCGGCAAGAAGCCGGTCGGCACGCTGATGGCCGACAACCTGCTGCCGGGCAAGACGCTGTGGCTGCTGTCCACCGGCACGGGTCTCGCGCCGTTCATGTCGATCATCAAGGACCCGGACATTTACGACCGCTACGAGCGCGTCGTGCTCACGCACACCTGTCGTTTCGTCGACGAACTGGCGTACAAGGAATACATCACCGACCACCTGCCGGCGCACGAGCACCTGGGCGAACTGGTGCAGGAAAAGCTGCTGTACTACCCCACGGTCACGCGCGAAGCGTTCCAGAACCGCGGCCGCATCACCGAGCTGATCGAAACTGAAAAGCTGTTCGCCGACCTCGGCGTGCCGGGCTTCTCGCTCGAAGACGACCGCGTGATGCTGTGCGGCAGCCCGCACATGCTGCGCGACACGCGCAAGCTGCTGGACGACCTGGGCTTCCAGGAAGGCAGCAACAATGCGCCGGGTCACTACGTGGTCGAAAAGGCGTTCGTCGGCTAAGCCACGTATCGTTTTCGCGGCGCGCGCCGCCGATCCAGCAAAAAGGAGCCTTCGAGCTCCTTTTTTGTTGCGGGTTACAATTGGCACCCTCGTGACGGAAATCCCATGTCGGGAAACTTCCTACAAAAGCGTGGCTTGCAAACATCAACCATTGCATGAAAAGTGCGCGCTAAGCCTTGGTGCCACTGCATTCTTTCTTTTTTTGAGATATCATCGCGCCGCACGATCAGACGAATTGCCATGCCTTTACCGGTCCCGCCTGATTGTTACTTAATGTAACTTTCGTTACTTCGCATCATCGCGTTTTGCCGTTTGCGCGCTGCGTGACGGCCACACCTGGGAGGCTAGAGACTCGCATGCGTTCTTTCGTCTTCGCGCCGCCGATGCGCACCCGCTTCGCGGTCCACATGGCTTCCTGAGAGGGAAACTCATGGATACGCCGACTGCCGTCCAGTTCAACGCCCCCTTTGCTTCGTCCGTGGTTCGTGACGGGTTCGACGCGCCGTCAGCGTCGACGGAACACGAGCTGGCACGGCTGCGCGCACGCGTGCGCGAGTTGTCGGCCGAACTCGTGCAGGCGCAGGAGGCCGCCTGCCGTCACGTGGCGCGCGAACTGCACGACGGCGTGGGCGCCGAGCTGACCGCAACGCGCTTCGCGCTGGCCGGCGTCGAAACCTGGCTGCCCGCCGACGCGCCGCCGCAATGTGCCGCCGCGCTCACGGTCGCGAACCGCTCGCTCGACGCCGTGTATGCGGCAAGCCGTCAGGCCATCGCGGAACTGCACGCGCCATCGCTCGAAGCGGGTCTCGCTGGCGCGCTGGCGCACTGGACCGGCGACTTCGCCATGCGCACGCAGTTGCGCACGAACTTCGTCTGCGCCGCCGACGTGCGCGTGACGCGCCTGCCTGCCGACGCCGCGCTGGCCGTATTCCGGGTCGCGCAGGAAGCGCTGAACAATATCGCCAGGCACGCTCACGCCGAATCGGCCGACGTGCGGATCGAGACCAGCCGGCGTCATCTCACGCTGCTCGTCAGCGACGACGGCATTGGGCTCGCCCGCAACGCCCGCCACCCTCGCCACGGCCATTTCGGGCTGAGCGGCATGCAGGCGCGCTGCGCCGCCTTCCACGGCACGCTGCGCATCAGCGCCCGGCGTGCCGGCGCGCAGGGTGGCGCGAGCGCCAATGCGGCACGCGGAACGCTGCTGCAGGCGCGCTTCGCCTGGGACGCGCTGCTCGCGCACGCGCCTCGCGCCGAGCGGCGCGCACTGCAATCGTGAGCGCGCCGTCATGAGCCTGCGCATCCTGATCGCCGACGATCACGCCGTGGTTCGCCAAGGCGTGCGGCAATTGCTGCTCGACCGTGGCGTGGCGCGCGAAGTCCAAGAGGCGCAAAGCGGCGCGGAAGCCCTCGACGCCGTCGGCCAGCACGACTACGACGTGGTGCTGCTCGATATCTCGCTGCCCGACATGAACGGCGTCGAAGTGCTCAAGCGCCTGAAGCGCAAGGCGCCGCGCGTGGCCGTGCTGATGTTCTCGATGTACCGCGAGGACCAGTACGCGGTGCGCGCGCTGAAGGCCGGGGCATCCGGCTACCTGTCGAAAACGGTCGACGCCGCGCAGATGATCGGTGCGATCCAGCAGGTCGCGGCGGGCCGCAAATACGTGAGCCCGGCGATGGCCGAGGCGCTGGCCGACTACGTGTCCTTCGACGGCGAGCAGTTGCCGCACGAAAAGCTCTCCGATCGCGAATATCAAACGCTGTGCATGCTCGCGTCGGGCAAGCGGCTGACGGATATCGCGGCGGCGCTGTCGTTGTCGGTCAAGACGGTCAGCGTGTACCGCACGCGGCTGCTCGAGAAAATGAAGCTGCGCAATAACGCCGAGCTGACGTTCTATGTGATGAGCAACCGGCTCGTCGATCTGAACCCGGCGATGGCGGGCTGACGGCGCTTCGCCGTCGCCTTCGACTTCGCCGCCACGCCATGTCTGGCTGAATCGCTCGCCGTTAGCCCCCGCCCGGCCAGCCCGCAAGAGAGCGAATCCCTCCCCTTTATTCCCGCGTTCGAGCGAAAGCATTGCCGTGGCGCTGCTTCCCACGCAGGAACACCACGCGCGAAGCCCTTCCAGCCGGGAGTTTCCGCCCGCCCCCCAAGCCGTGCGCAGGTCATCCCAAAACTAGGCGGCAGCGTGCATCCGCTAAAATTACGGGTTTCCCCGACATTCGGCGCGCAACACGCGTGCACCACTGGAGACCCACGCCAATGTCCCTGTTTCGCAAAAAGAGCGTCGAGCACATGATCGCGGCAAGCGCTCAGAACGCCGGCCTGAAAAAGGCGCTCGGCGCGCTCGATCTGACATTCCTCGGTGTCGGCGCCATCATCGGCACCGGCATTTTCGTGCTGACCGGCACGGGCGCCGTGCAGGCCGGTCCGGCGCTGATGATCTCGTTCCTGATCGCGGCGCTCGCGTGCGGCTTCGCCGCGCTCGCCTACGCCGAGTTCGCGTCGACGATCCCAGTCGCGGGTTCGATCTACACCTATTCGTATGCGACGCTCGGCGAACTGGCCGCGTGGATCATCGGCTGGGACCTGATGCTCGAATACGGGCTGGCCACATCGGCGGTGTCGGTCGGCTGGTCGGGCTATCTGCAATCGTTGCTGTCAGGCTTCGGCGTGTCCTTGCCGGTCGCACTGACGGCGGCGCCGGGCGCGTTGCCCGGCCACGAGACACTCTTCAACCTGCCCGCATTCCTCGTGATGATGGCGATCACCGCGCTGTTGTCGGTCGGCGTGCGCGAATCCGCCCGGATCAACAACATCATGGTGGCGATCAAGGTGACCGTGGTGCTGCTGGTGATCGCCGTAGGCGTCTTCCACGTCACGCCGGCCAACTGGCATCCGTTCATGCCGAACGGCTGGAACGGCGTGTTCGGCGCGGCGGCGGTCATGTTCTTCGCGTTCATCGGCTTCGATTCGGTGTCGTCCGCTGCGGAAGAGGTGAAGGATCCGAAGCGCGATCTGCCGATCGGCATCATCGCGTCGCTCGGCGTGTGCGCGGTGCTGTACGTGGCGGTGGCCGCGGTGGTCACGGGCATCGTGCCGTCGGCGAAGTTCGCTAATATCTCGCACCCGGTTTCGTATGCATTGCAGGAGGCGGGGCAGACGTGGGTCGCGGGCTTCATCGATCTCGGCGCCGTGCTCGGCATGCTGACCGTGATTCTGGTGATGGCCTATGGTCAGACGCGCGTGATCTTCGCGATGTCGCGCGACGGCCTGTTGCCGGCGCGGCTGTCGCGCTTGCATCCCCGGTTTGCGACGCCGTTCTTCACGACGTGGCTGGTGGGGATTTTCTTCGGCTTGATCGGCGCGCTGGTGCCGTTGAATGTGTTGGCCGAGCTGATCAATATCGGCACGCTGGCCGCGTTCTCGATGGTGTCGATCGCCGTGCTCGTTTTGCGCAAGACGCATCCTGATTTGCCGCGCGCGTTCCGCTGCCCTGGCGTGCCGGTGGTGCCGATTCTCGCGGTGGCGTCGTGCCTGTTCCTGATGCTCAATCTTCAGGGCGTGACGTGGGCCGCATTCATCATCTGGCTGCTGATCGGGATGGTCATCTATTTCGGCTATTCGCGGCGTCATTCGAAGTTGGCGAAGTAAGTCTTTTCTTCCGGTCTGCGCGCGGTTGTTTGCCGGAAGCCGAACTGTCCAAACGGCGCGCGATCAACAACGCAGTCATTCCGTCGGCGCCTCGCGCGTCGACGCGACCACTCATCGAATCGCCAGGCCGTTTTTGCTAGCACCTTTTGCTGGTGATTCGTTGCGCTAGCCAATATCGCCCATAACCTCCGCCGTTTCCGCCGTCTCACGCGGCGCGAAAGCAGGTGTTCGCGCGCGCCAGGACGGCGAGCACACTTCCCCTCATAGCGCGCCCGCGCGATTTGTGCTTTACTTTTCGGCAGACTCATAAGAACCGCAGCACCCGTATCGGACCCCACGAGCAGGCAGCTGAAGGCAAGAAAAAACAAAGGGTCCGGTCTCATCCATCAGCAATTAACTTGCATGGGACCGGAGCAAATGCAGAAGCATGAGACCGGAGGAGGCGCTAAAGCGCCAACTCCGGATCCACACGCCAAAGCACTTACTCCGGTCGACATAGGAGACACTTCATGGCGATCAGCATCAGTCTGACGGTGAACGGCGCACCCATCAGCGCCTCAGTCGACCCCGGCACCCTACTTGTCCAGTTCCTGCGCGATCAACTCCGCCTCACCGGCACGCACATCGGATGCGATACCGCGCAGTGCGGCGCATGCACCGTTCACCTGAACGGCCGCGCGATCAAGTCGTGCAACATCCTCGCGGTGCAAGCCGATGGCACGAACGTCACCACGATCGAAGGGCTCGCGCAAAACGGTGCGCTGCACCCGATGCAAGCCGCGTTCAAACATTGCCACGGACTGCAGTGCGGCTTCTGTACGCCCGGCATGGTGATGAGCGCGATTTCGCTCGTACAGCGTCAGCCCGAGCTCACCGAAGACGACGTGCGCGCCCAGTTCGACGGCAATCTGTGCCGCTGCACGGGCTATCACAACATCGTCAAGGCAGTGCTCGAAGGCGCCGCAGGCATGAAGACATCCGGTACGGCCACCGCCAATGCCAGTGCCAGTGCCAATGCCAACACAGCGGCCACTGCGCCGGCCACCGCCTGAGGAGCCGACGATGAACGCACCCGACACCCGCCTCATCGGCGCTTCCGTCGAACGCAAGGAAGACTACCGGTTCCTGACCGGCAACGGCCAGTACACCGACGACATCCTCCTGCCCCAGCAAACCTACGCGGTGTTCCTGCGCTCGCCGCACGCGCACGCGAAGATCAACAGCGTCGACACCACAGCGGCGAAACAGTCGGCAGGCGTGGTCGCGATCTTCACCGGCGCGGACATGGCCGCGGACAACGTCGGCAGCGTGCCGTGCGGCTGGCTGATCCACAGCACCGACGGCAAGCCGATGAACGAGCCGCCGCATCCGGTCATTGCGCATACCAAAGTACGTCACGTGGGCGATCAGGTCGCGCTCGTGATCGCCGATTCGATCAAGGCCGCGAAAGACGCAGCCGAATTGATCGAGGTCGACTACGACGTGCTGCCTGCCGTGGTCGACACCGCGCATGCGGCCGACCCGGGCCAGCCCGCCGTTCACGACGAAGCGCCGAACAACGTCTGCTACAACTGGGGCCACGGCGACAAAGCCGCGACCGACGCCGCGTTCGCCAAGGCCGCGCACGTCACCACGATCGACATCGTCAACAACCGGCTGATCCCGAACGCGATCGAACCGCGCGCGGTCAACGCGAGCTACTCGGTGCAGGACGACAGCTACACGCTCTACGTCGCGAATCAGAATCCGCACGTGGAGCGCCTGCTGATGGCCGCGTTCGTGCTGTCGCTGCCGGAATCGAAGCTGCGCGTGATCGCGCCGGACGTGGGCGGCGGCTTCGGCTCGAAGATCTTCCTGTACCCCGAAGACGTCGCGCTCACGTGGGCCTCGAAGAAGATCCGCCGTCCAGTCAAATGGACTGCCGAGCGCTCGGAATCGTTCGTCTCCGATGCGCACGGCCGCGATCACGTGACGAAGGCCGAACTCGCGATGGACCCGGACGGCAAGTTTCTCGCCATGCGCGTCCACACGACCGCGAACATGGGCGCCTATCTGTCGACCTTCGCGTCATGCGTGCCGACCATCCTGTACGCGACGCTGCTCGCCGGGCAGTACGCGACGCCCGCGATCTATGCGGAAGTGAAAGCGGTCTTCACCAACACCGTTCCCGTGGATGCCTATCGCGGCGCGGGCCGCCCCGAAGCGACCTACGTGGTGGAGCGTCTGGTCGAAACCGCGGCGCGCGAGATGAACCTCGATCCCGCGGAAATCCGCCGCCGCAATTTCATCCGCCAGTTCCCGTACGCGACGCCAGTCGGGCTCACCTACGACATTGGCGACTACGAAACGATCCTCGCGCGCTCGCTCGAACTTGCGGACGTCAAAGGCTTCGCCGCGCGTCGGCAGGAATCCGAAAAGAACGGCAAGCGGCGCGGCCTGGGCTACTCGTGCTACATCGAAGCATGCGGCCTCGCGCCGTCGAACATCGCGGGGGCGCTGGGCGCACGCGCCGGTCTCTTCGAAGTCGGTCAGGTCCGCGTGCATCCGACCGGTTCGGTCACGGTGTTCACCGGCTCGCACAGTCATGGCCAGGGGCACGAGACCACCTTCGCGCAAGTGGTCGCCGACCGGCTCGGCATTGCGCTGGAGAGCGTCGAGATCGTGCACGGCGACACGGGCCGCATCGCGTTCGGCATGGGTACCTACGGCTCGCGCTCGATCGCGGTCGGCGGCACGGCGATCATGAAGGCACTCGACAAGATCGAAGCCAAAGCGAAGAAAATCGCCGCCCATCTGCTCGAAGCCGCGGCCGAGGACATCGAGTTCAAGGACGGCGTGTTCCGCGTCGCGGGCACCGACCGCACCAAGGCCTTCGCCGAAATTTCGCTCGCCGCGTACGTGCCGCACAACTATCCGCTCGACGTGCTCGAACCGGGCCTCGAAGAAAGCGCGTTCTACGATCCGACCAACTTCACCTATCCGTCCGGCGCGTATATCTGCGAGGTCGAAGTCGACCCCGAGACGGGCGTATGCCGGATCCAGCAGTTCACCGCGGTCGACGATTTCGGCAACGTGATCAATCCGATGATCGTCGAAGGCCAGGTGCATGGCGGGCTCGCTCAGGGGATCGGTCAGGCGATGCTGGAGCGCTGCGTGTACGACAACGACAGCGGCCAGCTGCTGTCCGGCTCGTACATGGACTACGCGATGCCACATGCGTCCGATCTGCCGAACTTCACCGTCGAAACCGCGAAGGGCACGCCGTGCACGCACAATCCGCTCGGCGTGAAAGGCTGCGGCGAGGCGGGCGCGATCGGCTCGCCGCCGGCGGTGATCAACGCGATCATCGACGCGCTCGCGCCGCTCGGCGTGACCGATCTGCAAATGCCGGCGACGCCGCATCGCGTGTGGTCCGCGATTCACGCGGCCACGCAACCCCACTGAGATCCTGAGCGGAGCATTCGACATGTATTCATTCGAGTATCAACGCGCGACGGATCCGCAAGCGGCCGCCGCCATCGTCACCGCCGACAGCGACGCGAAGTTTCTCGCCGGCGGCCAAAGCCTGCTGCCCACCATGCGGCTGCGGCTCGCGCAGCCGTCGCAACTGGTCGACGTGACGCGGATTGCGGCGCTCAAGTCGATCAGCGTCGACGCAAACACGGTGACGATCGGCGCGGCGGTCTGTCATGCCGACGTCGCGGATCACGCGGAGCTGCGGCGCGTGTCACCTGCGCTTGCGGATCTTGCCGCGCATATCGGCGATCGCCAGGTGCGTGCGCTCGGCACGATCGGCGGCTCGCTCGCCAACAACGATCCGGCGGCCTGCTACCCGGCGGCGGCGCTGGGGTTGGACGCGACCATTGTCACCGACCGGCGGCGCATCACGGCGAGCGACTTCTTCGTCGGCATGTACGAGACCGCGATGGCGCCCGACGAACTGATCGTCGCCGTCGAGTTTCCGGTGCCGGAACGCGCGGCGTATGAGAAATTCCGCAATCCCGCATCGCACTTCGCGCTGGTCGGCGTGTTCGTCGCGAAGTTCGCGAGCGGCGTGCGTGTCGCGGTGACGGGCGCGGCGAGTTCGGTATTTCGTGTGCCGGAACTGGAAAGCGCGCTGTCGGCGGATTTCACGCCGGACGCCGCACGCGCGGTCAGCGTGCCGTCCGCCGATCTGAACACCGACATGCACGCGAGCGCCGAGTACCGCGCGCATCTGATTCCGGTGTTGGCCGCTCGCGCAGTAACCAAGGCGAACGCTTAGCGATCCTTGCTATTGGCGGCTGACGTGGCGTGTTTCTCAGGCACGTCAGCCCCGTTCGCTATGACACGTGAACACGCAAACATGCGAAGCAACGCGCGTGGGCCCGCTTCGCGCTTCACGGGCGTCACCTTTCACCGGCCCAACACGCACGCGCAGATTCAGGACCACCATGCAGCCAGCTTCAATCGACGACACCCTCGCGCAACTCGCGGCCCAGCGCTATTTCGCCAGCCGCGAACTGGCGACTGCGCTGTATCTCGCGTTGCGCATGGAGCGGCCATTGTTCGTGGAAGGCGAGCCGGGCGTCGGCAAGACCGAGCTCGCCAAGGCCGCGGCCGGCATGCTCGGCACGACGATGTTGCGGCTGCAGTGCTATGAGGGGCTCGACACGGCCAGCGCGCTCTACGAGTGGGACTACCCGCGGCAAATCATGGCGCTGCGTCTGGCCGAAGCCGCCGGCGAGCGGCCTGACAACGACACCTTGTATCGCGGCGAATTCTTGTTGAAGCGGCCGCTGCTGCAAGCGCTGATGCCGGATGAAAACCACCCCGGCGCGCGGCGCGTGCTGCTGATCGACGAGATCGACCGCGCCGACGAGCCGTTCGAAGCGTTCCTGCTGGAACTGCTTTCGGACTTCCAGGTATCGATTCCCGAGTACGGCACGGTGCGCGCGGCGCAGCCGCCGCTCGTCGTGATGACGTCGAACCGCACCCGCGAAGTGCATGATGCGCTGAAACGCCGCTGCCTGTATCAATGGATCGGCTATCCGGAGCGCGATCGCGAACTGGAAATCGTCGCCGCGCGGGCGCCGCAGACATCGGCCGAGTTGCAGCGGCGCGCGGTCCATTTCGTGCATCGGCTGCGCGGCATGGATCTGTTCAAGGCGCCGGGCATCGCCGAAACGATCGACTGGTGCCGCGCGCTCGAAGCGCTGTCGGTGACGGAACTCGATCCGCAATCGGTGCAGAACACGCTGGGCGTGCTGCTCAAGTATCAGGACGATCTGGCGCGCGTGGATGCCGCGCAGATCGCGCAGTGTCTCGCGACACCGGGATAGTGAGCATGACGAACCGAATCGACGCAACCAATAGCGATGCCGCCGACTCAGACCCGCAAGCGGATCTGAGAGGCGCGCGAACTTCGAGCACAACCTCGGCCCTACCCGCCGCGCCGCTCGACGACACTCCCACGCTCGCCCGCAACGTCGTCCATTTCGTGCGCGTGCTGCGCGGCGCGGGCTTGCCGATGTCGCCCGCCCAAGCCGTCGACGCACTCGCCGGCTTGCACTGGATCGACCTCGACCGTCGCGACGACGTGCGCGCCGCCCTCGCCGCGCTGCTGGTGTCCGCGCCCGACGAACGCGACCTGTTCAACTCCGCGTTTGATCTTTTCTGGCGCGACCCCGACTGGGAAGGCAAGCTGCGCGCGCTGCTGCTGCCGAAAGTCCGCGACGGACTGCCGCCGCCCAAGCGCAACAATCGTCTCGCCGATGCGCTCGCGGTGCGCGTGCCGCCCTCGCCGCATCGCAACGCGCCGCAGGCGACCGAACAGCACGAGTTGCACGCGCACGTCACGTTCAGTGCCGAAGAGCGGCTGCGTCATCGCGATTTCGACACGCTTTCCGCCGATGAATGGCGCACCCTGCGTCATCTGATCCGTGGCCAACGGCTGCCGCTTGCGACCGAGCGGACGCGCCGTCTGAAAGCCGCGTCGCACGGCACGCTTGCGGACTTGCGCGCGAGCGCGCGGCACGCGGTGCGTGCAGGCGGCGACTGGACGGTCTGGAAATATCGCGCGGCGGTCGAGCGCAAGCCGCCTCTCGTCTTGCTGCTCGACATTTCCGGGTCGATGAGCAGCTACTCGCGCGCGGTGCTGTATTTCTGTCACGCGCTTCTGCAGTCGCGCGAACGCCTGCAGGTGTTCCTGTTCGGCACGCGCCTCACCAACGCGACACGCGCGCTGCGCGAGCGCGACCCCGACGTGGCGATCGCAACGCTTGCCGATCTGGTGGTCGACTGGTCGGGCGGCACGCGCATCGGCGCGGCGCTCGCCGAATTCAACCGCCGCTGGGCACGGCGCGTGCTGACCGGCAGGGCCACGGTGCTGCTCGTCACCGATGGACTCGATCATGAAGCCATCGACCTGCTCGACACCGAGATGGCGCGCCTGCGCCGCTTCGCGCACCGCATCGTATGGCTCAATCCGCTGCTGCGTTTCAGCGGCTTTTCTCCGAAGGCGCGCGGCGTGCAGGCGATCCTGCCGTATGTCGACGCGCATCGTCCGGTTCATAATCTAGACAGCCTGGCTGCGTTCGGCCGCGACCTCGCGCAACTCACGCGCGCGCCTCGTCCGACGTTCGCGGCCACGACGACAGCAGGAGCAACCTCATGGAACTGACCGAAACCCACTCGCTGCCGATCTCGCAGCAGCGCACCTGGGAAGCGCTGAACGATACGGAGATCCTGCGCGCCTGCATCCCCGGTTGCGAAAGCATCGACCCGGACGGTGAGAACGCGTATCTGGTGGCGCTGAGCGCCGCGGTCGGTCCGGTGAAGGCGCGCTTCAAGGGGCGCATGCAGCTGACCGACATCGACGCGCCGAACGCATACAATATCGTGTTCGAAGGCCAGGGCGGCGCAGCGGGTTTCGCAAAGGGCAATGCGCGCGTCATGCTCGAAGCCGACGGCGACACCGCGACGAAGCTCACGTACACGGCGAGCGCGCAGGTCGGCGGCAAGCTCGCGCAGATCGGCTCGCGGCTCGTCGATGGCGCGGCGCGTAAAATCGCTGGCGAGTTCTTCAAGCGCTTCGGTGCTCAGGTCGCCGGACAGGGTGAGACTGAAACCGCGCAGGCCGGCGATGACACTGCACCCGCCCAACCCGCGCAGCCCGATGCGGAATCGAGTGACGCCACCAGCGCCGAGTCCGGCGCCGATGCAACGAAGAGGAAAAGATCATGGACAGCGTGGATCTCGAAGTCCTGAAGTCCAGCGCACGCTGGTTGAACGACGGACATCGCGCGCTACTGGTGACGGTGGTCAAGACATGGGGCTCGTCGCCCCGTCCCGAAGGCGCGATGCTCGCGGTCCGCGACGACGGACTCGTCGTCGGCTCGGTCTCGGGCGGCTGTATCGAAGACGATCTGATCGACCGCGTGCGGCAGAGGGGCATCGAGCAGACCCATCCGGAAGCGGTCAAGTACGGGATCACGGCGGAAGAGGCGCACCGCTTCGGGCTGCCTTGCGGCGGCACGATCCAGCTGGTGCTCGAACCATTGACGAGGCAAAGCGGTATCGCCGAACTGTGCAACGCGGTGGGGAGCGGCCGCCTCGTGGCGCGCGAAGTCGACATGACCACGGGCGCGGTGCAACTCGGCGATGCGCACGCAACCGACGGCGTGCATTTCGACGGCGCGCGCCTGTTGACAATCCACGGCCCGCGTTACCGGATGCTGGTGATCGGCGCGGGGCAGTTGTCGCGGTATCTGTGCAACATCGCGGTGGGGCTCGACTATCAGGTGACCGTGTGCGATCCGCGCGAGGAGTACACCGAGGAGTGGAACATCCCGGGCACGAAGATCGTGCGGACCATGCCAGACGATACCGTCATCGACATGAAGCTCGACGAGCGGTGCGCGGTGATCGCGCTCACGCATGACCCGAAGCTCGACGATCTCGCGCTGATGGAAGCACTGAAAACACCGGCGTTTTATGTCGGCGCATTGGGTTCGAGAAGGAATAACCAGGCGCGGCGCGAGCGGCTGAAGGAGTTCGACCTGAACGAGAGCGAACTGGCGCGCCTGCATGGGCCGGTCGGGATTTATATCGGTAGCCGGACGCCGCCCGAGATTGCCGTCTCCATTCTTGCCGAAGTGACGGCGGCCAAAAACGGCGTGTCACTGCCTACGCTGCTGCAGGTCGAAGGCGCGAAGGCGGCACGGGAGATCGCCGCTTCAGGCGGGACGGCTTGTAGCGTGTGATGGAAGGTTTGCGAGTGCGGCGCGAGCCGATGCCGCGCGGCGCAAACCCGCCGCTCACATCAATCCGCAGACCACAGCCGCAATCACCGATCCGCCGATCAGCACGACGCCAACCACGGGGCGCTTATTCAGCTCGGTCCACAGCAGCACACCGGTCAGCGAAAGCAGAATGAGGCTGCCCGCGATCGTGTCGATCAACAGCACCCAGCCGACGCTCAAGCCCACGCCTTTGTGCAGATTGTTCATCGTCGCGAGAAACGAGTTCTGCGTGCGTTTCACCGATACAAACCCGTTGCCGACCCAGTACTCCGCCTGCACGCTTTGCGACGGCCCAACGATGCCGACCTGCCACAGTTCCGGCAGCATCGTGCTGCGATCGCCCCACGCCACCGGGTGCGCCGGCTCGCGCTTCGTCCGTCCCGGCTTGCCGTCGATGTTCAGTTCGCTCTTGAGCCACTTCGCCATTTCCATGGGCGAATGCAGCGGTTTTTGCGGCACGGGGATCTGCATCTCCTCGACCTGCGGCTCGCCGGTGGGCACTTTCAGCGGGCCGCCCCGATGGTTCAGCAGAAACCCCGTCACACCGAACATCAAGCCCAGCACCGCGCCCCACAAGCCGACCCAGCCATGCACCTTGCGCAACCACTTGATGAACGTCGCGCGCCGCGAACGCTGGCGCCGCACCGCTCGCTCGGCGTCGTCCATCAGATGATGGTTGGGTTCCGGCGCGTGAACGGTGTAGGGCGTGCCGCGCTCGGCGGCAGGTTTCATTTCGATCGATTCAGGCGCGTTCACATCGGGCTCCAGGCGCGGCGACTCAAGCCTTTGCCGGCGCATGGCGCCAACGCGCGCTCACCCAGCAGCGGTCAAGAAGTGTTGAAAAGGAAAGGCGGACGACCCGGCTTGCGGTCCGGGCCGTCCGGTTGAGAGGCTGGCTGGCAGTCACAGAGGAGGAGAAACGTGACAAATGGCTGGCGATACCTTTCAATTGATAACGACTATCATTACACATCTAGGCTTTTTGCTCAATCTCAACGTCTGGCAGCCGCTTGACATGCATGCGGCGCAAACCGACTCTAGCCGCAGATCCCGCCAACGTTATCGTTCGGATACCTGCCTGCTATGCGACTCTCCTCGGTGGTTTGTCTTGCCCCGTTCGGCTGGCTTGCCGGCATCCTCGTCGCCAGCGCGGATGGGGCGCCCAAGCTGGACGATCCGTACACCAACGAGGGCGAAACGCAGACCTTTACCGTCAACGCCGACGGCTCCTACGCCAAGCTCGATTCAATGACGCTGCGCGTGAACAACGAAGCCGGTGTCGCGCGCGTCGCACAGCAATACGTCTGGTTCAACCGCAACATGGCGGACGTGCGAATTCTCGAGGCCTACACGACCACGGCCGATGGCGTGCGTCACGACGTGCAGCCCGAGCAGATTCGCGACGTGCAGGAAGCCCGCTCGTTCGACGCGCCGATGTTCCAGGACATCCAGGAAAAAGTGATCGTGTTCCCTGCCGTGGAGCCGGGCGCGCGCGTGCATCTCACCTATCGCAAGACGCAGAAGCAGCCGATCGTGCCCGGGCAGTTCAGCGACTTCACGCCGCCCGATCTCGCGCCGACCCGCAATTTCCGGCTGATCTACGATCTGCCCGCCGACAAACCGCTGTACGCCGACGCCCGTGGTTTCACCGCCCAGCAACCGGTGACGCGCGACGGCCGCACGCGCTACGAATATCGCTATGACAAGGTGCATTTCAGCCGGCTGGAGCAGGGTTCGATCGCCTACGTGTCATATGGCGACCGGTTGATGGTATCGACCTTTCCCGACTACGCCGCCTTCGCCGCGACCTACCGCGAATCATCAGTGGAACCCGGCAAACACGACGCCGCCATTGCGCGGCTCGCGCAGCAGCTAACCGCGCACGACCACGCGCCGCGCGACAAGGCCAAGACGCTGTATGACTGGATGCGCCGCAATGTCCGCTACGTGGCGATCAACGTCGGACGCGGCGCCGTGGTGCCGCACGGCGCTGGCGCGGTCCTCGCGAACCGCTACGGCGACTGCAAGGACCACGTCGCGCTATACCGCGCGCTGCTCGACGCGGTCGGCGTGCGCAACGAGCCGGCGCTGATCAGCAGCGGCACGATCTACACGCTGCCGAGCGTACCAGGCTATGGCGTGATCAATCACGTGATCACGTGGCTGCCCGATCTGCAGCAATACGCGGATTCGACCGCATCGAATGTGGAATTCGGTTTTCTGCCGTCGTCGGATATGGACCGGCCGACCGTGCTGATCGGCCAGGGCGTGCTCGCCCGTACGCCCGCCACTGCGCTGATGACGCGCAGCACCGATCTGTCGATCAAGGTCGAGCCGGATGGCTCGGCGAGTTTCACCTATCACATGGAAGACGTGGGCCCGTTCGCCGAGCAGGCGCGCGCGCGTTTGCGCACGCAAACACCCGCGCAGCGCGAGGAGTCGATCGAGGCCGAGTTGCGCAGCGCCAATCTGCGCGGCACCGCCACGCTCAGCACCAGCGATCTCACCGTGGCCGACGGCCCGCTCACGCTCACGATGAGCGGCACGCTGGAAAGTCTGGTGGTGCCGGGCGCGGCGGCGTCGATTCCGGTCTTGACGAGCCTCGCCGGCGGCGTCGAGGCGGACACTCGCTACTGGCTCGGCGAACGGCAGCGCTCGCAGCCGTTCATCTGTCACAACCTGACGATGCATGAACACGCGCGCATCGAGTTACCGGAGAATTTTCGCGTGCTCGACATGCCGGAAGCGAAGCGAACCCAGGACCGCTTCGTCGATTTCCAGTCGCAATACGCGTTCGATCCACTCACCAACGTAATCACGATGACGCGCGACGGCACCACTCATTTCGATAGCGAAGTCTGCACGCCCGACGACTTCACACGGATGCGTCCCGCGATCGAAGCGATTGGGCGCGACGTGCGCGCCGAGGTGATCGTGAAGTCGACGCTGGTGGAATCGTCGAGTGTGGCGTCGCAGGCGCCATGAGGCGCATGGCTGCGACGTGCAGCAGCAACGCCTCGCTCATACCGGCCAGAGCGGCCCTTCCTGCATCGCGCCGATCTGCTCGCGCATTTCGAGGATACGCTCTTCCCAGTAGCGCTGCGTGTTGAACCACGGAAACGCCGCCGGAAACGCCGGGTCGTCCCAGCGACGCGCGAGCCACGCCTGGTAGTGGATCAGCCGCAACGTGCGCAACGCTTCGACCAGATACAGTTCGCGCGGCTCGAACTCGCAGAAGTCCTCGTAACCGGCCAGCAGATCCGCCAGCGCACGCGACGCCTCGACGCGCTCGCCCGGCAGCAGCAGCCACAAATCCTGCACCGCCGGACCCATGCGGCTGTCGTCGAAGTCGACGAAATGCGGTCCCGCGTCGGTCCACAACACGTTGCTCGGATGACAGTCGCCGTGCATGCGCAGCATGCGGATCTCGCCGGCGCGCTCGAACGCGCGCTCGACGCCCTCAAGCGCGAGATTCACCACGGTTTCCCACGCGGCGCGCACGTCCTCGGGGATGAAACGTTGCGCGAGCAGAAAGTCGCGCGGCTCGTAGCCGAAGGTATGAATGTCGAGGGTGGGACGTTCGCTGTAGTCGAGCGTCTGCCCGACCGCGTGGATGCGGCCGATAAAACGCCCCAGCCATTCGAGCGTGTCACGCCTGTCCAGGTCCGGCGCGCGGCCGCCCCGGCGCTCGAAGATCGAGAAGCGGAAACCGTCGAACGTGTGCAGCGTGCGGCCTTCCAACGCGCGCGCCGGCACCGCCGGAATTTCGCGCGCGGCGAGATCGGCGACGAAGGCATGCTCTTCGAGAATGGCCGCATCGCTCCAGCGCTCGGGACGATAGAACTTCGCGACCACCGGCGGCCCGTCTTCGACGCCCACCTGGTACACGCGGTTTTCGTAGCTGTTGAGCGGCAGCATGCGGCCATCGGTGCGCACGCCGACCGTGCTGAGCACGCTGTCGAGCGCATCGAGCACGATTTCCGGCTGGAGCCGGGCGAAGGGCACGGCGCTGCGCGCCGTGTGCTGTGAGTCGGGATTGTCGTCGTTCATGCCCGCATTGTGCGCCGGGCCGCCGTCAAAGACGAGGGCGACGGTTCAGAATGCGTGATTACAACTTGCTCACACCTCGAAATCAAACTGCTTTCAATGTATCTGCGCGCTCGACGGACGCACCTGCTCGCCCGTATCGATCAGGTCTTCGAGGAAGAAGGGCTCAGTATTCAGGTGCGGCGAAACGCCGGGTTCGCCGGCATACCACGCCACCATGGCCATGTCGCCAAGAATGCGCATGACAATTCCGCGCGCGCCTTGCGGCACGGCGATATGCACCGACCGGACAATGGAACCGATTTGCATGATATTTCCCCGTTTCTCCCGTAGCCGGCTTTATGATTTCATGCCGGTCAAGGTGATGATAAAAGCGCCGCTTCGCCGCTAACGTTGCGTACGCACCCAATCTGCCGCGCGTGATACGCGTGAGAGGTTCGAGTCATTGTTCCCGTTTTACGGGGCTTTGAAAAGCGCGAATAAAAGGCTGTTCAACCGTCGTTTCGCCCTATTCCATTTACGCTGCGCGCGACCGATGATCTGGGGCGTAAAACGTCGTAACGAGACCATCATAAACCCTGCTGGGGTGGGATATCAAAAACGTGCACCGTCAGGCCGATTCGCCTAATCCGCGCGCCGTGCCCGCATGCCGTCGCGGCACGCGCCATGCTCCTCGCAGCCGCGGCAATCTGTGCGCGAGCGGCACCGGCGTCCGTGATTCAGGGCGGGCGCACTAGCCATGTGGATCGTTCGTCTCGCGCTGCGGCGCCCGTATACGTTCGTCGTGCTGGCCCTGCTTTTGCTGATCGTCGGGCCGCTGACCATTCTGCGCACGCCGACCGACATCTTCCCGAATATCGACATCCCGGTTCTCTCGGTGATCTGGTCATATAACGGCCTGCCCGCCGACGAGATGGAAAAGCGCATCGTGCTCAACTACGAGCGCGGGCTGTCGGTAGCGGTCAACGATATCGAGCACACGGAATCGACTTCGTTAAACGGCATCGCGGTGATCAAGATTTTTTTTCAACCCCACGCGAATATCGACGAAGCGCTCGCCGAAGTCACCGCGCTGTCGCAGGCGCAATTGCGCTCGCTGCCGCCCGGCATCACGCCTCCGTTCATTCTGCGCTACAACGCGTCGACAGTGCCGATCCTGCGGCTCGCGCTGTCGTCGGCGTCGCTGACCGAGCAGGAGCTGTACGACTTCGGCAATAACTTCCTGAAGACGCAACTCGCCACCGTGCCCGGCGCTTCCGCGCCCTTGCCCTACGGCGGCAAGCAACGGCAGATCATGGTCGATATCGATGCGCGCAAACTGCAGGAGCGCAATCTCTCACCGCTCGACGTGGTCAACGCGGTCAGCGCGCAAAATCTGATCCTGCCTTCGGGCACCGCGAAAATCGGCTCGACCGAATACTCAGTGGAAATGAACGGCAGCCCGGATTCGCTGGCCGGCCTGAACAACATCCCGATCCGCTCGACGGCCAACGGCACGGTTTATATCCGCGATGTCGCGCACGTGCGCGACGGCTTCCAGCCGCAGACCAACGTCGTGCGCGTGAACGGCCAGCGCGCGTCGCTCCTGACCATCAACAAAAGCGGCAACACGTCCACGCTCGATATCGTCGACCGCATCAAGAAGATGATGCCGACGCTGCGCAATCTCGTGCCCGCATCGCTGAATATCGACCCCGTCGCCGATCAGTCGCTGTTCGTGCGGGCGTCCGTGCAGGGCGTGCTGCGCGAAGCGTTGATCGCCGCGTGCCTGACGGGTCTGATGATTCTGCTGTTCCTCGGCAACTGGCGCGCGACGCTGATCATCGCCGTGTCGATTCCGCTGTCGATGATCACGTCGATCATCGCGCTGTCGTTGCTTGGCGAAACCATCAACATCATGACGCTTGGCGGGCTCGCGCTCGCGGTCGGGATTCTGGTCGACGATGCGACGGTGGCGATCGAAAACATCAGCCATCAGCTGGAACAGGGCAAGACGCTCGAACAGGCGATTCTCGACGGCGCGCACCAGATCGCGATTCCGACGCTGGTATCGACCCTGTCGATCTGCATCGTGTTCGTGCCGATGTTTCTGCTGACGGGCGTCGCGCACTATCTGTTCATCCCGCTCGCCGAGGCCGTGGTGTTCGCGATGCTGGCTTCGTATTTCTTCTCGCGCACGCTCGTGCCGACGCTCGCGAAATACCTGCTGCGCTATCACCACAAACCAGCGGACCTGCATCACGCGCCGGCGCAAACGCGCAATCCGTTCATGCGCGTGCACTACGCTTTCGAGCGCGGTTTTGAGCGCGTGCGCGAACGCTATCGCGGGTTTCTCGAAGCGCGCGTCGCGCGGCCGGGCCTGTTCGTGACACTGTTTCTCCTCTGTTGTGGCGCGTCGATGCTGCTGATGCCGTTTCTCGGACGCGACTTTTTCCCGGCCGTCGACGCAGGCACGATCGCGCTGCATCTGCGCGCCAAAACCGGTATGCGGGTCGAGGAAACCGCGGTGGTGACCGACCGCGTCGATACGCGGATTCGTCAATTGATCCCGCCGGACGAGCTGCATTCGATCATCGACAACATCGGCTTGCCGGTCTCGGGCATCAACCTCTCGTACAGCAACACCGGCACGATCGGCACCTCGGATGCCGACGTGCTGATCACGCTCAACCCCGATCATCACCCGAGCGCCGATTACGTGCGCACGCTGAGGCGCACGCTCACCGACGAATTCCCCGGGGTGCAGTTCGCATTCCTGCCCGCCGATATCGTCAGCCAGACACTCAACTTCGGCATGCCCTCGCCGATCGACATTCAGATCGTCGGACGCGAGGTGGCCGGCAATCGCGTGTTCGCCGCGCAGCTGCTGAACCGTCTGCGCACGGTGCCGGGTCTCGCGGACGTGCGTATCCAGCAGCCCGCCGACCTGCCGCGCATCTTCATCGACGTGGACCGCACACGCGCCCAGCAAGCCGGATTCTCGCAACGCGACATCGCGAGCAATCTGCTGATCACGCTGTCCGGCAGCCAGCAAACCACGCCGACGTTCTGGCTCAATCCGCACAACGGCGTCAGCTACAACGTGATCACCGAAGCGCCGCAATACACGATCGATTCGCTGCAATCGCTCGCGAACATTCCGTTGAACGCAAACGGCCGCAGCAATATTCTCGGCTCGCTCGCGACGATGAAGCGTGAAGCCGGCAATGCGGTACTCACGCACTACAACGCGCAGACCACCCTCGACATCTTCGGCACCGCCGACGGCCGCGACCTCGGCGGCGTCTCCGACGACATCCGCAAGATCGTCGACAACGCCCGCGCCGATCTGCCCAAAACCTCGACCATCGAAATCCGCGGCCAGGTGCAGACCATGAACGATTCGTTCGCGGGCCTGTTCGCCGGTCTCGTATTCGCGGTGCTGCTGGTGTATCTGCTGATCGTGGTGAACTTCCAGTCGTGGCTCGATCCGTTCATCATCATCACCGCGCTGCCGGGCGCGCTCGCGGGCATCGTGTGGATGCTGTTCCTCACACGCACCACGCTGTCGATTCCCGCGCTGACGGGCGCGATCATGTGCATCGGCATTGCGACCGCCAACTCGATTCTCGTCATCAGCTTCGCACGCGAACGCCTGCTCGAACATGGCGACGCGACGCGCGCGGCGGTCGAAGCGGGCTTTACGCGTTTTCGCCCGGTGCTGATGACAGCGCTCGCGATGGTGATCGGCATGGTGCCGATGGCGATCGGGCTCGGCGAAGGCGGCGAGCAGAACGCGCCGCTCGGGCGCGCGGTGATCGGCGGCCTGGCGGTCGGCACGGTGGCGACGCTGATCTTCGTGCCGGTGGTGTTCTCGATGATCTACCGGCGGCTCGCGGCGCGGCGCCAGCGGGCGGCCGAACATGTGGTGAACAAGCCATGACGCGGCGTGCGGCGCGTATGGCGTGCAACACAAGAGGCAGCATCGACTGCCCACGCAAACTCACAGGGGAAGTTTGATGGAAGCACAACGTCCAGACGGTTCCGGCAGCGCGCGCGATCCCGCGAAGGCGAGGCGCGCGCACTGGGTCATCGTCGTGGCGGCGGTGGTGGTCATCGCGCTCGCGGTCCAGGGCATCTGGTCGCGTCACACCGCGCACGCGGCGCTCGAACGCGATGCCGAGCATACGAGCCAGATGAGCGTCGAAGTCGTGCAGCCGCAGAAGTCGTCGGCCGGACTCGATCTCGTGCTGCCCGGCAACGTGCAGGCCTTTCTCGACACGCCGATCTACGCGCGCACCAACGGCTATCTGAAGAAGTGGTACGCCGACATCGGCGCGCGCGTGAAAAGCGGTCAGTTGCTCGCGGAAATCGACACGCCGGAAGTGGACGATCAACTGCGCGCCGCCCGCGCCGATCTGGCTAATGCCAACGCGAACTATGCGCTCGCGAAAAGCACCGCCGATCGCTGGACTGAAATGCTGAAGAGCAAGTCAGTGTCGAAGCAGGAGACCGACGAGAAGGTCGGCGACATGCTCGCCAAGAAGGCCACGCTCGATGCGGCGCGCTTTAACGTCGCGCGTCTGGAGAAAACGCAGTCGTTCCAGAAGGTCTACGCGCCGTTCGACGGCACGGTGACCGCGCGCAACGTGGACGTCGGCGCGCTGATCGATGCGGGCAGCGCGGGCGGCCCGGCGAAGGAGCTGTTTCATGTCGCGCAGGCGGATCGGCTGCGCGTGTATGTGAACGTGCCGCAAGCCTACGCGCAGCAGGTGCGCGCGCGGCAGACGGCGTTTCTCACGCTGACCGAGACGCCGTCGCGGCATTATCCTGGCACGGTGGCGCGCACCGCGGGCGCCGTCGATCAGCAACAACGGACCATGCTGGTCGAAGTCGATGTCGACAACCGCAATGGGGAATTGCTGCCCGGCGCGTATGCGCAGGTGCATTTCGCGTTGGGCGCGGGCGCGGCGCCGTTCACGCTGCCGGGTAACGCGTTGCTGTTCCGGCCGGATGGCGTGAAGGTCGCGACTGTCGATGCGCAACGTAAAGTGAAGCTGCTGCCCGTGTCGCTCGGCACGGACTTCGGCACGCGCGTCGCGATTGCGTCCGGCTTGCGCGGCGACGAGCAGGTGATCCTGAATCCGCAGGACTCGATCGTCGATGGCGCGCCGGTGCGGATCGTGCCGCGTAAAGCGGAAGGAGCGCCAGGGGCTTCCGGTGCGGCAGCCGGCGCTTCGGGTTCGGCGGCTGGTGCTACGGGTGCGGCGGCGAAGGGCGAAGAGGCAACGGGTACCTCCAGCGCGGCGGCAAGCGAGGGGAAAACCGCGAACGCTTCGACTTCGGAATCGGAACCGCCGATCATTCGTGCCAGCGCGCTGCCATCGGCGAGGGCTTCGTCATGAACGCGCGAGCCTCGCGCCGCAATGTCACGCCGCGACCGGCCGCCGCGAAGATTCGTCTCGTGGCGCGCGGGCTCATGCGTGGCTCCGTGCGCACCGGCATGCGCGCGTCGGCATTCGCGCTGACCGTCGCCCTCGCCGCTTGCACTGTCGGCCCCGACTATGTGAAGCCGCCCACGCCCACCGCGGCGACGTACAAGGAACTCGAAGGCACCGGCTGGAAGCCCGCGCAACCCGCCGACACGCTTACGCGCGGCGCGTGGTGGAGCATCTACTCAGACCCCTCGCTCGACGCGCTCGAACAGCAGGTCGCGAACGCAAACCAGAACGTGCAAGCCGCCGAAGCGCGCTTTCGCGCCGCCCGCGCGACGGTCGCGCAATACCGGTCGAGCTTCTTCCCGCTGGTCACCGCGAACGCCGCGTATTCGCGCGCGCGGACCTCGGAGAACGTGCTGCACAAATCGACCGCCGGCCTCACGCTAAACGACTACCTCGTGCAAGCCGACGCCTCGTGGGAACCAGACCTGTGGGGCCGCGTGTCGCGCAGCGTCGAGGGCGCGAAGGCCGAAGCGCAGGCCAGCGCCGCCGACGCGCAAGCCGTGCTCCTGTCGATGCAAGCCGAACTCGCGACGGACTACTTCGAGCTGCGCGGACTCGATCAGGAGCGTCAGCTTCTCGAGGACACGATCAAGGCCTACCGCGAAGCGCTGGATCTGACGCAGCATCGCTACGCCGGCGGCATCGCCACCGACGCCGATGTCGCGCAGGCGCAGACGCAGCTGAAGACCACCCAGGCGCAAGCGCTCGACCTCGGCGTGCAGCGTGCGCAACTCGAACACGCGATCGCGATTCTGATCGGTCAGGCGCCGTCCATATTCTCGCTGCCGGTTGCGCCGCTCGCGGCCGTGCCCGTGGTTGCGGAAGCGGGCGTGCCGTCGGCGTTGCTCGAACGACGGCCCGACATCGCGTCCGCGGAGCGGCAGGTCGCCGGGATGAACGCGCAGATCGGCGTGGCAACGGCGGCGTTTTTCCCGAACCTGATTCTGTCGGTGACGGGCGGGCTCGAAGCGACCAACTACAGTCAGTGGCTGCTCGCGCCGAGCCGGCTGTGGTCGCTCGGGCCGACGCTCGCGGGCACACTGCTCGATTTCGGCGGACGCGCAGCCGTTAAAGAACAGGCTCGCGCGCAATACGACGAAAGCGTCGCGCAATACCGGCAGACGGTGCTGAGCGCGTTCGGTCAGGTCGAGGACAATCTCGCCGCGCTGCGCGTGCTCGAACAGGAAGCCGCCGCGCAGGACGACGCGGTGGCCGCCGCGCAGCGCGCGCTGGCGGTCGTATCGGACCGCTACAAAAACGGCGCGATCACTTATCTCGACGTGGTCGTCGCGCAAACGACTTCGCTGACCAACGAGCGCAACGCAGTCTCCATCGCGCGCCGCCGGATGGCCGCGAGCGTTGCGCTCGTCAAAGCGCTGGGCGGCGGCTGGAATGCGTCCGACCTGCCGAGCGACGAACAGATCGTGCATCCGTCCGCGCCGGCCAGCGATGCGGCGGCACATGGGTAGTTGCCCATTTCAACTATTGGTTTCGGCCGTCGGTTCACTGCGAGAAGAGAAAAACGAGCGGGCGGCGCTGCACGGCTTGCCGGCCCGCTCGTTTATTTCAGCGTATCCTTAACTCCTTTGTGAATTTCGCGTTTCCCAAGGAGATTTTTCTCGTGACCCCGCCGCCGGAATCCCACCGGACTGCTACCTCGGCTGCTCCTTCTTCGCCTGCTGCTCCCCGCACTGCCACCGTGTCCGACGTTCCGTACCTCGAACGGGGCACGCGCGCGTACTGGCGCGCCAGCATCGCGCTGCTGTTTGCCGGCTACGCGACCTTCTCGCTGCTGTATTGCGTGCAGCCATTGCTGCCATCGTTTTCCGCGGCGTTCGGCGTGACGCCGGCTCAAAGCAGTTTGTCGCTCTCGCTCACCACCGCCGCGCTCGCACTCGCCGTGTTCGTCGCCGGCTTCGTCTCCGAAGGCTGGAGCCGTCACAAACTGATGACGTTGTCGCTCACGGTGTCGGCCCTGCTGACCATCGGGGTGTCGATCGCACCGCATTGGCATCAGTTGCTCGTGCTACGCACGCTCGAAGGGCTCGCGCTCGGCGGGGTGCCCGCCGTTGCGATGGCCTATCTCGCCGAGGAAGTGCATCCGGATGGGCTCGGTCTCGCGATGGGTCTTTACGTCGGGGGCACCGCAATCGGGGGGATGGCGGGGCGCGTGATTACCGGCGTCGTCGCGGATCTGTTTTCGTGGCGCGTGGCGATCGGCACGATCGGCGTGCTGGGTCTGCTGTCGATGCTCGCGTTTCGCGCGCTGCTGCCGCCCTCGCGTCACTTCGTGCCGCGTCGCGGGCTGGGCTTCGCGCATCATCGCGCCGCGCTGCTCAGGCAATTCACGCGGCCGGGACTGCCGTGGCTGTTCCTGCTCGGCTTCGTGCTGATGGGCAGCTTCGTCACGCTGTACAACTACATCGGCTATCGGCTGCTCGCGCCGCCTTACCAACTGAATCAGACGGAGATCGGCGCGATCTTCGTCGTATATCTGACCGGCGTGGCCGCGTCGCCGTGGTCGGGCCGCATGGCCGACACGTTCGGCCGTGCTCGCGTGTTGACCGGCAGTCTGCTGTTGATGGTGCTTGGTCTCGCACTCACGATGCTGCATCCGCTAGCGATGATCGCAACCGGCATCGCGTGCGTGACGTTCGGTTTTTTTGCCGGGCATTCGGTGGCGAGCGGCTGGGTCGGACGCCTCGCCAAGGACGCAAAGGGCCAGGCCGCCGCGCTGTATCTGCTCGCGTACTACATCGGTTCGAGCGTGATCGGTTCATACGGCGGCCATGTCTGGGCCGGTCACGGATGGAATGGCGTCGCAGGGCTCGTGGGCGCGCTGCTCATTATCGGACTGGTTGCGGCGAGGCGTTTGCGCGGACGCGAACAAGCCCACGCGTAGCCTGCGCGCTCGGCAAGCCGTGACCCAGTGCGCATGGAAAATCGCCAAAGAGTAAGGCCGGCGTAAGCAAACACTTCACTTTTTTCGATCTGTTTGCTGCGCTGCGCCAATCACGACGGCCCTTGCCGCACTGGGTTCAGCGGCTTGCGAAAAGTCGCCGCCACGCCGCGAAGGGCTGTTATTTCGATCCCGCTGTCTCCTATACTCAAATCGAGCGCGAACGGAACCAGGCTCCCCATACCGAGCCGGCCCCGCGCGGGTAATACATAAGGAGACGAATATGACGACCTACTTCACGCTCGGCGATTTCATTCTGGTCATCCCGATGGCTCTGGCCGGTGCCCTGTTTGTCGGCGCGCTTCCGTGCAAGACGGAACTACGGCACAACGCGCTGCGCGTGCTAGGCGCGCTGCTCGGCGTGGTGGTCGCGGTCGTGCTGGTCGAAGGTCTGCCCGCGCTGGTGTAGCGAAAGAAAAAGCCGCCTCCTGGGCGGCTTTTTCGCTTCCTGCGTTTTTTATTTCCACGCGGTTATTTCCACGCGGTGTGGGTCACACGGATCAGATCGCCTGATCCGTCGATGGCTTTTCCCACAGGTTGATTCCGCCTTCGGTGGCGTAGCGATCGATCTCCGCGAGTTCCTCTTTCGAGAACGCGAGGTTCTTTAACGCGCCGACGTTCTCACGCACCTGCTCCGCACGGCTCGCACCGATCAGCACCGACGTCACGCGCGGATCGCGCAATGCCCACGCGAGCGCCATTTGCGCAAGACTCTGTCCGCGACGCTGCGCGATGTCGTTGAGCTTGCGCACGTGCTCGATGTTTTGCGCGCTCAAATGCTCCTGCTTCAACGATCCGCCGCCCGGCTTGTTGACCCGCGCGTCGGCCGGCACGCCGTTCAGGTACTTGCCGGTCAGCAGCCCCTGAGCGAGCGGCGTGAATGCGATTGCGCCCGCGCCGACCTTCTCCAGCGTATCCAGCAGTTCGTGTTCGATCCAGCGGTTGAGCATGTTGTACGCGGGCTGGTGGATCAACAGCGGCACCTTGTACTCGGCGAGCAGCTTCGTCATTTCGAGCGTCTTGGCGGCCGAGTATGACGAAATGCCGATATACAACGCCTTGCCTTGCTGCACGGCGCTCGCCAATGCGCCGGCGGTTTCTTCGAGCGGCGTGTCGGCATCGAAGCGATGCGAATAGAAGATGTCGACGTAGTCGAGGCCCATGCGCTGCAGGCTCTGATCGAGACTGGCGAGCACGTACTTGCGCGAGCCGCCGCCCTGGCCGTAGGGGCCCGGCCACATGTCCCAACCGGCCTTCGACGAAATGAGCAGTTCGTCGCGATACGGTTTGAAATCGTCCTTGAACAGGCGGCCGAAATTCGTCTCCGCGCTGCCGTACGGCGGGCCATAGTTGTTCGCGAGATCGAAGTGCGTGATGCCGAGGTCGAACGCCGTGCGCAGGATGTCGCGCTGGGTGGAGATCGGCGTGGCGTCGCCGAAGTTGTGCCACAAGCCGAGCGACAGCGCCGGCAGTTTGAGACCCGACTTGCCGCAGACGCGGTACTGCATGTCCGAATAGCGTTCTGAAGCTGCTTCGTAAGCCATTGCTAATGTCCTTGTTGGTGAAGTCGCCCGGCCGATGCGGGCGTGAGACGATCACACGTTGCGGGAGGCATGCCGCTTTAGAGGTTTGTGTCGAAGTGCGGCCAGACCACTATGTTAGCCAATCGACGCGATGCGTGCAGACGCCCAGTATGCGGGATGGACGACTGGTTGCGCCTCCCCTACACTTTGGCCGGTCAAAGCAGATGGGAGGACTACATGACGAAGGCGATTTCAATCGCGCTGATTGTCGGCGGTATCGTGTTGCTGTATTTCGGCGGACAGGCGTTCAACTCGGTTAGCAGCGATGTCGCTCGCGTGTTCACCGGTTCGCCGAGCAACAAGGCGATCATGCTGATCGTGGCAGGCGTAGTGGCGACGCTCGCCGGATTGACGGGCGTGGCGATGTCCGGCCGCAAGCGGTGATTGTTCGCGGGATCGTGAACTTGTGTGGCGCTGGTCTTGCCTCGCGGTTCTGCGCGGGGCTTTATGCCCCATGGCATGAACGTGAATCAGCGCCACCGCAGATAAAAATCTAAAAGGCCACCTCAGGCTTCGCGGCCGACCGCGTACCCGGCAACGGCACATTGCTCGCGCCGTGATAGGTGTAAACCAGAGAAAACTTCACCTGATCGCTGAGATTCTTGCCGGCCGAATGCAGCGTATTGCAGTGGAAGAACACCACGTCCCCGGTGTTCAATTCGGGCGACACCGCGCTGCGAATCCACATCTGGTTTTCTTCCAGATCGGAGCGGAAAAACTTGGCCTGGTCGAAACGCTCGGAGGTGAACGCGGCGCTGTGCGACTTCGGCACGAACCATAGCGCGCCGTTATCGACCGTTTCCGGGCCGAGCGCGAGCCACACCGACATCAGGTCGTCACGCTCGAACGACCAGTAGCGCACGTCGCGATGCCAGCCGGTCAAGCTGCCATACGCGGGATGCTTGGTCATCATGCAGTTGTGATGCGCGCGCGACAGGCGCGGTTCTTCGCCGAAGTACAACTCCATCCAGCCGCGAATTTCCGGCGCGGTGGCCCACTGCGCGAACGCCGGATGACGCCCATATGCATCCAGTAACCGCCGCACAGTATGTCCGCCCGGCGAGGTTCTCGACGACGGCGCTCCGGGGTATTGCAGATCCGCTTCGAACTCGATCGGCGCGGCCGCTTCCTGCAACTGCTGCTGCGCGATCTGCTTCAGTTCCGCGCAACGCTCGGGCGACACCAACCCCGGCACCACGACAAAGCCCTGCTCCTGCAACGTGTGAATCTGTTCTTTCTTCGAATGGAGTGACATGGTGATCCGTGGCTGTCGACTAGCTGATGCTCGATTGTAAAGCGGGCGCGATCGGGTTGCGCTGATTCCGCCGCTCCGACGCCGCGGCCTTACGCACGACTTTCACGCGCGATGCGCCACCGCGACGCACTTCGAATGTGCAAGGACGCACGATCATCGATCGCAAAGGGCTGGGCCGAAGTTGCTCCCGACGCGGCTCGAGTCGGTAAAAACCCGTATTCGCAGGGTAAAAACCGACTTTCTGATGTCATCAACCAGGTGTAGCCTGTTGGCATGTTGATCGCCGCCTCCGTATTTTCTTGTCGCGCACAGGCCGCTATGGCCCATCCCGCCGACCACCGCGCTTTTTCCTGTCGAATTCCAGGCTTTCGCGTCGTCCATTGCGACATCGTCATTGGCACACTTGGTGCTGCTATTGGCGCACCTTCCGTCCCGCGACACGTTGCCTATCTGTGAAGCCATGCACACTCTTCTGAATACCCCTCTCACCCGCGCCGCGCTGAAAGCGGCGCGTCCCGCCCGCCGCCACATCGTCCGTGCGCTGCGTCATCACGCAACCCGCACGCGCGCGCTGGGCGAACAATGGCGCGATGCCAAAGCGGTCGACGGCATTCGGACCTGGTTCCAGACGTTCTTCTCCGCCATGCGTCTGCAAGGCGCCTCGCGCCGCCTTTCGCTGCGCACGCTGTTGCGCAAGCCGACCCCGCTGCGGCTGACCGTCGCAAAACGCGTAGCGGTCGTCGCGCCGCAGAATCCGAGCCGCCGCCCGCGTCGCACGTCGACGAGCAGCAGCAGCGGCTGGTTTGCGTTTCCGTTTGCCAGCCGTTGAGGCGTTAAGGCGATTGTTCAACACGTTGTCGCGCTAACACTGCGGATAAGCGCCGCATTTTCAGGCAGCTCCGTATCGCGATTTTGATCGCGGCCGCGTGCCGCGTATTTGCTGCGCGTCAAAGCGGCAAACGCATGGCAAATAAAAACCCCGCCGGCTCACGCCGGCGGGGTTTTTTTACTGAAGAGAAAGCGGCTCGCGTTAATCCGCCAGCGCGGCAACCGGCTCCGTGCCCGCGGCCTCGGCGAGAGCGAGTGCCTTGTCGATGGCTTCCCACGTGAATTCCGGCTCTTCGCGGCCGAAGTGACCATAAGCCGCGCTCTTCTCGTAGACCGGGCGCAGCAGATCGAGCATCTGGATGATGCCCTTCGGACGCAGGTCGAAATGCTCCTGCACCAGACGCGTGATCGTCGCATCCGACACGCGGCCCGTACCGAACGTGTTGACCATCACCGAGGTCGGCTGAGCAACGCCGATTGCGTACGACACCTGAATCAGGCAACGCGACGCGAGACCAGCGGCCACGATATTCTTCGCGACATAACGGCCGGCGTAAGCCGCCGAACGGTCGACCTTCGACGGGTCCTTGCCCGAGAATGCGCCGCCGCCGTGCGGCGCCGCGCCGCCGTACGTGTCGACGATGATCTTGCGGCCGGTCAAACCGCAATCGCCTTGCGGACCGCCAATCACGAAGCGGCCAGTCGGGTTCACGAGGAACTTGATGTCACCCTTGATGAGCTCGGCCGGCAGCGTCGGCTTGATGACTTCCTCGATCACGGCTTCGCGCAGCGTCTCCAGATCGATGTCCGGCGAATGCTGCGTGGACAGCACCACGGTGTCGATCGAATACGGCTTGCCGTCGACGTAACGCACGGTGACCTGCGACTTCGCATCCGGACGCAGCCACGGCAGACGGCCGTCGCGGCGCAGGTTCGCCTGACGCTCCACCAGACGGTGCGACAGGTGGATCGGCAGCGGCATCAGTTCCGGCGTTTCTTCACATGCGTAACCGAACATCAGGCCCTGGTCGCCGGCGCCTTGATCGAGGTTGTTGTCGTGCGCGCGGTCCACGCCCTGCGCGATGTCCGGCGATTGCTTGTCGTACGCGACGAGCACCGCGCAGCCGCGGTAGTCGATGCCGTAGTCGGTGTTGTCGTAGCCGATTCGCTTGATGGTGTTGCGCGCGACCTGGATGTAGTCGACGTTGGCGGTGGTGGTGATTTCACCGGCCAGCACGACCAGACCCGTGTTGCAGAGCGTTTCGGCCGCGACCCGCGAGTATTTGTCCTGCGCCAGGATTGCGTCGAGAATGGCGTCCGAAATCTGGTCCGCGACTTTGTCGGGATGGCCTTCGGAGACGGATTCGGAAGTGAAGAGATAGTCGTTTGCCACGTTGCAGACTCCTGTTTGGTGGTTACGGTTGAGTTTCACGTAGCCAGCTTCGGGGAGCCTTGAAGCGGCGACGCTTTAGCGGATTACCTTACCGGTGGGCGCTGATTGCATGGATCGCACCCGCTGGCTTCGCCCCGCAAGTTGTCTATTAACTCGGCGAAGCCCTTATTATAGCGACTTCCTTCGTTTGTCACAGAGTGTCCACGAGTGCGGTGTTACGTCAATTTTTCCGCTTTCCTGAAATCCGTCACGCGCCACGCCCCGTTTCCGGAGGCGGCGTGCTGAGCCGCTATGGCGCGCAGCTCGCGATCGGGCTGCTGAAACTTCTTGCGTTGTTGCCCTACGGTTTCGTCGCCCGTCTCGGCGACGGGCTCGGCTGGCTGCTCTATCAGATTCCCAGCCGGCGCAAGCGCATCGTCCACACCAACCTGAAGCTGTGCTTCCCCGAGTGGAGCGACGAGCGCCGCGAGGACGTCGCGCAAAAGCACTTCCGTCACGCGATCCGCAGCTACCTCGAACGCAGCGTGCAGTGGTTTGGCTCGGCGAAGAAGCTCGAAAAGCTGATCCAGCTCGACAGCGCGATCGATCTGACGGACCCGGATCTGCCGCCCACGCTGTTTCTCGGCTTTCACTTGGTCGGCATCGAGGCCGGTTCGATCTTCCTGAACTATTCGCTCAAGCGTCAATGCGGATCACTGTACCAGCCGATGTCGAACCCCGAACTGGAAGAAGTCGCCAAAGCGGCGCGCGCGCGTTTCGGCGCGGACATGGCAAGCCGCGCCGATAGCGCGCGCATCGTGTTGCGCTGGCTGCGCGAACGCAAGCCGGTGATGCTCGGCGCGGACATGGATTACGGCGCGCGCAACTCCACCTTCGTGCCGTTCTTCGGCGTGCCGACCTGTACCCTGACCGCGGTGGGACGTCTCGCGAAGGTCGGACGCGCGCAGGTCGTGCCGTTCATCGGCGAAGTGCTGCCGAACTACAAGGGTTATCGCCTCAGGGTGTTCAAGCCGTGGGACAACTACCCCACCGGCGACGACGACGCCGACGCGCGCCGCATGAATGCGTTTCTCGAAGAGCAGATTCCGCGGATCCCCGAGCAGTACTACTGGGTGCACAAGCGCTTCAAAACCCGGCCGCCGGGTGAACCGAGCGTGTACTGAGCCGCGCCGCCAGCGCAGTCAGAGCAGTCAGCGACAGAAGCGCCCCGGCGCGGAAATAGCATGACGTTCGGCTTACCCGCGGGCGCGTCACTTACAATAGCGTGATGAAACTGAAATTCACCAAAATGCACGGCGCGGGCAACGACTTCGTCGTGCTCGACGGCTACACCCAACCGGTCAACCTGACGCCGGCTCAAGTGCGCGCGCTCGCGGACCGGCATTTCGGCGTCGGCGCCGATCAATTGCTGCTGGTCGAAAAACCCGCCGTGGAAGGCGTCGATTTCCGCTATCGCATCTTCAACTGCGACGGCGGAGAGGTCGAGCATTGCGGCAATGGCGCGCGCTGCTTCGTCAAGTTCGTGCGCGACAGCGGCCTGACTGATCGGCGCAGCATACGCGTGCAAGTGCAGAAAGGCATCATCACGCTGACGATGCAGGACAACGGCGAAGTGGTGGTCGACATGGGCGCGCCGGTGTTCGACCCGGAACGCGTGCCGTTCGCCACCAAGGGCATCGAAGGCCGCCGGGAAGGCGCGGACACGCTCTGGCCGCTCGACGTGAACGGTACGACGCGCTGGATTTCGGTGGTGTCGATGGGCAATCCGCACGCGGTGCAGGTGGTCGACGATGTCGAGGCCTTCCCGGTGCTGACCGAAGGTCCCGTGATCGAGCGCCATGCGCGGTTCCCGCAGCGGGTGAACGCGGGCTTCATGCAGATCGTCGGCCGCAGCGAGATCAAGCTGCGCGTCTTCGAGCGCGGCGCGGGCGAAACGCTGGCGTGCGGCACGGGCGCCTGCGCGGCGGTCGCGGCCGGCATCCGGCGTGGGCTGCTGGACGCGCCGGTGCTGGTGCATACGCACGGCGGCAAGCTGACCATTTCGTGGGACAACACGCGTGAAGGCGAGCCGCTGCTGATGGCCGGTCCCGCTTCGACCGTATTCGAAGGCGAGATCGAACTGGCCGACGCGTTGCCCGCTTGAACTGATTGACCGATGCGCCGCCCCTAGGGCGTCGTCCTGTAGTCCTTTAGCCGAAACCATGAACGATCGCGAAGTCGCCGAATACCTGCTCGCCAACCCCGAATTCTTCGCCGAACACGCGGAGATGCTCGCGACCATCCGGCTCGCGAATCCGCACGGCAAAGCCGCGGTGTCGCTGCAGGAGCGGCAGATGGAAATGCTGCGCGACAAGAACAAGCATCTCGAACGACGCCTCGCCGAGCTGCTGCGCTACGGTCACGAGAACGACAGCATCGCGTCGAAATTCAACCGCTGGACCATCCGCGTGATGGCCGAGCGCGATCCGTACGGGCTGCCGCGCACGATCGCCCACGGTTTGCGCGACATCTTCGACGTGCCGCAAGCCGCGCTGCGCGTGTGGGATGTGGCTGAGCCGTACGCCCAGGCCGACTTCGCGCGCCATGTCGGCGAGGAAGTGCGCATTTTCGCCAGCAGCCTCACCACGCCGTACTGCGGCGCGAATACGGGCTTCGAAGCGGCGCAGTGGCTAGTGCCGGCGCTCAGCGCCGGGGCCGACGACAACGCAGCCGGCAACGCGACATCCGAGTCGACGCACGTCACCGAATCGATCGCCCTGCTCGCGCTGCGCGACCCCGAAGGCAACGAGGAAGCGCCCACCTTCGGCCTGCTGGTGATGGGCTCGGCCGACGCGCGCCGTTTCCACGACGGCATGGCCACCGACTTCCTGACGCAGATCGGCGCGCTGGCAAGCGCCGCGCTGAGCCGTCTGCTGCCGCGCTGAGCGCGCGCTCACCGACGCTCGCCCGCGCCAGCCGCTCCGAAGCCCATCGTGACCGCCGCCGACCCGATCGCCGCCTACCTGTCTAATCTCGAACATGAGCGGCGGCTGTCGGCGCATACGTTGCGCGGCTACACCCACGAACTCGAGGAACTCAGGCTGCTGGCCAAAGGCCGGCCGCTGGAAAGCCTGACCGCCGTCGACATTCGCGGCGCCGTCTCGCGCGCGCATTCGGGTGGGCTGACGGCTCGCTCGATCAGCCACCGGTTGTCGGCGTGGCGCGCGTTTTACCGCTGGCTCGCCGGGCGCGTCGAACTGCCGGCTAATCCGGTCGCCACCGTGCGTGCGCCGAAGCAGGCGAGGACGCTGCCCAAAGCCCTCTCCGTCGACGACGCCGCGCGCCTGATGGAAAGCCCGGCCGCCGCATCGCCCGAAGGTTTGCGCGATCACGCGATGCTCGAACTGTTTTACTCGTCCGGGCTGCGTCTCGCGGAACTGGTCGGCCTCGACGTCCGTTTCGCCGACAGCGACGGTTACCGGTCCGCCGGCTGGCTCAAGCGGGAATCCGCCGAGGTCGAAGTGCTCGGCAAGGGCAAGCGGCGCCGTGTGGTGCCGGTCGGCAGCAAGGCGGTCGACGCACTGAACGCGTGGCTCGCGGTGCGTTGGCAGATGGTGAAGCACGACCCGCATCCGCTGTTTCTGTCGGCGCGCGGCAATCGGCTCTCGCCCAATGTCGTGCGTGAGCGTGTGAAGCGCGCGGCGCTGGTCGCCGGCATTCCCGCCAACGTGCATCCGCACGTGCTGCGGCACTCGTTCGCCACGCACGTGCTGCAGTCGAGCGGCGATCTGCGCGCCGTGCAGGAGTTGCTAGGGCACGCCAGCATCACCGCCACGCAGGTCTATACCGCGCTCGATTTCCAGCATCTCGCCCGCGTCTACGACGAGGCGCATCCACGCGCCAAAAAACGCGACTGACGCCGCTTCGTGCGGCTCCCGGCCCCGCTCCGTGCGCTTGTTGCCGCGCGGCCCAATGCTCTGCAGACACCCTGATGAATACCGTTACGCTCAAACCGTCGAAAGAAAAATCGCTGCTGCGCCGCCACCCGTGGGTCTATGCCAACGCGATCGACCGCGTCGATGGCAATCCCGCGCCCGGCGCGACCGTGCTGGTGCGCGCGCACGACGGCCGCTTTCTCGCGCGCGCCGCCTACAGCCCGCATTCGCAGATTCGCGCGCGCGTGTGGAGCTTCGACGAAGCCGAGCCGATCGACCACGCGTTCTTCAAGCGCCGCGTGCAGCGCGCGCTCCTCCATCGTCAAACGATGGTGCGCGACACCGGCGCGGTACGACTCATTTTTGGCGAAGCGGACGGCCTGCCCGGCCTGATCGTCGATCATTACGTCGCCGACGACGCAGGCCAGCGCAGTCAGATCGTCTGCCAGTTCATGGCGGCGGGCGTCGAGGCGTGGAAGGAAGCGATCGTCGCGGCGCTGGTCGGCGCGACCGGCTGCCCGAATGTCTACGAGCGCTCGGACGTGTCGATTCGCCAGAAGGAAGGGCTGGAGCAGATCACCGGCGTGCTGGCGGGCGAACCGCCGTCCGAAGCCCTGATCGCGAGCGAAAACGGCGTGCGTTATCACGTCGACGTGCGCAACGGCCACAAGACCGGCTTTTACGTCGACCAGCGCGACAACCGCCTGCTGGTGCAGCAGCTCGCGCAGGATCGCGACGTGCTGAACTGTTTTTGCTACACCGGCGGCTTCTCGCTGGCGGCGTTGAAGGGCGGAGCCAAACGCGTGGTCTCGATCGATTCATCGGGCGAAGCGCTGGCGCTCGCCCAACAGAACGTGACGGCCAACGGCTTCGACGCCGCGCGCGCCACCTGGCTCGACGCCGACGCGTTCAAGACGCTGCGCCGCCTTTACGACGAGGGCGAGCGCTTCGACCTGATCGTGCTCGATCCGCCGAAATTCGCGCCGTCGCGCGAGCACGTGGACCGCGCGTCGCGCGCTTACAAGGACATCAACCTGACCGGCCTGAAGCTGTTGCGCCCCGGCGGTTTGCTGTTCACCTACTCGTGCTCGGGCGCGATCGACTCCGAGCTGTTCCAGAAGATCGTGTCCAGCGCGGCCGCAGACGCGCGCGTCGACGCGCGCATTCTCAAGCGCCTCGGCGCGGGCGTGGATCATCCGTTGCTCACGGCGTTTCCTGAAGGCGAATACCTGAAGGGCCTGCTGTTGCAAATCGCCTGATTGCCCATAGTTTCCGGGTTATTTCGCGCCAGGGCGGCGCTCGCGGCAGCGGCTCGAACCCCGCCCGTCAGCGCGGGCTTGACAGATATGTTTCAATAACCGGCTAGACGGGCTGCGCGCCATCCGGCTGCCGCGTCCGGCCTATTCTTCTTCCGATCACGCATCGTTTCACGACCTACAGGCGACCAACATGATTCCAGTCACCATCCTGACCGGCTTTCTCGGCAGCGGCAAAACTACCCTGCTCAAGCGCATCCTGAACGAAAAACACGGCATGAAGATTGCCGTCATCGAAAACGAGTTCGGCGAAGAGAACATCGACAACGAGATCCTCGTGCAGGACACGAGCGAGCAGATCATCCAGATGAGCAACGGCTGCATCTGCTGCACGATTCGCGGCGACCTGTCGCGCGTGCTGGGCGATCTGGCCGCGAAGAAGCAGGCGGGCGAAGTGGACTTCGACCGCGTCGTGATCGAAACCACCGGTCTGGCGAATCCGGGCCCGGTCGCGCAGACGTTCTTCATGGACGACCAGATCGCCGGCGAATTCCTGCTCGACGCGATCATCACGCTGGTCGACGCGAAGCACGCGAACCATCAACTGGACGAGCACGAAGTGGTGCAGCGCCAGGTCGGTTTCGCCGACCGCCTGTTCATCACCAAGGCCGATCTGGTCGACGAGAACCACGTGGCCGATCTGCGTCACCGTCTGCTGCACATGAACCCGAAGGCGGCGATCAAGGTCGTCAATTTCGGCGAGGCGGACATCAAGGAAATCTTCGACCTGCGCGGCTTCAATCTGAATTCGAAACTGGAAATCGACCCGGACTTCCTCGTCGAAGATGAACACGCGCATAGCCACGCGCACGCGCATGACGAGCACGGCCACACCCACGCCGACCACGATCACGAAAACTGCGATCACGACCACGGCCAGTGTGACCACGAAGGCCACGACCACGCGCATCATCACCACGCGCATCACGACGACAAGATCAAGTCGTTCGTGTACCGCAACGATCGTCCGTTCGATCCGAACAAGCTGGAAGATTTCCTCGGCGGCATTCTGCAGATCTACGGCGAACGCCTGCTGCGCTACAAGGGTGTGCTGTACATGAAGGGTGTCGATCGCAAGGTCGTGTTCCAGGGCGTGCATCAGATGATGGGCAGCGATCTGGCCGCGAAGTGGCAACCGGTCGAGAAGAAGACCAACAAGATGGTGTTCATCGGCATCGAACTGCCGCAGGACCTGATCACCGACGGTCTCGACGCCTGCCTCGCCTGAGCGTTCTTCCAGTTGGCGGCGCATGGGGCGCGCGGTGTCCGGCGCACTGAACGAGGTGCGCATCGCGCCCTGCCGCTCCGGGCATGCACCTCGCACGCATGCTCGCACCCTTAATCATCTGCTGAATACACGCGAGCCGCCTGAAGGGCGGCCGAAAAGTCGCGCACGTGAAAAGCACGTGAAAACCCTGCTGTATTAAAGCGCGCACGACCATCGCTTTTTGATCGGGCGCGCGTTATATTTTCGGGATATCGATGCGCTGTAAGGAGATTTTCGCTAGTTGCGGTGCAAGATTGTGATTCAGTTACAATACGTGCCCACTGGAGAATGACAACGAATTGCCCGGTCAGCGCGTATCCGCGCCGGGCCAGACGCGGCGCCGGAAAATCTTGTCCGGGAAACACGCCGACAATGCCGGCTGCGGCAGCCTGAGAAAGCCAGCTGCCGGCGAGCAATGCCTCAGGAGCATTTGAGAATCGGTTTCCAGAGGAGTTCGGCCCCGCATTGGCGTTGCGACGCCCGGCGTGTGGGCGCCAGGCGCTTCGGCGTCACGACAGTCCACCGTCCGTGCCCGCCTTGGCGCTTTGCGTCTTCGAGGCGCCTTTGCGGGCAATACGAAAGTGCGGGCACTATGTAAGAGTTTTGCCTCACATTGAAGAAGTAAGCCAGATGACGACGAAACGACTCTTGACCGAAGCCGAAATCCTGAAGATGAGCGACAAGGATTACATGAATGAGGATCAGCTCGCCTTCTTCAAGAACAAGCTCGAACAGCTGCAGGCGGACATTCTCCGCAATGCCGGCCAGACGACTGAGAACCTGCGCGAAACCGTAATCGTGCCGGACCCGGCCGACCGTGCAACGATCGAGGAAGAGCATGCGCTCGAACTGCGCACGCGCGACCGCGAGCGCAAGCTGCTGAAGAAGGTGCAGCAATCGATCGCGCGAATCGATTCCGGCGACTACGGCTGGTGCGAGGAAACCGGTGAACCGATCGGCATTCCGCGTCTGCTCGCGCGACCCACGGCAACCCTGTCGCTCGAAGCCCAGGAACGCCGCGAACTGCGCCAGAAGCTGTTCGGCGACTGAACGCTTGCGGCGCGGCTCCGGGTCCGCGCCCTGATACGCTGCTTCGTCGAGAGGCGCACGGTGAACCGTGCGCCTTTTTTCTTTTGTGCGGCGCTGTTCGCGCGAAGTGGCGACGACGAGCGCACGCGGCCGCTGCGCGGCGTTGTCGAAACCTGGTTCAGTGCCAATCGTCGTGGGTTTCCGCACGCGCGTACGTCTGGCGCCTCCCCACTTTGCGCGGTCCGCCACATCATTCCCGCCGCAGTACCAATCCCGTGTTTTTGTCTTATGCCTTTTGGCAGCTCTTGATATGACCGCGCACGCCCTAAAATAAATCGGACATGCGCTGCACGAGCGCGCGCCGGCTCTCCTGAACCCGAGCGTCGCGCGCCGTCCGTTTTCAGGATTTATCCGGTAGCGCGCCGCGCTGCCGCGCCCTACCCGTTTTGCAAAGAGGAACGCATATGGAGCAATTTCACGGCACGACGATCGTCTCCGTGCGCCGCGGCGACAAGGTCGCGCTCGGCGGCGACGGCCAGGTGACCCTGGGCAACATCGTCATGAAAGGCGGTGCGAAGAAAGTCCGGCGCATCTACAACGGCAAAGTGCTGGTCGGCTTCGCCGGCGGCACGGCCGACGCCTTCTCGCTGCTCGACCGCTTCGAAGCGAAGCTGGAAAAACACCAGGGCAATCTCACGCGCGCCGCCGTCGAACTCGCGAAAGACTGGCGCACCGACCGCATGCTGCGTCGTCTGGAAGCCATGCTGATCGCCGCGGACGCGACCACCACCCTCGTCATCACCGGCAACGGCGACGTCCTCGACCCCGAAGGCGGCATCTGTGCGATCGGTTCGGGCGGCGCCTATGCGCAAGCGGCCGCCAAGGCGCTCGCCGACAACACCGAGCTGTCGCCCCGGGAAATCGTGGAGAAGTCACTGGAGATTGCCGGCGACATGTGCATCTACACGAACCACAACCGCGTTATCGAGACGATCGAGTAAGGACCCACGATGAGCACAATGACCCCCGCCGAGATCGTCTCCGAACTCGACAAACACATCATCGGCCAAGGCCGCGCGAAAAAAGCCGTGGCCGTGGCGCTGCGCAATCGCTGGCGCCGTCAACAGGTCGACGAACCGCTGCGCCAGGAAATCACGCCGAAGAACATTCTGATGATCGGACCGACCGGCGTCGGCAAGACCGAAATCGCGCGCCGTCTGGCGAAGCTCGCCGACGCGCCGTTCATCAAGATCGAAGCCACCAAATTCACTGAAGTCGGCTACGTGGGCCGCGACGTCGACAGCATCGTGCGCGACCTGATGGAAACCTCGGTCAAGCAGACCCGCGAAACGGAAATGCGCAAAGTGCGGACCAAGGCCTGCGATCAGGCCGAGGACCGCATCCTCGACATCCTGCTGCCAGGCGCGCGCCCGATCGGTTTCGGCGCGAGTTCGAACGCCGTCGACACCGCCGACGAAGGCAGCAGCACGCGCCAGACGTTCCGCAAGCGTCTGCGCGAAGGTCTGCTCGACGACAAGGAAATCGAGCTGGACGTCGAACAGCCGCAAGTGGGTATGGACATCATGGGGCCGCCGGGCATGGAAGACATGACCGAACAGATCCGTTCGATGTTCGCGAACATCGGCGGCGGCAAGAAAACGCGCCGCAAGATGAAGGTGAAGGAAGCGCTGAAGGTGCTCACCGACGAAGAAGCCGGCAAGATGCTCAACGACGAAGAGGTGAAAGCCAAGGCGGTGCAGAACGTCGAGCAGAACGGCATCGTGTTCCTCGACGAGATCGACAAGATCGCGTCGCGCAGTGAAACCGGCGGCGGCGAGGTGTCCCGTCAAGGTGTGCAGCGCGATCTGCTGCCGCTCGTCGAAGGCACCACGATCAACACCAAGTACGGCATGGTGAAGACCGATCACATTCTGTTCATCGCGAGCGGCGCGTTCCATCTGGCCAAGCCGAGCGATCTGATCCCCGAACTGCAGGGCCGCTTTCCGATTCGCGTCGAACTCGACTCGCTGTCGGTGAACGACTTCGAATCGATTCTCGTGTCCACCGATGCGAGCCTCGTCAAGCAATACCAGGCACTGCTCGCCACCGAAGACGTGCATCTCGAGTTCGCCGACGACGGGATTCGCCGCCTTGCCGAGATCGCCTATTCGGTGAACGAGAAGACCGAGAACATCGGCGCACGGCGTCTGTACACCGTGATTGAAAAGCTGCTCGAGGAAGTGTCGTTCTCGGCCGGCAATCACTCGGGCAGAGCGGTGCAGATCGATGCGGCATATGTCGATCGCGCGCTGAACGAAGTGGCCGACGACGAGGATCTGTCGCGCTACGTGCTGTGATGTTCGTGCTGTTGTCGCGTCAGACTATTTGCATTGCCTGACGCAGGTCAAACATGACGCGTAAAAAACGGGCTGCCTTTGACGAGGTAGCCCGTTGTCGTTTTTTCACCGCTTGCGCATAGGCGCACTTACTGTTTGACCGGCCGCTTCGCCAGCTTGCGCTGCAATGTTCGACGATGCATATTCAACGCGCGCGCGGTGGCCGAAATATTCCCGCCGTGTTCCGCGAGCACACGCTGAATGTGCTCCCACTCCAGGCGCGCGACCGACAACGGCGTGGGATGCTCGATCGCCTCTTCCGCTTGCAGCGCGCTCGCTTCGCTTTGCAGCGCCGACAAAATCGTTTCGACGTTGGCGGGCTTCGCGAGGTAGTTGTCCGCGCCGTCTTTCACCGCTTGCACAGCGGTGGCAATGCTCGCATAGCCGGTCAGCACCAGCATCCGCGCATCGGGTTGTAAATCGCGCAGTGGCGCGACGAGCGTGAGGCCGGAGTCGTGGCCCAGATGCAGATCCACCGTGATCTCACTGAACTTCTGCTGGTTCGCGAGCCTGATCGCTTCGTCGGCATTGTGCGCTTCGCTCACCGTGTAGCCGCGCCGGGTCAGACCGCGAGCGAGGATGCCGGAGAACACCTCGTCGTCGTCGATCACCAGAAAATTCTTTTCGCTCATGCCTGTTTCTCCGTGTTGGTTGGCGCGGCGCCCTGCAGGGCCGCGCCGGATAATTTGCGCCCGGCGAATGGCAGTCTCAGCACCGCACGCGTGCCGCGCGGCGCGATCGCGCTGACATCGGTCAACTCGACCGAACCCTTCAGACGCGCCGCCGCCGAAAAGGCCAGATAGAGACCCACGCCATGTCCGCCCTGCGTGCTGTCCACCGGCATCGCACCGAGCAAGCCGCGTAACGCAGCCGGAATGCCCGGCCCCGCATCGCAGACTTCAAACATGATGTGGTCGCCGCGCGGCGCGAGCGAGCACGACAGCGTCACGTGATCGCGGCTCGCGCGCGCGGCGTTGTCGAGCAGAATCGTGAGAATCTGGCTCACGGCCACCGTATCGTCAAGACTGACTTCCGGGGGCGGCACGCCGATACGCTCGAACTTCACATGCGGATGACGCAAGCGCCACTGCTCGGCAAACGACTCGAGCCATTCGCCGACCGGCTGCCGATTGGTCGTCGTCGACGCGCGGCTGCGCAAGCGCGCGAGCGCCGATGTGCACAACGTCATCTGTTGTTCGAGCAATTCGAGATCGGCGCTGTAAGGCGCGAGCCCTTTGTCGCTGCGTGCCGCGTCCCGTAGTTCCTCGGACAACATCGCGATTGTAGACAGAGGCGTGCCGATTTCGTGTGCCACGGTGGCGGCCTGGACACCGAGCGCGACCGCGCGTTCGTCGTGAAGCAAGCGCTGCTGCGCTTCTCCGAGCGCTGCGTCACGTAGCCGCAGCGCCCGAGACATACGCGCGACGAACCATGCGATCAGCCCGACGCTCACCATGAAGTTCACCCACATGCCGGCACGATAGTAGTCGAAGAGATTCGCGGGATTGTCGAGATTCAGCGGCACGGAATCGAAACTGAGCACCGCATAGCAGGCCACGGCGAATGCCGCGAGCCAGGCCATCAGGTGCCATGGCAACACCGCGGCGGCGATTGCCAATGATGGCAGGTAGAGCGAAACGAAGGGATTGGTGGTGCCGCCGGAGAGAAACAGCAAGGCGGACAGCGCGCCGAGATCAACCCAGATCTGGCCGAACAATTCCATATTGGATTCGGGCCGCTGCTGCGACACGCGCCACCACGTGAGGGCGTTGAAGATCACTTCGAGAGCGATCACGAGCAGCATTGCGGGCAACGGCAGATGCACGCCGATGAAGATCTGCACGATTGCGATCGTCAGGAGCTGGCCGATGATGGCGAGGCTGCGCAGCCAGAACAAATGGCCCAGATTGACCCGGCCGGTATTGGTTATACGATGCATCACACTAGTTCACCTTTCGGACGGTTCCGATTCACGTCACCGCGCTGCTGCCATAACATGGTGCATTTCCAACAACGTCGCACGGGCGGGCTTTTCACTCTCGGCCCTTTCGCCGCGCCGCCCATGCTGCCCACTCCCAATCGCGAAGCCAACGCCTCATCAGCTTTCCTGAATTATTTGCGCGAAGCCGCTGAAGCCCGCGACAACGGCATGCCAGAAACCGGCGCTGAATGGCTTGCCGCTGCGACGCAACAGCATCCATTCGACGACGCTTCGCTCCAGTCCCTCATCACTGCGTTGCTCGAACGGCACCGTCATGACGATGCTATCGAACTCGCCGTCATTATTGCGCAACTCGATCCGAATCGCGCTCTGTCGCACTTTCGTGTCGGCTATACGCTGCAAATGGCCGATCGGCATCGCGAAGCCATCGCCCATTATCGCCGCGCGCTCGCCATTGAACCGGCGCTGCCGCTGTTGCGCAACAATCTCGCCGTTGCGCTGATGCTCACCGGCGGGGACGTCAGCGAGCGGCTTGCGCTTCTGCAAAGCGCAACGCGCGACGATCCCGACAATGGGGAGGGCTGGACCAATCTCTCCAATGTGTACCGCATGAGTCTGGATCTGCCGAACGCGCTCGAGGCGGGCGCACGCGCCGTGCAGGTCGCGCCGCTCAGTCCGCTGGCGCATAACAACTATGCGCTGGCGCTACGCGAAGCGCAACGCTGGACGGAAGCGGCGCAAGCCGCAACAACGGCCTGCACGCTGGCTCCGCACGACGCCGCCATGCACTCCAACCTCGCGATGCTGCAACTCATGCGCGGCGATTACGCGGGCGGCTGGTTATCGCACGAAGCGCGCTGGGACGGCTCGGTGGAACTCGGCGGCAATCGCCCGCAGATGCCCGCGCCGACTTGGCGGGGCGAACCGCTCGCCGGCAAGACGCTACTCGTGTGGGGCGAGCAAGGCATGGGCGACGTGCTGCAGTTCTGCCGCTATATTCCGATGCTGGCCGAGCGTGTTCATCGCGAAGGCGGCCGTCTGCACTGGAATTCGTTCCCGCACATGGGTGCGCTGCTCGCACGCAGCCTCGGCTCCCACGTGGACCAGTACTCGGCGGGCGGCGGCGTCGAATCGATGCCGCCGTTCGACTACGAGATCCCGCTGCTCAGCCTGCCTCTAATCTTCAACACCCGCGTGGAGACGATCCCGGCCTCGACGCCGTATCTGCTCGCGGATACGGCAGCGCGCGAGTCGTGGCGCAAGCGGCTAGCTGGAGAATCGCGACTCAAAGTCGGGCTGACATGGACCGGCAGCCTCGGCCATCAGCGCAATCCGTTCCGGCGCGTCGGTTGGGAACGCTATGCCGAGCATTTCGGCGGCATGCAGGACGTGGCGTTCTATTCGCTGCAACCGGGCGCGACCGCCGACGTTGCCGCCGCGCGCGCGGCCGGTCTGCCGTTGACCGACTACACCGCCGAATTGGCGAGCTTTGACCATACTGCCGCGTTTGTCAGCGAACTCGATCTGGTCATCACGGTGTGCACGTCAGCGGCGCATTTGAGCGGCGCGCTCGGCCAGCGCACCTGGGTGCTGCTCGACGTCAATCCGCACTGGGTCTGGCTGCTCGAGCGCAACGACAGCCCGTGGTATCCGAGCGTGACGCTCTACCGGCAGCCCAGGTTCGGCGAATGGCAGCCGGCGCTGCAAGCCATGGCCCATGACCTGCGCATGCTGGCGGCCCAGCCTCGCGCTGCTTATCTGAACGGCACGTAGACATTGCGGCGCCGCTACGTGCGCGCGACATGCCAAAGCCCGCGCGCGTCAGGACAAATCAGCGCCTTGCCCCGCCTGAGCCGCTCGGGCGATCTCCGCGGCCAGACATTCCGGGCACAGACAGCGGCTGCGCGGATCGAGCCTGTCCGCCGGCAATGGCGGCATCTCGCGGCACCAGCACTCGGACGGCTGCGCCTGCATGGCACAGTCGAACGCGTTACCGCAGCGCGGGCAGTGCGCGCTGCTTTTGGAACGGGAAGCGGACGGTTTCATCACGGGCCGGGGTATCCGGAGGCATCGGTCAGGAAATGATGCCACGTCTGGCAAGCCCGCGTGAGTCGTCCATTCGGCTAATTCATAAGCGTCACGCAAGCACGTTAAGCTTGATCGCCGATCGAGGGCCGCGTGCCGCCATTGCGCAGCGCGCAACGCCCATGCCGCCCAGCGCCCGCGCCATTATCGAAAACCCTGTTGCAGCGCGCCAGTCCTGTACAATTCGCCCTGTTTTAACTGTTCCGTGCCTGAGCCTGCCGCCATGTCCGAGCTTCCCGACCTTTCGCAGATCGCGCCCACCCTGAAGGCTGAAATCCTGGCCGAGGCGCTGCCCTACATTCGCCAGTATCACGGTAAGACCGTGGTCATCAAATACGGCGGCAACGCCATGACCGAGGAGCGGCTGAAGCAAGGCTTCGCACGCGACGTGATCCTGCTGAAACTGGTCGGCATCAATCCGGTCATCGTGCACGGCGGCGGTCCGCAAATCGACCAGGCGCTCAAGAAGATCGGCAAACAAGGCACGTTCATTCAGGGCATGCGCGTCACCGACGAAGAGACGATGGAAGTCGTCGAATGGGTGCTCGGCGGCGAAGTGCAGCAGGACATCGTCACGCTCATCAATCACTTCGGCGGCCACGCGGTCGGCCTGACCGGCAAGGACGGCGGCCTGATCCACGCGCGCAAGATGCTGATGCCGGACCGTGACAATCCGGGCCAGTACGTCGACATCGGCCAGGTGGGCGAAGTCGAGGCGATCAACCCCGCCGTCGTGAAAGCGCTGCAGGACGACGCGTTCATTCCGGTCATCTCGCCGATCGGTTTCGGCGAAGACGGCCTGTCGTACAACATCAACGCGGACCTGGTGGCGGGCAAGCTGGCAGTCGTACTGAACGCCGAAAAGCTCGTGATGATGACCAACATCCCGGGCGTGATGGACAAGGAAGGCAATCTGCTGACCGACCTGTCAGCGCGCGAAATCGACGGTCTGTTCGCCGACGGCACGATCTCCGGCGGCATGCTGCCGAAAATCTCGTCGGCGCTGGACGCGGCCAAGAGCGGCGTGCGCTCGGTGCACATCATCGACGGCCGTATCGAACACTCGGTGCTGCTGGAAATTCTCACCGAACAGCCGTTCGGCACGATGATCCGTTCGCATTGATTCCTGCCTCAAACCCGGCACACGCCGCGCGTCGCACCGGCGCGCGGCGTGTGTCGTGCGGCATGCCTGCCGGGCCATGCAGCGGGTACGGCACCGATGCCATACGCTGCACAGGAGGCACCGGCGGCCCACACGCTCCACACGCCAACCTCCCCGCCCGCAGCGGCTCGCCACGCGCCGCCTCTGTGCGTCAGCCAGCGCTCCCCTCTTCCTCCGCCCGCGCCGTGAACCGTCCGCGTTCGCGGCGCGCAGCGACTGTCCGCGCCTGACCGGCGTCCTCCATCATGCGCACCCTCACCTCCCGACGCCGTCGTCCGCATATCGCGGGTGGCAAGCCGGTCTGGCTGTTCGATCTCGACAACACGCTGCATCACGCCTCACACGCAATCTTCCCGGCAATCAACCAGGGGATGACGCAGTACATCATCGACGCGCTGCAAGTGGACATCGACCAAGCCAACCGGCTGCGCACCGGCTACACGCAGCGCTACGGCGCGGCATTGCTCGGCCTGACGCGCCACCACCCGCTCGACGGGAACGACTTCCTGAAGGTCGTGCACACATTCCCCGATCTCGGCTCGATGATCCGTCACGAGCGCGGCATCGCGCGGATCGTCGCGGCGCTGCCGGGCCGCAAGATCGTGCTGACCAACGCCCCTGAAGCGTACGCGCGCGCGGTGCTCGCCGAACTGCGCATCGAGCGTCTGTTCGAGCAGGTAATCGCGATCGAGCACATGCGCGATCGCCGGCGCTGGCGCGCCAAGCCCGACCACGCGATGTTGCGCAAGGCCATGCGCGACGCGCACGTGTCGCTCGAAGACGTGATCCTGGTCGAAGACACGCGCTCGCACCTGAAGAACTACCGGCGCCTCGGCATCCGCACGGTGTGGATCACCGGACATCTGCCGCGCAAGCCGCACGCGGACGGCGTGCCGACGCGTCTGCCGGGCACCGGCCGGCCGCACTATGTCGACCGGAGCATTCGTTCGTTAAAATCGCTACGACTGGGCAGCCGCTCGGTTCGATGGAAGGGACAGCAGCCGGGACGACAGCCATGCAGCCGATCGACAAGCCTGACGAAGCCTTAGCCGAACACGAAACCGCTGCGCCGGCCGCGCAACGCGCGCAGCGCCTGAAACCGGGCGAACGCCGTGTGCATATCCTGCAGACGCTCGCCGCGATGCTGGAAGCGCCGAAAAGCGAAAAAATCACCACGGCGGCGCTCGCCGCCCGGCTCGGCGTATCGGAAGCCGCGCTGTACCGCCACTTCGCCAGCAAGGCGCAAATGTTCGAAGGGCTGATCGAGTTCATCGAGCAGACGCTGTTCGGCCTCATCAACCAGATCGCCGACCGGGAAAGCAACGGCGTGCTGCAAGCGCGCGCCATCGCATTGATGTTGCTCAACTTCCCCGCAAAGAATCCCGGCATGACGCGCGTGCTGACGTGCGAGGCCCTGGTCGGCGAACATGAACGGCTGACCGAGCGCGTCAATCAGATGCTGGAGCGCATCGAGGCGTCGCTGAAGCAGTGTTTGCGGCTGGCGCAGATGGAAGCGAATGCCGCTGACGGCGAAGGCGCACAATCCGCCGCACACGCCGCCGTACCGCTGCCCGCAGGCTACGATCCCGCGATCCGCGCGAGCCTGCTGTTGAGCTACATCATCGGCCGCTGGCATCGTTACGTGCGCAGCGGTTTCGCGCGTCCGCCCGCCGACCACGCCGACGCGCAACTGCTGCTGATTCTTCAGTAGTGCGCGCGGCACGCGGCGTGTCGCGGGTGCGCCAGCGACGCTGCCGCGCGGGATTTTCCGCTATACTTTGCGCCTGACTGCGGCGCCCGGACACATCAGGCGCCGCGCTCCGAATCTCTTGCAACACCTATCACGCGCCGATTTGCTGACTCGATTGCGGGCGCGCGAGCCGCTGGGAGACCCCCGCGGTTCACTATAAATGCGGCTAAAGAGGTCGTCAGCCGCGCACACAGTCTTTCCTCCGTGCTTTGCCGACGCCGTCTAGCCGCCCTGTTTTTGTTAAATGGCGGAATGAATGGAATCGATCGGTATCGTCGCTCCCAAGAAAATGCATTTCACCGAGCCGCTGCAATTGCAGAACGGCAGCTCGCTCGCCGGTTACGACCTGATGGTCGAGACCTACGGCACGCTCAATGCCGCGCGCAGCAATGCGGTGCTGGTGTGTCATGCGCTCAACGCGTCGCATCATGTCGCGGGCGTATACGCCGACAATCCGAAGGATGTCGGCTGGTGGGACAACATGGTCGGCCCGGGCAAACCGCTCGACACCGACAGGTTCTTCGTGATCGGCGTGAACAATCTGGGCTCGTGCTTCGGCTCGACCGGGCCGATGAGTATCGACCCGGCCACCGGCGTCCCGTATGGCGCGACGTTTCCCGTCGTGACCGTGGAAGACTGGGTCAACGCCCAGGCGCGCGTCGCCGATCAATTCGGCATCACGCGTTTCGCCGCGGTAATGGGCGGCAGCCTCGGCGGCATGCAGGCACTCGCGTGGAGCATGATGTATCCGGAGCGTGTCGCGCACTGCATCGTGGTCGCGTCCACGCCGAAGCTGTCCGCGCAGAATATCGCGTTCAACGAGGTCGCGCGCTCGGCGATCCTCTCGGACCCCGACTTCCACGGCGGCAACTACTACGCGCACGGCGTGAAACCGAAGCGCGGCCTGCGTGTCGCGCGGATGATCGGCCACATCACGTACCTGTCGGACGACGACATGGCCGAGAAATTCGGCCGCTCGCTGCGCCGCGCGGAAGGCGCGCTGGACGCGTACAACTTCAACTTCGACGTCGAGTTCGAAGTGGAGTCGTACCTGCGCTACCAGGGCGACAAGTTCGCCGACTACTTCGACGCGAACACCTACCTGCTGATCACCCGCGCGCTCGATTACTTCGACCCGGCTAAAGCCTTCGACGGCGATCTCACGGCAGCGGTCGCGCACACCACGGCCAAGTATCTGATCGCGAGCTTCACGACCGACTGGCGTTTCGCGCCGGCCCGCTCGCGTGAACTGGTGAAGGCACTGCTCGACCACAAGCGCACCGTCACCTATGCGGAGATCGACGCGCCGCACGGCCACGACGCCTTCCTGCTCGACGACGCGCGCTATCACAACGTGCTGCGCGCCTACTACGAACGTATTGCGAACGAGGTGAACGCATGAACCAGCGAGCACTCGATTACCTGGCGTTGCGCCCGGACTTCCGCGCGATCGCCCGCTGGGTCGAACCGCGCGCCACCGTGCTGGATCTGGGCTGCGGCGACGGCTCGCTGCTGTCGCTGTTGACCGAAGAACTCGACGTGCAGGGCTACGGCATCGAGATCAACGACGCCGGCGTGCTGGCGTCGACGCAAAACGGCGTCAACGTGATCCAGCAGAATCTGGAAGACGGGCTGCGCCTGTTCGAAGACGGCAGCTTCGATTTCGCGATTCTGTCGCAGACGCTGCAAACCATTCATCAGACCGCCGCGATCCTGCGCGAGACGGTGCGTGTGGGCAAGGAATGCATCGTGTCGTTTCCGAATTTCGGCTACTGGGCGCACCGGTTGTCAGTGCTGCAGGGTCGCATGCCGGTGTCGAAGTCGCTGCCCTATCAATGGCACAACACGCCGAACGTGCGGGTGCTGACGATCAAGGACTTCGAAGCGCTCGCGCCGGAAGTCGGCATCGAAATTCTCGACCGCGTCGTGCTGCACGACGGACAGGTGGTGCGCTGGGGCGTGAACTGGCGTGGTAGTCTTGCGGTCTATCGCGTCAAGAAAAGCTAACGCAAGCTATCCACATGTCGAACCCGCCGCACGAGGCGCCTGCACTTACCGCTCACGAAGAACATCCCGGCTGGCGCGCGTTCCTGAATACGCGCATGCTGATCTGCGTCTTTCTCGGCTTTACGTCGGGGTTGCCGCTGTTCACGCTCGTCTATCTGGTGCAGGCGTGGCTACGCTCCGAAGGCGTCAACCTGAAGGAAATCGGCCTCTTTGCGCTGATCCAGTTCCCGTATACCTGGAAATTCATCTGGGCGCCGCTGATGGACCGCTATGTGCCGCGCTTTCCGGGCTGGCGGCCGGGCCGACGGCGCGGCTGGATGCTGGTCACGCAGATTCTGGTGGGCGGCGCGATCGCGGCGTTGGGCTTCGTGTCGCCGCGCGATTCGATCTGGACCGTCGCGGCATTGACGGCGCTGGTCGCGTTTTTCGGCGCGAGCCAGGACATCGTGATCGACGCATACCGGCGCGAACTGTTGAGCGATACGCAGCAGGGTCTCGGCAACGCGGTGCATGTGAATGCCTACAAGATCGCGGCGCTGGTGCCCGGCTCGCTTGCGTTGATTCTGTCCGACCATTTGCCGTGGGCCACTGTCTTTATCGTCACGGCTGCGTTCATGCTGCCGGGCATGGCGATGACGCTGGTGGTCAGCGAGCCTAAAGTGCACGGCACGCCGCCGAAGAACCTGCGCGAAGCGATCGTGCAGCCGTTCAAGGAATTCATTCAGCGCGACGGCTGGCGCGGCGCGCTGTTCGTGCTCGGCTTCATCTTTCTGTACAAGCTTGGCGACACGATGGCGACCACGCTGTCCACCTCGTTCTTTCTCGACATCGGTTTTTCGCGCACGCAGATCGGCGTGATCGCGAAGACCACCGCATTCGGCGCGAGTCTCGCGGGCGGTATTGTCGGCGGAATCTGGCTGATGAAGATCGGCATCGGCAGGGGCCTGTGGATCTTCGGCATCCTGCAGATGGTGTCGACGCTCGGCTTCGCGTGGCTCGCGCATCTCGGCCCGACATCGCCCGGTCTCACAGCGATTTACGACATCGCCGTCTGGCTGAGCGAGGGCACGACCAGGCTGCTGGCGCTGGTAGGTATCGACTGGGCCGTCGAGCTCGAGCCGCGCTCGGTCGCGCTGGCGCTCGTCTACGGCTTCGAAACCTTCGCCACCGGGCTGACGATGGCCGCGTTCACCGCGTACATCGCGAGCACCACCGACCCGCGCTACACGGCCACCCAGTTCGCGCTGTTCACGAGCCTCGCTTCGGTGCCGCGCACGCTGGCATCGGCGGCGAGCGGCTACGTGGTCGCGCAGATCGGCTGGTTCGATTACTTCATCGTGTGTACCGCGCTTGCGTTGCCCGGCATGCTGCTTCTGTTGCGTATCGCGCCGTGGAGAGAGCGGTCGTGAACGCGCGACTCTCGACTCGCGCGCTGCGCCTGTGCATGAAGCGCGCGCCATCGTTCGGGTTCAACGCGAGACGCGCGGCGCTGGGTGCGGTATGTGCGCTCGGCTGTGCGGGCAGCCTCGCGTGGGTCATGCCTTCGAGCGCATACGCGGCCACATCGGCGGCCACATCGGCGGCCACGTCGGCGGCCACATCGGCAGCCAGTGCGGCGGCGCCCGCGACCGCCACTGGCACGCCGCCGACCGCGAAGTCCGCTGCGGCCGCAGCAAACGCCGACAGCGCGACGGCGGCGACGCCCAACAGCGCCCCTAACGCGACGAACCCGACCAGTTCGCCGAATGCCGGCAGCGCGCCGGCTGCCGCGCCGCCCTCTGCGACACCGCAAGCCCCGCCGCCCGTCACCGCGAAGACACCGGCCGCGACGTCGGCGCCCCCTGCGTCCCCGCCGCCTTACACGCCAAACACTTCAAACACGCAGTTGCGTTACGGCGACTACCTGGTATTCCGCAACCTGATCCCATCGCCGGTGCTCGAGGCGCAAGCCGCTGAAGAGTTCAACCAGATTGCCTATGGCGCTGAACACGCGAAGCGCCTGTACGCCGACACCGACGCGCACGTCACGCGCGTGCGGTCCATCGTCGACCGGATGATTCCGTACTCGTTGAAATGGAACGAGCGGGCCAAGGGCTGGAAGTGGGATGTAGCAGTGGTGCGCTCGACCGATATCCGCATGTACTGCCTGCCTGGCGGCAAGATCGTCGTCTACGGCGGACTGCTCGACCGCCCGCGTCTGAACGACAACGAACTCGGCATGTTGATCGGCCACGAGATCGCGCATGCGCTGCGCGAGCATGCGCGCGAGCGGCTTGGCCAACTCCAGGCCAGCCAGCTCGATTCGTCCGGCACGATCCCGCAGCTGTTCGGGCTGGCCGATCTCGGCGCGGCGCCGCTCGGCATCGGCTCGCGCCTGCTGGAAATGAAGTACGAGAGCACCGACGAAACCGAGGCCGACGTGATCGGCAGTGACATCGCGTCACGCGCGGGCTTCGATCCGCGCGCGGCGGTCACGCTGTGGGACAAGCTCGCGCAAGCGACGCGCGGCGATCGCGAGCGCGGCTTCATCTACGTGCACCCGTACACGCCGGCGCGTCGGCAGGACATCATCAAGCGTCTGCCGGACATGCTGCCGCTCTATGCGAAGGCGATCGGCAAGACCGTGGATGAGTTGCCGGATTACGCGGGCATCGGACGCCCGCGCCGTAAAACGGCCGCCGACTGAAGTCGAGCGGAGCGGGCCGGGACGTGCTTACTTCTTGACCTTGTGATCGTAGTCGACCGTCAGCGGCGCATGGTCGCTGAACTTGATATCGCGGAACACGTCGGTGCGCTTCGCCTTGCTCGCGATGCCCGGCGTCGCGATCTGATAGTCGATGCGCCACCCGACGTTCTTCGCGTAAGCCTGGCCGCGATTGCTCCACCACGTGTACTGCTCCGGCCGCTGGTCGAGCGTGCGGAACACGTCGACGTAGCCCACCTCATCGAACAGTCTGGTCAGCCACGCGCGCTCTTCCGGCAGGCAGCCCGAGTTCTTCTGGTTGCTTTTCCAGTTCTTGATGTCGATTTCCTTGTGGACGATGTTCACATCGCCGCACACGATCACTTCGCGCTCCCGGGCCAGTTCGGCCAGATGCGGCATGAACTCGTCCATGAAACGGAACTTGGCCTGCTGGCGTTCGTCTCCACTCGAACCCGACGGCACGTATACCGAAACCACCGACAGCTTGCCGAAACGCAGCTCGACATAGCGCCCTTCCGGGTCGAACTCCTCGCTGCCGAAGCCGATCACCACTTCGTCCGGTTCGTGACGCGTGTATACGCCCGCGCCGCTATAACCCTTCTTCACCGCGTGCTGGAAATAACCGGTGAAATCGTGCGGCGCCATGAATTCCGGCGTCATGTCGTCCTGCGAGCATTTGATTTCCTGCACGCACAGCACGTCGGCATTCTGTTCGCCGAACCATTCGAAAAAACCTTTCTTCGCCGCCGAGCGGATGCCGTTCAGGTTGGCGGTAATCACACGCAACATGTCGTTCCTTTTATGTTCAATTCGTTTCTGGCCGCTAACGGGCAAGGTCACTCGACCCTGATGCCCTTCAGCGATTCCTTGGGAGGCGGATATTCGAGCTTCAGTTCCTGCAGCACACGCAGCAACAACTCGGCGACCATCACGTTGCGATGCGTCTTCGAGTCGGCCGGAATCACGTACCACGGCGCGTAATCGGTCGACGTCATCGCGAGCGCGTCGCGATAGGCCGACTGATAAGCGTCCCATTGCTTGCGCGCTTCGAGATCGGATACGTCGAATTTCCAGTGCTTGCTCGGGTCGTCGATACGCGCTTGCAGACGCACCCGCTGCTCGTCTTTCGAAATATGCAGCATGCACTTGACGATGGTCGTGCCGCTATACGCGAGCATCTCTTCGAACTGGCGAATGTGGCAGCAGCGCTGCTCGAAGGCTTGCGCATCCAGTTCGCCGCGCACGGTGGGCACCAGCAGATCTTCGTAGTGGCTGCGGTTGAAGATCGTCAGCTCGCCGGCGGCGGGCGCCTGCGAATGGACGCGCCACAGAAAATCGTGCGCGAGTTCGACCGGCGTCGGCGCCTTGAATGGCACGATGCGCAAACCGAGCGGATCGACGTCGTGAAACACCGCGCGAATCGTGCCGTCCTTGCCGCTCGTGTCCATGCCTTGCAGCACCAGCAACACGCGACGCTTCTGCTGCGCGTGCAGGCACTCCTGCTGCATTTCGAGCTGCGCGCCGATCTCCGCGAGCCGATCGCGGTCCGTGTCTTTCGAGCCGGTTGAAAACGGCTTCGCGCCCGGGTCGAAATCGTTGAGAGAAAACTTGGTTTTTTTCTTGCCGTTGTCGAAATACGGCACGCGGAAATCGTCGAGTTCGGGTTGCTTCGCCATCCACACACTCCGTGATCTGCGTTCGGGGGTCGCAAAAGCGGGCCCGCAAAATGAAACGGGCCGCTGCCCCACTTTCGTTTCCGGCAACAGCCCGTGATGGCCCGCGCGTGAACGCCCGGGCCGTATGTCTTCAACTCAGGACAGCTTCTTCTTCAGCAGTTCGTTCACCTGCGCGGGATTGGCCTTGCCCTTGGTCGCCTTCATCGCCTGACCGATCAGCGCGTTGAACGCCTTTTCCTTGCCGGCGCGGAATTCCTCGACCGACTTCTGGTTCGCGGCTAGCACTTCGTCGATGATCGCTTCCAGCGCGCCGGTATCCGAAATCTGCTTGAGCCCCTTCGCTTCGATGATGCGATCGGCGGCGGCTTCGTCGGTGGCCTTCTCTTCCCAGATCGCGAGGAAGATTTCCTTCGCGATCTTGTTCGAGATGGTGCCGTCGGCAATGCGTTGCAACAGCAGCGCGAGTTGCGCGGACGACACCGGCGACGCGTCGATCTCCAGCCCTTCGCGATTCAGTTGCGACGACACTTCGCCCATCAGCCAGTTCGCCGCGACCTTCGCGTTGGCCGGGCCGATCTTGCCGACCACCGCTTCGTAGTACGCGGCCATGGCCTTGCTCGCGGTCAGCACGTTGGCGTCGTACGGCGTGAGGCCGTATTGCGACACGAAGCGCTGCTGGATCGCCACCGGCAGCTCCGGCATCTCGCCCTTCACGCGCTCGATCCACGCCGCGTCGATCACGAGTGGCATCAGATCGGGGTCGGGGAAATAGCGATAGTCGTGCGCGTCTTCCTTGCTGCGCATGGAACGCGTTTCACGCTTGTCCGGGTCGTACAGACGCGTTTCCTGCACCACCGTGCCGCCGTCTTCGATCAATTCGATCTGGCGGCGCACTTCGTACTGGATCGCTTCTTCGAGGAAGCGGAACGAGTTCAGGTTCTTGATCTCCGCACGCGTGCCGAATTCCGCCTGACCGACCGGTCGCACCGATACGTTCGCGTCGCAACGGAACGAGCCTTCCTGCATGTTGCCGTCGCAGATGCCGAGCCACGTGACGAGCGTGTGCAGTGTCTTCGCGTAAGCCACCGCTTCCACCGCGCTGCGCATTTCCGGCTCGGTGACGATTTCGAGCAGCGGCGTGCCGGCGCGATTCAGGTCGATGCCGGTCATGCCCGCAAAGTCTTCGTGCAGCGACTTGCCCGCGTCTTCCTCGAGGTGAGCGCGCGTGAGGTTGACGACCTTCTCGTACGCTGGCTTGCCCGCCTTCTCATTGGCCGGCACCTGAATCGTCACCTGGCCGCCCTGCACGACGGGAATTTCGTACTGGCTGATCTGATAGCCCTTCGGCAGATCGGGGTAGAAATAATTCTTGCGCGCGAAGATGCTGCGCGGCGCCACCGTCGCGCCGATCGCGAGGCCGAACTGGATTGCGCGCTCGACCGCGCCGCGGTTCAACACCGGCAAGGTGCCCGGCAGCGCCAGATCGACGGGGCAGGCCTGCGTGTTCGGCGCGGCGCCGAACTGCGTGGCCGCGCCCGAAAAAATCTTCGATTGAGTCGACAGTTGCGCGTGGGTCTCCAGACCGATCACGACTTCCCATTGTTTGGCCATGGTGCTCACACTCCTGCCGGTGCTTTGCGGTGCCAGTCGGTCGCGCGCTGGAACGCGTCGGCCACTTGCAGCATCCGGGCTTCATTGAAATAGTTGCCGATGATCTGCAGACCCACCGGACGCTGCGCATTCGCGCCCGCGCCGAAGCCGCACGGCACGCTCATGCCCGGCAAACCGGCGAGGCTCACCGACAACGTGTAGATGTCGGCCAGATACATCTGCACCGGATCGTCGCCCTTCGCGCCGAGATCCCACGCCACCGACGGCGCGACCGGTCCCATGATGACGTCGCAGTGATTGAACGCTTCCTGGAAGTCCTGCGCGATGATGCGGCGAATCTTTTGCGCTTGCAGGTAGTACGCGTCGTAGTAGCCGTGCGACAGCACATAGGCGCCGACCATGATGCGGCGCTTCACTTCCGGGCCGAAGCCTTCGGCGCGCGACTTCTTGTACATCTCGAGCAGATCGCGGTATTCGGCAGCGCGATGGCCGAAGCGCACGCCGTCGAAACGCGACAGGTTCGACGACGCCTCGGCGGGCGCGATCACGTAGTACACCGGGATCGAAAGTTCGGTTTTCGGCAGCGAGACATCGACGAGCGTGGCGCCGAGCGCTTCGTACTGCTTGAGCGCCGCGTCGATCGACGCGCGCACGTCGTCGGCCAGACCCGCGCCGAAGTACTCCTTCGGCAGGCCGATGCGCAAGCCGGCGAGCGGCTTGTCCGCGCCGTCTTCCTTCCACGGCTTGCCGAGGTAGCGCGTGTAGTCTTCGTCGTCGCGCTCGAGGCTGGTCGAATCGCGCTCGTCGAAGCCGGCCATCGCGTTGAGCAGCGTCGCGCAGTCGGCGGCGCTCTTCGCCATCGGGCCGCCCTGATCCAGCGACGACGCGAACGCGATCATCCCGTAACGCGACACGCGGCCATAGGTCGGCTTGATGCCGGTGATGCCGGAGAACGACGCCGGCTGACGGATCGAGCCGCCGGTGTCCGTGCCGGTGGCAGCGGGCGCGAGACGCGCGGCCACGGCCGCCGCCGAACCGCCCGACGAACCGCCCGGCACCGACTGGCGGTCCCACGGATTTTGCACGGGGCCGAAGTACGAATTCTCGTTGGACGAGCCCATCGCGAACTCGTCCATATTGGTCTTGCCCACGCATACCATGCCGGCGCTCTGCAAACGCGCGACCACGGTGGCGTCGAACGGGCTTTCGTAGTTCGCCAGCATCTTCGAGCCGGCGGTGGAGCGCCAGCCCTTGGTGACGAATACGTCCTTGTGGGCGATCGGCAGGCCGGCCAGCGGGCCGGCGTGGCCGGTGTGGAGCAGCGCGTCGGCGGCTTTCGCCTGCGCGAGCGTGAGCTCGTGGTCGACCTGGATGAACGCGTTCAGGCCATTGGCCGCGTCGATCCGCTTGAGGTACAGCTGCGCCAGTTCGACTGCGGAGCATTCCTTGGCCGACAGTGCGGCGCGCAGTTCGGTCAGACTTTTTTCATGCATTGCGTTTTATCCTGGAAAGCGCGGCAGCGCAGTCACGCTGCCGTGGAGGCGTTCGGCTGTCCGCCGGCGAACCTGGCCGCGAAAGCCGGCTCTGGCGGACACGCGCGCCCGTTGCGCGGAGCGCCCTGCCGCGCGGGCTCGCGCGCCGCGCCGGGGTTGCCGCGCGGGTCTTACTCGATCACCTTCGGCACGAGATACAGGCCGTCTTGCACGGCCGGCGCCGGGCGTTGGAAAGCTTCGCGTTCGACGGTCTCGGTTACCGCGTCGTTACGCAGACGCAGCGCGACGTCTTCGATCTGCTCGATCGGATGGGCAAGCGGGGCGATGCCGGTGGTATCGACCGCCTGCATTTGCTCGACGAGCCCGAAAAAATCATTGAGCTGGGCACGCGTGTGCTCAGCGTCGGCGTCGGCCAGTTCGAGCCGCGCGAGATGCGCGATGCGCTTAACATCGGTCAGGGTCAGAGCCATGCAGTCACCGGAAAATGTGGTGGACCGCCGCAACACGAAAAAAACGACGCTGCGACAGCAAGTTACGACGCAATAGGACAAGTTCGAAAAAGGGGGCGGCGATGGCAAAAAGTGCCATCCGTTTCCTTCAAAACATCCAAAATTATAAGGTATGATTACGCGTTCGACCCAAACCCGGACCGACTTACCAAGGCCTTTCCGAACAATTGCCAAAGATCGTTCGGATTTTCCGCCTTGGCTTTGCAACGGCCTCCGGTAGACTCCCTCGCAGCTTCAAGTTCCTGTGGCGCAACTCCCGCCCGGTTGAAGCTGTTATTTTTCCGCTGCCGCCCTACGCATACGTTGCGAGGCCCGGCCCCAAGCGAGACAGGATTTTGAATGTTCGGTTTTTTGCGCAGCTACTTCTCCAACGATCTGGCGATTGACCTTGGCACCGCCAACACGCTCATCTACATGCGTGGCAAGGGAATCGTTCTGGACGAACCGTCGGTGGTTTCGATCCGCCAGGAAGGCGGTCCCAACGGCAAGAAAACCATTCAGGCAGTCGGTAAGGAAGCCAAGCAGATGCTCGGCAAAGTGCCGGGCAACATCGAGGCGATCCGCCCGATGAAGGACGGCGTGATCGCCGACTTCACCGTCACCGAACAGATGATCAAGCAGTTCATCAAGACGGCGCACGAGTCGCGCATGTTCTCGCCGTCGCCGCGCATCATCATCTGCGTGCCGTGCGGTTCGACCCAGGTCGAGCGCCGCGCAATCAAGGAAGCCGCGCACGGCGCGGGCGCCTCGCAGGTGTATCTGATCGAAGAACCGATGGCCGCCGCGATCGGCGCCGGCCTGCCGGTGTCGGAAGCGACCGGCTCGATGGTCGTCGACATCGGCGGCGGCACGACCGAAGTCGGCGTGATCTCGCTCGGCGGCATCGTGTACAAGGGCTCGGTGCGCGTGGGCGGCGACAAGTTCGACGAGGCGATCGTCAACTACATCCGCCGCAACTACGGCATGCTGATCGGCGAGCAAACCGCCGAAGCCATCAAGAAGGAAATCGGCTCCGCGTTCCCCGGCTCCGAAGTCAAGGAAATGGAAGTGAAGGGCCGCAATCTGTCGGAAGGCATTCCGCGCAGCTTCACCATCTCCAGCAACGAAATTCTCGAAGCCCTCACCGATCCGCTGAACCAGATCGTGTCGTCGGTGAAGATCGCGCTGGAACAAACGCCGCCGGAACTGGGCGCGGACATCGCCGAGCGCGGCATGATGCTCACGGGCGGTGGCGCACTGCTGCGCGATCTGGACCGTCTGCTCGCCGAAGAAACCGGCCTGCCGGTGCTCGTCGCCGAAGACCCGCTGACTTGCGTCGTGCGCGGCTCGGGCATGGCGCTCGAACGCATGGACAAGCTGGGCAGCATCTTCTCGTACGAGTAAGCGAGCCTCTCTCCATGTCAGTAGCGCGGATCTGGCACACGGCCCCTTGCGGGCCGGTTTGCCGTTGGCTGGACCGACCAGCCTCCGCGCGCTGAACGCGCGTCCCGCGCGCGCCGCCGTCTCATTCAACTGCTCACGCCCCCGGCGCCGACCATGGAATACAGTCCGCCGCCCCTGTTCAAACAAGGCCCATCCGCGCTCGCACGGCTGGTGGTTTTCGTCGTGCTGGCGATTGCCTTGCTGATCTCCGATGCACGCTTCCAGACGCTCGAAATCGTTCGCGGCGTACTCGGCGCGGGTCTTTATCCGTTGCAACGCGCGGCCCTCGTACCGCGTGACATCTTCATGGGCGCCGCCGATCTGGCCGTGACCAGCGCGACACTGCGTAGCGAAAACGACAAGCTGCGCACCAAAGATTTGCAGCTCTCGCAACAGGCCAACACGGCTTCCGAGCTCTCCGCCGAAAATGCCCATTTGCGCGCGCTGCTGCAACTGTCGCAGCGCTCCACCACGGAATCGCTGCCCGCCGAAATCCAGTACGACACGCGCGATCCGTTCACGCAGAAGGTGGTCATCGGGCGCGGTGCGCAGCAGGGGATCCACGACGGCTCGCCGGTCGTCAACGAAGCCGGCGTGATTGGCCAGGTGACGCGCGTGTTCCCGCTGCAGGCCGAAGTCACGCTGCTGACCGACAAGGATCAGGCAGTGCCGGTGCAGATCGTGCGCACCGGCTTGCGCAGCGTGATTTACGGCACGCCGAAGGGCGACACGCTCGATCTACGCTTCGTGCCGATCAGCGCCGACGTGCAAACCGGCGACGAACTCGTCACCAGCGGACTCGACGGCGTATATCCGCCGGGGCTGCCCGTCGCCAAGGTCGTGCGGGTCGACAAGCAGGCCGACACGGCGTTCGCGCGCGTGGTCTGCCTGCCGGTCGCGCCGGTGCGCGGCGCGCGTCAGTTGCTGGTGCTGCACTACGTGAACAACGTGCCGCCGCGTCCGGCCGAAGAACCCGACGCCGCCACGGCCGCGAAGGAAGCGAAGAAGAAGGGTGGCAAGCAGGCCGACGGCAAAGCCCCGGCGGATAAATCCACAGCGAAGCCCGACGGCAAAGCCCCAGCGGATAAATCCACAGCGAAGCCCGACGAAAAAGCGGCCGCCGAAAAACCCGCCGCCGCCAAGAACGCCGAAAAAGCCCCCGCCAAACCGGCCGCCGCAGAGAAGAAGCCCGCAGAGAAGAAGCCCGCCGACAAGAGGCCGGCCGCCGAGAAAAGCGCGAAGCCGCAAGCCGCGTCGGGGGTCCAGCCATGAACCGCCCGCAATACATTCTGCAGCCGGTCAATCCGTACTTCATTTCGTTCAGCCTCGCCGCGGCGTTCCTGCTGAACCTGATGCCGTGGGGGCGTCTCATCGGCGTGCCGGACTTCGTCGCGCTCGTCCTGCTGTTCTGGAACGTGCATCAGCCTCGCAAAGTCGGCATGGGTATCGCGTTTTTCCTCGGCTTGCTGATGGACGTGCACAACGCCAGCCTGCTCGGCGAACACGCACTGGCGTACACGCTGTTGTCGTATGGCGCGATCACGATCCACCGCCGCGTGCTGTGGATGTCGCTCGGCGTGCAGACTTTCGCGGTGATGCCGCTGCTGGTCGCCGCGCAACTGGTGCCGTTCGTGATCCGTCTGCTGACGGGCGCGGCGTTTCCGGGCTGGGGTTACCTGATCGACGGTTTCGTCGAAGCCGCGCTGTGGCCGATCGCCAGCGTGCTGTTGTTGATGCCGCAACGCCGCCCGGCCGACCCGGACGATACGCGGCCCATTTGATCCCGCATCGGGCTCGCCGGCCGTTCCGTTCTGCTGGAACGTATCCGCCCGGCCCGCCCGACGCGTGGCGCTGTTTTCATGCCTCCCGGTTCCGGCCGGATTGGGCGCACACTCTTTATGGCCGTCATCCGGCCTTTTGCAGAATCGCATGACCGAATTCAAGGACACTCAGCAACAGCTCTCGAAATTCCGCCTGCGCGTCGCGGCGGCGGGCCTGTTCGTGTTCGTCTGCTTCGGGCTGATCGGCTTCCGTTTCCTGTTCCTGCAGGTCTGGCACTACAGCAAGTACTCGCTGCAGGCCGATGAAAACCGTATCTCCGTCGCGCCGATCGTGCCGAACCGCGGCATCATCACCGACCGCAACGGCGTGGTGCTGGCGAAGAACTACTCGGCCTACACGCTCGAAATCACGCCGTCGAAGCTGAACGACTCGCTCGAAAACGTGATCGACAATCTGGCCACGGTCGTGTCGGTCGACGCGCGCGACCGCCGCCGCTTCAAGAAGCTGCAGGAAGACTCGAAGAACTTCGAAAGTCTGCCAATCCGCACCCGCCTGACCGACGACGAAGTCGCGCGCTTTACCGCGCAGCGCTTCCGCTTCCCCGGCGTCGAAGTGCGCGCGCGGCTGTTCCGCCAGTACCCGCTCGGCCCGACTGCGGCGCACGTGATCGGCTACATCGGCCGGATTTCGCAGCGCGACCAGGAACGCATCGACGACGCCAGCGACCAGAACGACAGCGATCCGGACCACTACGATCCGCGTTTGGACGCGAACAACTACAAGGGTACCGACTACATCGGCAAGATCGGCGTCGAGCAGAGCTACGAAACCGAGCTGCACGGCCAGACCGGTTTCGAGGAAGTGGAAGTGACGGCCGGCGGCCGGCCGGTGCGCACGCTGTCGCGCACCCAGGCGACGCCCGGCAACAACCTCGTGCTGTCGCTCGATATCGGTCTGCAGCAAGTCGCCGAACAGGCGTTCGCCGGACGCCGCGGCGCGCTGGTCGCGATCGAGCCCTCGACCGGCGATGTGCTCGCGTTCGTGTCGGCGCCGAGCTTCGATCCGAATTCCTTCGTCGACGGCATCGATCAGCAGACCTGGGACGAACTGAACAACTCGCCGGACCATCCGCTCCTGAACCGGCCACTGCACGGCACTTATCCGCCGGGCTCGACCTACAAGCCGTTCATGGCGCTCGCCGCGCTGACGCTGCATAAGCGCACGCCGGGATGGGGCTTCCAGGATCCGGGCTCGTACACGTTCGGCGGCCACACGTTCCGCAACGACGTGCGCTCGGGCCAGGGCTGGGTCGATATGAACCGCGCGATCGTGGTGTCGAACGACACGTATTTCTACATGCTCGCGCACGATCTCGGCGTCAACAACATCGCCAACTTCATGAAGCCGTGGGGCTTCGGCCAGATCACCGGGATCGACATCTCGGGCGAGGCGCGCGGCATCCTGCCGTCGACGGAATGGAAGCGCAAGGCGTATCGCAAGCCCGAGCAGCAACGCTGGTATGAAGGCGAGACGATCAGCCTCGGCATCGGCCAGGGCTACAACTCGTTCACCATTCTCCAGCTGGCTCACGCCACCGCCACGCTTGCGAACAACGGCGTCGTGATGAAGCCGCACCTCGTGCGCGACATCGAAAACCCGATCAACAAGGAAACGCGCGCAGTCGTGCGCGATCCGAGCGACAAGATCGCGGTGAAGCAGTCGGACATCGACATCATCAAGCGCGCGATGGAAGGCGTCGTCACCAACGGTACGGCGTCCAAACTGTTCATCGGCGCGCAGTACCAGGCGGCCGGCAAGACCGGCACGGCGCAGGTCTACTCGCTGCAGGGCGCGAACTACAAGGGTCACGCGGTCGCCGAGCATCTGCGCGACCACGCACTCTTCATCGCGTTCGCGCCCGCCGAGCAGCCGAAGATCGCACTCGCGCTGATCGTCGAAAACGGCGGCTGGGGCGCGGAGTCGGCGGGTCCGATCGCGCGCCAGGTGCTGGACTACTACCTCGTCGGCAAGAACAAGCCGGGCGCCCAGGCGGCCGCCGTCGCGGCGGCGGCATCGGCGACGCAGGACGCATCCGCGCCGCAAGTCGGCGACGCGCCGCCGCCGCAGCCGGAAGGGGCGGAGCCGGTCAAGATCGCGGCGGGCTTCACGGCCTTGCCGATGCCTGGCGCGGCTTCGGCGGCGGCGGCGGCGGCGGCAGCGGCTTCGGCGGCAGCGGCAGCTTCGGGTGCCTCGGCTGGGAATGCCGCATCCGCGCCTGCGGCGGCTTCGGCCACGGTGGCCGCTGGCGAGTCGGCCGCGCTGCCCGCTTCCGCGTCCGCCACCGCAAAGAAACCCGCGCCGCGTAAATCCGGCGCGCCGCATCAACCCCGTCCGGCCAGCGAATCGGCGCCGAGCGCCGCAGCCCCGTCACGGGACGATGCCATTCAGGCCAAGTCGCCACGCCAGCCGGTCACCGGCGGCATCGACGAGTAAGGAGAAAGGCATGCAATTCGACAAGCGCGCCTGGCTCGACCGCATCAAGCAGATGTTCGCGGGCTTCGACCGTCCGCTCGCACTGATCGTGTTTCTGCTGCTGTGCGTCGGCATCGTCACGCTGTACAGCGCGAGCCTGGACGTCCCCGGCCGCGTGGAAGACCAGTTGCGCAACATCCTGCTGACGTTCGTGCTGATGTGGGCGCTCGCCAATGTGCCGCCCACCACGCTGATGCGCTTCGCGGTCCCGCTCTATACGTTCGGAATCGCGCTACTGGTCGCGGTCGCGATGTTCGGCCTCACGAAAAAGGGCGCCAAGCGCTGGATCAACGTCGGCGTGGTGGTCCAGCCGTCGGAGATTCTGAAGATCGCCACACCGCTGATGCTCGCCTGGTACTACCAGCGCCGCGAAGGCGTGATGCGCTGGTACGACTATCTGGTCGGTCTGTTGATCCTCGCGGTGCCGGTTGGTCTGATCGCCAAGCAGCCCGACCTGGGGACGGCCGTGCTGGTGTTCGCGGCCGGCCTCTTCGTGATCTACTTCGCGGGTCTGAGTTTCAAGCTGATCGTGCCGGTGCTGATTGCGGGCGTGATCGCGGTCGGGTCGATCGCGGCGTTCCAGGACAAGATCTGTCAGCCCGAGGTGCAATGGCCGCTGATGCACGACTATCAGAAGCACCGCATCTGTACGCTGCTCGATCCGACCTCCGATCCGCTCGGCAAGGGCTTCCACACCATTCAGGCGGTGATTGCGATCGGCTCGGGCGGCCCACTCGGCAAGGGCTGGCTGAAGGGCACGCAGGCGCATCTGGAGTTCATCCCCGAGAAGCACACCGACTTCATCTTCGCGGTGTTCGCCGAGGAGTTCGGGCTCGCCGGCGGGGTCGTGCTGCTCACGCTCTACATGCTGTTGATCGCGCGGGGACTGTACATCGCGGCCAACGGCGCGACGCTGTTCGGGCGCCTGCTGGCCGGATCGCTGACGATGGCGTTCTTCACCTACGCGTTCGTCAATATCGGCATGGTGAGCGGGATCTTGCCGGTGGTGGGCGTGCCGTTGCCGTTCATGAGTTACGGCGGCACTGCGCTCACCACGCTGGGGGTCGCGATCGGACTCATCATGAGTGTCGCGCGGCAGAAGCGACTGATGCAGAGTTAGCGCGGCAGCGGCTGTCGATGATCGCAGCCGGCTGGCCCAGGCCTGAACGAAGAGTCGAAATGCATAAGGGGTGCACCGTCAGGAGCGCCCCTTTTTCGTTTACTGCGGTTTCACTTCCTTCTGATCCCGCAACTGCGCGCTGAGCTCCTGATACTTCAGCCGCGCCGCCGGATCGCCCTGCGCCGCCGCGGCCGCATAGTAGGCGCGCGCCACGTTCAGATTCTGGTCCACGCCGTCGCCGCCGCGCTCGTAGAAAGAGCCGGTCACGTATTGCGCGGTCATGTCGCCGCCCTGCGCCGCCTTCTTGTACCAGACGAAAGCCTGCTGGTTGTCGCGCTCCGTGCCGCGCCCATCGAGGAACTGATTGGCGAGCGCCAGCTCCGCCTGCACATGGCCTTGTTGCGCGGCCTTCAGGAACCAGCGGTGCGCCTCGACCGGGTCGCGCCCGACGAACTCGCCATCGTCGTACATCTTGCCGTACACGTATTGCGCATGCGACATGTTGGCATCGGCGGCCTTGCGCAGCCATTTCTTGCCTTCGTCGACATTGACCGGGGTGCCCTCGCCGTTGAGCAGCATCATCGCGTAGTTGAACTCGGCGAGCCGGCTGCCGCGCTCGGCGGCCTTGCGGAATTCGGCAAGCGCCGCGCCGAGGTTGCCGGCGTTGTAGTCGGCCACCGCGGTTTGGGTCTCCGGATCGTTCGACTTCGCCGGCCGGTCCTGCGCATAGGCCGCCAGATTCACCGCGCCGCTCGACAGCAACACTGCCGTGAGCGCCGCGCGCGCGACGACACCTTGCACCTTCCCCTTCATGACCTGACCTCCTGCAACGCCTGGCGAGTCGCGCGCAACATCCATATGACGTCGGCGGCCAGCGCGATGAATCGAAAACCGGCATCGCGATGCTGCTTAGCACTCGCGACATCCATGGCGAAAATGCCGGCCGCGATCCCTGCCTTGTCGGCTGCGCTGACGATGCGCGCCATCGCCGCCTGCACGTCGGCATGCTTCGAATCGCCGAGATGACCGAGGCTCGCGGCCAGATCGGCCGGTCCGACAAACACGCAATCGACCCCCGGCGTCGCCGCGATCTGCTCGACCTCCCGCAAGCCGCGGGCCGACTCGATCTGCACGATGGTCGCGATCTGCGCGTTGGCCGTCTGCACGTAATCGCGCCGCATGCCGTAGCCCGACGCGCGCACCACGCCGGCGACGCCGCGCTGGCCGTCGAGCGCTTCAGCGGTCGGATATTGCGTGAGACGCACGGCGTGGGCGGCGTCGGCGGCGGATTCAATGTTCGGGAACATCAGCGTGCGCGCGCCGGCGTCGAGAACGCGCTTGACGAGCCACGCCTCGCTGGCGGGCACGCGCACCACTGGCTCGCTCGGCAGATGCGCGGCGGCGATCGCGCGCAATTGCGACGCGACGTCGCCACTATCGTTCGGCGCGTGCTCCATGTCGATCAGCAGCCAGTCGAAACCGGCGTGGGCTAGCGCTTCCGCTGCGGCATCGCTGCCGAGCGACAGCCACAGTCCGAACAGCGGATCGGTTTCGCTCAGACGTTGCTTGAGAGGATTGGTGAAGGTGCTCATCGCCGCGCTCCGTGAGGGCGACGGGGCACATCGCCGGCTGACGCGCGAGAAAGCGGACTGCCCTCGTGGACCAGGCAGGGAATCAGGTGAAGGTCGACGCGCAGGCCGTGTCGGCCCGAGTGCCTGCTGCGACGCAATGCGATGACCGGCATGTCTCGCTCCATATGGTTATCGGAGCGATCATACCGTGGACAATAACGCGAGGGTTGGGCCGTCCGCCGGGGGGATTACCTGCGGCGCATGCAGCCGGCGTTTAGTCGCGGACCACGTCGGCCCAGCAGTTCGGCGTCTCGTAGAGACGCACTTTGTGCAGGCGCAGATTCACGCCGTAGTGCGCATCGTACACACCCGCGAGGATATCGAACGCGACAGCGGCAAGATTTTCGACAGTCGGGATGCGGTCGAGCACGACCGTCTTGTGACCCGCGATGCTTTCCAGAAAGCCGCGCACTTGCGTGTCGCCTTCGTAGACTAGGAACGCGTGATCCCACTTGTCGACCAGATGCTCGACCGCGAGCGACTTCACGTCGGCGAAGTCCATCACCATGCCGCGATCGGGCGCACCTTCGGTGTCGACCAGATCGCCTTGCAGCGTGATTTCGAGCACATAGCGATGGCCGTGCAGATTACGGCACTGGCTGCGGTGATCGGGAATGCGGTGGCCCGCGTCGAATTCGAGTTTTCGTGTAATCGTTAGCACGGCAAATCAGGGAATGTTCAGATACTTGTGGGTCTGCATCGACAGGCGCCATTGCGGATGGCGTTTGCACCAGTCGATCGCGAGCTTGGTGTTGATGTCGCGCGCCGGGCCGTCCATCGGCTGGACGAGGAAATACTCGAAGTCGAGCTTCGCATACTCGGACAAGCGCTGGTTGTCCTGCGGAATCACGACCTTCAGTTCGTTGCCTTTGGTGACGACGAGCGGCGCGTCGGCCTTCGGGCTCACGCAGATCCAGTCGATCGTGTCGAGCACCGGCAGCGAGCCGTTGGTTTCGATCGCGATCTCGAAGGCCGCGGCATGCAGCGCATCGACCAGTGGCTGATCGATCTGCAACATCGGCTCACCACCCGTGCAGACCACGAAGCGCTCGCCCTCGCCTTGCGGCCACAGCGACGCAATCATTGCCACGAGATCTTCAGCGGTGCGGTACTTGCCGCCGTTCTCGCCATCGGTGCCGACGAAGTCGGTATCGCAGAAACGGCACACCGCGTCGGCGCGATCTTCTTCGCGGCCCGACCACAGATTGCAGCCGGCGAAGCGGCAGAACACGGCCGGACGCCCGGCATTCGCGCCCTCGCCTTGCAACGTGTAGAAGATTTCCTTGACCGCGTAAGTCATGCTGCTTTCTGCCTCGTGTTCCTGAATGTTCCTGAAGATGATCGCCCGATGTGCGCAGGCGCCATGGCGCCCGCGGTCAAACCGGCTCGGTGACTTTCTCGCCGGCCAGATAGGCTTCGTAGCCGCGCTTGCGCAAGCGGCAGGCCGGGCATTCGCCACAGCCGAAGCCCCATGCATGCAGTTCCGCACGTTCGCCGACGTAGCAGGTATGGGTCTCGACGCGCACCAGTTCGACCAGTTCGTCGCCGCCCAACTCGTGCGCGAGACGCCACGTATCGGCCTTGTCGAGCCACATCAGCGGCGTTTCGAGCAGCAGGCGCGTGTCCATGCCGAGATTCAGCGTGACCTGCAACGCCTTCATCGTGTCGTCGCGACAATCGGGGTAGCCCGAAAAATCCGTCTCGCACATTCCGCCGACCAGCACCTGCAAACCACGCCGATAGGCGATCGCCGCCGCGATGGTCATGAACATCAGATTGCGCCCCGGCACGAACGTGTTCGGCAAACCGTTGGCCGTGGCTTCGATCTCGATCTCGCGCGTCATCGCGGTATCGCTGATCGCGCCGAGCACCGACAGGTCGATCATGTGATCGTCACCGAGGCGGCTCGCCCACGCCGGAATCGCGCGCGTGATGGCCTGGCGAAACCCTTCGCGGCATTCGAGTTCGACGCGGTGCCGCTGACCGTAATCGAAGCCGAGCGTTTCGACCGTGTCATAACGATCGAGCGCCCAGGCAAGGCACGTGGCGGAATCCTGGCCGCCGGAAAACAGCACGAGAGCGCTACGCTTGGCGTCTTTGCGGATCACCGTGAAACTCCGTGAATGATGAGTGCCGCGTCGCGCTGCGCGAGGTGCGCCATGCAAGCAACGCGGCGCGACGCGTGCCGGCGGTCTGCCGGCCCAAAGCAGTATAGGCCGCGCCTTGCGCATGCAGAGTCGCTGGGCGCTTATACCGCTAATCGTCGGGCGAGGGGTTCGGTGCGGGCGGCGGCCTTTGCCGCGCGGCACCCTGGCGCGAATCAGGTGACATGCTCAGCGGACACCGTTCGCGCAAGTCCTTGAACTGACGCGATTTTATCACGCGATGCCGAACGGCGCCGAACCCGCCCCGCCATCGGCCTGCGCGTTCGCTGAAGCAACGAATGCCCGTCTGTTCCCGCGAGAAAAGCAAAAGCCCCAGGAATCTTGCGATTTCCTGGGGCTGAATCCTGGTGGCCTGGGACGGAATCGAACCATTGACACGCGGATATTCAATCGCAGCATCCGCCCAACCGGTATCCGCCGTGACACGCAACGTCACGCAAAATCAAGCACTTGACCGCAGTCATGCGCATTCGCACGCGCGCCCGCGAACTGGCGCCTGCCCGAGATCTGCCATGCGCGTGGCGGATTCTAGCCCGAACACCGGAGCGCGACAACCCCACAACGCACCGTTACAGTCGACCGGAATCAAGGGCCAACCGGAGCAGGTCATCGACCATTGCTGAAAAGTTGACGCATCCTATGACCATGCCGTTGCTCCGATTTTGAGCGTGGTGAGCCTCTTTCAAACACGGACATCGAGCCCTTTTTAAGGCCGACGTACGTCTTCCGTCGAGATCGGCGGGATCGGCGGGATCGGCGGGATCGCAGATTCAGCGAAATTTCATCGCTGGAAACCGTGGGACATTACGGAAGTATTTGGTGTGGGCGGTTTGTGAATAAGTCCGGGGCGTCGTCGCATCACGAAAAAGTTATCCCACGCTGGTCGGCCTTGGGGCGCGTGGCTAACTCATCGAGAAGCAATCATTTCACCGTGTCGGCCGGGTAGTCCTCCGGCAATTCCACTGCCACCTGCGATCAAAGCCATTGCCAAGAGAGGGGAGCGTGGTTCGCTGGCCGCGCTCCCTCGATGGGCATTCACGCCACATGACGCGACACGTTCCACTTGCCTTTCGCCGTCCCGCAACAACTCGAAGGCAAAATTTTCGCGGGCCACGTCTGCAGCGGCGTGGACATTGTTCAGCCACGGCGGCAACTCTATTCAAGGCACGACGCTTTTTCCCAGATGAAAGCCGGCATAAAGTGTCGGACTTCAATCTCGCATCAATGCCATCATGCAAATCGATATTCCTACAACTCCAGCGGCGTTCGAGGGAAGTTCAACGTCGGTGCGCCAATGGCTTTCCGTCATTGCTGTAGCTGTGAGCGCGTTCGCGTTCGTGACGGCCGAGTTTTTGCCTGTCGGATTGCTGCCGCAAATCGCACACGACCTTGGCGTGTCGACCGGCGTAGCAGGTCTTATGGTCACCACGCCCGGCGTCATGGCTGCAATCTTCGCACCGACGCTCATCGTCAGCGCTGGGCGGACGGACCGCCGGTATGTTTTCCTGCTGCTCACCGCCGTGCTTCTAGTTGCGAACGTCGTGTGTGCAGTCGCAGCGAGTCTTCCTGTCATGCTCGTCGGACGGGCCTTGCTCGGCGCGGCGTTGGGTGGTTTCTGGACTCTGGCGACCGCTGCCGCTCCGCGACTTGTGCAAGCAAAGGATGCGGCGAAGGCAACTGCCACGATTCTGACCGGCGTGACCTGTGCAACTGTTATCGGTGTGCCGCTCGGAACGTTCATTGCGTCGTTTGCATCGTGGCGACTGTCGTTCGCTGCCACTGCGGGCCTGGTGTCGCTCGCGTTACTGGCGCAAGCGTTCCTCGTGCCTTCGTTGCCGTCGGCATCGGCATTGCGCATCACCGATTTCAAGGCGCTGCTTCGCCGGCCTCACACGAGGTTGAGCATGGTAATGGTCGCGCTCGTCTTTGGAGCGCATTTCTCGACCTATACATACATCGCTCCGCTGCTTGAGCACGACTTCTCCTTGAGTGTCATCACGCTGTTGCTGTTCGCATTTGGCCTCATCGGCTTCTTCTCTAATGCACTGATGTCGATGGCGGTCTCGGCCCATCTCAAGAAGTCTGTCGCTGCCATGATATTGCTGCTGCTGGGCGCGCTGTCTTCAATGCTGTTGCTTGAACATTCGACCATCGGCGAGACTGCGGGGATGCTGCTCTGGGGAATCGCGTTCGGCGCGCTCCCGCTTTGCTTTAGCGTGTGGATTCAGCGCAGCACGACAGACTTGCCCGAAGCGGGTTCGGCGATGTTCGTCAGCATTATTCAAGTGGCGATTGCCGTGGGTTCGGCGGTGGGGGGCACCATCGTCGACCGCGCCGGAGTCCACGCTGACTTCACGCTGGGGCTCGGTCTCGCTTTGCTCGGCTTGGTGACACTGCAACGGCTCGCCGCATTGGAACGACCGGCCAAAGCGTCTTCTTTTAATCCGACTTGCGACGCGTCACCTGATTGACGGAACTCGCCTGTGGACCAATATCGCCATGTTCGCGAGGCGCACGAAGACAGGCCTCGCGTCGATTCAAGACGCACCCTTGTACGTCGCATCGAAGCCCGCAAGGTCGCCCCAGTTCGGCGAAGACAGCAACTCAGGATGGTCCTGCTGAACCTTCAGTGCGACACTACGAAAGGCTTGCGCACATGCCGAGGTGCCGCTTGGCGGCGAGACGGAAGGCGGTACAGGCGAGTTGCTCGGTAGGGGGAGATTCAGCTTCGGTGCAGAGCCCGGCCTTTTCACATCGGAAAGCGCGGAGCTGAGCCGCGAAAGTTGTGTGCGTGCGCTGACCGGAGCCGAGTAGGTGCCCCCGGCATTGAATTTATCCGCTAGCAGCTGAAGTATCGACGTATGGTCCAGGTCACCGGAGAAGACACCGCCCGGAACGACATAGGGCGAGACCAGGAATGCGGGTACCCGTAGCCCGGTAGTTTGAAACTGATAACCGGCGACGTCGGTCGGAATATCGAGCGGGCTTACATGGTCGAAGAACCCCCCGTGCTCGTCATACGTGACAATCATCAGAGTCTCATCCCACCTGTCCGACGCAGAAATCGTTTGATAAATATCGGCAAGGAACGCTTGACCCGATGCAACGCCAGTAGGCGGATGGTCGTCGTTCGGCGCCCGGTGCGGCCCATCCGTGTATTCCGGCTCGATGAAAATGACTCGAGGCAAGTTGCTACTGTTCATCCAGTCCGCCTTGAAGCGCGAATACCGCCTGAACCTCCCTCCGCTCCCGTCTAGCGGCAACGCCAGAGAAGTCACTATCTCAGGCAACCACTTGGGCATCAAGCTGAAGAACGGGAAGAATCCTCCCGACTGGTAGACACACCAACTTGCGCGGTGCGCGGTCAACCAGTCGTACGCCAGCGACTGCTCGGGAAGAAAACCAGAGACATTGTCGCTAATCGTACTCTCCCCTGACATTGCCATTAAGCGATTCGCCTGAGTCCCGGTCGGAAGCGGTGCAAACCAGCTGTCGCAAACGGTGAAGTTTTTTGCGAAAAAATCATAAACGGGCAGCGCATCGGCCTTGTAGTAGCCCATCACCATCGACAGGTCGGCGGGCGGAGGGTTGCGTGTCGCGTAGCTCGCGACGAATCCTCCCAGTTCTGGGCAGCCGCCATTCGCGCATGGCGTGTTTATTTGTATCGAAATCGGCGTGCGGTCATGCGGAGGGTCGGGGATTGTTTGGGTCGTCGGCGAAAGCGCATGCAGGGCATACGTTTTGCCGCCGTAGAGGTTCGTGAAATTCTGTTGCCAGGTGGGGTCGGCGGAGAGTCCGTTGACATCCTTCCCGTCGAGGCTCAGGTAGCCAAGAACGTGGTCGAAAGACCTGTTTTCCATCATGACTATGATGATGGTGTTGATGTTGTCAACTGACATGCTGCCTCCGATATGACGGCATCAGCGCGACGCGGTCGCCTACCAATGTGCGAGCCCGAAGAAAACCGGGGAGCATGGCACATCGTGTCTTCTGAGACCAACCTGTTTGATACCCCCTGCCTTACCGCGCTAGCCTGTACCGGATGGCTCGACCGTTCGCTGCAAAGGTCTCGCACTTCCGCCGAGGCTCGATATCAAAAGCTTGCTTCCGGCTAGACGTTAAGGCTAGTTCACGTTACATCGCTATTCAACTCCAGTTGCGTGGCAGCGTTGGCAGGGAATTGTCGGCGATACTTGGTCGATGGTTGCAGCGCGACGTCTCCACTTTTTCCCATTGGGCGGCGCAAGCCCGGACGCTGCCGAGAGCATTCTTCAATGGTTCCTCGGCGCGCCAGCGCTCTTCTTGCGGCGTCTGAAAAGTGCACCGAAGCCAACCGCGACAAGCAATGCCGTCAACAGGCCGGCGCTCATGCCAGTCGTGCTGCGTGCGTCACGCGGACTAGAAGCAGCAGAAGCAGCAGCCGGCGAAGAGGCTTGCATCGCGACCGGCTGCGGAAGTGCTACGCCGGCGGCACTGCCTTGGCGAACGAGAGAGGCTTCCGACGTGGGGGAAGCCTGAGATGCGACTGAGGGAATTGTATCCGGGGCGGGGCCGACGGGGGCCATAGCGGTAGCTGAGGCCACAACCGTAGCTGCTTGCGCGCGAGAAGTGGTTTCGACAGACTTGGCCATCGACTTCCACTGAGCGAAGACGATATCGACGCAGTGAACGTCTATGCAGGCGTTGCGCGATCGTCTCCACTGCGCAAGTTGTTCGGGCAAGAGCTTCCCGCTGCTAAGCAAGGCCTGCTGCTGCTCGTAGATATCGCCGTACTCATTGTTCAGGATGGCGTGGTCGCATATGACGCGCTCGGCCGGTTGCCGCGTGGTCGCACATTGAATATCGCTCGCCCATGCTCCGGCGGAAGCAAAAGCTGTCATTGACAGCAGTAATGCAAAATGATGTCTCGGACGCACCGAGCCTCCTTGAAGGTGATTGCCGTGATGAGATTACGGCCATTTGCGAGCGAACTCGAAATTTGCGCCAGACGTGCTCAAGGAGCACCGTCCAACTCGCCAGCATGACGCGTGCCGGTTCAATCGCGAGAAATAGGCGCACGGCTTCGCGCCTTCGCATCGTTCCAAGCGACTGAACCTCGTTGGGCAAAACGCTGCATCCGTTCGGCCCGTCGGTCTTGCTCGCGATCGCGTTGACTCCGTTGCCCATTTTCGGACCAAAGTTAGCGGTCAAACTCTTTCGTTTGTTCGGCCTCTTCGAACATCTTGCCGAATCCCGTCGGCACGAGAATAAGAGACCGGTCCGTCGGGTCATTGTTTTCGACCAACGCAAACGCTTCGGAAATGATGGTTTGCACGTCCTGCCGCAACATTGTCACGTCAAAAGGCAGATACGCCGCGAAGGGGTCCCAGTCGAAGCAGCCGACAACCGCAGAATTCCACGCGTCGTGCGGCAACGTCGCCACGAACTGAACCATCCCTTCAAGAGCGGTAATCGAATTCACCAGCAAACCGAACGGCAGTCGCCCGAGCTTGTCACAGCGAACGGTCAGCGCGCGTTTGGCAGCTGCGGCGTTATATCCACAGCACTCGATCGCATCTGCTGCAGGCGCTATCCGGCGAGCCTCGAAAGCGTCCCTGAATCCCGCAATGCGCATCTCGGTCGCATATTCATTCACTACCCCTCCCAGCAAAACCAGTTCATCCGGAGAGTGGCCACGTGCCAGCAGTTTCTCGATCAGCACCTCGGTAATCGCGGCAGCGCCTTTCCGATTGTCCGTCACAACCGACGGCGCACCATCGCCCGGCAGGTCAAGATTGATGGAAGGCACGCCTGCCGCCGAACAGAGCTCGTTCAGGGGCGTTGGATTACGCACACCGGCGATGAACAGCAACTCAACCCGCTGCGACAGAAGTGTTTCAGTGACACTCACTTCGACTGCAGGGTCGCGCTGCGTACCCACGACTATCGGGCACAGCCCACGGCTACGAGCCTGGTCTTCGAACGTTTGAGCAAGTCCCGCAAAAAACCGGTTCCGGTAGTGCGGAAGAACCATCCCCGCCAGACCTGAGCGCGACAGCCGGAGCCCTCGAGCTTTCATGTTGACGTTGTACCCAAGCGCGCGGGCGCACTCGAGGATCCGGTTCGCAGTGTCCTCCTTGATTCGGTAACGGGCCCACGTGCCGTTTAGCACCATGCTCACCGTAGACGTCGAAGAACCTGTCGCCTTGGCGATGTCATAAATCGTGGACTTGCGTCCGGGGTTGCTGCTTGCCATCAACGTAACTCCGAGGGCATTTCCGCCGTTCATGTTTTGTGAAGGTAACCGCTTGGCAATAGGTGCCGGCAGTAGGGGTTTTTCCCGGTCGACCGATTTGCTAAATAGATTCAGCATACACCCACCCAAGCTGCTAAATGGATTCAGCAAACTTTAGCATGGTCGATAAGCCGGGCTTTCCCACACTTTATTTCGGGCGTCTGCCTAAATAGCCAGGCGTCCAACGGAGGAGACATGTTCAAGAACATCGTCCGCACTTTGGGCGCAGGCGCAGTCGCGCTCGTTTTGACGACGGGTTTCGCATCGGCCTCGCCGGACAAGCCTGTAATCGGTGTGGTTGTGAAGATTGGCGGCATTCCCTGGTTCAACGCGATGGAAGCGGGAATCAAGAAGCGAGCTGACCAGCTCGGTGTCAAAGCATTCATGGTCGGGCCGACGAGCGCCGACCCCGCGCTTCAAGTCAGAGCGATCGAGGACCTGATTGCACAGCATGTCGACGTCATCGGCGTCGTGCCGAACGATGCGCAGGTATTGGAACCCGTTCTTCAGCGCGCCCGGGCGGCTGGGATCAAAGTCATCACGCACGAGTCCCCGAAGCAACAGAACGCGGATTGGGACTTTGAACTGGCCTCGGTCAAGGGCTTCGGCGAAGCTTACGGCAAACGCCTCGGCGAGGCGCTGGGCGGAAAAGGCGAATATGCGGTCTTCGTCGGGTCGCTGACGGTGCCGCTCCATAACGCCTGGGCGGATGCGGCAATCGCCTATATCAAAGCCAACTATCCCGGGATGACCCTCGTCGGGGACCGCTACGGCGTCGCCGAAGACGTTGACGCGTCGCGCAAAACCGCGCTTGACCTGATGCGCGCCCATCCGAACTTGAGAGGCATCCTTGCGTTCGGCAGCCAGGGCCCGATTGGGGCGGCTCGCGCGGTCGCAGAGCAGCAGGCAAAAGGAAAAGTCCAGGTTCTCGGGCCGTTCTCGCCTGGACAGGGCCGAAAGCTCGTTCACGACGGCGTGCTGAATGGCGGATACATGTGGAATCCTGAAGTAGCCGGCGAAGTGTTCGTGACGCTGGGCACGATGCTCGCAAAGGGTCAGCCGATCAAGGACGGGACGAATATCCCGGGACTGGGTGTTGTTCACCCCGACGGTCACAACCTGATTGTCGACCAGCTGGTGGACCTTAACGCCAAGACCGTTGACGACCTCGCAAAGATGGGCCTCTGACCGCCATCCTTTTGCCGAACGGGTGAGCGCAGCCAGAGGGCTGCTCACCCGGAAATTGACGGTACGACACATCTGGTCGCAAGCCGGTCACGTGCAAGTACCATCGGAGCGTTTCCATGAGTCAACCTGCTTCCACCAACGCCCTTCGTTCTCAGCGAGGTGACGTGAACCCGGATTCGGTCGCGCTCGGCTCCGACCGCACGCCACTACTCAAGCTCGAGAACATCTCCAAGATCTTCGGCGGCGTCAAGGCGCTGCGGGCCGTGAAGTTCGACATCATGCCCGGTGAAGTTCTTTGCCTTGCCGGCGAGAACGGCTGCGGCAAGAGCACCATCATCAAGATTATCAGTGGGGTCTATCAACCGGAACCCGGCGCCGTGATGCTCATGGACGGTGAGTCGATCGAAGGCCTCGACCCGGCCAGAGCCCGGGACCTCGGCATCCAGGTCATCTGGCAAGACCTCGCTCTTTTCCCCGAAATGACCGTCGCGGAAAACATCGCCTTCGAACAGAACCTGGGGTCACGTCCGCGCGTTGTCAGCTACGGAAAGATGAAGGAGGCGGCAAGCCGAATTCTCGAGCGGCTCGGCGTCTCCATTGACCTGAACCGATCTGTTCGCTCGCTATCGATCGCCCAGCGCCAGGTCGTGGCAATCGCGCGAGCGCTTGTGCGCGACGCACGCCTCGTTTTCATGGACGAGCCAACTGCCTCTCTCAGCCATGCTGAGACCGAAGCTTTGTTAAAAATTGTGCGGCGGCTTTCTGCGGATGGTATTGCCGTGGTGTTCGTCAGCCACCGGCTCGCTGAAGTGCTGGACGTCTGCACCCGGGTGACCGTTTTCCGCGATGGACAGTACGTCGGCACCTTTCCCACCGAAGGGATGACGCAGACCCGCCTCACGGAATTGATGACGGGCCGCACTTTCGACTACGAAGTACGCACGACAGATCTGACGAACGCGCCGGTCGTGCTGGAAGTACAGGGGTTGTCACGGGCCCGCCAATACCACGACGTGTCGTTCAAAGTGCGACGAGGCGAGATTCTCGGCGTCACGGGACGTCTTGGCGCAGGAAGAACGGAACTCGCATTGTCGCTTTTCGGCATGACGCGCCCAGGTGCGGGTTCCATCCGGCTCGACGGAAAAGAGATTTCGCTGCGCGCAAATCGTGATGCTATCCGCGCAGGTATAGCCTACGTGTCCGAAGACCGCCTCCAACTCGGACTGGTACAGCCGCAATCAATCGGAGACAACACGGTTGCGGCGGTGTTGGACAACCTTTTGGATGGCACTCATCTCATCGCTTCTAAAAAGCGAAACGCGCTGATTCAAGACTGGATTCAGCAACTGGCCGTGAAGATCGGCAAGCCGGACGATGCGGTCTCGACACTGTCAGGCGGCAACCAGCAGCGTATCGTGCTCGCCAAGTGGCTGGCGACAAACCCGAAGCTCCTGATCCTGGATTCGCCCACCGTAGGCGTCGACGTCGGCGCCCGGGCTGGCATCTTCGCCATCATTCACAAACTCGCTGCTGAGGGTATGGCCATCTTGCTGATATCGGACGAGATTCCGGAGGTCTACTTCAACTCCGACCGAATTCTGCATATGCGTGACGGCCGAATCATTGCAGAGTACCTGCCGGGAACGACAACGATGGAACAAATCGAGCGAGACGTCCATGCCTGATCTTCGTAAACTCGGAATCGGTTCGATCGAGGCCCTGCTGATTCTCGTCATCGCTGTCATGGTGATTGGCCTCAGCCTTTCGACCTCGACATTCCTCACTCTTCCAAACCTGTTCGACCTGCTTAACCAGAGCTCCGTCAACATCATCTTCGCAGTCGGGCTGCTGGTCGTCTTGATTGCTGGCGGCATTGATATCTCTTTTGCCGTCGGCGCATCGGTGGTCCAGTACCTCACCGCGTTGACGGTGATGCGGCTCGGCGGCGGCAACTGGGCCCTCGGCTTCCTTGTGTCTGCCTGCTTCGGGTTCCTGCTTGGCTCCATCAACGCCACGATTATCTACAAATTCCGCATCGTCTCGATTGTGGTGACGATTGCCACGTTCAATGTGTTCTTCGGTGGCTTGATGTTTTTCACGGGTGGGGTGTCCATCTACGACCTGCCGGATTGGTGGACCAATAGAGTCTCTATCATCAATTTCAGCACCGCGAGTGGTAATGCAAATCTCGCACTGCCTGTGGCCGTGATGATCGTCATGGTCCTCGCAACATGGTTTCTGCTGCGGCGCACGACAACCGGCCGACAGCTCTACGCAATGGGCGACAACCCCGAGGCAGCGCGACGCGTGGGGGTCAACATAGGTGCGATGCATTACATCGCCTTTGGATGGCTCGGCATGATGGCCGGGATTGCCGGACTCATGCAAGCCCACTACATGCAGGAAGTCGTTCCGAACGCATTTTACGGCCGCGAACTGGATGTGCTTGCTGCCGTGGTGCTCGGTGGTGCTAGGTTAGGCGGTGGGCGCGGCACGATCCTCGGCGCCATCCTCGGCATCCTCCTGACCGCTATCACCGCCAACGGCCTGAACTTGCTCGGCATCTCGCCGTATGCGTTCAAGATGATTATCGGCGCCATCATCCTCATCGCCATTACCTTGTCGAGCGGCGGCTTCGCGAAGCTCGTCGGAACCCGATTCACATCACAAAGCGTAAAGGCCTCGTCATGAAACTGTCCTCATCTCAACGCGCGCCGCTCGTACAGGCAGACGTCGCCGGGTTGCTTGGATTTCTCATTCTGGTCATCGCAGTCCTGAGCTTCGCATCTGACCGCTTTTTCTCGGCGAGCACATTCGTGTCGGTAGCGTTCCAGTTGCCGGAACTCGGGTTCTTTACGCTGGCCATGCTGATGCCTTTGATTTCCGGCGGCTTCAATCTCTCGGTGACTTTCACGGCGAACATTTCGGGGTTGGCGATGGCGTGGGTGCTTCATACGTACGGCGGATCGGATGCCGGCGCCATCGCCATCATCCTCGGCATTGCTGCTGCATTGGCTACCGGCGCCGCCGCCGGTTGGGTGATGGGTGCCGTCATTGCCCGCACTGGAGCAAGCCCGATCCTCGTGTCCTTGTCGATGATGATCTTCTTGCGCGGCCTGGGAGAGTTCCTCACACGCGGAGGCGACATCTCTGGCTTTCCACCGTTCGTGCGCGAAATGGGAAACGGCGTATTTCTCGGCGTACCCATTCCCCTCCTGATTTTTCTCGGCTGCGCATTGGTTTGGCACGTTGTCATGACACGGTCGCGGCTGGGCTTCGCCACTCGGATGATTGGCTCGAATCTGGAAGCAACGCGGTACTCCGGCATTGCGACCACGCGCGCCGTCACGCGAATCTACATGCTGTCGGGGCTGATGTGCGGCGTCGCCGGTGTGGTGATGGCGGCCCAGTTCAACTCCGTTCGCGTGGGCCACGGGGAAGCATTTCTGCTCATCTCCGTGCTTGCGTGTTTCCTTGGTCGCGTCGACCCATTCGGCGGCTTTGGCCGCGTGGTGCCGGTCGTAATCGCACTGGTGATTTTGCAGGTTATTGCTTCTGGCCTCAATTTGCTTGGCGCCAATCAACACCTGGCTACCGCGTTATGGGGTGTCTTCCTGCTCGCTGTGATGCTCTTCCGTTGGGCATGGGCGAACGGCTTGTCGAAAACTTTGGTCCGCAGGCGCGTGACCGCATCTGAAGGAGTTACACAATGAATAAGCTTGGCGTACACGCACTGGTATGGGCGGGAGACCTGACTCCGGAATCGACTCGCAAGGTCTTGAGCCAGACCAAGGCTGCCGGGTTCGACCTCGCTGAACTGTCCTTGCATGGCCCAAAAGTCATGGACCTGGCGCTCACACGGGATCTGTTGCAGGAGCACGAACTGGACATCGGTTGCTCACGCGGTCTCACGTTCGATGCGGACGTATCCAGCGAAGACGCTGCGACGGTCGCACGCGGGGTTGCGCTGCTGGAGGAAGGCATTACCATCACGGCGGAACTGGGCGGAAACTACTTCGGCGGAATTCTTTACGGCGCGATGGCCAAATACAACGCGCCCGTCACCCGGCAAGGGCGCCGTAACGCAATTGATTCGCTTAAGCGCATTGCGGATTTTGCGCTGAAGAAGAACGTGACGCTCGGGCTTGAGGTGGTAAACCGTTACGAGAGCAATTTGCTGAATACCGCATCGCAGGCGCTTGCGATGATTGACGAAGTCGACGCGCCCAATGTTGTCGTTCACCTCGATACGTATCACATGAACATTGAGGAGTCCGATTTCATGCAACCGGTCCTGCAGTGCGGAAAACGCCTTGGATACGTTCATATTGGGGAAAGCAATCGCGGGTATCTCGGCTCGGGAACCATCGACTTCTCGCAGTTTTTTCATGCACTCGCCATGATTGACTATAAGGGAGTCGTGACATTCGAGAGCTTCTCGTCGACGGTAGTCAACGAGCAGTTGTCCAACGCGTTGGCCATCTGGCGCAATCTGTGGGACGACGGCATGGATCTGGCGAAGCATGCGCGGGAGTTCATCGCGGGAGGCATCAACGCCGCCGCGAAAGCAAAATCTCACCATTAAAGCCCCCATTGAGGTAAGTGACGCGGTAGCACAAGCGTCGGGGAATCTCAACGCGAGCGGCTCATCAAGCGGGCTTCGGCGAGAACAGGAAGCGCCCTCGCTGAGCGTTGCCTTTTTTGGAAGACCTTGAATATGTCGATGATCGAAGACTGCTATCTAGGTCGCCTACGTCGCTTAACTGCGGACGGACGGCGCCGTATCCTCGGCCTCGTTGGTGCACCGGGCGCAGGGAAATCGACATTGGCGCAAGCAATTCTGGATGCCTTTCCCGGACAGGCCGTAGTGGTGCCGATGGACGGGTTTCATCTTGCCAATGCAGAACTCGCGCGTCTGGGTAGCGCATCCCGCAAAGGTGCGGAAGATACCTTTGACAGCGCGGGCTACGTTGCACTTCTGAGGCGCCTGCGTGAGCAGCGTCACGACGAAACAATCTACGCTCCCACCTTTCGCCGGGAAATCGAGGAGCCCATTGCCGGCGCAATTTCTGTGACGCCGGATCTGCCGCTCGTCATCACTGAAGGGAATTACCTTCTTCTTGAGCACGGCCATTGGAAAGCTGCACGACCGTTACTCGACGAAGTCTGGTATGTGAACGTCGACCCGAAGCTGCGGCGCCAGCGCCTTGTCAACCGGCATATGAGTTTCGGCCGTGACGGGGCTGCGGCAGAACAGTGGGTTCGACAAACCGATGAAGTGAACGCGACTTTGGTTGATTCAACAAGAGAGCGTGCCGATGTTCAATTCCAGTGGTCATCGTGAGACACACTGACGGTTTCTGGGTCGCCCATGAGGCAACGCACCATGCGTTGTTCTTATCGGATAGCCACGAATATTGCGGTTGGGAGTGGTGAGACTGCACGATGGAATCGATCGAACGCTGGACGCTGAAATGGGCCCACGGCGAGGCAGAGGTTCAGGCACTCGGTGGAATGCTTGCGCCGGTCCGATTCGACCTTGGAGGCAGAGGTTCTGTCTCTCCGATGCAGGTTGCTCCGTGGGCGGATGACGCACGCTGGCCAGGGCTCATGCGGGCGCTGCGCGGCGAATGGCCTTGCCTTCCGTTCGGAATGGTCGATGCGCCTGCGGGGCTGCCGGCCGACTTTCAGATTCGTGACGCCGAGGATCGGTGGGTCCATGGGTATGGCGCGAATCACATGTGGCAACTGATGGAGCAAAGCGATCGCATACTCACGCTGCAAATCGCCTACCCCTCCGACAGTGAGATCGAGAGGCTCGAACGCACGATTGAAGTCGAGCCTGACGCGCCTGCGCTGATCGTCTCACTTACCGTCCATCCCCGTCGTGACGCGATTTTACCGTTCGCCCTTCATCCGACTTTTGCTGTTCCGTTGGAAGGCGTTGACATCCTCGCCTGCGCGTATCAGGCCATCTATAGCTACCCCGTTCCACAAGAGCCCGGTGTCTCGCGAATTCTCCCGAACCGCACCATCTCGACCCTGAAGGAAATTCCGACGACGCAAGGGCTGATAGACGTAACCAGCTTGCCCTTGTCCGAAGTAACCGAAGAGTTGCTGCAATTCTCAGGATGTAAGCCGCCGTTTGTGCTGCGGTACCCGAAGCAGCGCGCCGAGGTATCTCTTGACTGGGACGCAGAAGACCTTCCGGATGCGTTGCTCTGGATTAGCAACGGTGGGCGTACGCACGAGCCGTGGTCAGGACGACACTTCGCCATCGGAGTAGAGCCCGCCAATAGCTTTTTTGATTTGGGGCGGGTGGCGGTTCCGCCTGCCGATCATCCGCTTGCTGGCCGCTGCGGACTGGTTTTCAAAGCAGGGGTATCACGGACCATTTCGTACCGTCTGTCGGCACAGGCGCTATGAACTGCGGCTGCTCGCCAGCGTTCCCATTTTCGGTTCGAAAGTAAGTCTCGCCTCCAACACGGCAAGGTCACCCGATGAGTCGGCGATACGCGCTGAGGTGCCTCACGAGCCCCTGCTTGTCGCCGAGAATCTCGCTGAGGCGGGCAACGTTGAAGTGAGCGTCGGCATGGGTCGGGTCGAGCCCGATGCATCGCTCGTAAGCTTCCACTGCCGCGCCGTAGCGTTTCAGTTCTTCGAGGACGACAGCTCGGTTGAAGTGCAGCAGCGCATCGTCGGGAAAGTGCTGCAGTGCTCCGTCAAAGACCGACAGAGCCTCCTCGCAGCGTGTTTCGGACTCGCATAGCAATACGCCCAGGTTGGTATAAGCGTGGTAATGCGGCATTGGCGCCAGCTCCAGCACTTTGCGGTAAGCCTGCTCCGCGCCGACTACGTCGGTACCCGTGAGTTGCTCTGCGAGGGCAAACCATTCCTCAGCCTGTTGTTCTCGACCAAGCCGATTTCGCGGTGCGGAGTCGAGAAACGCAACATCGCCCTGAATCGGGGCGACCTCGAAGTCGAGCAGATGCTGGCCCGATGCCGCGTCCCATTGTGCCTGTCCTGACCTGACCGCTATGGTGTCGCCGACAGCCGTAATGCGGATGCCTGACAGAGGCAGCTCATCCGGGAGTTCCGCTTTCAGCTTGGCGAGTGCGCGAAGAATCTTCCGTGATGCGACTTTGGCCGATTGCAATTGAAATGCCGTGCGCAAGACCACCACGTCCTGGAACGAGAATCGGAGTTCGTTGCGCCGGCCGCGGACAGGGTTGACGAAACCGGCTTCTATCAGACCAGACAGCACGCTCCGAGAAACGCCCAGCAGCGACTGTAGGCTGCGCAGCGAATAGTCGTGTGAGTGATTACGTCTGTTCACTTGCGAACTCGAACCTTTGCCGGCGGGACTTCTTTTACTTCGGCCTTGAGTGCGGCTCGCTTGGCGGGCCGCCGGGGCTTGGTCGCAAGCACCTCTACATCAACGGGCGCGGCGGCTTTTTTGGTCGCAGGTGTCTTCGCCGGTGCGGCTCTTTTAGCCTTGTTGGCACTGAGGCTTGCGCGAAGCGCTTCCATCAGGTCGATTACCTGACCGCCCGATTCTTCGGCTGACGCCGCCGGAGACACAATCTGTTTGCCAGCAATCTTCCGGTCGATGGCTTCCAGAATCCGCTTCTTTTCTTCGTCTTCGTACGCGGCCGGGTCATAGGCATCTTCCGACACCTGGTCGATGATTTGCAGCGCGAGCTTTAGTTCCGAGTCACTCACAGTCACCTGTTCGATGTTCAAATCGCTCAGCGCGCGCACTTCGTCGGCAAACAGCAGTTGCTGGAAAACCATCCCCTCTTCCGCCGGCCGTATCTGAACAATTCGAGTCTTTCCCTTGTATGACCATTTTGCCAGCGCGCAGCGTTCGCTTTCTCGCATGGCCCGCTGCAGCAAGCTATAGGGTTTGCCACCGCGCTTGTCCGGAGCGATGAAATATGCCTTGTCGTAGTAAAGCGGGTCGACCGACTTTTCCGGGACGAAAGAGACGATCTCTACAACGTGGCTTGCCCCCTCCTCTAGCGCCTTTAGTTCGTCGGGAGCGAAGACGACGAACTGTCCCTTTTCGAATTCGTAACCCTTCTTCATGTCTGCGCGAGCGACGACTTCCCCGGTGGCTTCGGATATGTACTGCTGCTTGACCCGACCGCCTTCCGGCGTCAACAGGTTGAAGCCAACGCCGGCAGCGTTGTCCGTCGCCGAATACAGTTTGACCGGTATGGAGACAAGACCGAACGAAAGCGTCAGGGATGCGATGGAACGCGCTGTCATGGGATTCTCCTGATACCGGCCGACGACGGTCTCGCCGATGCCTGCTGCCTACATGCTACTCGATCAAGGGGAGCTGGGCTGCACCTGCGATGGCAGAGCATGTCATGTGCCTATTGTCGGCCATGGCCGTGCGTCCCGCCAACTTCGCCGACTGCGAATGGTCGGCTTTAGCGGCGAACACGAGCCGCAGTGTTTGTGCTTCCCCAACATGTAGTCACGGCTTCACCCTCTCGCGCCGTGCATCAACAGCGCAGACGCTTACCCTGCAAGGCAGCCCTGAACCGGTACCTCCGTCGGCATGCTTGTTGCATTTGAAAGCTGTGCGAACAAGGAGGGGTCTGACATGTGCGTCTTTCTGGGTGAGGTGCGTTATAAACGACCGCGCCGTACTTTAATCATCGCCGGGGCTGCTGTCTGTCTCGCTGCGGTCTGTGGGATGGGTATCGCGGCATTTATCGGCGTATTGCCCGAGTCAGAACACATAGCCGTCGCGGTGACTGCAACTCCCCTCCTGGATATCCAGATTGACCGCGCTGTTCATTAGACTGGGCACGGGCGCGGGCAGATAGCGATGGGTCACATAGCCGCCTCGCCCGCTATCATCATGCACACCGGCTTCGCCCGTCCGGGACCAGCCAACGCACTCCTTGCTGCACGAGACGGTGACGGACGCATGCGCAGACGGCCAGGCCATCTTCGGACACGCGTGTTTTCACAGGGTTAGTCTATGAAAAGATTCGTTATGCCCCGGCGGTCAAGGTCTTGCCGACCCACTTGCAGCGAGTAGGTCACCTCCGGTTGTGATGCGTCCGTACTCTGGCTGCTCGAGGCGATTCGCAAGTCAGCCCGTGTCGCCCCCCGCTACGGGCAATACGGTGCCGGTGATATAACCCGCCTCGTCCGACGCCAGGAACAGAATGGGTGCGGCCTGCTCGTCGATGCTGCCGTAGCGTTTGAAGAAGGTCGATTCAGTGACCTGCTTCACCGCCTCGCCCATCCAGACTTTTTCCTGCTCGCTGTCCCCGGCGGTATTGCGCGGCACACGTCGCGGCGGCGCATCGGTCCCACCCGGCGCTGTGGCAACCACGCGGATGTTGTGCTCTGCGTACTCCATCGCCAGCGACTGCGTCATCGCGTTGACACCGCCCTTGGCCGCCGAATACGGTACGCGGCGGATACCGCGTGTGGCATTCGAGGAGACGTTCACGATGGTCCCGCCCCCGCGCTTGAGCAGGTGCGGCAAGACCGCATGGCAGGCGTACAGTGTCGGCATGAGTGAACGACGGATTTCCGCATCGATCTGTGCAGGCTCGAACTCGGCGAAGGGACGCATGCGAATCGCGCCACCCACGCCATTGACCAGAATGTCGACGCCGCCAAAGGTGCGTGCGGCAAAGGCCATCGCCGACGCGGCGCCTTCGTAAGTCTCAAGGTCAGCGACAAAGCCTGCGGTGTCCGCGCCGTCCGCTTCAGCGGCAACTTCACAAACGAAGTCGGCGCGATCGACAAACAGTACCTTGCCGCCTTCGGCGGCTGCGCGAAGCGCTACCGCGCGACCGATACCCTGTGCGGCGCCGGTGACCACCATGACCTTGCCAGCAAATCGTTGCGTGCTCATGCGGTCCTCGGTGCTGCGTTAGGAGTGAACTTCTCATAGTGGAAGCTGTTGGGCTTCACGCCGTTGTCGTCGAAATGCTTACGCACTGCATCGACCATGGGCGGTGGTCCGCACAGGTACACGTCCACGTCACCATCATTGACGGCCTCCGCCGGCATGTGCTGCGTTACCCAGCCCTTGCGCGGATGGGTCGACTCCGCGTCAGCCACGACGGTGCTGTAGGTGAAGTTCGGCAACTTCGCCACGTAGGCGTCGATTGCATCGACCTGCACGAGGTCGAGGTCTCGCGTTACACCGTAGATCAGATGAACTTTTTGCTGCGAACTCGCACGAGCCAGCACTTCGAGCATCGACAGGAACGGCGCCAGGCCTGTGCCGCCAGCGAGAAACAGCAGCGGCCGCTCCACAGCGCGCAGATAGAAGCTGCCGAGCGGCCCGGTCAGTTCCACCTTGTTGCCGGCCTGCGCGGATTCGAGCCACGTGCTCATCACGCCACCGGGAATCTTTTTAATCAGAAAACTGATTTTCGATTCGCCCGGTGCCGATGAAAAGGAATACGAACGGTGCTGCCCGATGCCGGGAACGTCAATGTTGACGTACTGGCCCGGCAGGAACACCGGCGCGGTCGCATCCACATCCAGTTCGAGCAGAATGGCCGCATCGTTGTGCGCTTCTACCTTCGATACTGTTGCAGCGAACCTGCTTTGCTCGGTCTTGCATGCAGTGGAAGATGCCGGCACCGCGATGACACAATCGCTTTCCGGGACCATCTGGCAGGTCAGGACGAGGCCACTTTCCTTCTCATCCTCGGTCAGCGCATCTTCGATGTAATCGTCGCCAAGGTCGTAGCTTCCGCTCTCGGCCCGGCATTTGCAGGTGCCACACACGCCGTCGGAGCAATCCATCGGCAGGTTGATCCTGGCGCGAAAGGCTGCATCAAGCACCTTCTCGCCGGCCTTGCATGTCACGAAGCGGGTCACGCCGTCTTCGAAATTCAGTGCAACGTTGTAGCTGGACATCTTGCCTCCTGTACCTCTAATTTTCACCGCTGCGTGCTATCAAACGTGATAGACGTCGAGCACCTGGCGGATGTAATCGTCCTTCAGCACAATTCGCTTGTAGGAAATCAACAGTTCATCGTTGACCTTTCGCAGCGTCACGAACATCGTGCCAAAAAACTGATCTGTGGCCTTGTAGCGGTGGCTGAGCGTGTTGAAGTTGTAGCGCACGTCCACTTCGTTGTCGCGCTCGGCCAGCACCTCCACATTGGTCACGTTGTGACTGCTACGGGGTTCAGGCATCGAAGCACCGCTGCGTTCGGTCTTGATGCGGAACACACGGTCTTCCAGGCCACCGCGGTCCGGGTAGTACATCAGCGAAATCTGGCTTTCATGGTCGTCGGTGAGCTGGTCGTCGTCATCCCATGCTGGCATCCAGTAGGTGACGTCCTCGGCATAGCACGCGAGCCATTCGTCCCACTGCCGGTCATCGAGCAGGCGCGCTTCGCGGTACAGCGCGGCACAGATTTTCTGGTAGTCGAAGCTCATGCCAGCGTCTCCCCTTGTTCCTTTTTGAGTGCGTCACGCATGACATCCACCCAGTATTCGTGCTGACACACGAAGAGACCTTCGTCTTCGCTACGCTCACCTGAGATGCGCGGTTTCAGCCCCATATTTTTTGCATTCGCGTCGGCTCCCTCGACCCACAGCGGCGCGCCACGCGAAAGGTCGTTCCACAGCGCGGTGGTGCCGGCATAGCCGGTCTGGCAAGCGCGGAACTCTTCAAGGTCATCTGCCGTGCCCATTCCCGAGACGTTGAAGAAGTCCTCGTACTGGCGGATGCGGGTAGCGCGGTCGGTCGCGCTTTCGCCCTTGGGGGCAAAGCAGAAAATGCTGACTTCAGTCTTGTCTACGCTAATGGGACGTACGACGCGAATCTGGGTACTGAACTGATCCATCAGGAACACGTTCGGATACAGGCACAGGTTTCTTGTCTGGTTGACGATAAAGTCTGCCTGGACTTCGCCCACACGTGCCTTGATTTCGTCGCGGTATTGATAGACCGGACGCACCTCCGGATTCATCGTCCTGGTCCACAACAGGATGTGGCCGTGGTCGAATCCGTACACGCCGGCCACGGACTTGCTCCAGCTGTTTGCGTCCACCGCCTTGGTGCCATCGACCTTGCGACGGTCCATCGTCGCAGCATAGTTCCAGTGCACGGTGCTGACGTGATAGCCGTCGCAACCGTTCTCCATCTGCATCTTCCAGTTGCCGTCGTAGATATACGAAGAGTTGCCCCGCAGCACCTCCAACCCGTTTGCAGCCTGGTCGACAATCTGGTCGATGATGACCTTCGTCTCGCCGAGGTAGTCTTCCAACGGCATCACGTCTGCGTTGAGACTGCCAAAGAGGAAGCCGCGGTAGCTCTGGAAGCGAGCGACTTTCTTCAGGTCGTGCGAGCCGTTGGTATTGAATTGCACCGGGTATTCGGTGGTCTTCACGTCCTTCACTTTCAGCAGCTTGCCGGTGTTGGCGAAGCTCCAGCCGTGGAAAGGACAGGTGAAGGTGCCTTTGTTGCCGTGCTTTTTCCGGCACAGCATCGCGCCCTTGTGCGCGCAGGCGTTAATGACCGCGTGGAGTTCGCCGTTCTTGTCGCGAGTGATAACCACGGGCTGACGGCCAATCCAGGTGGTGTAGTAGTCGTTGTTGTCGGGAATCTGGCTTTCATGCGCGAGATAGACCCAGTTGCTCTCGAAGATGTGTTTCATCTCGAGTTCAAACAAATCGGCGTTGGTGAAAATGTCGCGGCGGCAACGGAATACACCGTTTTCCTTGTCGTCCTGAACGGCGGTGTGCAGCAGTTCATCCAGCTGCGTGGCGTTGTCGAGAATGGCAGACATGAGTGCTCTCCTACGCGTGCTCCAGGCTATGGAGCATGCGCATCGGGTGTCGAAAGATTCTTGCGGAGAATTGAGCGGCAGCAGCGGTACGAGGAAGCAGCCGCGTTCGGCGGTTACGCCGTGGCAGACGCACGCAGGCGATTGACGACCTGGTTATCCTTGCCCTGAACCATCGGAGTCAACTCGATGTTGAATTCGATTTCCTTGTACGTATCGGCCTTCATGCCCAGCGCAGTGCCGCCGGTCTTTTCGACCACGTGGGGAATCAGGTCTTCACGCGTGGCATACGCGAAGTCGTCCCAAATCAGCGGGTCGCCCTCGATATTGATTTGAGTCGTCAGCTTGCGGTACTTGTCGGTGGTGACGAAGAAATGCACGTGCGCCGGACGATTGCCATGTCGCGCGAGCACGTTCAACAGTTGTTGGGTCGCGCCATGGGGCGGGCAACCATAGCCGACCGGCATGAGCGTACGGAATTCGTACTTGCCGTCGCCGTCAGTGCTCACAGCACCACGCAGGTTGAACTCGCTCTGCGCCTTGGTCGGGTCGAAGTGCGAATAGAAGCCCTTTGAGTTGGCGTGCCAGCACTCGACCACTGCATTGGCGACAGGCTTGCCGTCCGGACCGGTCACCGTGCCGCGGATGACCAGCGGGCCTGCATCTTCGTCCGGATTGACGTCGATCTTCGATACGCCATCGCGCACCGGCGCACCGGCAACATACAGCGGACCTTCGATCGTACGCGGCGTGCCGCCGGCGATTTCTGCCGCCTTGTCCTCGGCGTCCATGCGGATATCGAGGTATTTTTCCAGACCGAGACCAGCAGCAAGCAGTGCAGCTTCGCCATCCTGGCCAAGCTTGTTGAAGTAGTGGACGCCAGCCCAGATTTCGTCGGGCGTCATGTCGAGGTCGTCGATGGCCTTGAACAGGTCGCCTAGCAGACGGCCGACAATCTGCTTGGCGCGAGCATTGCCATCCTGGCTCCCAAGGTTCGCGGCAGCCTTCAACAGGTCTTGTACTTCCTTCGTTTCAAACACTTTGACGCTCATGTCTGCTCCTGAATCTCTCTATTTTCTGTGGGGTTAACCCTCGATTCGGCACCGACTCATCTATCTGCAGAAGGTATAATCGATTGCTGAAACAGAGTGTGAATGCAGGATAATGGACATCAGAAAGGGCCGTCCAACACTGTTTTAGTATCGGTCTATATCCAGGAGGTATTGATATGGAACTGCGGCATCTACGTTATTTCGTCGCGGTAGCCGAAGAACGCAATTTCACGCGCGCCGCCCGCCGGCTGAACATTGCCCAACCGCCTCTGAGCCGCCAGATACAGCAACTCGAAGAGAATCTGGGCGTGCAGCTACTGGAGCGCAACTCGCGTCCGCTGAAGCTGACGGAGACAGGGAAGTTCTTTTATTCTCATGCCGCGCAACTGCTGTCCCAGACCGCAGACCTCGAATCAATGACAAGACGCGTAGGGAACATCGAGCGCAGTCTCTCAATCGGGTTCGTGGGTTCGACGTTGTACGGGATGCTGCCGAAAATCATCCGGCGTTTTCGCGACGAGAACACCACAGTCGAGCTCAGTCTCCACGAAATGTCGACGATGGACCAGATCCGTGCGCTGAAAGACGGCCATATCGATGTTGGGTTCGGCCGCATTCGGCACGAGGACGCAAACATCCGTCGGGTGATTCTTCGCGAGGAGAAGATGATCGTTGCGTTTCCGGAGGGTCATCCGCTTTCAGTTGCCAAACCTGTCGTCGCTCTCCGCGACCTCGTCAACGAAACGCTGATTATCTTTCCGAAGGCGCCCCGGCCCAGCTATGCGGACCAGGTGCTGTCGGCATTTGACGACCGTGGTCTCAAACCTCGCAAGATATATGAAGTACGGGAATTGCAGATTGCGCTTGGCCTCGTCGCAGCGGGGGAAGGTATCGCCGTCGTTCCGAGCAGCGTGTACGGCCTGAAGCGGGACGACGTGAGCTACAAGGAACTGGACGACCCGACTTTGGTATCCCCGATCATCATGAGCATGCGTGCGCTCGATGAGTCGCGGGACATTCGGGAAATGCTCGAACTCGTCTATCGGCTCTACGAAGAAGAGAAAATACCCTATACGCCGCGAACAGAGCGGGCGCGCTAATGGCTTCTATACCGCGGCGGTATGGGGCTAGACGTTAATGGTGTTGGACAGGCGATTAATGGGCGCGCAATACTGCGTCAACCCATCCACTCCGCCACTCCAGGTATGAACGCCCAAATCACCTCCGTCGAAGCAATTCTGGTTGACCTCCCGACCATTCGCGCGCATCAGCTAGCCATGGCGACGATGCAGCAACAAACCCTGGTCATCGTTCGTCTGCGCTCGAGCGACGGCATCGAGGGTATTGGCGAAGCCACCACGATCGGCGGCCTGTCGTATGGTGACGAGAGTCCCGAAGGCATCAAGCTGACCATCGACACCTACCTTGCACCTGCACTTGTTGGGCAGGACGCAACCAACGTCAATGGCGCAATGCTCAAGCTGAACAAGGTTGCGCGAGGAAACCGGTTTGCAAAATGTGCAATCGAGACGGCGTTGCTGGACGCTCAAGGAAAACGCCTGGGTGTCCCGGTCTCAACGCTTCTTGGCGGCGCAGTTCGCAAGACACTCCCCGTCCTCTGGACGCTCGCGAGCGGTGATACACAGCGAGACATCGAGGAAGCGGAAATGCTTCTCGCCGAGCGTCGCCACAACACTTTCAAATTGAAGATTGGCCGGCGTAGCGTTCGTGACGACGTAGCGCACGTCTCCAAGATCAAGTCCGCGCTGGGCGACCGCGCCAAAGTTACCGTCGACGTGAATCAGGCGTGGAATGAGGTTGAAGCAACCCTCGGAATCCACGCGCTCGAAGCGGCGGGCATCGACCTCATCGAGCAACCCACACCGCGTGAGCAGCGCGGAGCACTTGCCAGACTTTCCGCACGCTTCATCGTGCCCATCATGGCTGACGAAGCAGTAACCGGACCGGAGGAGGCGCTTGAACTCGTACGTGACGCATGCGCGGACGTGTTCGCGTTAAAGATTGCGAAGTCGGGTGGCATTTACGGGATGATGCGCGCGGCTGCTATTGCGGATGCGGCCGGCGTATCGCTGTACGGCGGCACGATGCTGGAGGGCAGCATTGGGTCGATTGCGTCGGCGCATGGATTCAGCGCTCTTCCACAACTTGCGTGGGGTACCGAGTTGTTCGGACCGCTTTTGTTGAAGGACGACATCGTTACCGCGAGGCCGCAGTATCGCGACTTCGACCTTCATCTGCCAGAAGGGCCGGGCCTGGGTCTGCATATCGACGAGGACAAACTGGCCTTTTACCGTCGCGACAAAAAATAACTGAGCGCGCAGTCAGTCCAGCACCCAATATATCTGGACACGCCAATAGTGTGCTGGTGGACCTGAGAGACCCCCACTTTTTATAAATGAGAGACCCATGCTCTATCTCGTAAGAATGGATGTACACCTGCCACACGATATGCCGGTGGCTCAGGCTGACGAAATCAAGGCACGCGAGAAGTCCTATTCGCAGGAGCTTCAACGTCAGGGCAAATGGCAGCAACTGCATCGCGTGGTCGGTGAATATGCGAACTACAGCATCTTCGACGTCGAGTCTAACGACGAACTGCACACCATTCTTTCTGGCCTGCCATTGTTTCCGTATATGACGATGCAGGTGACTGCGCTCGCACGTCACCCATCTTCCATCCGCTAAATCCCTTCGGTGCCTGAATCGCGACAGCCGGCCTGACAGCAGGACACGGCGCGAGCGGATGCGCAACGCTCACCCCGTGCGATGCTCGCCATCACGGCCTCCCGCAGGACGTGAACCGGGCAGGCTGGCGCGCCGGCATGCGGCCGCACAATCGGGTGGAAATGGCAAAGTGGGACATGGCAACTCCTTGGACGCGGAGTTGCGTGTAGCGACCGGACCGGGCCGGCGGAGACGCCCTGAAATTTTTGTGAGCGCACCGCGGCCGCTGCCGGTGTATGCGATCACGCGCACTGGCCCTGCCAGAAGACTGCCAGACAGACGCAAAAAAGGCCTCACGCGGAGGCCTTTTCTGTTACTGCCACTGCGCTACCGGACTGATAACACAGCGATTTTGTTCTGGTGGCCTGGGACGGAATCGAACCATCGACACGCGGATTTTCAATCCGCTGCTCTACCAACTGAGCTACCGGGCCAACGAAGAACGAAATCATATCAAAGGGTCAGCAGCTGGGCAAGCCCCTTCGCGAAAAAAGTTATCGAGGCAGGATTGGCGCATGGAACGTGGCGTGCAGAGCCCGCGCTGACACCCGCGCTATCGCGCTCACTCCCCTTTGTTCTTACCCAGATCGACACCGAGCTGCTTGAGCTTGCGATACAAATGCGTGCGCTCCAAGCCGGTCTTCTCCGCAACGCGCGTCATGCTGCCGTTCTCGCGCGCGAGGTGATATTCGAAGTACGCGCGCTCGAACGCGTCGCGCGCATCACGCAGCGGAATGTCGAACGAGATCGACGCCGTTTGCGCAGCCAGCGCGCCGCTGCCCATGCCATCGGTCGACAGCATCGGCAAGGCGGCAGCCGAGGCCACCGTCGATGCGCTGACCGGCAACGCCGGCTTGGCCGCCGCACCGCTGGGCACACCCGCCGAGTTGCCGCGCGCCAGACCCTGCTCGACGGCCTTCAGCAGCTTCTGCAACGCAATCGGCTTCTCGAGGAAATTGAGCGCACCGATCTTGGTGGCTTCAACCGCCGTGTCGATGGTCGCGTGGCCGGACATCATGATCACCGGCATCGTCAGTTGCCCTTGCGCAGCCCATTCCTTGAGCAACGTCACGCCGTCGGTGTCGGGCATCCAGATGTCGAGCAGCACGAGGTCCGGCGCCTGACGCAACCGGAACTCGCGCGCTTCCTGCGCATTTTCAGCGGCCTCCACGACGTGCCCCTCGTCGCTCAGGATCTCCGAGAGCAATTCCCGGATGCCCATTTCATCATCTACCACCAGGATGGTTGCCATTTACGCTGCCCTTGTCTGCACTGTTGCTCTTGTCTTTCCTTGCGACGCACTGCCGCCGTGCGCCGGTCGCGGCCCTGCACCGGGTGCCGCGGCATCGTCCGCCAGTTGAAGGAAGAGGATCGAAATCTGCGCGCCCTCGATCACGTCGCCCGCTTTCATGCGATTGCGGATGTCGATGCGCGCGCCATGTTCGTCGACGATCTTCTTGACCATCGCAAGACCCAAGCCCGTACCTTTGGCCTTGGTCGTTACATAAGGTTCGAATGCGCGTGTGAGGATACGCGCGGGGAACCCCGGTCCGTTATCCGACACTGTCAGACGCACCGCGACGTGTACTTTGCCTTCCGCGTCGGGGTCTCCGTATTCTACTGTCCTCGTCTCGAGCAACACACGCGGATGCTCGAGCTCGGCTACCGCATCCTGCGCGTTCTGCAGCAGGTTGTGAATCACCTGACGCAATTGGGTCGCGTCGCCGCGAATCGCCGGCAACGCGGCAAGCTCCACCTGGATCGCGCCTTTACCTTCTTCGATGCCGTACAGCGTGAGCACTTCGCTGACGAGATCGTTCAGCTGCAGATGCGCGAGCACGGCCGGCGGGGTGCGCGCGTAGTCGCGGAAATTGTCGACCATCTGCTTCATCGCGGCGACCTGGTTCACGATCGTGGTCGCGCCGCGCTTCAAGACGTCGGCATCGGATGGCGCAAGCTTGTCGGCGAGCTTCATCTGCAGACGCTCGGCGGAGAGCTGGATCGGCGTGAGCGGGTTCTTGATCTCGTGCGCGAGACGCCGCGCGACTTCGCCCCAGGCAATCGAACGCTGCGCGGAGATCACGTCGGAGATATCGTCGAACACGACGACGTAGCCGGAGGTCTGCATGTCTTCCGCGTCGCGGTCCGCCGCCGACACGAGCCGCGCGCCGCGCACGAGCAACGTGAGCGGTTCGGTTTCGCCCGGCACCTGAATCGAGAACTGCTGCTGCCAGTGGCCGCGATCGTCGTGACCGTCGCCGCTCGCCGCCTCGCGATCGGCAAACGCCTTGCGCACCATGCCGCCGAACTCGCTCAGCGCGCCGATCTGATCGAGCGACGAACCCAGCACGGTCTGGAACGGCTGACGGAAAATCCGCTCGGCACCGCGGTTCGCCGTGGTCAGCCTGAACTGCCGATCGAACACGAACACACCGGCGGTCAGATTCGCGAGGATGCTTTCCAGATACGCCTTCGAATGTTCGAGCGCAATGCGGTTGTTCTCGACCGCCGCGCGCGCTTCGGACAGCTGGCGCGTCATCGCATTGAACGACTGCGTGAGAAAGCCCAGTTCGTCGCGCGATTTGATTTCGCGCTTCGGCGTGTAGTCGCCTTCGGTGATTTCCTTGGTGCCTTGCGCGAGCAGGAACAACGGCCGCGCCAGCTGATTGCCGAGCGCGAGCGCCAGCATCATTGCGATGAAGGTGGCGAGGAACAGCGCGAGCGTCAGCGTGCCGATGTACATTTTGCGCAAACCGGTACGCCCGAGCGCCTTCTCCTGATACTCGCGATAAGCGCGCTGCACCGCGTCCGCATTGCGCGCGAGCGAGGGCGACACCGGCTGCGTGAGTTGCAGGAAGCGTTCGGTGGGCTGCAGCAGCGCAGCATTCGAATCCGGAATGCGCTGCACGACCCGCAGGCGCAGCACGCCCTTGCCGCCGTGCGCGTGCGGATCGCCGTCCACCTCGCCTTCGATCGCCGCATAGCCGCGGCCCCGCGCCTGATCGATCATCAACGGCGTGGGCAAGTCGTTCGGCAAGAGCGTCGCGTAGTTGCTCGACGCCTGCGCGACCACGTGCATTTCGGGTGTCGCGCCCGACATGCTGCGCGTGGGCTCGACGATAAGCGCGTCCTGCACGCCGAACTGATCGCGCAGACGCAATAGCGTGAGCGTGGTGCCGGCGGCGTCCGCGCTGGCGAGCTGCTCGGACATCAGGCGACCCTTGGTCTGCAGATCGGATAGCGACGCGTCGAGCATGCCGCGCCCGAGATTCAGGCCGGACGTGAGCGCGGTTTCGACATTCACGTCGAACCACGATTCGATACTGCGCGACACGAACTGATACGAGACCACGTAAATGATCCCGCCCGGCACCACGCCGACCAGCGCCATGAAGAACGCGAGTTTCGCCAGCAGCCGCGTGCCGAACTTACCCTTGCGCAGCCGCGCGATGATGATGATGACGAGCGTCGCCACCACCAGCAGGAAGATCATCGCGACCGCGACATTGGACGCGTACAGCCACTGGTAGTAGCGGTCGAAGAATTCGGTATTCGCGCTGGCGGCGGCCAGCAGCACGAGCAGCAACACGGCCGTGACCGCGACCGTCGACACCAGCACGCGCACGACGATGCTGCTGACACTGGTGGTAGAGCGCACTTTATTTAGCACGTTCGGTGGCCGTGAAGGTAAAGCGCTTCCATTCGGAGGCGAGGTTCCAGTCGCGGTTGTTCACCGCGTCGATCTGGAACGGCTTGGGCATCAGCGCAATGTCGAGCTGCATGCGCACCGACGCGTTGTAGGTCTCACCGACCCGCACCTGGTTGCGGTCGATCACATGCCATGAAGTGACGTGCTTGACCACCGCGAGCGCATCTTTGAGAGTAGTGAAACCAAGCTGCAAACCGCCTGACGACACGCTCGACACGCGGTATTCACGCGTGAGCGGCTGGAACGACAGGCGGATGCTCTGCGAGACGCTCACCGGCTGCTCGTCGAACCAGTACCAGCGCGGCCGGCTCAACTCGAAGTCGGTCGTGAAATAAAGCGGAATGCCTTTGTTGACCGCATCTTCGAGGTTGCTGTTGAGTTCGAAATCGAACCGCGCGTCGAGACTCCAGCCGCTATTGTCGGCTTGCAACGACGCCCGCTGCACCGCGATCGAGTCAGCGTGCGCCGCGCCCGGCGCCGCCAGCCATACGGCCAGCGCAATCCAGAACACGGCAGCGAGCCGAAGCGGGAAAAAGCGTTTGATGGTCACCGTTTCTGAAAGCGCGCGTAGAAAAATCCGTCGTGGTCTGAGTTCGCACCGGCGCTGTCTTCAGCGGGTTGTCCGGCATGGGAACCGGCCGATGTATCGGCGGGCGCGCGAGCGACCGAAGGTAAAAGTTGCCCCGGCGCGTCCAATCGTACCGCATCCTGATACTTGTTTCCAAACCACTGCGCCTGCAACTCGCCCTCTTCGGGAAAGATCGAACACGTAACGTAAAGCAATTCGCCGCCTGGTTTCAGGAGCGGCCAGAGCGCGTCGAGGATGCGGCGTTGCTCGGCGACCAGCGCCGGAATGTCCGACGCGCGGCGCAGCCAGCGAATGTCGGGATGACGGCGCACGATGCCCGACGCCGAACACGGCACGTCGGCGAGGATGCGGTCGAACGGCTGGTCGATGTCGTCGTGCCATTTCGCCGGCGCGCCCGCGTCGCCGATCCGCACTTCCGCTGCAAGGTGTAGCCGCTGCAAGTTTTCACCGATGCGCCGCGCGCGCGACGCATCGCTTTCGAGCGCGACGAGCTGCAGATTGGCGAGTTCGAGCAGGTGCCCGGTCTTGCCGCCAGGTGCTGCGCAGGCGTCGAGCACGCGCATGCCGTCACGCACGCCGAGCAGTTGCGCGGCGAGTTGCGCGCCGGCGTCCTGCACCGAGACCACGCCGTCGTTGAAGCCGGGAATGCGGTCCACCGGCATCGGCGTGTCGAGCCTGACCGCGTAGTCGCCTGCTTGGCGCGCCGCAATGTGATGGTTCTGCAGCACTTGCAGGTAGGCGTCGACGGTCGAGCGGCGGGCGTTCACGCGCAACGTGAGCGGACCTTGCGTGTTGCCGGACGCGAGCACCGCTTGCCATGCGTCGGGCCATGCGCGTTTCACCGCGTCGATCCACCATGCCGGATAGTTCCAGCGCGCGACTTCGTCGGCTTGCGCGGCGTTCAGCAGCGTCTCGCGCTCGCGCAGGAAACTGCGCAGCACCGCGTTGACGAGTCCCTTGGCGAACGCGAATTCGCGACGCGCGCCGATAGCGCTCACCGCCTGATCGACCACCGTGAACGGCGCGTAGGCGGCATTCGCTTCGTCGTCGACCAATAGCGCGAGCGAGCAGGCGAGCACATGACCGACGTGCGGCGGCGGCGCTTTCTTTACCAGCTTCGAGATCAGCCATTCGGCGACGGCCAGACGCCGCATCGTGCGATACGCGATGTCTTGCACAGCGCCGCGCGCGGCGGCGGCGCTGCCTTCAGGCGCGGACACGAACACCGATTGCAGCGCGGCCGGCAAAGCCGCGCCGAGGCGCACGGCGCCGACGGCCTGCGCTGCGCAGTCGAGCGCAAAACCCAGCGATTCGGGCGCGAGATGCAGCGTCGACAAACGAGATTCGCGCGGACGCGCCGATGGGGAAGCAGAACGCGAAGAAGGCTTTGAAGTCATGAAAGAGGCAAAGGCAGGCCGCACGGTGCGCGCGACACAATCAGCGCACATTGTAGCGTGGCGCCGGGTGGCCGCCGCCGTGGGTGGAGGCGGCCGGCGGGGGACGGCGCTGGGCGGGCGAATCGGCGGCGGGCACAACGCGGCCAGGACCGGCAGCCGCGGATTGCTGGTGGCACAGGTCTGCGGCGTCGCTTGGTACGAAGCCGCGCAAGACTCGTGGTCACCAGTCGAAGCGTTTTCTCGAAGCCAGTTGTCTTCGACAACGCCCGCACACACTCCCGGCGCCGGAAACAAAGAAGGCGGGCCCGCAGACCCGCCTTGATCGCTCCACGCACACCGGCGCGGGCTTATTCGAAGCGCCCTGTGCGCGCCATCTCCATCAAGCGCGCGATACGTTCTTCAGTAGCCGGGTGGGTCGAGAACAGATTCGCGATGCCGCCGCCCGACAGCGGATTCATGATCATCATCTGCGCGGTAGCCGGATGCTGCTCGGCCACAGGAAAAGGAATCCCGCTCGCGTACCGATGGATCTTGTCGAGCGCCGAGGCCAGCGCTTGCGGATCGCCGGAAATCTGCGCGCCGCCACGGTCGGCTTCGAATTCACGAGCACGCGAAATCGCCATCTGGATCAGCGCACCGGCGATTGGCGCCAGCAACGCCACGGCGATGCTGGCGATCGGGTTCGACGGACGCCCGTTTTCGTCGCGGCCGCCGAAGAACATCGCGAAATTCGCCAAGGCGGAAATGGCGCCGGCCATCGTGGCCGAAACGGTTGAGATCAGAATATCGCGGTGCTTCACGTGCGCCAGCTCGTGCGCCATCACCCCGCGCATTTCACGCTCGGACAGCACCCGCAGAATACCGGTTGTGGCAGCGATCGCCGCATGCTCCGGATTGCGCCCGGTGGCGAACGCATTCGGCGCGTCTTCGTTGATCAGGTAGACGCGCGGCATGGGCAGATTCGCACGAGTGGCGAGCTCACGCACCATGCGGTAGAACTGCGGCGCGCTGTTTTCGTCGACTTCCTGCGCGTTGTACATGCGCAGCACCATCTTGTCCGAAAACCAGTACGAGAAGAAATTCATCCCAAGGGCGATCACGAGCGCGACCATCATGCCTCGCGACCCTCCAATCATCCCGCCGATCACAACGAAAAGGGCCGTGATCGCGGCCATCAACATCGCGGTTTTGACCCAATTGAACATGTCTGCAACTCCTTGCCCTAAGCGCGGGCTCCCTATCTGCGCCGCGCGATCGCGGCGCTCGATTGTAAGCGAAATGTTAGATATGGGCAGGTGAGGATAATTCAATCATCTTGATGCAGTGGCGAGCTTGATGCCCAAGCCCACGAACGCGCTGCCGACGCCACGGTCCAGCCACTTCTTCACCGAAGGCTTGCCGGAAAAGCGCTGCGTCACACTGCCCGCGATCCATGCGACAAAGCTGTTCCAGAGCATGCTCATGGCCACGAACACCGCGCCGAGCGTGAGGAAGGCGAGCGCTTTCTGATCGCTGCCGGTCGTCACGAATTGCGGGAAGAACGAGACGAAGAACAGCACGACCTTGGGGTTCAGCACATTGGTCCAAAACCCTTGCAGGAACAGCTGCTTCAGCGACTTGGGCGCGCCAGCTGCACGCGATTCGCCCGCCGCCCCAGCGGCTGCGGGTTTGGCGAAAATAAGGCGCGTGCCCAGATAGATCAGATAAATGGCGCCGGCGAATTTGATGACGGTAAACGCCGTGGCCGACGCCGCGAGCAACGCGGTCAACCCGAACGCGCACGCAAGCGAATGCACACAGCATCCCGCCGAGATGCCGAGTGCCGACATCAACCCCGCGCCCCGGCCCTGAGCGACGCTGCGCCCGACGATATAAGCCGTATCCGGACCGGGCGTCACGTTCAGAAGAAAGACCGCGACAACAAAAAACTCGAAATGGGTGATGCCAAACATTGAGAACCCCGGAAACTGTGCAGTTGCATAGACGATTCTAACGCGCGGCGGACTCGCAGCGGAGCTGCTCGAACATCGGCCGAACGGCGGATGTTCGAGACGTTCGCAGACTGTCACTTTGTTTCGGGAAGTTGGAAACGCTGGCCCGCGGCGAGGGGTGACCCGGCGAGGAATTCACGCACAGGCAGGCGCTTGCCGCCGGGTTTCTGCAGTTGCGTGAGACGCAGCGCAGCTTCGCCACAGGCAACGACCACGCCCTCGGGAGAGACTTCGGTGATCGTGCCGGGCGCGCTGCTGCCGGCTTGGGCATCGGCGGTGACCGCAGCCCAGATTTTGATCGAACTGCCGTCTTCGAGCGTGCCAACACCGCCGGGAAACGGGTCGAACGCGCGCACCTGGCGCGCGAGCACCCCAGCCGGGCGGCGCCAGTCGAGCGCGGCTTCCTGCTTGCCGATCTTTTCCGCGTAGGTCACACCGTCCGCCGGTTGCGGGGTGGAGGCCAGCTTGCCGTTGCGCTCCAGTTCGATCAGCGCTTCGACGATCAGCTTCGCGCCGTCCTGTGCGAGACGGTCGTGCAACGTGGCGGTGGTGTCGGCGGCGGCAATGCGCGTGCGCGCCTCGGCGATCATCGCGCCGGTATCGAGGCCGGCGTCCATCTGCATCAGCGTGATGCCGGTTTCCGCGTCACCCGCTTCGATCGCACGATGGATCGGCGCCGCGCCGCGCCAGCGCGGCAGCAACGACGCGTGAATGTTGATGCAGCCAAACGGCGCGATATCGAGCACTTCCTGCGGCAGGATCAGCCCGTAGGCCGCGACTACCATCACGTCGTGCGGCGTGGCGCGCAGTTGATCGATCGCGGCGGCGGCTTCCGCCGAATATTTGCCCGCGCGGCGCAGTGAAGGCGGCTGCGCGACCGTCAGCCCATGTTCCTGCGCATAGCGCTTGACCGGGCTCGCCTGCAGTCTCATGCCGCGTCCGGCAGGCCGGTCCGGCTGAGTCAGCACGAGCGGCACCGCAAAACCGGCACGGTGAATCGCGGCCAGCGCGGCCGCGGCAAACTCCGGCGTACCGGCAAAAATGACGCGCAACGAATGACTCATGAACGGGGGCGGTAGACGAGGTGGACGCGCGTTACATCGCGTGGGCGAGCTTCTTCATCTTGCTCTTGATGCGCGTCTGCTTCAGCGACGACAGGTATTCGACGAACACGCGGCCCATCAGGTGATCCATCTCGTGCTGGATGCACACGGCGAGGAGGCCCTCGCAATCCATCTCGAAGGTTTCGCCCTTGCCGTTCTGCGCGCGCACGCGCACTTTCTCGGCACGCTCCACGTTGTCGTAGATGCCCGGCACGGAGAGGCAGCCCTCTTCCGACAGCTTCCTCTCATCGCTCGACCAGACGATTTCGGGATTGATGAAGGTCAGCAACTGGTCGTGCGTGTCCGACACGTCAATCACGATCACGCGTTCATGCACGTCCACCTGGGTGGCAGCGAGGCCCACGCCGGGCGCCGCATACATGGTCTCGGCCATGTCCGCGACAAGACGGCGGATGCGGTCGTTGACCGTTTCGACCGGCTTCGCAATCTTGTGCAAGCGCTTGTCCGGGTAGTTGAGGATGTTCAGTAAAGCCATGATTTTGAGTGTGATTTGAGGCGCCGCTGACCGTTGGAGGATTCGCGTTGGCCTTTCGGCCAGGTTGTGAGCCCGTCGCATTGCGCAGAGGATAGATGGTGTCGAACCGGTTTGATTCAACGCGCTCCGTGCGCCAAACGACGAGCCCGCGCGGGTGGGCGCGGCGCTGCAGTTATTTCGGATGATGAAAATTTTAGCATGGTGCCCGCCTGCCCGCTGGCCCTGAGGAGGAGCGACTCGCAATGCACACCTTGCCCGCAACCAATATCGAACTCGCCGCCTGGCTGCGGCTGTCGCTCGCGCCGGGGCTGAAGCCCGCGGCGCTGCGGCTGATGCTGAGCGCTTTGGGACTCCCGGAAGCGATTTTCAGCCAGTCGCCGGAAGCGCTCGCCGAAATCGCCGGCGAAGCCGCGGCGCGCGCCGCGCTGGCACCCACGGGTCCCGAATTCGACAGCCAGCTCGACGCCGTGACTGCGTGGCGCGAGCTGCCCGGCAATCAGGTCGTGACGCTCGATGACCCCGCGTACCCGCCCGCGCTGCTGACCATGCCTGACCCGCCGCCGCTGCTATATATAAAGGGCCGGCTCGATCTTTTGCATACGAGAGCGGTCGCCTTGGTGGGCAGTCGCAGCGCGACGCCGCAAGGCATCGAGGACGCGGAACGCTTCGCGCGCGAGCTGTCGGCGGCGGGGGTCACGATCGTGTCCGGGCTGGCGCTTGGCATCGACGGCGCGGCGCATCGCGGCGGTCTGGAAGGTATCGGCGGAACGGTCGCCGTGATCGGCACGGGCGCGGACCTCGTGTACCCGGCTGCGCATCATGCTCTGGCGCGGCAGATCGCGGTGCAGGGCGCCATTGTCTCCGAATGGCCGCTCGGCACGCCCGCGCGCGCCGCCAATTTTCCGCAACGCAATCGATTGATCGCTGGACTGGTCAGTGGCGTGGTGATCGTCGAAGCCGCGATGCGTTCGGGCTCGTTGATCACCGCGCGGCTCGCCAATGAAATGGGTCGCGATATTTTCGCGTTGCCCGGCTCGATTCACGCGCCGCTGTCGCGCGGGTGTCATCGGATCATCAAGCAGGGGGCGAAGCTGGTGGAGACGCCGGATGAGGTGCTGGAGGAACTGCGCTTTGCCAGGCCCCCGGCGGTCCGTGCTGCGTCGGCGGCGAAGCAAACCGTTCCGTGGGACGGCCTGGATACGCGGCATGCGCGGTCGGCCGAAACTTCGCCAATGGCTCGGCCGAACGTGGCAACTGCCCACTCGTCGGAAACGGTTGCAACGGACTCGGGCACAACGGGTACACGCTCAGCGGCCGCGGCTGACTCTGCTTCGGTGCAAATGGCAGCCGGGACTCGACCGGAATCGCCAGCGGTTGCAGCCACGCAAGCAACGGCAGCAGCCACAACGGCTTTCGCAGAAGCAGAGGCGCCGCCGCCCGCGCCGCCCGCCATCCCAGTCAATTCCGAAGCACAGCGACTCCTCGCGGCGCTCGGCCACTCGCCCACCACGCTTGAAATTCTCGCCACCCGCACCGAGATGGAGGATGCGGCCCTGCAAACCACATTGCTGCAACTGGAACTTGCCGGCCAGATAAGCGTGCTGCCCGGCGGCCGCTTCATGCGGGCCACCCAGAGCCGACCCCGCCTTGATCAGGGTTGACCACCCGACGGGATCGGCCATGCTACATTCGCGCCCAAGCACCTGACAAAATACGCAAGGAACTCGCCACATGCCCGCGCTGAATCTCGACACCGACCAAGACCGGATCGCCGAGCGCGTCAACGAACCCGAAACGCTGTTCGTTGCCTGCCTGTGCGCGGAGTGGTGCGGGACCTGTCGTGAATATCGCGAAGCCTTCGACAAACTGGCCGACCGGCATCCGGAAATCTGTTTCGCGTGGATCGATATCGAAACCCATGCGGACCGCTTCGAGGATCTGGATGTCGAGAATTTCCCGACCATACTGATCGAAGACTCGGTAACCACACGCTTTTTTGGCACCGTTTTGCCACAGGCGTCGATTGTGGAGCGGATGTTATCGGACCTCACGGCCGTGCCTGGCATCACCGGTGCGCCCAAGCTGCGGCCCGCGCTGACGGTCGTCTGAACGCGATCCGATCGGCGCGCGAGCCTCGCGATAACCGCGTGGCGGGAGCGATGTACAGCATAGTCGCCGCAACTTGCCCGATGGCCGAGCGCGCACTTATGATGGCGCGCTTTTTATGGCACTTGACACGCCGCCTTCGCGCCGTGTGCTATAAAGCGGTCGTCAATGGGTCGCAAAGGTCACAAACGAGGGTCGCGCGCTAATTTGGCGCACTCAAGGCCATCAACCCGGATTTACCAACCTCACATCGAGTCATGTCCAAAGCACTGATCATCGCCGAAAAGCCTTCCGTCGCGAACGACATCGCGCGCGCTTTGGGCGGCTTTACCAAGCATGATGAATACTACGAAAGCGACGACTACGTCCTTTCCTCGGCAGTCGGTCACCTGCTGGAAATCGCCGCGCCCGAAGACTACGAAGTCAAACGCGGCAAGTGGAGTTTCGCCAACCTGCCAGTCATTCCGCCGCATTTCGATCTGAATCCGATCGCCAAGAGCGAGTCGCGCCTGAAGGTGTTGACCAAGCTGCTCAAGCGTAAAGACATCGACCGCCTGATCAACGCATGCGACGCGGGGCGCGAGGGCGAGCTGATTTTCCGTCTGATCGCGCAGCACGCCAAAGCCAAACAGCCGGTGCAGCGTCTGTGGCTGCAGTCCATGACGGCGGGCGCGATCCGCGATGGCTTCGCCCGTCTGCGCAGCGACGAAGAAATGCAGCCGCTCGCCGATGCGGCGCGCTGCCGTTCGGAAGCGGACTGGCTGGTCGGCATCAACGGCACGCGGGCGATGACCGCGTTCAACAGCAAGGGCGGCGGCTTCTTCCTGACGACCGTCGGCCGGGTACAGACGCCGACGCTGTCGATCGTCGTCGAGCGCGAAGAGAAGATTCGCCGCTTCGTGCCGCGCGACTACTGGGAAGTCAAAGCGGAATTCGTCTGCGCGGGCGGTTTTTACGAGGGACGCTGGTTCGACCCGAAGTTCAAGCGCGACGAGTTCGATCCGGAAAGGCGCGATTCGCGTCTGTGGGCGCTGCCCGCGGCCGAGACGATCGTCGCCGCCTGCCGCGGCCAGATCGGCACGGTGAGCGAAGAGTCGAAGCCGTCCACGCAGCTGTCGCCGGCACTGTTCGACCTGACCAGCTTGCAGCGCGAGGCCAACGGCCGCTTCGGCTTCTCGGCGAAGAATACTTTAGGCCTCGCCCAGGCGCTGTATGAAAAGCACAAGGTGCTGACCTATCCCCGGACCGACGCTCGCGCGCTGCCGGAAGACTATATGGATACGGTGAAGCAGACGCTCGGCATGCTCAAGGAGAGCAACAACTATCTGCCGTTTGCCAAGCAGGTGCTCGACAAGGGTTGGGTCAAGCCGAACAAGCGCATCTTCGACAACTCGAAGATCAGCGACCACTTCGCAATCATCCCGACGCTGCAGGCGCCGAAGAATCTGTCCGAGCCGGAACAGAAGCTCTACGACCTCGTCGTGAAGCGTTTCCTGTCGGTGTTCTTCCCGGCCGCCGAATACCGCGTGACGACACGGATCACCGAAGTGGTCGGCCATCACTTCAAGACCGAAGGCAAGGTGCTGGTCGAGCCGGGCTGGCTGCAGGTCTACGGTCGCGAAATCAGCGGCGAAGACGCGAACCTCGTGCCGGTGCAGAAGGACGAAAAGGTCAAGACCGACAAGATCGCCGCCCAGCAACTGGTGACCAAGCCGCCCGCACGCTACAACGAAGCGACCTTGCTGTCAGCGATGGAAGGCGCAGGCAAGCTCGTTGAAGACGACGAGTTGCGCGAAGCGATGGCGGCTAAGGGTCTCGGTACGCCAGCCACGCGTGCCGCCATCATCGAAGGTCTGCTCGGGGAAAAGTATCTGATCCGCGAAGGCCGCGATCTGATTCCGACCGCCAAGGCTTTCCAGTTGATGACGCTGTTGCGCGGCCTCGGCGTGAAGGAGCTGACCGCGCCGGAATTGACCGGCGAGTGGGAATACAAGCTTTCGCAAATGGAACGCGGCAACCTGCCGCGCGACGCGTTCATGCAGGAAATCGCCCGCATGACGCAAACCATCGTCAAGCGCGCGAAGGAATACGATTCCGACACGATCCCGGGCGATTACGCGACGTTGCAGACGCCATGCCCGAATTGCGGCGGTCAGGTGAAGGAAAACTACCGGCGTTTCGCATGCTCGAAATGCGAGTTCTCCATTTCAAAGATTCCGGGTGGACGCCAGTTCGAAATTCCGGAAGTCGAGGAACTGCTGCAGAACAAGACGATCGGACCGCTGTCGGGTTTCCGCAGCAAGATGGGCCGGCCGTTCTCGGCAATCCTGAAGCTTTCGCTCGATGACGAGATCAAGAACTACAAGCTCGAGTTCGACTTTGGCCAGGATGCGGGCGGTGAAGACGGCGAACCGCCTGACTTCTCCGATCAGCAACCGGTGGGCGCGTGTCCGAAGTGCAAGGGCCGCGTGTTCGAACACGGCATGAGCTACGTCTGCGAGAACTCGGTCGCCAATCCGAAGACCTGCGACTTCCGTTCCGGCAAGGTGATCCTGCAGCAGGAGATTGCTCGCGAGCAGATGGCCAAGCTGCTCGAAGAAGGCCGCACGGACCTGCTGACGAATTTCAAGTCGTCGCGCACGGGCCGTAACTTCAAGGCTTTCCTCGTCAAGCAGAACGACGGCAAAATCGGCTTTGAATTCGAGAAGAAGGAGCCGTCCGCCAAGACTGCCGCAAAGACCGCGGCGGCCAAGTCGGCTGCGCAGGCCGCAGCAGAGCCGGAAGATGGAGAAACGACGGTGGCGGTGAAGACCGCCCCGGCAGCCAGGAAGACGGCAGCGAAGAAGGCGCCGGCTACCAAGGCCGCGGCAGCCAAGAAGGCCCCCGCGAAGAAAGCGGTGGCGCGCAAAACCGGCTCGTAATTCGAGGGGTCGGGCTGCCAGGCGATTCGATTCGGGCCCGCTTCGTCGGCACTTGCCGAGAAAAAAAGGCGCAATCACGTGAAGTGATTGCGCCTTTTTCATATCGGTCGGGGACGCCTGCGATGGCGTTGCCGCCCCACTCAACCCAGTATTTACAGCGGCGACAAAGCCGTCGGCCGGGCACGGTTCGTCGTCTTTGCCAGAGTCTTCGGCACCGGCGACAACTCGCTATCCAGCAGCCGCGACAGCGGCTCGGCGCCGTCGAACGCTTCCGGCGGCATGACGGCGCCGGCGGAATCGAACGCCGCCGACGTAGCGGGCCGTTCGAGACCGTCCTTGATCCACTGCTCGCCAAGCAGGCTATTCGGCGTCTGGCTGAAATGCTCGACCAGATGATCGATGAACGTGCGCACCTTCGCCGGCAAGTGACGGCGGCTCGGATACGCAATGTTGATCTCGACCTGCGGCAAGCGGTAATCGCCGAGCAGGCGCACGAGCCTGCCGCGCGTCATGTCGCGGCCGATCAGGTAACTCGGCAGAATCGCGATGCCCATGCCGAGCAACGCGAATTGCCGCAGCATTTCCGTGTTGTTCGCGACGATCACGTTCGACGGACGCACCCGCACTTCGCCTTCGGGGCCCGTGAACACACGCTCGTCACCCCAGTACTCGGACGGCAGGCTCAGGCACGGATGCTCCAGCAGGTCTTCGGGATGCACCGGCGTACCGTGCTTCTCCAGATAAGCCGGCGTCGCGCACACGGTCATGCAGCCGGTAGTCAGACGCCGTGTGACGATGCTCGCGCTGCGCATTTGCCGCGCGATCACGACGCCCACGTCGAAACCTTCTTCGACCAGATCGACCTGACGGTCCACCAGCGTGACATCGGGGATCACTTTCGGATAGCGCTCCGCATACGTTTGAAGCACGGGGGCAAGGTTATGCAAACCGAACACGACGGGCGCGACGATTCGCAACGTGCCGACGGGTTCGTGATTACGCGCGACCACCATCTGTTCGACGTCTTCCAGTTCGTCGAGGATCTGGCGCGCGCGTTCGAGATAGACCTGGCCGGATTCGGTCAGGGACAAGCTGCGGGTTGTGCGATTGAGCAGCCGGGTACCAAGACGGCCTTCGAGATCGGCAACGTGACGGGTAGCGACCGCATTGGAAATATCCATCGCGCTCGCAGCGCGGGCAAAACTGCCGAGATCCGCCACTTTGACGAAAACTCGCATCGACTGCAAATGATCCATAGGACAACTCCTGCCGTGTTACTGCTTCCTGACAATTAGTGAAAACCAGTGAAGCGAACTTGGAATTCTCCTACGACTCGCGAAATCGTGCAGAAGTTGCCCGCAAAACTCGAAATATTGCCAAATTTCGTGGGACTCCCTCGCCCAATGCGGGGCGGGATCGCTGATTGTTCCGAAATTGGAAACAATCTGCTGCGATGCACCTTGCGGTGTGTTTTTTGTTCGAACAGACGTAAAGGTCACTCGGGCATTGCGAAATGCGCAAAAATCGCGGAATGGGGACACGTCACAAAAAAGCCGCTCGAAGGCGGCTTTCTCTGGAAAGTGAATGCTCACATGCTACGCGGCGAGCTTTCCTTCCAGCATGCGTTTGGCCTGCGTCAAAGCCGGCGGGAGGCCTTGTTGCAGTGTGTCAAATAGCTCGGCGTGAAGGGCGAGTTCATCGCGCCAAGCCGCGTCGTCGACAGAGATCACCTGCTGGAACTGATCGCGGCTGAAATCCAGGCCGCTCCAGTCGATGTCCTCGTAGTGCGGCGACACGCCGAACGCGTGTTCCTCGCCTTGCGCCTTGCCCTCGATCCGGCCGACCATCCAGCTCAACACGCGCATGTTCTCGCCGAAGCCCGGCCAGACGAACTTGCCGTCCGCACCCTTACGGAACCAGTTGACACAGAAGATTTTCGGCAGCTTCGCGTTCAGCTTTTGCAGACGCTCGCCGGTCTTCAGCCAGTGGCCGAAGTAGTCGCTCATGTTGTAGCCGCAGAACGGCAACATCGCGAACGGATCGCGGCGCACCACGCCCTGCTGGCCTGCCGCGGCGGCGGTCGTCTCGGAGCCCATGGTCGCCGCCATGTAGACGCCCTCGACCCAGTTGCGCGCTTCCGTGACGAGCGGCACGGTGGTGGAACGGCGGCCGCCGAAGATGAACGCGTCGATCGCCACGCCCGCCGGATTTTCCCAGTCGGCATCGATCGACGGACATTGCGAGGCCGGTGCCGTGAAACGCGCGTTCGGGTGCGCAGCCTTGCGGCCGCTCTCCTTCGCGGAGGCCGGTGTCCAGTCCCTGCCCTGCCAGTCGATCAGGTGCCCGGGCGGTTCGTCCGTCATGCCTTCCCACCAGACGTCGCCGTCGTCCGTCAGCGCGACGTTCGTGAAAATCACGTTTTCCTTCAGCGTCGCCATGGCGTTGAAGTTGGTTTTCTCGCTCGTGCCCGGCGCGACGCCGAAATAACCGGCTTCAGGGTTGATCGCGTACAGGCGACCATCCTGGCCCGGTTTGATCCATGCAATATCGTCGCCGATAGTGGAGATTTTCCAGCCGCTCAGGCCTCCCGGCGGAATCAGCATCGCGAAATTGGTCTTGCCGCACGCCGACGGGAAGGCAGCCGCGACGTGATGCTTACGCCCTTGCGGCGACGTCACGCCGAGAATCAGCATATGTTCGGCGAGCCAGCCCTCGGCGCGGCCCATGGTCGACGCGATACGCAACGCGAAGCACTTCTTGCCGAGCAGCGCATTGCCGCCGTAGCCCGAACCGTAGCTCCAGATTTCGCGCGTCTCGGGAAAATGGACGATGTATTTGGTTTTGTTGCACGGCCAAGGCACGTCCTGCTCGCCTGCAGCGAGCGGCGCGCCCACCGAATGGACGCACGGCACGAACTCGCCCTCCTCGCCCAGCACGTCGTACACTTTGCGGCCCATGCGCGTCATGATCCGCATATTGGTCGCCACGTACGGGCTGTCGCTCAGTTCGACGCCGATATGCGCGATCGGCGAGCCGAGCGGGCCCATCGAAAACGGCACGACATACATCGTGCGGCCGCGCATCGCGCCGTCGAACAGACCGTCGAGCGTGGAGCGCATTTCAGCCGGGGCAATCCAATTGTTGGTAGGGCCGGCGTCTTCCGCGCGCTGCGAGCAGATGAAGGTGCGGTCCTCGACGCGCGCCACATCGGACGGATCGGACCATGCGAGGTAAGAATTGGGGCGTTTCGCCGGATTGAGTTTCTTCAGGGTGCCCGCTTCGACCATCTGCGCGCAAAGGCGGTCGTATTCCTCTTGCGAGCCGTCGCACCAGACGACCTTCTCAGGCTTGGTCATCGCGGCGACCCGGCGAACCCAGTCGATCAGTTTCCGGTGCTTGACCCACGCGGGCGGCTCAAGAGTGGCCCGACCTTCGAAAGAGGGATGATTCATCGACTTGTCTCCGTTTGAAAGCAATGGAAAAACGGCACAAGCCCGGCGACGCTGCATGCGAGAGGCGTTCAATTCATCGCGCCGAGGTTCCGATTACCTCGTCGCGCAATTGCGCCAGGTCGACCAGGGCCATCCAGCTTGCCGGGCGGAGGCGCCCTGCTGACGGGGCTTCTGCAACCGTCTGTAAAGCGGCTTGCCTCAACACGCAACAAACTGTTAAAAACGATGTCAATTTGCCACTACGTGGCGCTGCCGTACTTCGCGACAGTTTCTACGGTAAGGCATCCAACCAGACCGGCGTGTGACCTAAGTCACATGATGGGACAGTCAGCATAACACTCCGTTGCGCACCGCTATGGTGCGTCGCAAGACACATACCATGAAGATTGCCATTCTCGACGATTACCAGGACGCCGTTCGTAAGCTCGACTGCTTTCAATTGCTGGCCGACCACGAAGTCAAAGTTTTCAACAACACGGTCCGCGGTCTGGGCCAACTGGCAAGCCGTCTTTCCGAAGTCGATGCGCTCGTCCTGATTCGCGAACGTACCCGTATCAACTCGCAACTGCTCGACAAATTGCCGCATTTGCGCATGATCAGCCAAACCGGCAAGGTGTCGAGCCACATCGACCTGGCTGCTTGTACCGAGCGCGGAATCGCCGTGCTGGAAGGCAGTGGCTCGCCGTTCGCGCCCGCCGAGTTGACGTGGGCTCTCATCATGGCGGCCCAGCGCCGCATTCCGCAATACGTAGCTAACCTTAAGCAAGGCGCTTGGCAGCAGTCCGGGCTGAAGACTTCGGCGCTGCCGCCGAATTTCGGCTTGGGCCAGGTGTTGCGCGGTCAGACGCTGGGAATTTGGGGCTACGGCAAGATCGGACGCCTGGTTGCCGGGTACGGCAGGGCGTTCGGCATGAACGTGCTGGTCTGGGGCCGCGAACATTCGCGCGAAGCCGCTCGCGCTGACGGCTACGGCGTGGCCGAGAGCCGCGAAGCGCTGTTCGAACAGAGTGACGTGTTGTCGCTGCACCTGCGCCTGCATGACGACACGCGTGGCATCGTCAAGCAGGAAGACCTGATGCGCATGAAACCGACCGCGTTGCTCGTCAATACGAGCCGGGCCGAACTGCTCGACGATAACGCGCTCGTGAACGCGCTGTCGCACAACCGTCCGGGGATGGTGGCGATCGACGTCTACGAAAGCGAGCCGATCCTGCAGGGCTATAGCCTGCTGCGGATGGAAAACGTGATCTGCACGCCGCACATCGGCTATGTGGAGCGCGAGAGCTACGAGCAGTATTTCACCGCGGCGTTCAAGAACATTCTGGCGTTCGACGCCGGCGACACGGCCAGCGTGGCAAATCCGGAAGCGTTGCAGGGTGGGCGCCGGCGGTAACTTTGGGTGATGGCTTGCTGAGCGCGATTGAATTGCGCAAGCCATCCGATGCGCCGGCTTCCATGCTGTATCTGGTTGCCGCCCGAGGTGCACTTGCTCTGGCGCACGGCTCGCACGCCGCGCATGGTTGCCGGAAAGCCTCGTTGCGACTCACTTCAGCGCGCTTCGTGCGCGCCAGCTTCCAGCAAATCGGGTATGCGCGCGAGGAAGGTCTCGCCATCGGCGCGGCCGAGGTTATACGCATGCACCATCTGCGAAGGACTGGTGTAATCCCAGCTCGAAATCGGTACCTTGCGCGACGGTTGCACGTAGAGCCGTTGCTGCACGCCGTGCGGCACGACGAACATCTGTGGCCGCGGGTAGAGGCGCGTGACCATCACCAGCACGTTGCCGGGCGCGTCGGAATCGAGCGCACCGACCGGCACGTTGTCGACCATGCCGCCGTCCAGCACCGGCCGGCCGTTGCGCCGCAGGACCGGCGTAAATGGCGGCGTACTCGACGATTGCAGGATCAGATCGGCGAGATCCTCGACGCTCGCGCAATCTTGCGCGCGCACGAATTCCGGATGGAAGCCGAGCGTCTGCCCGAGCGTCGGATGCAGCGTCTTGCGCACGTATTTTTCGATGTTGTACGCGATCAGGCCCGCCGCAACCGCGCTACGCGCGCCTAGCCAGCGCGGCAGATGCGACACGCCGATGCGGATCTCGGGCGCGTCGGCGAGCGTCGAAAACTTCTCGCCATAGATGTCGAGCAGCGCCTGCCGATAGATCCGGTAATGCGGGAACACCGACTCGCCGCGCAGCAGGTTGCCCCAGTAGGCATTGCGGGTGTTGTGACGCAGCGCGTCCTGGTAATAGCGCATCACCCAGTCGGAATCGCGCGTGTAGAGCATGCACGCGGTCGCGGCGCCGGCCGAAATGCCGGTGATCACGCGAGGACGGATATGCAGTTCCGGCTGCACCACGTCCCAGAAACCCGCCTGCCACCAGCAGCGATTGCCGCCGCCGGCGAATACGACCTGATCGAACATCTTGGGTACTTCCTCCGAGGCCGCTGCCGCCCGCTTCAGTCGAGCAGCGCGTACGTAGTGGTGGCGTGGACGGCCATGTTGGCGGTTTCGTCGAACAATTCGACTTCGCCGAACACCAGATTGCGGCCCATGCGCAGCACGCGCGCGGTGATCAGAACGTCGCCCTTGCGCACCGCGCGCATGAAGTTGATGTTCAGCGACACCGTGCTCATCGGCTTGAAGCCGCCGAGCGCGGCCGAAATGGCGACGATCATCGCCGTGTCGGCGGCCGCCATGAACACCTGGCCGCAGATCACGCCGCCCGAGTGGCGCAGGCCGCCGGAAAACGGTAGGCGCAGCGTCGCGCTTTCTTCGTCAACCTTGACCGGTGTCAGCGTGAGAGCCCGGACCCATGGCGCCAGAATGCGGTCGAGTAGCTCGATAATCTCATTGTCATCCATGGCAGTTCCCGGTCGAAAGCTGCGCGACGCTTCGCGCGTCGAGGTGTCCGCGACATGATACCGGCTCGGTGCGCGCCGCGGCTTTTCGGGGTCGCGCGTCTGTGGAGGGATGGCTCGAGGCCGTCCGATCAAATATTTTTAAGAAATCTGCTAAGGGGGCTTGGCAAGCTCGAGAAGTTACTGCATAATTTCGCTTCTGTTGGGGGCGTTAGCTCAGTTGGTAGAGCAGCGGACTCTTAATCCGTAGGTCGAGTGTTCGAGTCACTCACGCCCCACCACCGAATTCAGCTGTAGAAAATCAAGCACTTGCGAGCGATCGCGGTGCTTTTTTTTCGTCTCCAGCTAGCGCGTGGCGGCGTCAAAAATTGGCCTTTGCCGGAATTCGAGAATCCAGACCAAGCATTTCATCAATGTCTCTGGAACTGGAACATGGCACATATCAGTCAACGCGGCGTCTACTGGCGCGCCGCAATCCGCCGGCGAGGCTATAAGCCCGTCTACCGTACATTCGACACCAAGCAGCAGGCCCAGCAGTGGGCTTGCCGGGTCGAAGGCGACATGGACTCTGGCCTGTACTTCGATCGGTCAGAATCTGAGCGCACCACCTTGCGCGAAGCGCTAGAGCTGTACCGGCGCGACATCGTTCCCGAAAAACGTCATCCATATCAGGAGAATCGACGCATTCAGCGGTGGATCGACAACGACCTTTCCTATCGACCGCTGGCGAGCCTACGTGGGGCCGACTTTGCAAAGTATGGCGACGGGCGCCGCTCTTCTGGCAGAGCAGAAAACACCATCCGCCTCGAACTTCAGATCGTTAGCCATCTTTTCGAGATTGCGCGCAAGGAATGGGGCATGGAGGGTTTGATGAATCCGTCAAAGAACATCCGAAAGCCATCCGGTAGCCAAGCGCGAGATCGGCTTCTCCGCCCCGGCGACTTCGAAACACTGCACGATCTTCTGTCGGCCAGTGCGAATCCTTGGGCCGCGCCCGCATTCGAGCGGGCGATTGAGACGAGCCTGCGTCAAAGCGCGCTGTTCAGCGTGCGATGGGAGTGGCTTGATCTAGACAGCCGCATCCTCAAATTTCCGCCAAAGGCACGAGGCGCCGGCAACAAGGGCGTACCTGCTGTGCTCCCAGTTTCCAGCCGCACGATCAACATATTCCGCCATCTCGCCGCGATCGCCGAAGGGCCCGACGTCAGAATCGCAAGTTCGCGACGTGGTCCTGGAAATGTAGCGCCTGAGAACCCCCGGGGACGCGTGTTCGGCACGAGTACGAATGCGGTGATTCGCGTTTGGAAAAGGGCGATCCAAATTGCCAGCGCCAAGGACTCCGAGTTTAAGACTCTACGCTGGCATGACCTCTGGCACGAGGCCACCTCGCGGCTCCTCGAGAAAGGCTTGCATTCAGTCGCATCCATAACGGGACACCGCATGCAGCGAAGCCGTCCGGGGAATTACTCATGAAGCCATTCGGAGGAGACACAATGCCCGACATCGGATTAATGAAACGAGAAAGTCGCGTTTTCGAAGTACCCGCTGCGTTTGCAAAGCGGGCGACAATCGCGAGTATGGAAGCCTACGACTCGCTTTGCGCCGAGGCTGAAAAGGACTACGAAGGATTTTGGGCTCGCCTGGCCCGGAGCAAACTTTTGTGGTCTAAGTCATTTTGCGAGGTTCTTGACGGCAGCAATGCTCCTTTCTATCGATGGTTCGGTGACGGTCGTCTGAACGCGTCATACAACTGTCTTGACCGCAATATGCAAAACGGGGACGGCGACAAGTCGGCTATCCTTTTCGAGGCAGATGACGGGACACTAACCAGCGTCACATACCGGGAGTTGCATGCCAGGGTCTGCCGATTCGCGAACGCGCTCAAGAAGCTTGGAGTTGCCAAAGGAGACCGTGTCGTCATCTATCTGCCGATGTCGATTGACTCCGCTCGTGCCGGGTTCGTGCACGCTTCCCCTGCCGGGTATCGTGGCGGCGGTTGTCGATGAAACTGGGCAAGTGTTGCCCAACGGCAGCGGCGGTATTCTCGCAATAAAGCGCCCATCGGTTCGGCGACAACTTGCCGAAGACACGCTCGGGGAAGATTATGCGGCGACTATTGCGTTCCCTCGCTAAAGGCGAACAGGTCACGCAGGATGTCTCGACCCTCGAAAATCCACCAGTCCTCGACCAACTGGGCGAGGCGTTCTAGCGCCATCCTGGGAAGGAGATTGCTGTCCGCCCCACGAAGCTGTTCCACAATCTTCTCACCAGGCCAATGACCTCCGCCTCTTCGTGACGAGCGGAATGGTCGAACGATCGCCGCCCGCTTGCCGGGAAGAATCCGGGGTTATCGCTACTTGTCCAGCGGTTTCATGCGCCGATAATTGTCAATTTCGACCATCCCCTGGATCGAAATGCGCGACCGAATCGACGATGAGATCACCTTTCGCAAGCTGGAAGTCCTGCTCGCATTCATGGAGACCGGAAACCTGTCGAAGGCGGCCGAGGCGCTGAACGTGAGCACGGTCAGCGTGCATCGAGCGCTGCACTCGCTCGAACAGGGCGTGCGATGTGCGCTGTTCCGGCATGAAGGCCGCAACCTCAAGTCGACGGAAGCTGCGCAAATGCTCGCCGATGTGGCACAAGAGGTGCTCACTCTGATGTCCGCCGGCATTCACGCGACCCGTGAGGCGGCGGGGTATTCGTCGGACCGGCTGAAGATCGGCTCGCTGTACTCGCTGACCATCAGGACCGTGCCTGACATCGTCGTCGACATCAAGGTGCGGCGGCCGACGCTCCAAGTCGAACTCGTGCTCGGTTCGAATGCCGAACTGCTCGACAAGCTGAAACAGGGCACCGTCGATGCGGCCCTGATGGCCTTGCCGGACGGCGAGCCCGAAGTCGAATCCATCCCGCTTTTCGAAGACGACATCTTTTTCGCGGCGCCTGCCGGTTCACCCTACGCGAACCAGGAGGCGGTCGATTTGCGGGACTGCCGCGACGAGACCTTCGTCTCCCTCGGCGAGGGGTTCGTGACATATCGAGGCTTTATGGAGGCGTTTCGCGTCGCGGACTTCACGCCGAATGTGACCATGAAAGTCGGCGATATTTTTTCGCTGATCAACCTTGTGAGCGGCGGGGTCGGGTGTACGCTATTACCAGGCCGCGTGCGTGGCGTGTTCGGCGACAAGGTGCAATTCATTCCTCTCAAGCCGCAATACCTGATGCGCCAGTCAATCGGTGTCAGCTTTCTGCACGCACGCGAGCGCGACCCGAACCTGTTGGCGCTGATGGCCGTCTGCCGTCTTTGCACGAGAAGGGCTGGCTGAGGTTTCAGCCCTCACTCGCGCACCCGTTCCCGCTCGATCAGCACGCCGAGGTCCGGCAGCGTCGTCTGGCTGCAACTCACCGCGATCCCCTCTGTGAGAATCGCGCTGCTCAACCGGGTCAGCACGTTGGCCGGCGGCATCTCGACGGCGAGGCGTGCGCCTCGTTCCCACGCAAGCCTCACGGTGTCACGCCAGCGCACCTGCCGCGCCATGTTGCCTGCAAGATCAGCCGCGATGCGCGGGCCGTCAAAAAGCGGGCGTGCAATGTTGCTGCTCAGATACACGATACGAGGCGCTCGCACGGTGATCTTGCCAAAGGCATCGGCGAGCGCCGCCGCGGGTGCGTCGAGCAGAGCACAATGCGACGGAACCGCCACGTCGAGACGCTCGCAGCGTTGCGTCCCGTGTTCGATCGCAAGCGTCGTAAGGCGGTGCATGGCAGCATCGCTTCCTGCAACGACCATCTGTGTTTCTGCGTTAATGTTCGCAAGGAACACGGGCGTAGCCTCGTTGTTCACTTGCGCGATCAGTCGTTCGAGCGCCCGCTGCGTCATGCCGATGATCGCAGTCATGCCGTAGCCGCTCGGGTAGGCGCGTTCCATCAACTGGCCGCGCAGCTCGACGAGCTTCACGGCGTCGGCGAATTGAAGCGCGCCCGCGATCACGGCGGCCGGATAGGCGCCAATCGAAAGCCCCGCCACCATGTCGGGTTCGTAGCCGCGGGCGCTCATCACGCGCGCCTGAGCGACGCCCGCGATCAAGACGCAAAGTTGCACCGCGACGGTGGAGCGGAGCGAATCGGTATCGTCGAGCGATGTGACGTCGTAGCCCAACGTGTCGCTGGCTTCTTGCAGTGTTCGAGCGACTTCGGCGTGAGACGGGAGCGCATGCAACATGCCCGGGCGCTGCGAGCCCTGACCGGGGAAGGTGAACAGTACGCTCATGATGCGTCGCCAACCCAGGGATCCGATACGAGCAGGGGTCCACGCCCCGTCTTCAGCAGAACGCGATCCCCGTTGCCGGCCCACTCCGCGAGCGCGAACCCGCCGTGGCCTGTGTCGACCTGCATGTCGATGCGTGCGGGCGACGCTTGCAGCAAGGCGAGAAGCGAGCGGGCTTCGTCGCGCGGCAGCGGCTTCGATGCGCGCAGCAGCAGATCGAGGTCGCTGTCCTGCCGCAGCGTGCTCACGCCGCTCGCAAGCGCAAAGCCGACGCTGCCGGTGATGCCCCACGTCAACCGAAGCCGGTCGAGTTCTGGCGCGATGCGACTCAGTGCGCGCACGCAGGGCAGGGTCGCGAGTGCGGCCTTCGTCCGCCAGGTGCGGCCTTCAGCGAGCGCTTCGGGCGTGACGCTGAGACGGATGCGCTCGCGCGCCACGTGAGCGGCGAACCGCTCACTGCGTGCACGACCGCGAAGCCCGACCGGCACCACGTCCCGCTCGCTGACCGCTTCGCGCCGCACGACCACCGGCGCGCGCGAAAGCCACTCGCGCGAAGCCCATCCAGGTACTTCCGATGTCGAACGAAGGTCCTCCCGCTCACTGATCCACAGGAGGTCGTGCGGGCGAAGCGGTTCGTGAGCGGCAGACAAGAGGATTCTCCCAGGCGCATCAAGCGCCCATCAAAGCCTTAGTCGCAAAGAACAACAGCGAAGGTCCGAGCAGGCAGCCCACGCCCGTATGGAACGTCGCGATCAGCGCCCCGTAAGGCACGAGCCGACGATCGGTCGCGGCGAGCCCCGCGCTCACACCGCTCACCGTGCCCGCCAGGCCGCCGAAGATCATCGCGGAGCGCGGCGTCTTCAGTCCCATGAAACCGGCCGCGAGCGGCGTGCCGATCATCACGATGATCGCCTTGATGAGGCCCGTCGCGATGCTGAGCGCGATCACATCCGAGCTCGCGCCGATCGCCGCGCCCGTCACCGGTCCCACGATATACGTGACCGCGCCCGCGCCAATGGTCGTCATGCTGACCGCATCGGTGTAGCCGAACGCATGCGCGATGCTCGCGCCGACGATGAAAGGCAACACGGTCCCGAGCAGCAGCGACACCACGCCAATGAGCCCCGCCTTGCGCGCCTCGGTGGCCTGCACCTCGAACGCCGTCGCGACGATCGCGAAGTCGCGCAGCATCGCGCCGCCCATCAGACCGATGCCGGTAAACAGCGGCAGGTCGGCCATACCCTTTTGTCCGCCGGTGAATGCGCCGCCGACATAAGCGAGCGCGAGGCCGATCACGATCGCGATTGCCGAGCCATGCACGCGCCCGAAGGTCAGCTTGCGCGAAAGCAGCGACGACACCCACATGATGAGGCCCACCAGCGCGAACGCAGTGACGAGGCCGTTCTGAATCAGATTTTTATCGAGAATTTGCAACATGACGGACTCCTGCTTCAGATTTCTTCAAGATGCGGAGCGTTCACGAACGATGTGCTGTCGCGACCGGTGCGGGAAAGAACGGCGATGCAGCATGCGCAGACGGCCGCAGCCCCCAATGCCGAAAGCAGTGCGACGGGGCCGCCTTTGAGCGCGGCCACGACGTTCTGGTTAGCCGCCATCGCGACGACGACGGGGATGTACATCGCGCCCCAGAACCCGACGCCAAATTCGGTTTCCTTCGGCAGCAGTCGCTTCTTTTGCAGATAGAGCTTCAGGAAAATCAGCAGCAGCATCGCGATGCCGACGCCGCCGACGTTCGTCTTCACGCCGATCGCGACGCCGAGCAGGTCGCCGAGAAAGAGTCCCGCGAGATGGCAGAACGCGAGAAGTGCGGTTCCATAGATGATCATTTCATGTCTCCTGTCATACCTTTATTGGCTTCTGACGAGCCGGTGCGAGAAGTGAAGCTCTACCGCCATTGCTCCCGCAGCTTGCGGCGAACCGTCGCGGAGGCCGCGCGGTGCTCGCTGCCGAGCCGACTTTCCAGACCGCGCGACGGGTCGTTGCGGATGTCGTCGAAAGCGACCTGCAGCGCCTTCTCGACGGTGGTCTGATCGGCGTTGGTCGGCGCATCGGCGTTGGTTACGCTCAGGAGTTTCCAGAGCAGCCCGAGCGATGCGTAGTTGTCGATGTCGTAGGCCATCGGCGGGACGCGCGCCGTGAACGCTTCGAGATCGGCGACCGAGCGGAGCGTGACCCGCGCCGCCGATTCCTTGCCCATCGCGTGGACCATGACCTTCGGATCGGCGAGTGCGATGAGGCGGTTGGCCTGATAGCCGTGCGCGAGAAGCGCACCCGACATCGCGCGCCCGACGATCAGCCCGATCACCGGATGGCCCGCGAGACGCGCGCTGGCGTAGGCATCGGCGGCGGCGGCGAGCGCCTGGTGGATGCCGTACGCTTCCTCGCGCCGGCCATACGCCTGGCTCGCCACGTCGATCACCGCGACGATCGCGCGATTCTCTTCACGCTTGCTATCCGCATCGACGACCTCACGCACCGCGCGCGCCACTTCCCATCCTTCGACGAGACCGACCTCGCCGCCGCGTGCCCGCGGGAACGGATTGTCCGGATCGGGCACCACGGCGATGAAGCGCGCGGGATGGTCGCCCAACCGCGCATCGACGACCCGCACCGAAGGCGGATACCCGGCCTGCAACGGCGCGCTGTAAGTGAGCGCGTCGAGCCAGACTGCGCCGCGCTTCGAAAGCTCTTGTGTGCTCATAACTGAAACCCCTTGCCGTAGATGGCGGCCGCCTGTTCGGGCGTGGCCTGCACACCCGGATCGACCTCGGAAAGCCGCGTCAGAAAGCCCGCGACGCGCTCGCTGCGGCACGCCTCGGGCCGCCCCGCGCGAAAGCGTTCGATGACGGCCGCGCGGATCGCGTCGGCGTCGTCGGCGACGTAGTCGTCGACGAGTCCCGTGCGATGCCGCTGCTCGCAGCCGGTGAAGCTCCAGATCATCGGACGGTCGCGCGAATCGAATTCGGCGATGCCCGCTTCCTGTTCGATGACGGCCGGACCGTTGAGGCCCAGGCGCGCTTCGCGGGTGCCGATCAGATAGCTGCACAGTCCCGCCGCGATCGACATGCCCCCATAGCAGCCGATCGGCCCGGCCGTGATGCCGATCACCGGCTGGTAGCGCCGCAAGTCGACGATGCCTGCATGAATTTCCGCGATCGCCGCGAGCCCGAGATTGGCTTCCTGCAAGCGCACGCCGCCCGTTTCGAAGAGGATGACGGCGCGCGTCGGGATGCCTTTGCGGTTGTCCTCGGCGGCGAGTTCGAGGCTGCCCGCGATCTTCGCCGCCGACACCTCGCCCATGCTGCCGCCCTGGAATCCGCCATCGATGCCAAGCACGACGGCTGGCTGCCCGTCGATGGTTCCCTTCGCGACCACCATGCCGTCGTCGGCCTGCGTCACGATGCCTTGGCGCATGAGCCACGGCGATGTGATGCGCTGGAACGGATCGATCAGTTCGCTGAAGGTGCTTTCATCGAGCAGCTTCTTCGCGCGGCTGCGCGCATCGAGCTCGATGAAGCTCTGGCGTTCGAGCATTTGCTGTGTATCCGTGATCATCACGCTCCTCCGGTTGATTTCAGTTGTTCGAAGACCTGCCCGATGCGCATCTGCACGACGCCCGGCGTCGCGCCCGAATCGTTGATTTCGAGCTTCGCGGCGGGGAGCGACCCGTCGCCGAAGATGCGTTCGAGCACGGCCTGCCAGAGGCGGCCCTTGCCGTCGACGGAAGTCGTGACGCTCACGACGGTGCGGTGCGCCGCGTTCGCTTCGAGCAGCACTTCGAGGTCTCCCGAGGCGACGACGCCCGCGAGCGCGCGGCCTTGTACGGGTTGCCCCGCCGGGAATTCAAGGACAATGGTTTCCATGTGCGCTCCTATGCGTTCGACGTGTGAGCAGCTTCGCGTTCAAGCCGGTCGAGAAAGAGTGCGGCGGCGAGCAGGTCGGCGGCTCCCCCGGGCGATACGTGCAGCTCGACGAGACGGCGGTCGAGCGCCTTCAGTTCGCGGCGCCCCGCGAGCGCCGCGGCGCCGCCTTGCTCCAGAACGCGCCGCGCGCCGTCCTGCATCTCGGCGAGCGCGTCGGGTCCGCCGCGCGCGAGCACGCAGGTGTCGTCGAGGCTCGTCGTCACGGCGAGCAGCGCGTTCAGGCGCGCGGCCGTTTCGCTGTCGCCGCGAATGCGCGAACGCTTGAGTTCCGGCAGCGCGACGTCCACGACGTGCGGAAAGCCGGCCTGCGCCTGTCCGCGCGCGCCGCCGACGTTGTAGTCGAGGCACGCCTGCTCGCCCTTGTTGCCGGTCAGCGCGGGCGCGTGACAATCCTGCACGCGCGCAATCGATCCGGCGCGTGCGGCGACTGCCTCCGGCGCGAGGTCCGCCAGTTCACGCGCTGCGCCGGTCACGAGCAGCCCGAGCGCCCAGATCGCGCCGCGATGCGTGTTCACGCCGCCGGTCACATCGAGCATCCGCGCTTCGCCGTCGCGCCCGATTGCGCCGATGCGTTCACGCAGCGCGAGAAGCGGTTGCGTTTCGATGCCCGCGCGCGCCAGTTCGACAAAGGTCGGCTGCAGCGCGAGCGCCGAGACGCACATCAGTTTCCAGTCGAGATCGTGATGCGCGCCGCGGCCGCGCATGTCGACGAGGCCGGGCTTCGGCGCGAGCGTGACTTCGTCGATCAGCGCTTCCACCACATGCGTGCCGAAGCGGTCGGCCAGATCCGGCGCGTGGCGCAGCGGCCGCGCCGCGTTCATAGCGAGGTTCTCGCGCATTACCAGCTCCGAAAGCGTGCGGGCGGCTGGTACAGCCCGTCCGACCAGTCGACGATATCCGCCATGCTCTTCGCGGCGAGCAGCGACCGGCTCGCTTCGCTGCGGTGGATGCCGAGGTCCTCGGGCAGCGCGACGAAGCCATCGCGGCGCAGCGCCCCGAGCTTGCCTGCGTCGCTCTTGAGACCGATCGGCGTGACGCCCGAGACGGCCGCGATCATCTCCTTGCGATGTTCGAGCGAGCGCGCCTTGTAGAGATACGCGATGCCTTGCTCGGTCAGCACGTGCGTGACGTCGTCGCCGTAGATCATCACGGGCGCGAGCGGCATGCCGGATTCGCGGCCGACCTCGACGGCATCGATCGATTCGACGATGGTCGGCTGGCCGCCCGCCTGGAACGTCTCGACCATCTGCACGACGAGCTTGCGGCCGCGCTCCAGCGGGCTGTCAGTCTGCAGCAGATCGAGCCACGCGGGCGTCGCGTGGCGCCGGCCGTGCGGATCGTGGCCCATGTTGGGCGCGCCGCCGAAGCCGGTGAGCCGCCCGTGCGTCACCGTCGACGAGTTGCCTTCTCCATCCATCTGCAGCGTGGAGCCGATGAACATGTCCACCGCGTATTGCCCCGCAAGCTGGCACATCGTGCGATTGGAGCGCATCGAGCCGTCGCGGCCGGTGAAGAAGATGTCGGGCCGCTGCGCGACGTAGGCTTCCATGCCGAGTTCGCCGCCGAAGCAGTGCACGCTGTCGACCCAGCCGGTTTCGATCGCGGGGATCAGCGTCGGATGCGGGTTGAGCGTCCAGTGGCGGCAGATCTTGCCCTTGAGACCGAGCTTCTCGCCGTAGGTCGGCAGGATCAGTTCGATCGCGGCCGTGTTGAAGCCGATGCCATGATTGAGCGACTGCACCTTATGCTTCTCGTAGATACCGCGAATCGCCATCATCGCCATCAGCACCTGGATCGGCGTGATGAGGCGCGGATCGCGCGTGAAGAGCGGCTCGATGAAGAACGGCTTGTCGGCCTGCACCACGAAATCGATCCACGAGCCGGGGATATCGACGCGCGGCAGGTCCTTCGGATCGCCGACGATCTCGTTGACCTGTGCGATCACGATGCCGTCGCGAAACGCGGCGGCTTCGACGAGCGAGGGCGTGTCTTCGGTGCTTGGGCCCGTGTAGAGATTGCCTTCGCGGTCCGCCTTATAGCCGGCGCACAGCACGACGTTCGGCGTGAGGTCCACGTAGAGCCGCGCATAGAGTTCGATGTAGGTATGGATCGCGCCGATTTCGAGGATGCCGTCCTGCAGGAACTGCGAGATGCGCAGGCTCTGCGCGCCGGCATACGCGAAGTCGAGCTTTCTGGCGATGCCGCGCTCGAAGAGATCGAGATGCTCGGCGCGGCTCACGCTCGGAATGATGAGATGCAGGTCGTGGACGACTTCCGGATCGACCTTCGCGAGGGAACGGGACAGGAAATCCGCCTGTTTCTGGTTGTTGCCCTCGACGACCACGCGGTCGCCCGGGGCGACGAGCGCCTGCAGGACATCGACGATGCGCTCGGTGGGTAGCACCATGCCATCCGCGATCGATGCAACCCGCGCGAGGCGGCGATGTTTTTCCGCCCGACGCGTGGCCCAGCGGGATTGGGTCTGACTTTGACTGGACATGTGGACTCTCGCTCAGGACATGAGGCAAGTCTAGGGAGCGAGGTGCACCGGTTCAATGACGCTTGGGACGCGTCTGTTATCCCAAGGGTAATGATCAATCGACGTGAACGCTGAAACCGTGACAGGATTGGGCAGCGGGCTTAACCGCATCGCCCAGGGGTTTTCCCGGTTTCGCTGACGGATGTGCTCGACCGCGCGATGGACATCGGCTGGTTGATGGGCGAGGAATTGCAAAGCAGGCCCGAGTTCCTGAACCTCGGCGAGGGCTGCCACCCGTCATTGCCCTTCGTCCGCAGACTCGTCGGCAAAGTCTGCAGACTCATAGGCTCAAGGCAGCGGGCGACGCTCGGCCTTCCCTTCGAATCGCACTGCAACGTGAGAACAGTCCCTGCTGCTCAAACCCTTTGCAGACTGAACTCCGTGAGTGCATCCGCCAGAATGTTCACGGCCTGCTCCGTAACAGCGTTGTAAAGCGACGCCCGCAGACCGCCAATTGAACGGTGCCCTTCCAGTCCGACCATGCCCCGCTCACGCGCCGCCACGACAAACTCATCATCGAGCCGCGCATCGCCGAATGTAAAAGCCACGTTCATCTGCGAGCGCCAGCGACGGTCCGCGTGAATGATCACGCCCCCCTCCAATGCATCCAGCGTGTCGTACAGTCGCCGCGCCTTTCTTTCATTGATGCTTTGCATCGCGTGCAGGCCACCGACATCGAAGCGCAGCCAGCGCGTAATCAACGTCAACACATAGATCGCGAACACGGGCGGCGTGTTGTAGTTGGAACCATGCGATACGTGGGTGCGAAAATCGAGGATCGCCGGCAAACCGTCGGGAATCCGTTCAAGCAGCGAACGCTTGATTACCGCCACCGTCACCCCGGCCGGACCGAGATTCTTCTGCGCATGCGCATAGATCATCGAATAGGCGTCTGGCCGAATGGGCTTCGACAGAAAATCGGACGACATGTCCGCAATCAGCGGCACCGGGGTAGCCTCTTCGCAATCCGGAAATTGCAACCCTTCCACGGTCTCGTTCGACACATAGTGCAAATAGGCAGCGGACCCGGAAATGTCCAGTTCATTGAGAGCGGGCAATTGGCGATAGCCAGTTGCGTGGCCATCCCACGCAACTTTCCTCTTGGTCACCTTGGCCGCCTCCGATGTCGCCCGGCCGCTCCAGTAGCCCGACGTCACATATTCGGGCGGGGCGAATCCTTCCCCGGCGAAGTTCATCGGTATCATCGCGAACTGCAGACTACTGCCTCCCTGCTGGAAGGTAATGGCGTAGTCGTCGGAAATGCCAAGCAGAGCACGCAAGTTCAATTCGGCTTCGTCCAGTATCGAGCGGAACCAGTCTGAACGATGGCTCATGCCGAGTATGGAGATGCCGGTTTCCGGCAAAGCGTCGATCGCGACGCGCGTCTGCTCCAACACTGTTTCGGGGAGCGCTCCGGGACCACCGGAGAAATTCAGTGCATTGGACTTCACTATGCCTCCAAGGCCAGCCGTTGGATTAATCATGCGTTCGCAGCCGCGCGGCGCAGCATGTCATGGAAGGCGTCAGCGACCCGCCGAATTTGGGGAACTTTGTAGGGAAAAACGTTGGGGTCGTCCATGTCGTGCACGACCATGCCCGTCGCGATCTCGAATATGAGCAGTCGGCCATCGCTCGTTTCGGCGCAATCGAATCCCACGTAATCGAGACCGGTCAATGCGGCGACGTTGTGAAGCGCCTCGCGGTGACGCACTGCAAATTCGGCGTCGAAGCTCGCCATCAGGCGCGCTTCCTCCTCTCTCCGAGCGGGATGGGCCACCATTTCCGCATAAGGGTAGTGAACCATCCAATCTTTCGAGATGCCCATATGGCACACGAACGGCTTTCCCTCGATCATCACGATGCGGTATTTGCGAAACAGGCCGTCGGCGCTGCTGTAGTCGATGAAGGGCGCCACGTAGTATTCCGTCGCCACCGACTCAGCGAGGTAAAGGGCGAGCTCCTGTTTATCAGACACTTTTGCCAGCCCTTGTCCGGCGTGCGACCCTATCGGCCGGATGATGAACGGATAGTTTCTGTCCAGCACATCGGATAAATCGAACGCACCCGAAGCCGCTTCGTCGACCTCCTCGCGGGACAGCCGCACCGTATGCGCCATACAGATACCGGGGGCAGCGCCCAGCAGCGCATAGGCGGCGTCGCGCATTGTCTTCGTAACGTGTTCGGCCCGGTTTAGCACGCGGCAGGCTGTCCCACTGGTCAGTGAGGTAATTTGGGCAAGAACCCCAGCGGTTTCATCCGACGCACATGCCGCCACGAAAATAACGTCGTGCTCGGGCAACTGTGCGTCCTCTAGCGGCCGCGCATCGGCATACAGGACTTCTATCTGCAGGTCGGCGTTTTCGAGCAGGCATTCAAAAGGCGTGTTCGCCATCAGATCGCCCGGGGCCTTGAGTACCAGTACCTTCACGGGAGACTGGCTCGTCTGCGCACTCTTTAACCGATAACGCCTGGTCATTTGAAACGCTTGCTCCTGGACCGCGAGCGCGGCCGCCCTCTGGTATTTCATCTGCAGCACCAGCGACAAGTCGAGCAGAGCGTAGGGATCGTCATGCTGCTTCACGCGCTCGAGCAGCAGTTCGCCCAGCTGCGTCAGATCGTTCCCAGCGGTCGCTTCACGCAAAAGCGTAGCCAGTCCCAGTGGCTGATGCATCGATGGATGGCCGGCATCACTCGTTAGTTGAGTTCGAACAGTATTCATGAATGGCGCGTTTCAGTGGAGTGAAGCCCCCGGGCGCGAAAGAATGCGCTTGCCGGGTTAGTTTTAGTGAAGTCCATCCAGGTCAGTCACGGTAACCGTGAGCCGGGACGCGGGCACCCGCCGGCCTTTCGCCGACGTAACCGACCTCTTCGTCGAACCATCCTTGTGGCATCGGCTCGCCCGTCGTTGCTTCACGCTGCACAGGAGTTGCAGCCGCGCTCAACTTGTTGACTACGAGGGACAACCTGGCCGAGCTGCCGCGTCGATTTGCAACTGACATGTATCTTTCCCTTCGATAAATGCAGCAGGCTTTCTGTAATGCGCAACGTTCCTGGCAAGCTGCATTGACCCTATGGCATAACCAATGATACGAGCCTGAAGCTGAGCCAAAACGAGGGAACAGAGGGGCGATTGGTCCTCTATTCAGAGGTCTCCGAGGTGACGACTGGTCGGGGGAGCTGTTTTCCATCCCCGGGCTTCAACATCGTTCGGGACCTGGTGTATGAATCGCACGGGGTCTGAGTACTGCTCGGGCAATCTTGAGCAGGCTCGTGGATCTTCGGCTTTCGGGGGCTTTCCGAGCGGTCGAAACCGTTGTGAAGGGAGAGTGCGCGTCAGATGTTTGCAAAACGCAAAGGTCGGTTGCCCGGGCTGAGTCGACGTTCAACACGTCCGCTCAGGAGCTCGAATGATGACAGAAACTGGGCCGAACACGGTCGGATGCCGAATGAACAATACGATTACCATCCGCCCCTTGCCGCCCCAGCCTGTGTGGAAATGCGCTCACCGTCCAACGTTGGAGAATGCCGGAGATGCTCTGAATGCTGATTGATCAAACTCCGCGCAACGACAATTCGACATGCTTCAAACGTCTCACCATACGGTCGACGAACTGAAGCGTCACATGAGCCAGCGCGCGTTGATTCGGCGCAATGACGCCGACGGTGAGCGCGTTGGCCTTCACATCGTCAAGCGGTCGCCATACCACTTCGCCTCGCGCCAGTTCGTCGAGAAACGCCAGTTTGGAAAAAAACGAAATGCCCCGCCCCGATGCGATCAGGCGCTTGAGAAGTGTCGTGGAGTTGCACGTCACACTGGGCTTCAACGATTCCCAATACTCGTGGAAATCATTTTCGACAATACCTTGAATCGGCGAGCGCCCTTCGAGTCTGAGAAACGCGTGGTTGCGGCATTCTTCGAAGCTGATCCGCTCCTTCTTCGCCAACGGGTGCGACGAAGCCATCACGACCCCGGGCGGCAAGGACACTTCCGTCACGACGTCAAGGCCGGCCGGCAGCTTGGTAATGTACGAAATGCCGAGATCATACTCACCGCTCACCAGCCGCGCCGGTACGTCGTGAGGGGGCACGGCGGCAATCGAATACGTCACTGCCGGGTACGAATCGGAAAACTCCTCCACCGTGGCGGGCAGAAAGTCGACGAAGAGCGAGTCCATCGCCGCCACTGACACGTGCCCCTTGCGCTCCCCCTTCAATGCATCGAGTTCACTGCGCATCACATGAAAGTCGTTCAGTGTCGAACGGATATGCTGCAGCACACGCTCACCCGCCGCGTTCAGGCGGATCCCATTCGGCAGCCGGTCGAACAGTTCCGCGCCCATCTCCGCTTCGAGCTTGAGAATCTGGCGGTTGACCGCACTCGAAGCGACATACAGATTCTGAGCGGCCTTCCGGATCGATCCGCAACGCGCCACTTCAACAAAATACTTCAGGACATTCGAATGCATCGTGTTGCCTCAATTCGCTGCGCGCGCCGGCCATCCGGCGACCACGGGATGGTCGCACGGTACCTTGCCGACATCGCACGCACCACCAGGTGAACCCAGCGCACTGACCGGAACATCGAAGAACTCCTGGTTCACGCAGGTGAATCGAACCTCTGCCTGCGGCACCTCGTCTTCATGGAAAATCGCTTCCGTCGGGCACACCGACACGCACACCCCGCAACTGATGCATTCATCGGGATGAATGTACAGGGTGCGCTCGCCTTCGTAGATACAGTCGACGGGACAGCATTGCACGCAGGCGCCGTCCTTGACGTCGATACAGGGCGACGTGATGACGTAAGCCATTAGCGTCCGCTCCAACGAGGTTTGCGCTTCTCCTGGAAAGCGCGCACGCCTTCATGCGCATCTTCGGATTGCAACGCCGACACCAGCGCAGGCAGCCGCAAGGCCTGAGCCTCCGCCGCTGAAAGCGTCGACGTCCTCCGCACCACCTGCTTGATGGCCTGGAGTGACAGCGGAGCACACGCGAGCAGCGCTTCGACCCAACGCTCGACGGCCGCGTCGAGTTCCACGCGCGGCACGACTTCATTGACCAGCCCCATGTCGAGCGCTTCGCGCGCCGCCACGCGGCGTCCTGTCAACAGCATCGCCATCGCCTGCCGGTAAGGGATCTGGCGTTGCAGGAGCGTCATGCCCCCATCGAGAGGCATGCGCCCCACAAGCGCTTCGGGCAAGCCAAAACTGGCCTCTTCGCAAGCGACCACGAGATCGCACCCGAGCACCATTTCGAACCCGCCGCCGAGCGCATAGCCATTCACACGGGCAATCACGGGCACGTTCAGCGTTTCGCGCAGCGCGATGCCGCCAAATCCGCCCGGGCGGGGTGCGGCCCAGTATTCGAGCCCGCTCATCGAGGGGTTCTTGAGATCGGCCCCCACACAGAACGCACGCTCACCTTCGCCAGTCAGCACGACGACGCGAATGTCCCGGTTGCGTTCCAGTTCGCTCCAGACGCGCTGAAGTTCGCTCTCGGTCTCGATATCTACGGCATTGAGCGCTTCCGGGCGAGCCAGCGTCACCGTAGCCACATGCTGGTCGATCGCCAGTCGTACGCTCATACGACCTCCGGCGCGATCGTCCCGCGCAACTGGTTGAGAATCTCCTCGGTGTGCTGTCCGAGCCTCGGGGGAGCACGGCGCAGTCCAACAGGCGCCCGCGACAGTTCGATGGGACTGCCGATGAAGCGCACGGGCTGCCCTTCGCCGTCTCCCTCGATGATCAGACGGTTGTGCAGTGTCTGCGGGTCGACAAGGGCTTCGCGCAGGTCGCGCACCGGGGCGCAAAGGAGGTCCTGCTCTTCCAGCCGCTCAAGCCAGAAGTCTCGGGTGTTGGTTGCGAAGCGCTCGCGGAAGATCGTTTGCAACTCGTCCTTGTGGCGGAACTGCTCGTTGAGATTGCAAAAACGCGGATCAGCGGACAGGTCGCCGATTTGCAACGCCGCACAGATATCGCGAAGCGGGTTCGGCTTGAATGCCCCGACGAGGACAAGGGCACCGTCCTGGGTATCGAATACACCCGAGAGCGGCATCGCCGCCCAATTCACTTCGGAGTCGGCCATCATGATCATCGCCGCTTCCTGCATCTGCATCGCGAGCATCGAGTTGTACAGCGATACGTTGACCTTCTGCCCTTCCCCCGTCCGCTCGCGATGCAGCAATGCAAGGAGGATGCCCTGCACCAGGTGCATGCCCGCGGAATAGTCAGCCAACGCGGTCGGGTACACCGAGACCGGCAGCGACTCATCCGCCCGGCGCGCCATCACACCGCTCATCGCCTGCGCGAGCACATCTTGACCACCCTTGTGCGCGTACGGTCCCGTTTCGCCGAACCCCGTCCCCACTGCAAAAATGATCCGCGGGTTCAGGCTCCGGCATGCCTCATAACCGATGCCCATCCGATCCATCACACCTGCGCGAAAGTTGCTGACGACAACGTCGGCATCGGCGATCAGCTTCTTCAGTGCGGCCATCTGTTCGGCATTGCGCAAATCGAGTTCGAGGCTGCGCTTGTTGCGGTTGAGACTGCAGAAGATCGGGTTGTCGGCGCCGGCCACGGGCTCGAATGTCGAGCGGCTCAAATCGCCCCCTCCGATGCGCTCGACCTTGATGACGTCCGCACCGTAATCGGCCAGCATCTGCGTGCAGACGGGCCCCATCATGACCTGCGTCAAGTCGATGATGCGAACGCCTTGAAGCGGCAAATCCTGCGTGAATGCGTTGTAACCGTTATTCATGCTGCAGCCCTCGCATCGACGTGAATGGCAAGCGGCGGAACGTCGGCATTGCGGCCAGTCTGGTCGCCGGGGTCTGCACCCTGGGTGCGCAATGTCTTTTGCAGGGCGCGCACGTCGACATTGCGGACCGACACGTTCGCGTTGAGCGCAAGCGCTGCGGCAACGCCAGCGGCCTCACCCATCGCCATGCAGGGGGGAATTTCGCGCGACATTTTTTGCGCCTGCGAGGTCGCCGAATAGTGGCGGCCCGCGACGAGCAGATTGTCGATCTGCTTCGGCAGCAACACGCGGTACGGCATGTAATAGTCGCGTCCGCGAGCGATGCTGTCTTCGAAGCGCGTGCGCTGCGCGAGATCATCCTTGCTCATGACATACTCGCCTTCGAGGAGACGAGTCTGACGCACGCCGGTTTGCGGAGCGACATCGATCACATAGCAGTTCTTGAAGCCCGGCAGCTTTTCCCGCACGAAGTCGACCACGGCATGGATGTGTTTGCGGCCCTGCACCTCTGCGCGCGTCAGATCCTCCGGGTTGAGACCATCGAGACCCGCCATATGCGGGCAGTTGCACCATACGACGCCCGGCAATGGCGTCTTGAGCCACCAGTAGCCCCACGAGCCGCCGAGGATGCGCTTGATCTGGCGGTCGAGCAGCGCGAACGTCTCCGGCTCTTCGGCCTCGAAGCGCTCGGCCTCGTCCGTGTCGACTCCGCCGAGACGAAATACGGTTGTCGTGATGTAGGTGCCGCCAACATGCGGAACACCCGCCGAGGCGGCAACATCCAGGTCGCCCGTCGCGTCAATCACGACGTCGGCAAGAATCGCTTCCCGTCCGCTCTTTGTATCGCAGAGCACGCCCTTCACCTGACCGTCCTCGACGAGGGTTCGCGAAAACCACGAGTGCAGCCGAAGCTTGATACCAAGCTCTTCCACCATTTCCAGCGCCACGCGCTTCATCGCGTCCGGATCGAACGCCGCCGCGAAGCACACGGGATGCGGCGTCTTCTGGCTGTGAAAATCAAAGGTGCCCCAACGTCCCCACTGGCGATAGGCCGCGGGATCTTCGCCCCATTCGTGCGAACGCGGAAACATCGCAAGCTTGCGCGCCGCCATACGTTCGATGAACGACATGCAGGTGCCGCGCACGGAGATTTCATTCAGGTGGTTGTCCCACATGTCATCGAGGACGAGCACCATGCCGCCCGATGCGAGCCCGCCAAGATGGTTGTAACGCTCGAGAAGAATCACTTCCGCGCCGTTTCGCGCCGCGCCGATCGCGGCCGACAGGCCTGCGGGCCCTCCTCCGACTACCACGACGTTAGCCTTCGCGACCACGCGCACATCGCGCGCGGGTTCCTGAATCCATTCGCTGATCATGTTCATTTCGTCTCCTTTCAGAATTGGCTATGTCGCTCTGGCTCAATGCGCGCTTTCGGGTTGCCATTTGACGAGGCAACGCTCGGCCATTGCGATGACCAGGAAAAACGCACCCGACAAGATGGCGCTCATGATGATGGCCGTGTACAGCAGCGCGGAATCGAAGTTATAGGTGGCCTGAATGATCATCGCGCCTATACCTTGCGTCGCTCCGATCCATTCGCCCACTACGGCACCGATCACCGACATCGACGCAGCGATGCGCAGCGCGGAGAAGAGATACGGCAGCGACGAGAAGACCCGGAGCTTGAAGAAGATCTCGCGCTTGCTTGCAGAGAGAATCTGCATCAACTCCATTGCCTGAGGATTGACCGCATTGAGTCCGCGAACCATGTTCACCAAGGTCGGGAAGAAGCAGACGATCGCAGCGATGGTGATCTTCGGTTCGAGCCCGTTGCCCATGATCAGCACGAGAATCGGTGCCTTGGCGACGACAGGAATCGAATTGATCATCACAGCAACCGGATAGAAGATGTCCTGCAGCGTCTTGTTGTGTACAAAGACGGTTGCCAGCAGGATCGCTGCGAGATTCCCTAGAAGAAAGCCCAGCGATGCCTCGATTGCGGTCGGCAGCAAATTCTGTATCAGCACGTCGCTCTTGTTGACGAACGTCTCCAGCACGAGCATTGGCGTTGGTGCAATAAACGGCTTGACGTGAAAGCCTGCAACCACCGCCCACCAGGTGAAGATAAGGCCCGCGACACCAAGCGCCGGCAACATACGCGCGCGCCACAGTTGCCGACGTCGGCGTGCGGCCCAAGCCTGCGCTTCGTCGTCGGCAGTCGGGGATGACATATTCAGGTGGATCTCAGACGTCGCCATCAGCAGGTCTCCAATACACGTCGTAGATAGGCGGCGAGTTCGACGAATTCGCGGGTCTCGCGGATATCGAGCGTGCGGTCTTCAGGCAGATTGACGGGTACGATTTCCTTCACCCGGCCGGGGTTGGCAGCCAGCATCAGTACACGTTGGCCGAGGAATGCCGCTTCGTAGATGCTGTGCGTGACGAACAGCGTCGTGAGTCCCATCTCTTTCCACACGCGGCGCAGTTCCTCGTTGAGGCGATCGCGCGTAATTTCGTCGAGTGCGCCGAACGGCTCATCCATTAACAGCACTTTCGGGTCGCTTACCAGAGCACGGGCGATGGCCACGCGCTGGCGCATGCCGCCCGACATCTCATGCGGGTACGCATCCTCACGCCCCTTGAGTCCGACGAGTTCCAGCAGTTCACGCGGCGTGGCGCGACCAGCCCGATTCTTCCCGCCCGCCACTTCCAGCGGCAACTGCACGTTCTGCAGAGCCGTTCTCCACGGCAGGAGTGCCGCGTCCTGAAACACGAAGCCGATATCGCGCCGCGCACGTGCGGCCTTGGGCGCGCAGCCGAGGACATTGATCTCACCGCGGCTCGGCTTGACCAGATCGGCAACGACACGCAGGAAAGTCGACTTCCCGCAGCCGGAAGGGCCCAGAAGCGTGAGGAATTCACCTGCCGCAACATCCAGGCTCAAACCTTCGATCGCGGTGACGCTACGGCGGTCGGTGAAAAAGCGCACATTGATATTGCGGCAGCTAATTGACGAGGCGCCGGCCTGCAGAACATCTACGGGCGAGTTTTCCCGCTCCGCGCGCGGCGGATTAAACGTGGCAGCATGCATGGGTTACACCAATAGTCTTGAGGAACGGGTAGTGTTGAGCACGTCCATCGTCATGACGTCCTCCACCTTGGGTTGATGCGCCCTGAACTGGCCGAGCTGCCCGTAGGTCGAGATCTGTTCTTCCCAGACCGCCGGATCCATCGCGCCCCAGCCATGGGTCTGCGTCGTCGCGTTGAAGGCATAGCTCATCAGCGAATCGATCGCGACACGCTCATCCGCATGATTCAGATTCGGGTATTCCTTGATGAGCAGGTCGACGGCCTGATCGCGATGGGTATTGGCGTAGATCCAGCCACGCGCCGTTGCACGCAGGAAGCGGTTGACCGTGTCCGGATGCTCCTTCAGCGCCGCCATCGTTGTGTAATACGGCAACGCATAGAGGCGTACGCCGGTGTCCCACAACCGCAGATCAACGCGATCCGCGCCGAGCGGCTTGAGTGCCGTGGTGTTGGTTTGCCAGCCGGTTACGGCATCCACCTGCCCGCTCAGAAGCGGCATCATGTCCGCGCCGATCGGCACGATCTCGACCTGACTTTCAGGAATTTTGCTCTTGGCCAGCAGCGCCTTGAGCAATACCATTCCCGTCGCCTGGATGCCGACGCGCTTGCCAATCATGTCGTGCGGCGTGCGAATCGGTTTTTTCTTCAGTGAAAAGAATGTGTACGGGTGCTGCTGCAGCCCGGCGGCGATGCATTTGATCGGCAGCCCCTCCGAGACAGCCAGCATGATCGATGGGCTCGATGAGATCTCACCCGCCTCGAAGCGCCCCGAGGCGACGATTGCGACGCCATCGATATTCGGACCACCGGGCTGGATGTGAAAATCGATTCCTTCCTGTTCGTAAAAGCCCAGTCGCTTCGCGACGATCTCACCGACCTGATTGCCGCCCGGAATCCACCCCAGCTGCATATTGACAGTGGCTTTTTCGCCTGCTGATGCGCGCACCGAAAGCAGTGCACCTGTTGCCGCCATGCCGCCCATTGCGAGCGTCATCCGCAGCACACGCCTGCGGCCTGCATTCTCGATTACTGACATCTTTCACTCCTCCGATGGTCCGTCATGCATTCAGGGGAACCGGTCTGTTGCTTTCCGAGGTGCTGCCGGCTAAGTGCATTCTCAGTAGCCGAAAGTGTCCCCGCAAGCATCAATTTTGAAGACGAGTGATGCCGAAATCAGCTCACCCCCTGCCTCGCACCATCGCGGTGCGTCACGCAGGGCTGCGCACATGACGCGCGCATTGCTCGATGACCCGATCTGAAAATTAGCTCACTCCTAATCAAATTCGGTGCTAGCCGACGCGATTTTTGTTCCGCAAGAATCGGTCGCTAGTGAGGCAGCCACCTGACGGTCTCGCTCTCACCATCGAGTGTCAGATTCACCGCGCCGGCATGTTCAAGTCCGGCTAGACAGCTTCAGAAATTCGTTTTCCTAATTAATCGAGCCGAACTCTAAAACAATCAGGCCTGCACTCAAGGAAATCATGATTCGACGCGCTATCGTAATTACGGCAACCGCTTTCGCTTGTCAGACCGCCTTCGCCCAAAGCAGCGTAACGCTCTACGGTTTGATCTCAAGCGGAATCGTGTATGCGAACAATCAGAAGGGAGCCGACAAGCAAGGGCATTCGACCTGGCAGTTCGCGAGCGGGCCGATGCAGACGCCGCGCTGGGGTATGAGAGGGGTCGAAGACCTTGGCGGCGGAGTCAAGACGATCTTCACGCTGGAAGGCGGCTATAGCGTCGCCAATGGCGCCCTGTCGCAAGGCGGGCGGCTGTTTGGCCGACAAGCTTTCGTCGGCCTGTCATCGAACAGTCTGGGCACGGTCACGCTCGGCCGCCAGTACGACGAGGCCGTCACGTTATGCATTTTTTCGTCTGCCTGCCAGTTTGCGGCATATGGCGCGCATATCGGCGACAGCGACAACGTCTTCGATACTTTCCGCATTAACAATGCAGTGCAGTACAAAAGCATCAATTACGGCGGATTGCAGTTCGAAGGACTCTATGGCTTTTCGAACAAGGCCGGAGCGTTCTCAGACAACACCGCCATCAGCGCAGCCGCTCAATATCACCGGGGACCGCTCTCGCTGGGAGCCGCCTACCTTCAGGTCAAAATGCCCAATGATCCGGCCAATCCCAACGGCGCGGTGGTCGGCGACTACGGCTTCACCTCACCCTTCATTACTAATCCCGCGACGAATGCGGGCGTGAGCAAGCAGAGAATGTTCGGCACGGGGGGCGCCTACGCATTTGGAAATGCAAGCCTGTCCATGCTCTATACGAATGCGCGCTTCGAATATCTCGACGAATCCAGACTGACGCTGCAGAACTTTGAAGTCTCGTTGACCGACTACGTGCTTCCGGACCTGATGCTCGGCGCCGCATACATCTTTACCACGGGGCAATACCATCCCCAGGACGCCAGTCCGAAATGGCATCAGGTCAACACCGGCGCAGTTTATTTCCTGAGCAAACGGACGGATGTATTTCTGGTCGGCATTTACCAGAAAGCCGCAGGTGATGCGCAATTCGCCCAGATCTACACGCTTTCGCCGTCGACGACCAAAACACAAGTCTCGGCTGTCATTGGTCTGCGCCATCGCTGGTAAACGAACTGCACGCGAATCCGTCGAGGAAAGCGCCTGTGGCCCGCAGGCGCGCGACAGTTCGAATCGCTCACGCCTCCCCAAAAATTCAAAGCAAAAAGCCCCCAAAGCAATTTCCTTCGATACGACCAGCGTTCGTCGGCGACCGGATTGCACGCGTGTACGTCGTCGGGGTTCATCATCACGACCGCGCCCGCGCCGATCCATTCACGCGCGTGGCGATTCAGGTACACGCTGCGTCCACCGGTCACAGCGCCGATCGAAAACGTTTCGTGCGAATGTTTTTGGCGTAACAGACTTCGCGGCCGTCGTCGATGGAACGCGCTTCGATGAACGGCAACGCATCGCTGCGCCAGAACTTCGGCGCCGAAGCATCCTTCGCGTCATGAATTGCCGCTGCCGCTATTCCGTTCATCCGCGCCCCCTCCGATGCTCACATGGACTTCGCCAGAACGAAGCCTATGTATGCCAGCCGCCAAACGCACGGTCAACAAGCAGAGTCGCGGCGCACCCACCCGCGTCGCGCGATACGTTACTTAGCGCTCACGTCGATATTGCCGAGATATTTCGCGGCCAACGTCTTGACCGTCCCGTCGGCCTGCACCTTCGCGATTGCCGCATTCAACTGGTCGCGCAGCGCCGTGTCGCCCTTGCGAATCCCATATGCGATGCCATTGCCGAGAATCTTGTCGTCACGCACCGGCTGGCCGACGAACGCGTAGTCCTTGCCGTTAGGCTTCGACAGAAAACCCGTTTGCCCTGCCGGCGCCAGCACGAGCGTCGCGTCGAGACGGCCTGCCATCATATCCGTGTACACCTGGTTCTGATCCTGGTACGGCACGACGGTTATACCCGCCGGTTCCCAATGCGTTTTCGCGAAGGTCTCCTGAATCGACGCCTGCAATACACCGACCCGCTTGCCCTTCAACGACTCGGGCGTCGGCAGCAGACCGCTGTCGCGCCGGGCGATCAACTGCGTCGGCACGCGATACACGACCGTGGTGAAATCAATCGCCTGACGGCGTTGTTCGGTCGCGTTCATCGCCGAGTTGATCGCGTCGAACTTGCGGCCCTGCAAGGCGGGAATCAGTCCGTCGAACGAGGTCTCGACCCATTTGCAGGTCATATGCGCGGCGGAGCAAACGGCATTGCCTACGTCGATATCGAGCCCTTGCAGTTCGCCATTCGGGCCCTTCGATTCGAACGGCGGATACTGTGCTTCGACTCCGAAGCGCAGCGTCGAGGTGTCGGCGGCGTTCGCGGCAGACAGCGCCGCCAGCGACGCGAATGCGCAGGCGAGCGCCAACAGAGGCTTGAGCAACTTCATATCAGATCCCTTTTCCCTTCGATTTCATTGAAACGCCCGCGCTGCAATACACTGATGCGCAATCTCGCGACGATCATACTGCGTTCAAAAATTGCGGTCCCGCTGGACCACCGTTCGCGCGCGCGATCAGATCTCGCACAAGCGCCGCGCGCCTTCGATCAACGTGGCGTCGTCCTTCGAGAAACTCAGTCGGATCAAGCCGGAATCCGTGCCGTCGGTATAAAACGCCGACAACGGAATCGTCGCGACGCGCGCATCGCGGATCAGGCGCAGCACGAAATCGCTGTCGCTTTCGTCGGAGAAGCCGCGAAAGCGCGCAAGCATGAAGAAGCTGCCTTCGCTCGGCAACAGTTCGAAGCGCGACTCGCGCAATGCGTGCGCGAGCAGATCGCGCTTCTTCTGATAGAACGCGGACAGGCCGAGATAGCTGTCGCGATTGGCGAGCGCATCGACGAACGCGTACTGCATCGGCGTATCGGCGGAAAACACCATGAACTGATGCACCTTGCGGATCTCGTCCATCAGCGCGACGGGTGCGAGGCAATAGCCGACGCGCCAGCCGGTCACGTGATAAGACTTGCCGAACGACGACACGATCACGCTGCGCTCCGCGAGTTCGGCGTGGCACGCCATGCTCTGATGCTTCGCGCCGTCGAACACGACGTGTTCATAGACCTCGTCGGCGAGAATCACGATGTCGGTGTTGCGCGTGAGGGCCTTGAGCCGCGCGATGTCGGCTTCGCCGAACACGGTCGCGGTCGGATTGTGCGGCGTGTTGATGATGATCATCCGGGTCTTCGGCGTGATCGCCGCGGCGACCTCGTCCCAGTCCACACGGAAATCGCTCAACGACAGTTTGATCGCCACCGGCGTCGCGCCTTGCAGCCGGACGATCGGACCATAGCTGTCGAACGAAGGCTCGAAGTAGATCACTTCGTCGCCGGAATGCACGAGCGCGCTGATGGTCGAGTACAGCCCTTCGCTCGCGCTCGCGATCACGGTGACTTCGCTGACCGGGTCGTAGCGTACGCCGTACAGCGTTTCGACCTTGTGCGCGAGCGCTTCGCGCAACGCGGCGATGCCGGCCATCGGGGCGTACTGGTTGTGGCCCGCGCGCATCGCCTGAGCGACGCCTTCGATCAGTTTCGCGTCCGGCGAGAAATTCGGCGCGCCTTGCGACAGGTTCAGCGCATCGTGCTGGGCGGCCAGTTGGCCGATCACGGTAAAAATCGTCGTGCCCACGTCAGGCAGTTTCGAGCGGGCTTGCATGGCGCTCTGCATAAGGCTATCTCCCTTTCTCCATCCGGCTGCGGATTCGCGGACGGCCGACAGCGCGGCGATCCTTCCATTGCGCTGATTAGGCATCAGCCAAAGAACCGTCACAATCGAAACTTTGTCATGCGCGGCATGCGTTTACGTCATGACACGCGCGAAAGCGCGCCGCCTCGGACGAGGCCGGCCAGATCAAGGCTTACGGGGAAGAAACAGGGGGGTGCGAAGAACGGGGAAAACCGCGGTGGTATGACGTAATGTGATGCGTACGTGGACGGCTGCCCGCGCAGCCGTCCATGCCTGTCAGGCGTCGTCCATCATGCGGACCTTGACCTTCTTGCCCTTCACCTTGCCGGCGCTGAGCTTGCGCACCGCGTCGCGCGCGACGCTGCGCTCCACCGCCACATAAGTCGACATTTCGGTCACGTTGATCTTGCCGATCTGCGTGCCGGCGAAACCCGCTTCGCCGGTCAGCGCGCCGAGCACGTCGCCGGGACGGATCTTTTCCTTGCGGCCACCGAGAATCTGGAGCGTTTCCATCGGCGGCAGCAGCGGCTCGTTGCTCGCCGCCGTGAGTTCGGAGAGCTTGTGCCATTCGACGTCACGCTTTTGCGCCTGTTCGAGACTGCCGACGCGGCCCATCTCGTTCATGCTCGCGAGACTCAGCGCCCAGCCTTCCTGATCGGCTCGGCCCGTGCGGCCGATGCGGTGCACGTGCACTTCCGGGTCGGGCGTCACGTCGACGTTGATCACCGCCTCCAGTTGCGCGATGTCGAGACCGCGCGCGGCGACGTCGGTCGCTACCAGCACCGAGCAACTGCGGTTCGCGAACTGGATCAGCACCTGATCGCGCTCACGCTGATCGAGTTCGCCATGCAACGCGAGCGCATGAAAACCTTGCGCGCGCAGCACGTCGAGCAGATCGCGACACTGCTGCTTGGTATTGCAGAACGCGAGCGTGCTCACCGGACGGTAGTGGTTCAGCAGCAGACCAACGGCGTGCAGCCGCTCGTCCTCGGTCACTTCATAGAAACGCTGGCGAATCTTGGTGTTGGCGTGCCGCTCGGCAAGCTTCACTTCCTTCGGATTGCGCAGGAACTGCTGACTCAGCTTGACGATGCCCTCGGGGTACGTCGCCGAGAACAGCAGCGTTTGCCGCTCTTTGGGGCATTGCTTCACGACTGTCGCAATGTCGTCGAAGAAACCCATGTCGAGCATGCGGTCGGCTTCGTCGAGCACCAGCGTGTTGAGCGACTGCAGCGGCAGGCTGCCGCGTTCGAGGTGATCCATGATGCGGCCCGGCGTGCCGACCACGATGTGCGCGCCGTGTTCGAGGCTCGCCGTTTGCGGACGCATCGGGGTGCCGCCGCACAGCGTCAGCACCTTGATGTTTTCTTCCGCGCGCGCGAGACGGCGGATTTCCTGCGTGACCTGATCGGCGAGTTCGCGCGTTGGGCACAGCACCATCGACTGCACGGCGAAGTTGCGCCCGTCGAGGCGCGCCAACAGCGCCAGCGCGAATGCAGCGGTCTTGCCGCTGCCGGTCTTCGCCTGGGCGATCAGATCGTGGCCGGCCAGCGCGATCGGCAGGCTTGCGGCCTGAATCGGCGTCATCTCGACGTAGCCGAGCTGCGTCAGGTTCGCGAGGGTCGCGGGCGGCAGCGCCAGCTCGCTAAACGGCGCGCCGGCGGGGGTGGGACTGTTCATGGGGTGAGGGCTCGCTATGGGCTGAAGACGGAGGATCAATCGGCCACGGGGCCGAGGTCGGGACGGCCTTCGAGCTGCTCGTACAGCACCGAACCATCCTCCCCTTCGAAGCGTTCGAGGTAATTGCGCGTGGCACACAGCGGGCAACGGAACAGCAGCCCCTGCCCTTCGTTCTTGATGACGACGTCCGACTCTTCCCACTGCGCTTCGCAGGTCTTGTTTCTACAGGTAAACACGTTGATTCTCCAACTGGATTCGATAATTGATTGGCGGGCCGCACGAAGGCCCGGCCATGTAGGACTGCCGCCGCCGCGTTACCGGATGGGCGCGGCCTGGGCGCTTCAGCCCAGATGCGTATGGCGCGCACGCGGTGCGCTCACGTCCATTTCGGTTAGACCGTGCACGATTCCGCAGTCTTCGACGGCCTGTTCGCCGGGGCATTGCTCGCGCAGCGTGGTCAGTTGCACTTTCAGCTGCTTCAGCTCTTCGATGCGGGTGTCGACGTGCGCGATGTGCTCGTCGATCAGCGCATCGATGCCGCCACAGCCGTCCGCCGGCACGTCCGTCAGACGCAGCAAGGCACGGATTTCGTCGTGGGTCATGTCGAGCGCGCGGCAATTGCGGATGAAGCGCAACCGTTCAACGTGCGTCGCCGAGTAACTGCGGTAATTGGCCTCAGTGCGCTCCGCTTCGGGCAAGAGCGCTTCTTTCTCGTAGAACCGGATGGTTTCGGTCGTGAAATGGGCGATTTTCGCCAATTCGCCGATCTTCATGCGCCCTCCGGATAGCGGCCTTGACCCCGGGCCTTGACCCCGGGCCTTGACCCCGGGCCTTGACCTTGTAGTGGCTTCAAGGTGTTTACTAGACCACAAATCGACCCAGGAAGCCACCATGCGTGATGCCAGCCAACTCGAAGCCGACCGCCGTGAACAGGGGGATGCCTGTGCGCACGGGGATCAAGGACATGGACATGCACTCGGGCACGAGTGCGGCCATCGGCACGACACGGCAGGTCAGCGCGACCACGCGCACGCCCACACCGATTGCTGCGCAAGCACGGCCGCCGTGCCGCTGCCGTTCCCGATGCCGCGATCAGAAGCCGTCGGCACGGGCACACGCACCGCGATCCGCATCATGCAAATGGATTGCCCGACCGAAGAAGCGCTGATCCGCAAGAAACTCGACCGCATGCCGGAGGTGCTCAGCATCGATTTCAACCTGATGCAGCGCGTGCTGACCGTCGTGCACGCGCCGCATGCGCTCGACTCGATCCTCGCCGCGCTCCATTCACTCGACTTCACGCCTGAACTCGCAAACCCCGCCGCGCATGCAGCGCCCGCGGGAATCCGTCACGTGCCGCCCAAGCCGTGGTGGCCGCTCGCACTCGCCGGCGTCGCCGCGGCGGGTTCAGAAGCCGCCGGCTGGCTTGGCGCGCCGGTCTGGCTGGCTGCGGGTCTGGCGATCCTCGCGATCGTCTCTTGCGGCCTCTCCACGTATCGGAAGGGCTGGCTCGCGGTCCGCCACGGCAACCTGAATATCAACGCGCTGATGAGCATTGCCGTGAGCGGTGCGCTGATCCTGCGCCAGTGGCCCGAAGCCGCGATGGTAATGGTGCTTTTCACGCTCGCCGAATTGATCGAAGCGAAGTCGCTCGACCGTGCCCGCCATGCGATCCAGGGTCTGCTGCAGCTCACGCCGGAACAGGCGAGCGTGCTGCAGCCCGACGGCGGCTGGCGTCTCACCGGCCTCGACGCGATCCCGCCCGGCGCGCTGGTCCGCGTGAAGCCGGGCGAGCGGATCGCGCTCGACGGCGAGATCGTCGCCGGCAGTTCGAGCGTGAATCAGGCGCCGATCACCGGCGAAAGCCTGCCGGTCGACAAGACCATCGGCGACGCGGTGTTCGCCGGCACGATCAATCACGCAGGCTCGTTCGACTACCGCGTCACCGCCGCGGCCGCCAACACGACGCTCGCGCGGATCATCCACGCCGTCGAAGAAGCGCAGGGGAGCAAGGCCCCGACGCAACGTTTCGTCGACCGCTTCGCACGGGTCTATACGCCGCTGGTGTTCGCTATCGCGCTTGCCGTCGCGGTCGTGCCGCCGCTGCTGTCCGGAGCAGCGTGGCACGAATGGGTCTACAAGGCGCTCGTGATGCTGGTGATCGCGTGTCCCTGCGCGCTCGTGATCTCGACGCCGGTGACGATCGTCAGCGCACTCGCGGCCGCCGCGCGCAAAGGCATTCTGATCAAAGGAGGCGCCTACCTCGAAGAGGGTCGCAAGCTGAGCCGGCTCGCGCTCGACAAGACCGGCACGATCACGCACGGCAAACCCGTGCAGACCGGGTTCGAGATGCTCGCCTGCGCTGACGCCGCGGTCGGTGTCAACGCCGAACGGTGCCGCACGCTGGCGGCAAGTCTCGCGGGGCGCTCCGACCATCCGGTGTCGATGGCGATTGCGGCAGCAGCGAAAAGCGATAGCCTGGCAAACGTCGCAGTCGATTCCTTCGAGGCGCTCGCGGGCCGCGGCGTGCGCGGCGTGATCGACGGCTCGCCGTATTGGCTCGGCAATCATCGGCTGATCGAAGAGCTTGGCCGGTGTTCGGCGACGCTCGAAGCACGGCTCGACATGCTCGAGCGCGAAGGCAAAACCGTCGTGATGCTGGTGGACGCCGAGCGCGTGCTGGCGCTCTTCGCCGTCGCCGATACGGTGAAGGACACGAGCCGCGCCGCCGTCGCCGAACTGCGGCGCCTGGGCGTCGCCATCGCGATGCTCAGCGGCGACAACCGGCACACCGCGTCGGCGATTGCGCGGCAGGTCGGGATCGACGAAGCGCTCGGCGATCAGTTGCCGCAAGACAAGCTGGACGCGGTCGCGCGCTGGTCTGCGCAAGGCGCGACGGTCGGCATGGTCGGCGACGGCATCAACGATGCGCCCGCGCTGGCGCGTGCCGACATCGGCTTCGCGATGGGCGCGATGGGCGCCGACACCGCGATCGAAACCGCCGATGTCGCGCTGATGGACGACGACCTGCGCAAGATCCCGCTGTTCATCCGCTTGTCGAAGGCGACGCACGCGGTGCTGGTGCAGAACATCTCGTTGGCGCTCGGCATCAAAAGCGTGTTTCTCGCGCTGACCTTGATGGGCACCGGCACGATGTGGATGGCGGTATTCGCCGATGTCGGCGCAAGTTTGCTGGTGGTGGGCAACGGGTTGCGTCTGCTGCGCAAGTGAGGACGCGCTGCGCGCGTGCCGCTAGTGCGCAAACGCGCCCTCGTCCACGCACCGACGTTCACCCATTGCCGCCTTTAATGTCTCCGAAGGCCGCACGCCGAACAGCTTCCGGTAATCGGTCGCGAACTGGCTCAGATGCCAGAAGCCCCAAGCCGCCGCGACATCCTGCACTGAACGCGCGTCGCGCGACGCATTCGAAAGATCCCGCCGTGCGCCGTTCAGGCGGATCGCGCGCAGATACGTGGCGGGCGCCATGCCGAGCACGTCCTGAAAGCAGTATTGCAGCGTGCGCCGGCTCACATGAACACGCTCGCACAACTCCGGCACGTTCACGGCGCGCTCGCGATGGGCCAGCACATACTCGCGCGCTTCCGACACGATCGACTGACGGCGCGGGCGCGTCGGCATCGCAACCGGTTCCGAAGCCGGCAACGCGCCGACGTCGAACAACAACGCCAGCACCGACGCCTGCAAACTGTTGCGCGCGACCGAAGACAGCGGCGCGCCGCTCGCCGCGCCGTCGTCAAGCAGGCGGCGCAGCGACGTGCACAAGCGCTCCTTGCCCGCCATCCCAATCGGCACGACTTGAGTGCTCGGCACATGATCGGCGAGGCCGATGCGCTCCACTTGCGCCGCGTACCGGCGCAGCACGTCGCCTTTCACCACCACGCCGAAAATCTCGTAGCCCGCCGAGGTCAGCAGTTCGAATTCGACGCCGCCCGGACGAAACGCGAGCGCATCGGCCGCGATCACCTGCGCGTCGATGCGGCCTGAACCGGCTGGGCAAGCCGGAATGCCGAACCAGTAGGCGTCCTCCTGCACCTCGCAGGTTTGCCGCAACGTGTGGCTGGTCGTTTCGACGAACACCTGCATGTGATCGACGCACAGCTCCGTCAGTCCGCCGGTAAAACAGCCGGCGGTCAACTGGTCGTAGGTCTGGCGCCAGCCATAGAGATTGCGCGCCTGCTCGTCGGCGTCGCGAGCAATGCGGGTTTGCACGCAGAAGCTCGGCTGCGGCGTGAGCGTCGAACTGGTCAGGCTGTCGCCTTGGGTATCAATCGTCATCGTCATACCGGATCTGTGCAAACGGATATCGAGGCGCAAAAGAAGGCAAGTCCCATGCCGAACGCTCTCGCCGTCTTTCTCACCAAATCGCAGCGGCAGTCTGCGTGCCGGCTGTTCAATTCATGAGCAGCGCCGCACACACTGCTCAGAAACGCGACGCCGCATTGTCGCGCTTTGAACAGCGTTTCGCGTGATGCCGCGCGCTGGTGCTTGACAGGTATGCCCAGATCACCAGCGCAGTGCATTGGCACACTTCTGGCTCCATGCTGTCACGGTCGAGCGAAATATCTCGCCGGATATAGCCCATTCAAACATGTGAGGAGCACACAGATGAATCACGCGGAGATGCAGTTCCTGACCACCGAATTCCCGTACAAAAAGCAGTATGCGAATTTTATCGGCGGGGAATGGGTAAAGCCTGTAGGTGGGGAGTACTTCGACAACATATCGCCGATCACCGGCGAGCCCTTCACATCGATCCCGCGTTCGCGCGAGGCCGATATCGAACTTGCGCTCGACGCCGCGCACCGTGCGAAAACGGCATGGGGCAAAACCTCGACCGCCGATCGCGCGAACATCCTGAACCGCATTGCCGACCGGATGGAAGCGAACCTGCAACGCCTCGCGGTGGCCGAGACGATCGACAACGGCAAGCCGCTGCGCGAAACCATGGCCGCCGACATTCCTCTCGCGATCGACCACTTCCGCTATTTCGCCGGCGCCGTGCGCGCGCAGGAAGGTTCGATCTCGGAGATCGACGACGACACCGTCGCTTATCACTTTCATGAACCACTCGGTGTGGTCGGGCAGATCATCCCGTGGAATTTCCCGATTCTGATGGCGGTATGGAAACTCGCGCCCGCGCTCGCCGCCGGCAATTGCGTGGTGCTGAAGCCCGCCGAGCAAACGCCCGCTTCGATCCTCGTGCTGCTCGAACTGATTCACGACCTGCTGCCGCAGGGCGTCATCAACGTGGTCAACGGCTTCGGCCTGGAAGCCGGCAAGCCGCTCGCGTCGAACAAGCGCATCGCGAAGATCGCGTTTACCGGCGAGACCACGACCGGCCGTCTGATCATGCAGTACGCGAGCCAGAACATCATTCCGGTGACGCTCGAACTCGGCGGCAAGAGCCCGAACATCTTCTTTGCCGACGTGATGAACGCGGACGACAGCTACTTCGACAAGGCGCTGGAAGGCTTCACAATGTTCGCGCTGAATCAGGGCGAAGTGTGCACGTGTCCGTCGCGCGTGCTGGTCGACGAGAAGATCTACGACCGTTTCATGGAGCGTGCGTTGAAGCGCGTCGCCGCGATTGCGCAAGGGCATCCGCTGGACAGCAAGACGATGATCGGTGCGCAAGCCTCGCGGGAGCAGCTGGAAAAGATTCTCTCGTATGTCGATCTCGGCAAACAGGAGGGCGCCGAATGTCTGATCGGCGGAGAACGCAACCAGCTCGACGGTGAACTGAGCAAGGGCTATTACGTGAAGCCGACCGTGTTCCGTGGCCACAACAAGATGCGGATCTTCCAGGAAGAAATCTTCGGGCCGGTGGTTTCGGTCACGACGTTCAAGACCGAAGAAGAAGCGCTCGAGATCGCCAACGATACGCTCTACGGTCTGGGCGCCGGCGTATGGACTCGCGACGGCACGCGCGCGTACCGTTTCGGCCGGCAAATCCAGGCGGGACGCGTGTGGACCAATTGCTATCACGCGTATCCGGCGCATGCGGCATTTGGCGGCTACAAGCAATCGGGCATCGGCCGCGAGAATCACAAGATGATGCTCGACCACTATCAGCAGACCAAGAACCTGCTCGTCAGCTATAGCGAGAAGCCGCTCGGATTCTTCTAAGCTTCCCGCTGGCGCTAACAATCCTGTTCGAGCGGGCCGCGTTGCGCGGCTCGCTCTTTTTCAGCGAGGGCATGTGATGGCCGATGAAAAAGAAGTTGCCCGTGTCGTGGCGACGCCTGCCGCGATCGCGTTGATCGACACGTTGCGCACCCAGCATGGGGAGGTGCTGTTCCATCAATCCGGCGGATGCTGCGACGGCAGCGCACCGATGATGTTTCCCCGCAGCGAGTTCATGGTCGGCTCGTCCGATGTGAAACTCGGGACGATCGCCGGCGTGCCGTTCTACATGAGCGAATCGCAATTCGAATACTGGCAGCACACGCAATTGATCATCGACGTCGTGCCGGGAAACGGCGGCATGTTTTCTTTGGAACGCCCGAGCGGCATGCGGTTTTTAACGCGCTCCCGGCTCTTCGAAGATGACGAGAATGCGTGGCTGGAGACCCATCCGGTGGAACGGGTCGATGCTTGATTGGACTGTTTACGCCGCGCCTGGATTCTTTGACTCGTCGGTCGCCACGGGCGTGGCTGGCACACCTGCCAGCAGCGCATCGCTCTCGTCTTTCAGGCCGACGCCGGTCAGCCCAAGGCGCCGCGCCTGCGTCAGCAGGTAATGCAACTTGTGCGCGGCCAGCGGATAGTCGAGTCCTTCGGGACGCACATTCGAAATGCAGTTGCGTTGCGCGTCGCTACAGCCCACTTTTGGCGAGTACGTCAGATAGATGCCAAGACTATCGGGCGAACTCAAGCCTGGCCGTTCGCCGATCAGCATCACCACGATCTTCGCATCGAGCAGCTCACCGATCTCGTCGCCGAGTGCGACGCGCGCCTGACGCGCGACCACCACGGGGCCGATTTTCCAATCCGCGAGTTTCGGGCAAACGGCTTGCAGCAACGGGATTGCTTGCTTCGATGCGGCGAACGCCGACAGACCGTCGCCGATCACGAACACCACGTCATTTGGCTGCGCCGATCGCTGCATGAGTGTCGCGCGACTCGCTTCCGACAGACGCCGCCCGAGATCGGGACGCCGCAAGTAATGCTCGCGATCAGGCGCGGCGCTATGCACGTCCAGTGATTCGAAGCCTTGCGCGTGCAACTGCTCGTGCAACACATCGGCATCGAGCGGATGGTGCACGGCGTCGCGCGCCTGCGCATGCGACAGGTTGAACGCGAGCAATGGCGCGGTCGGCAAGCTGCTGCCCGCGCGGCCCAATGCGATGCGCGCGTTGGTGAACTGGCGCAGCGCATTCCACGGATTCTTTTCGAGGAAGTCGCTCATACGATGCCCATCCAGTCGCGTGCGCCTTCCAGCAGCGGTTGCTGTGCCGACGCGCTTAGCAATGCGCCGCGTGAGTCGGTGATCTGCATCGACTCCAGCCACTCTTCGAACTCGGGGGCGCGACGCAAGCCGAGCACGTCGCGCACATACAGCGCGTCGTGGAACGACGTGCTCTGATAGTTGAGCATCACGTCGTCCGCGCCCGGAATGCCCATGATGAAATTGATGCCCGCTACACCGAGCAGCGTCAGCAGGTTGTCCATGTCGTCCTGATCGGCTTCGGCGTGGTTCGTATAGCAGATGTCGCAACCCATCGGCACGCCGAGCAGCTTGCCGCAGAAGTGGTCTTCGAGACCGGCGCGGGTGATCTGCTTGCCGTCGTACAGATACTCCGGACCGATGAAACCCACCACCGTATTCACCAGAAACGGATTGAACTTGCGCGCCACCGCGTAGGCGCGAACTTCGCAAGTTTGTTGATCGATGCCGAAATGCGCGTCGGCCGACAGCGCGCTGCCCTGGCCGGTTTCGAAGTACATCAGATTGCTGCCGACCGTGCCGCGCTTCAGCGACAGTCCCGCTTCATACGCTTCCTGCAGCAGCGCGAGCGAAATGCCGAAGCCCGCGTTAGCTTTTTGCGTGCCCGCGATCGACTGGAACACCAAGTCGACCGGCGCGCCTTTTTCGATGGCGGCGATCGTGTTGGTGACGTGCGTCAGCACGCACGATTGCGTCGGCACCTGATAGCGCTGGCGGAACTCGTCGGTCATCAGCAACAGCTTCGTGATCGCGGCGAGATTGTCGCTCGCCGGATTGATGCCGATCATCGCGTCGCCGCAACCGTACATCAGGCCGTCGAGCATCGATGCGGCGATGCCTTTGACGTCGTCGGTCGGATGATTCGGCTGCAGACGCACCGACATGTGGCCCGGTAAACCGACCGTATTGCGAAAGCGCGTGACCACCGGACGTTTACGCGCCGCTGCGATCAGATCCTGATTGCGCATCAGCTTCGACACCGCCGCGACCATCTCCGGCGTGAGGCCGGCGCCGATGCGCGTGAGCGCGTCGGCATCGGTCGTGCTGCTCAGCAGCCAGTTGCGGAAATCGCCGACCGTCAGATGGGCGATCTCGGCGAACGCCTGCGGCGAGTGATCGTCGATCACGAGGCGCGTAACCTCGTCGCTTTCATAGGGAACCAACGCTTCGTTGAGGAAAGCGCGCAACGGCACCTGCGCGAGCGCCATTTTCGCAGCGACGCGCTCCTCTTCGCTCGCTGCCGCGACGCCTGCGAGCTGGTCGCCGGATCGTAGCGGACTGGCTTTCGCCAGCAGCGTTTTCAGATCCTCGAAGCGATACGTGCGGCTGCCAATCGACTCGGTATAGCTCATGTTTACGACTCCATCGCCGCCGCACGCGCAGCGGCCCGATCCGTCATTCTTCGAGCAGAACGTCCGCTGGCGCCGTGTCGCGTTGATGGCGCGTCAACAGGAAGTAGACGTAGCCCAGCACGAGAAAGATTGCGAACACGACCGCCACCAGAAAGTTGAAGTAGACCATCGTTGCCAGACAGATCAGCGCGGCTATCAACGCGAACGCCGGGAACAATGGAAAGAGCGGCGCGCGGAACGGGCGTTCCATGTTCGGCGCCGTGCGGCGCAGCTTGAACAGCGACAACATGCTGATGATATACATCACGATAGCGCCAAACACGGACATCGTCACGATGTTTGCCGTCAGCGTCTGTCCGCCGAACTGGATCAGCTCGTCGCTGTAGATCGCCGCGATGCCGACCACGCCGCCCGCAAGAATCGCGCGATGCGGCGTCTTGAAGCGCGGATGCACTTTCGAGAGCCACTCCGGCAGATAGCCCGCGCGAGCCAGCGCGAAGATCTGCCGCGAGTAGCCGAGGATGATGCCGTGAAACGACGCGACGAGTCCGAACAGCCCGAGCCACACCAGCATATGCATCCAGCCGCTGTGTTCGCCGACGATGAACTTCATCGCTTGCGGCAGCGGGTCGTTGATGTTCGCGAGCCTGGTCCAGTCGCCCGCCGCGCCGGCGAACACCATCACGCCGATCGCGAGCACGACCAGCGTCAGAATCCCGGTGATGTAGGCGATCGGAATCGAACGTTTGGGGTTGCGCGCTTCTTCGGCGGCCATCGCGACGCCTTCGATCGCGAGGAAAAACCAGATCGCGAACGGAATCGCCGCGAACATGCCGTGGAACGAACCCATGCTGAAGGTATTCGCGCCGGCCCAGCCGCCCGCCGTGAAGTTCGACCAGCGGAAGCCCGGCGACACGACGCCCATGAAGACGAGCAGTTCGAAGATGGCAAGCAGCGTCACGCACAACTCGAAGGCCGCGGCGATCTGCACGCCGACGATGTTCAACGCCATGAACACCAGATACGCGCACATTGCCGCGTGCTTCGGCTCGAGGCCTGGGAACTGCACGTGCAGATAGGCGCCGATTGCGAGCGCGATGGCCGGTGGTGCAAACACGAATTCGACCAGCGTCGCCGCGCCGGCCAGATAACCGCCGGTCGGGCCGAACGCCTGGCGCGCGTAGGCGAATGGGCCGCCTGCGTGCGGGATCGACGTGGTGAGTTCGGTAAAACTGAAGATGAACGTCGTATACATCGCGGCAATGAAAATCGCCGTGATGACGAAGCCGAGCGTGCCGGCGCTCGCCCAGCCGTAGCTCCAGCCGAAATATTCGCCGGAGATGACGAGGCCGACTGCGATGCCCCATAGCTGCCATGTGCCGAGCGTCTGCTTCAGCTCGTGGTGCATGACCTTGCCGATGGGCTGATTCCTGGACTCTGATTTCATCGGACGCTCCTGATGTTGACCGTTTGCTGCGTGGGACGACAGGCTTCAGCCGATGGTAGTGAGCCATTAATCAAGGTGTTATCGAAATTCGGCAATTCTCCGGATGTGTAGCGGGATCAGCGGATGCTTAAATGTGTTGACGCGCTGTCCACGAAGTTCGCAGGATTTGGTAAACGGCGACGTGGTACTTTTGTTTTTGTCCGTATCCCATTCGCACCGCTTTCCTTCCACTCAGTCATGAACGATTCAGGCAATCGGGCTCGATATGAAACGCGGCTCGCACGCGTGCTCGATCATATCTACGATCACCTCGACGAACCGCTCGATATCGAACGGCAGGCGGATATCGCGTGTTTGTCGCCGTATCACTGGCATCGGATTTATCAAGCGATATACGGCGAGACGGTCGCGACGACGGTGCGCCGTTTGCGCTAGCATCGCGCGGCCGCTTATCTCGCGAACAGTTCTATGCCGATGCGGACATCGCCGAGCGTTCGGAGTATAAGCAGTTTGCAGTCTTTTTCGCGGACGTTTCGTGCGACTTTTGGCATGCCGCCCGCGCGGTACCGGAAGCAAGGCACTCATAGCCGGTTTCGTCCGGCGCTCTCAGGAGACGATCAAATGACGATGCGTGAGGTCGTGATTCGGAACGTGGAGCCGATGGAGATTCTGTCGGTGGATCACGTGGGCCCGTATATGCAGATCGGCAAGGCGTTCGATGCGCTGTTCGGCTGGTTGTCGAAACATAATCTGCTGGCGGCGCAGATGCGGATGATCGCGGTTTACTTCGACGATCCTGGGGTTGTGGAAGAGAACGCGCTGCGCTCGAAAGCGGGCGTGTTGTTGCCGCATCCGATACAGGCTTCGGTGACGGTGAGCGCGCCGGTCTCTGCGACGCATGTGAAAGGCGGTGAGTACGCGGTGTTGCGGCACAAGGGACCGTATAGCGATATGCGTGCGGCTTATGAGTGGCTGTATGGGACGTGGCTTGTGCAGTCGGGTCGTGAGGCGGCGGATGCGCCGGTGTTCGAGGAGTATCTGAATAGCCCGAAGGACACTGCGCCTGCCGAGTTGCTTACCGAGATCTGTTTACCGTTGGTTTGAATGACCTAGCGGTTTGAGTGTGGGGTTCTGCACGTATACACGGCGCGCTTTATGGGTCGCTCTCTGGTTTTTATGGTCTTTGTATATGTATACGTAGTAATAGTTAACAAGCATCGCTCCTGACTGTGGATAACTTGGAAGTTCGTTTACGGATCAAGGGACTGCGGAATCGATAACCCGTGGGACCGCAGGCGGACAGACGAGCGGAGCCTGGGAAAACTTTTTTGCCGCGGAGATGGTCGGCGGTTTTATCAACGTTTCGTGCACAAGGTGCCAGGGGGTCTTTACACGAGTTATCCAGAGGGGGGTGTGGATAAGTTTGGGGGTGTGGCGGATCGTGCGGGCGATCAGTGCCTTGGCGAAGTCCGTACGGGCAACTTTCGACTGGAAATCAGCCATGAACCAGTTTGCTATCCTGTTTGGCGAGCGGTTCACGCTCGTCTGCGGCTAGAAATTTTTAAACTGCCTCGCACACAAAATTGGGGACAGGTTCCACGCCAGATACGACTCTGCAGGGCGTGGGCGGCATCGGGTGAGATTTTGGGAGGCATCGCGGGAGATTCACTTCCTCACGGCCGCACCTGCCTCACCACCCTGAGTTTTCTTCACGAAGTTCTCCCATCACCATCCTCCATCAATGTGAACAAGAGCGTCAGCGCCCAGGACTGCCACCGAGGTATCGCTTTTTCGCATAGCAATGCGCTGAACTACCGCGCGTCGCAGTTATGGGTTGCGCTTCGAGGTAGGCTTTTCCCTTCTCAGTATGGGTTGCCAGCACCCAACGAGGCGGGCTGCGCCCTGCCCACTCCACGACGAAGTAACCCGCGATAAAGAGCGCTGGTGCCACTTCGGTCGAGTAGGTCTGAGCTACGCTACTAAGGAGTACGATGCCGAAGTAGAGCAATCCGAGGACGGCCGCGCCGGTTCCACCAAGAAAGACAATTACCCCAAGGAGACACTTCCGGACGTTCTTGCTGTATCTCCGAAAAGACCGTTGACTCCGGATAACAAAGAGCGGTGCCCTGCCCCCACCCGTCAATTCGACGGGGTCGACTGGTTCTGTTCGCGGACCTTAATCGAAGTCCGCAATTTCGCTGGTACTTTTGCGGCCGCCGGGGGATGGCGACCGCACCACGCTGCAGTTTTAATAGTTTCGCTTAAGCCTTGCTCCATCTGCCTTAAGCGAAACCTTGTTCCCGTTTAAGTGAAACTTTCCGCGGGTCGGTAAGTGAAACTATTAGAAGCGGCTACACACACCCGCTTCAACCGCCAACTCACTCCACCGTCACCGCCAAATTCCGCGTATTTGCCAGAGTCAGATTGGGGACATCAACTGCCATCGCCACTTGGAGTTTTTTGGGCGCGAGAAGCAAATTAAAGCGACACTGCCCGCGACAGCATCGCCCAGCTCACGCATAGCGGCTTCGTTGGTCGCCAGAGCATCGCAAGTCGACGGGTTTGAGCTTATCGGCGAAAACCACTGAGCAGTCAAGGCCGCGGAGTCGGGCCGAAATGTCACCTAGTTATTGTCGCTGAAACTGAAAAAAAGCCACCCCAAAGAGGTGGCCGTCCTTCCTGCGACGTTAGTTAGGTGCAGTCGATGTGCGCTATCGGAGCGCATCCATCAATAAATGTCTCAGTGGATGCTTCCCAAAATCTCAGGTTATGGTTCCCGCTACAAACCAACTCAAACATCAATATTCCCCGCCCGCAACGCATTCGACTCGATGAAAGCCCGACGCGGCTCAACATCATCGCCCATCAGCGTAGTAAAAATACCGTCGGCCGCAATAGCATCCTCAATCTGCACACGGAGCAAACGCCGCACAGCCGGATCCATCGTCGTTTCCCAAAGCTGCTCAGGGTTCATCTCGCCGAGACCCTTATAGCGCTGCTTGGAGACATTGCGTTCAGCATCAGCCAGGAGCCACTTCATCGCACTCTTGAAGTCGCTGACAGCCATACTCCGCTCCCCACGCTTGATCACAGCCCCAGTACCAATCAATCCCTTGAACGTATTCGCGGTATTGACCAGCTGCTGATAATCCGCGGTCAACTGAAACTCTTCATCGAGCACAGAGACCTTCTGATTACCATGATGCGTGCGCGCGACGCGCAGCGAGCGCAGCTCACGCACCGGGTCATACATAGTAGTGACCGTCACTTCAGGCTTCAGCGCATCATCGCGCAGCTTCGCCTCGAGCGCTTTGGCCGACGTCTCAGCCGCCGTTTCACTAGAGAGGTCGATAGCAACCCCATCCATCACAGCCTCAAGCGCCCCGGCGTCATACAACCGGCTCAGACGATTGACTACAGCTTGCGCAAGCAAATAAGCGCGAGCCAGTTCGCCCAGCGCATCGCCGGTAATCGGCGTTGCATTCTCGGCTGGCAATAGCTCCGACCCTTGCAGCGCGAGCTTCAGAATATGAGCATTGACCTCGGACTCGTCCTTCAGATACCGCTCGTCTTTGCCGGCCTTGATCTTGTACAGCGGCGGTTGCGCGATATAGATATAACCGCGCTCGATCATCTCCGGCATCTGCCGATAGAAGAACGTCAACAACAGCGTCCGAATGTGCGCGCCGTCAACGTCAGCATCGGTCATGATGATGATCCGGTGATAACGCAGCTTATCGAGGTTGTAGTCTTCCTTGCCGATCCCGCATCCGAGCGCGGTAATCAGCGTCACAATCTGTTCCGAAGAAAGCAGCTTGTCGTAGCGCGCTTTCTCGACGTTGAGCACCTTGCCGCGCAGCGGCAAGATCGCCTGGAACTTCCGGTCACGCCCCTGCTTCGCCGAGCCGCCTGCCGAGTCGCCCTCGACGATGTAAATCTCGGACTTCGCCGGATCCTTCTCCTGGCAGTCCGCGAGCTTCCCAGGCAAACCAACGCCGTCGAGCACGCCCTTGCGGCGCGTCATCTCGCGCGCCTTGCGAGCCGCATCACGCGCGCGCGCCGCATCGACGATCTTGCCGCAAATGATCTTCGCGTCGTTCGGCGTTTCCAGCAGGAATTCCTCGAGCGCCTTCGCGACCACGTCTTCCACCGGCGCGCGGACTTCCGACGACACGAGCTTGTCCTTGGTCTGCGCGCTGAACTTCGGCTCCGGCACCTTCACCGACAGCACGCACGACAGCCCCTCGCGCATGTCGTCGCCGGAGGTCTCGACCTTCGCTTTCTTCGCGACTTCGTGATCGGCAATGTACTTGTTCAACACGCGCGTCATCGCCGCGCGCAAGCCGGTCAGGTGCGTGCCGCCGTCGCGCTGCGGAATGTTGTTCGTGAAGCACAGCACATTTTCGTTGTAGCTGTCGTTCCACTGCATCGCCACTTCCACGCCCACGCCGTCTTTCTCGCCGCTCACGTGGAAAATGGTGGGGTGCAGCACGCTTTTGGTCTTGTTGATGTACTCGACAAAACCCTTCACGCCGCCGACGAATGCGAAATCCTCTTCCTTGCCCGAGCGCTGATCGCTCAGGCGAATCCGCACGCCGTTATTCAGGAACGACAGTTCGCGAATCCGCTTGGCCAGAATGTCGTAGTGATATTCGACGTTGCCGAAGATCGTCTCGTCAGCCATGAAGTGCACTTCGGTGCCGCGGTTCTCGGTTTCGCCGACCACGGGCATCGGCGACACTGCCACACCGCCGACCTCTTCAATCACGCGGTTCTGCGGCACGCCACGGTGGAATTCCATGAAGTGCTTCTTACCGTCGCGGCGCACCGTGAGGCGCAGCCACGCCGACAACGCATTCACACACGAAACGCCCACGCCGTGCAGACCGCCGGACACCTTGTAGCTGTTCTGGTCGAACTTGCCGCCGGCGTGCAGCTCGGTCATGACGATTTCAGCGGCGCTGCGCTTCGGATCGTGCTTGTCGTCCATCTTCAGCCCGGTCGGCACGCCGCGGCCGTTGTCGGTGATGGAAATGGAGTTGTCCGCGTGAATGATCACCTGGATGTCGTTGCAGTGCCCGGCCAGTGCCTCGTCGATCGAGTTGTCGAGCACTTCGAACACGAGGTGGTGCAAACCGGTGCCATCCGATGTATCCCCGATGTACATCCCCGGCCGCTTGCGCACAGCCTCCAGACCTTCGAGGATCTGAATGGATGAGGCGCCGTAGCTGTTGTCGGGTTGCGTATTGTTCGTTTCAGTCATGGATTTTTTCCGGTTCTGCGTTACTGCAAGGTTGCTGCTCGGGACTTTTCAAAACGCCATAAAAACGCCAAAGGGGCGCTGCGCCCCTTGGTGTGTTATTGGTCTTGGACGCGTTAGATGCGCATCGGCATCACCACGTATTTGAATTCGTCGTTCTCGGGAATCGTGATCAACGCGCTGGAGCCGGCGTCGCCCAGGCTCACTTGCAACATGTCGACCTTCAGGTTCGCGAGCACGTCGAGCAGATACGTGACGTTGAATCCGATGTCGACGCTGTCGCCGTCGTATGCGATTTCCAGCTCTTCCTGCGCCTCTTCCTGATCGGCGTTGGTGGACATGATCTTCAACTGGCCCGGCTCGATGATGCAGCGCACGCCCTTGAATTTGTCCGACGTCAAGATCGCCGCGCGTTGCAGCGAACGCTGCAGCTCTTCGCGGCCAATCAGGAACTGATTCTTGTGCGACTTCGGAATTACGCGCTGGAAGTCGGGGAATTTGCCTTCCACCAGCTTCGACACCAGTTCGACCTGGCCGAACGTGAACTTCACCTGCGTTTGCGCGATGTCGATCTTCAGCGTGTCGTCGATGTCTTCCAGCAGGCGCTGCAATTCCAGGATCGTCTTGCGCGGAATGATCACTTCCTGACGCGCAAACGAGCCCTCAATCTTCATCGATGAAAACGCCAGGCGGTGGCCGTCGGTGGCGACTGCCATCAGCTGGTCGCCGTCCACCACCAGCAGCATGCCGTTCAGGTAGTAGCGGATGTCCTGTTGGGCCATCGAAAAATGGACCATGCCGAGCAACTGGCGGAACGTCTTCTGCGGAACCACCAGGCTCGCGCCGTAGTCTTTAGCTTGCGCGACCGTCGGGAATTCGTCGGCGGCGAGCGTTTGCAGAGCAAAGCGGCTCTTGCCGGATTGCACGGTCAAACGCTTGTCGTTCAGCGTGAGCGTGACCTGGCCCTCGGGCATCGCGCGCAGAATGTCGAGGAGCTTGCGTGCCGCCACCGTAGTCGCCACCGAATCGCCGCCCACGCCGAAATCGGCACGCGTGGTGATCTGCAACTCGAGGTCGGTCGACAGGAACGACACGTCCGGGCCGTTCTTGGTAATCAGCAAATTGGCGAGGATCGGCAACGTATGGCGGCGTTCGACGATGCCGCTCACAGTTTGCAGCGGCCTGAGGAGGTTATCGCGTTCGGTCTTGACCAGTTGCATAGAGTTCCTTCGTTGATATAACGGCCTGCACGCCTTGCCAGGCAAGCATTCCAGCGCGCAGCCGTGGCTCCCCGCCGGCGCCACGCAGCGCCCGTCACGGCGTAAAATCCGCCCGCGGCCGCCGGGCGGTTAAACCTGTATTGTGCCTGAAAACGGAACCGCCTCACTAAAATGGGGGCGAGTTTGAAAATAAACAGGTCGATTTTTCCGTCCGGGCCGCTCAGCCCTTCAGCGTCTGCTCCAGCACGTGCAATTCGTGGTTCAGTTGCGCGTCCTTGCTGCGCTCGTCGGCAATTTTGCGCACTGCATGCAGCACGGTGGTGTGGTCGCGCCCGCCAAACAGCTCGCCGATTTCCGGCAGGCTCTTCTGCGTCAGCTCCTTCGCCAGATACATCGCGATCTGCCGCGGCCGCGCAATGTTCGCCGGACGCTTCTTCGAATACATGTCGGCGACCTTGATGCTGTAGAAATCTGCCACGGTCTTCTGGATGTTTTCCACCGAAATCTGCCGGTTCTGCACCGTCAGCAGGTCTTTCAGCGCTTCTTTGGTCAGCTCGATCGTGATTTCGCGGCCGTGGAACTTCGAATACGCGAGGATCTTGCGCAGCGCGCCTTCCAGCTCGCGCACGTTCGAGCGCAGATGCTTGGCGACGAAGAACGCGACGTCCTCGTTCAGGCTGACGAATTCCGATTGCGCCTTGCGCATCAGAATCGCGACGCGCATTTCCAGCTCGGGCGGCTCGATCGCGACGGTCAGGCCGGAGTCGAAGCGCGAGATCAGGCGGTCGTCGATACCCGAGATTTCCTTCGGATATGTATCGCTGGTGATGATCACCTGCGCCTTGTTCGCGACCAGCGCCTCAAACGCGTAGAAGAACTCCTCCTGCGTGCGCGACTTGCCGGAAAAGAACTGAATATCGTCGATCAGCAGCAGGTCGAGCGAGTGGTAGTAGCGCTTGAAGTCGTCGAATGCCTTGCGCTGGTAGGCCTTCACCACGTCGGACACATACTGTTCCGCGTGAATGTAGCGAATCCGCGCGCCGGCCTTGTCCATCAGAAGCTGGTTGCCGATCGCGTGGATCAGGTGGGTCTTGCCCAGACCCACGCCGCCATACAGGAACAGCGGGTTGTACGAGATGCCCGGATTGTCCGCGACCTGAATCGCCGCGGCGCGCGCCAGCTGGTTGGCCTTACCGGTCACGAAGTTGTCGAAGGTCAGCACGGGGTTCAGCTTCGAACGCTCGTACATCGAGTCATTTTCGCCGCTGCTGTTCGAGCCCGCGCTCTGGCCCGGACGCCAGGTGCGGCGTGCGGCCGCGGCTTCGTTCGCGTCGAGGCTCGGCAGATCGAGGTCGGCGGCATCTTCGGCCGCCGCGCGGGCGTGCGCGTTTTGCGCGGCCATCGCCTGGTTGGCGCGCGCCATCTGCGCCGCTTGCACGGCGCCCACGGCCGCGTCCACCGCGGCGCCGCCGCCGGGATTGCCGCCCATTGGCGCCGCCGAAGCGGGACGCGCAGGCGCCGGCGACGCCGCCACCGGGGCGCGCATGCCTGCCTTCGGGTCCAGTACGAATTGCACGTCGACCGGCGCGTGCCAGAAATCGCGGGCCATATCCGCGATGCGGCCGGAGAACTGGCTCTTGACCCAGTCGAGCTTGAAGCGGTTCGGCGCAGCGATGCTAAGTGTGTTCGCAGCGGCGTCGAAGGCGACCGGGGCCAACGGTTTGATCCACGTCACGTACTGCTGGGGCGTGAGCTCACGCTCCAGCAATGCGGAACAGTGTTGCCAGAAATCGTTCATCGAGTTGCTGTCGTTATGGTGTGCACGGCGGTCGCCGCTGCCCCTGTCGCGCGCACGCAACAAGGCCCTGAGCAGCCAGGCGTAAGGGCTCCAGGCGCTTGTGCCACAAGGGGTTTGCGGGGCAAGCGAGCCGGAGCGGCGTGCAGCATTTTTGGGAAGTATGGCGAGATTCTAACGCCAAAACGGACCGGCAAGGGAGTTATCCACAGGGACCGATCATCCGGCGAACAAAGCCCGGCTTGCGGCAGAACCAGGCTAAACTATTGACGGCCAACGGAAAAGCGGTTTAAATAGCGGGTTCCGCGAAAACCAATTCAGTAAACCTCCGGCCATTGCGCTTTCAGCGATGATCGCGCGGTTTTTTTTCGATCAAGTGAGAGCAACATGAAACGTACTTACCAACCGTCCGTCACCCGTCGCAAGCGCACCCACGGCTTTCGCGTTCGCATGAAGACCGCAGGTGGCCGCAAGGTCATCAACGCACGCCGCGCGAAGGGCCGCAAGCGCCTCGCCATTTAAGGCGAGCGGATTGCGCGCTGTGACCGAAGCCCGCGGCGAAGCGGGAGCGGCAGGGGCGCAGCAACAGGGCTCGGTTCCGTTGCGAGCGCAAGCCGCCTTCCCCAAAGCCGCAAGGCTGCTGAAAACGGATGAATTTTCATCCGTTTTTCGTTTGCGCCCGTGGCGCCGTACCCCGCACTTCGTGGTGTACGGCCGGCCCACCGGCAACGAAGCTCGCTTGGGCCTCGTCATCGGCAAGAAGTATGCGCCGCGCGCGGCCACGCGTAATCTGGTGCGTCGGATCGCGCGTGAAGCTTTCCGGCTGCGTCGCGCGGAATTTGGCGGTTGGGATGTGCTGCTGCGTTTGCACACGCGCTTCGACAAGAAGGCTTTGCCGAGCGCTTCGTCACCGCCGTTGAAGGCGTTGTGCCGCAGCGAAATAGAGGCGCTGCTCGACAAGGCAGCGCGCGAAATTGTCCGTCGCGAGGCGCCGCCCGCGGAAGCGCCCAAGACGGAATGACGCTCAAGTGACCGCCCGTATTGGAGTTTTGGCAGTTCAGGCAGCTTTGGCAGCCGGGCTGCGCGGGCGTCACCCGGTACTCCACGTTGCGCGGCGCCGTCCGGCCGCCTCTGCCATGCAAACGGTACTCATCGCTTTATTGCGTTTTTACAAGCTTGCCGTGAGCCCAATGCTCGGCAACCGGTGCCGCTTTTACCCTTCCTGCTCTGATTACGCGCGCGAAGCAATCCAGTATCATGGCGCCGCGCGCGGGACTTATCTCGCCGCCAGGCGTATTTGCCGCTGTCACCCGTTTTCCGCGGGCGGCATCGACCTCGTCCCGCCTCCCACTTCTGAAAAGCGCTGACGCGCCGTTCCATCGACACTGAGACAACGCATGGATATCAAACGCACCGTCCTATGGGTCATCTTTTTCATGTCAGCTGTCATGCTGTTCGACAACTGGCAACGCGACCACGGACGCCCGTCGATGTTCTTCCCGAGCGCGACACCGACCAAGACCGTCGGTAGCGCCGCACCGGGAACCACGACGCCGGGAACCCAGCCGGCCGATCTGCCGGCCACCCACGCAGCTGCGCCCGGCAACGCGCCGGGCGCAGCGCAATCGCAGCTCGTGAAGTTCTCCACCGACGTCTACACCGGTGAGATCGATACGCGCGGCGGCACATTGTCGCGGCTGTCGCTCGTCAAGCAGGGCGACGGCAAGACGCCTGATCTGGTGATCACGCTGTTCGACCGCACGGACAATCACACGTATCTGGCCCGCACGGGTCTGCTCGGCGGCGATTTCCCGAACCACAACGACGTCTTCACGCTGATGCCGAACCAGCAGACCGAACTGAAGGGCGACGAGAAATCGTTCAGCCTGAGCTTCGAGTCGCCGGAAAAGGGTGGCGTAAAGGTCATCAAGACCTACACGTTCACGCGCGGCAGCTATGTGATCGGCGTCGACACGAAGATCCAGAACGTCGGCACGACGCCGGTGACGCCGTCGGTCTACATGGAACTGGTGCGTGACGACCAGCCGGTGGAAACGCCGCGCTTCTCGCACACGTTCATCGGACCGGCTGTCTACACCGACCAGCACCACTTCCAGAAAATGACGTTCGGCGACATCGACAAGAACAAGCAGGATTACGCGAGTTCGGCCGACAACGGCTGGATCGCGATGGTCCAGCATTACTTCGCGTCGGCGTGGATTCCGCAACAGGGTGCGAAGCGCGACATCTACGTCGAGAAGATCGATCCGTCGCTCTACCGCGTGGGCGTCAAGCAGCCGCTGCCGACCATTGCGCCGGGCCAGACGGTCAGCGTCTCCGCGCGCCTGTTCGCCGGTCCGGAAGAAGAGCGCATGCTCGAAGGCATCGCGCCGGGTCTGGAACTGGTGAAGGACTACGGCTGGGTCACGATCATCGCGAAGCCGCTGTTCTGGCTGCTCGAAAAGATCCATAGCTATGTCGGCAACTGGGGCTGGTCGATCGTGCTGCTCACGGTGCTGATCAAGGCCGTGTTCTTCCCGCTGTCGGCCGCGAGTTACAAGTCGATGGCGCGCATGAAGGCGATCACGCCGCGCATGCAGGCGCTGCGCGAGCGCTTCAAGGGCGATCCGCAAAAGATGAACGCGGCGCTGATGGAGCTGTACAAGACCGAGAAGGTCAATCCGTTCGGTGGCTGTCTGCCGGTCGTGATCCAGATCCCGGTGTTCATCTCGTTGTACTGGGTGTTGCTGTCGTCGGTGGAAATGCGCGGCGCGCCTTGGATTCTGTGGATTCACGATCTGTCGCAGCAGGACCCGTTCTTCATCCTGCCGGTGCTGATGGCCGTCTCGATGTTCCTGCAGACCAAGCTGAACCCGACGCCGCCGGACCCGGTTCAAGCGAAGATGATGATGTTCATGCCGATCGCGTTCTCGGTCATGTTCTTCTTCTTCCCGGCCGGTCTGGTGCTGTACTACGTCGTGAACAACGTGCTGTCCATTGCGCAGCAGTACTACATCACGCGCATGATGGGCAAGACGAAGGTGAAGCCGGCCTGAGTCTTGTACGAGGCGGCGGGCGGCAAAGCCCGCCTCCGTGGGACGCAAGCCGACGCTGGCTGACAGCGCAGCGATAAAAAAGCCGTGCGGTGCGAACCGGACGGCTTTTTCTATGGGCGCTCGAATCAGGGCTGCCGCTTCAATTACTCGTCAGTGTCCTCGCCGTAAAAACGCTCGATCATCTCCTCGACGAGGTTGCGGTCCTTTGGCATGAGCGACGCAATCTTGGAAGCGAGTTCAATCGTCTCCGGTGTGGGCGGATATTTCTCGCCGCGCGCCAGCGGTCTGCTGCTCGAACCCGGCGGCGGTCCGTAGTGAAGCCAATGCTCCTTGACGTTCAACCATTCAGCTAACGTGCGCAGCTTGTCCGGCTTCGGGATCGTCGTGCCGGTGAGCCACTTGTGCGCGGTTTGGGGCGTAACGGGACGCTCGCCGTGATAGCGCAGATTGAATTGCTCGGCGAGTTTGGTCCCGCCGCGAATCTTGAGCGGCTCCAGCAGATCCTTCAACCGTTTGGCGAAGGCGGCTTTTTCTTTGTCGGTTGGCATGGGCCAGATTGTGCAATTCAGCGTCCAACCAGTTGACAACCCGACAGGCTTAGTCTTAGCGTATTTGAGATAGTTTTAGCTTGCGCGGCACGTCGGGCAAAGCGTTTTCGCGAATTTTATTTTTTCCATTTTTTCATTGTCGGGCCGGCTTCTTCGCACTCTGGTCGTCTTATCTCGTCCTATTTATTCTGAGATATTGCAGTAACAATCCTAGCTTATTTGAGATAAATCCGATTTGCCCGCCAAAGCGGCGATAAACCTGAGCTCATGTGCTCCGTACCGGTTGCGGCAGGCACCCGCGTTACAATGCCTCGCGCCGCATCGACCGGTTGTCCCGCCCCTCTCTCCGCTTTTTGCCACATTCCCATGCTGACCACCGACTCCGATCCCATCGTCGCCATTGCTACCGCGCCCGGCCGGGGAGGCATCGGTGTCGTGCGGATTTCGTTCGGGCGCGCGGGCGAGGCGGCGGCCCAGCCGCTCATGCGGACGCTCACCGGCCAGACCCTCGCGCCGCGCCACGCCAGCTATGTCCCGTTCCTCGACGGCAACGGCGCTGCACTCGACCGCGGTATCGCGCTGTACTTTCCGGCACCGCACTCGTACACGGGCGAACACATTCTCGAACTGCAAGGCCACGGCGGACCGGTCGTGCTGCAACTCGTGCTGCAGCGCTGCATCGACGCCGGCCATGCGTTCGGTCTGCGGCTGGCCGAGCCGGGCGAGTTCACGCGCCGCGCCTTCCTGAACGACAAGCTGGATCTGGCGCAAGCCGAAGCCGTCGCCGATCTGATCGAGGCCAGTACCGAAGCGGCCGCGCGCTCGGCGGGCCGCTCGCTCGACGGCGCGTTCTCGCGCGACATCCATGCGCTGGTCGAAGAGGTGATCACGCTGCGGATGCTGGTCGAGGCGACGCTCGACTTCCCGGAGGAAGAGATCGACTTCCTCGAAGCCGCCGACGCGCGTGGCAAACTCGCGCGCATCCGTGAGCGTCTGGCACACGTGTTGAGCGAAGCGCGCCAAGGCGCATTGTTGCGCGAAGGTTTGTCGGTGGTGCTGGCGGGGCAGCCGAACGTCGGCAAGTCGTCGCTGCTGAATGCTTTGGCCGGCGCGGAGCTGGCCATCGTCACGCCGATCGCGGGCACCACGCGCGACAAAGTCGCGCAGACCATCCAGATCGAAGGCATTCCGCTGCATGTGATCGACACTGCCGGCCTGCGCGATACCGAGGACGAGGTGGAAAAGATCGGTATTGAGCGCACCTGGAGCGAGATCGAGCGCGCGGACGTGGTGTTGCATCTGCTCGATGCCCGCACCGGCATGACCATCGAGGACGAGACGATCGCCGGGCGCTTTCCTGGCGGCGTGCCAGTGGTACGCGTGCTGAACAAAACGGACCTGACAGGCCTCGCCCCCGCGACGCAAGCGCTCGATGCGGACCTCGATCTCAGCGAGGTGCGGTTGTCGGCGAAACAGGGCGACGGGGTGGCGCTGCTGCGCGACGAGTTGCTGCGGATCGCCGGCTGGCAGGCGGGCGCCGAAAGCGTCTACCTCGCGCGCGAACGGCATCTGATTGCGTTGCGCGCCGCCGAGGAGCATCTGGCAACGGCCGCGGCACACGCGGATCAGAACTCGCAGGCACTCGATCTGTTCGCCGAGGAACTGCGGCTCGCGCAGGATCAATTGAACTCGATCACTGGCCAATTCGGTTCGGATGATCTGCTCGGGGTGATTTTTAGCAGATTCTGTATCGGCAAGTAGAGGCGAATACTGGATCGGGCGAGAATGATTGCCAGATAAGGCTTACATCGAGTCTCACCGCTACCGTTGCCGCGCTGCTCTGCGACCACTGTGCACACAAAAAGCCGCAAATCTTTGGTACACAGCACGCGCGAGGTTTAAAATCGCCGCTGTCCGCGCACCACCGATCCGAGCATGCCGCGCTTAGCCGTCCCCCTCACCGAATCCCAAATCCGCGCGCTCGAGCCGCGCACGACCCGCTATTGCGTCGCCGACGGCAACGGGCTCGTGATCGAAGTCATGACGACCGGCACGAAGGTCTGGCGGTTCCGCTATACGCTGAACGGCAAACGCCAGCCGCTCGCCACCATCGGCGACTACCGGATGATCTCGCTGCGCGTCGCGCGGGCCAAGGCGCAAAAGTATGCGGAGATGGTCGCGCAGGGCATCTCGCCGGTCGCCACCGCGCGGCGCGATCGCGGCGCCGAAAGCAAAGCGGACGTTCTGCGCGAAGCGGCCGAGCTCTATCTCGCCACGGCCATGGCCGGCAAGTCGGATGAATATCGCCGCACGACCCGCCGCGCGCTCGACAAGGACGTGTTGCCCGCGATCGGCGGCAAACCGATCAACGCCGTGACCTCCGACGACATCGTCGCGATCTGCGAGCGGATCAAAAGCCGTGGGTCCCCGAAAATGGCGCTGCACACGCGCAACGCGGTCAGGCGGCTTTATGTGTATCTGATCGCCCGGCAACTCGCCAACAGCAATCCCGCCGAGGTCGTGCCGGCGCGCTCCATCGCCACCGTCGACAGTCGCAACCGCGTGCTCTCTGGCAACGAGATCGGCACCATGCTGCACGCGATCGACGTGTCGAGCATTCGCCGGCCGCTGAAGCTGGCGCTGCATCTGCTGGTGCTGACGATGGTGCGCAAGTCGGACCTGGTCGAGTCGGCGTGGGCGGAATTCGATCTGGACCAGGCAGTCTGGACGATTCCCGCCGCGCGTCTGAAAGCCGATCAGGACCGCGTTGTTTATCTTTCGCATCAGGCGGTCTCGATGCTGCGCGAGATTCACCGCGCGAAGACGAGTTGGAAGTTCGTATTTCCAAGCGTGAGGGGCGACGACCGGCCCATTGCGAAAAGCACGCTGAACCAGGCGGTCAAGGCACTCGGGCTCGAGGTCGAGCATTTCGTGCTGCATGACTTCCGGCGCACGGCACGGACCCATTTGCGCGAGGTCGCGCAGCGAGATGTTGCACTCGACAGTGCATCGGCGCTCGCGGCGCAAAGCCCCCGCGAGGAAGATGACGTGGCGCAGCAGCGTCGAGCCGTTCAGGCTTGGGCGGACTTTGTCGACAGGCAGGTTGAAGCCGGACGGCAAGCAGTGATCAGTTCGGCCTGACGGACATCGGCGGGGTTTTGGCCGGCCGCGCCGACTGCCCGCAGCGCCCGGAATTGTTGGTACACAATCCATCCTTGACCAGCCCCAAACGGCTGCGCAGAAAAGAGAAGCGCATTCCACATCAGGTTTTAAGTGGCAAGGTTTTGCGCCCTATATGCTATCTTGCGCACACCTCATTTCCGTCCATCTTTCCCCGATTCCATCGCCTAAACTGAAGCATCGATGCATGCCGATACGGAGGGTCCGATGTCTGAATCGTTGATCGCTTATTTGATGGGGCCTGCCGTGATGCTGGTAGTCGGCCTGGCCATCTGGGCGGCGTCCCATTATCACCATGAGACGAAGCCGCCGAAGTTCGAGCGCTGGCTCGATACGCACTACGCGGAGTGGCTTCATCACAAACACTGAACGGTGCATCAAATGACAAGGCCGTCGCATTGAGCGACGGCCTTTTTTATCGCGGCGAGTGTCGAGAGCGCACACTTTGGGCGATCACCACCCCGGTTGCGGCTGAGGCTGCCCGTACCCATACTGCCCGGGCGGCGGCGCCCCGCACGCGACATACGCACGCTGGTACTGGTCGTAGCAGTATCCCGGCGGCGGTCCCGCATAAGCCGGTGCGGGCTGATACGCTGGTTGCGCATACATAGGCTGTTGATAAGCCACCACCGGCGCCGGATTCAATGCGGACGTCACCACCGCGCCCAACACGGCGCCGCCGATCAACGCACCCACCACGTCGCCGCCATGATCGTGTGCGGACGCTTGCCCGGCCACGCACAGACTTCCCGCCATCACCAACGCCACTGCGATCTTTTTCATGTTTATCTCCCGCCGTTCAGGCATGGAAGCGATTGTGAAGGGCATGGGCCGAAATAGATGCTGCAAGTGGTAACGGAACATTACGGTACAACCGCGCGTGGCGCGACCGCGCCGGAGAGCGCAGTCCGCGGCCCCCTCTGCGGGCTCAAACAATCTCCCGATCAATGTAGACTTCGCCGCATTACCCGCCGGATAAATCTGGCGACTCGCAAAGCTTTCCTATCCTTCGATCCGGGCGGACCGGGCCAAGCGGGATGGGAAGAATCAGGTGGCGGTGAGCGAGTGAGTGGTTTGAGCGGCGGTTGAGGTTGCGCCGCTGCTTGATAAAAACGCGCCCGGCAACGATGCCGGGCGCGTTTTTTATTGGCCGCGCGGCGGGCGTTTCGGGCTGTCCACGCCGCGCGCGCGCTCGCCTTCAGGCGGCCTTGGCGCGTGCATAACGCGCAGCCGGCAGCTTGTGCGACAGATTCGGCTGCAGATGCTGGCGAGCGCTGTTCAGCCGCTCCCAGTCGGCCGCATCCGGCAACGACGGAATCGTCACCAGTTCGCCCTCGTCGAAACCGGCGAGCGCCGCATCCACCATGTCTTCGGCGGTCATCACGATCTGCGCGGGCAGATGCTCGACCGCCAGTCCAGCGCGATCCCAGAATGCCGTGCTGGTGGCGCCGGGCAGCACGGCCTGCAAGCGTACGCCCTTGCCGCCCACTTCGTGATGCAGCGACTGCGTCAAGTTCAGCACATACGCCTTGGTGCCGCTGTACGTGCCGTTCAGGAGTTCGGGCGACAGCGCCACGACCGACGAAATATTGATCACGGCGCCCTGCTCCCGTTCGACAAAGCCCGGCACGGCCGCCGCCGTCAGGCGAGTGAGCGCGGTCACGTTCAGGTCGATCATCTTCTCCAACTCGTCGACGTCCGAATCGATCAGCGAGGCCGTTGCGCCGACACCCGCGTTGTTGACCAGCATCGTGATCGCGCGATCCGCGCGCAGCCGCTCTTCGATGCGGCGCACGTCGCCCTTGACGGTCAGATCGACAACGACGGACTCGACATGGCGCCCGGTTTCCCGCGTCAGCCGCTCGGCCAGCCCTTTGAGCCGCTGCGCGTCGCGCGCGACCAGAATCAGGTCGTAGCCGCGCCGCGCGAGGCGGTCCGCATACACCGCGCCGATACCCGACGACGCGCCCGTCACCAATGCCGTCCCTTTGCTTGCTTGCGTTGCCATTTGAAGCTCTCCTTGCGGGTTCGGCGCGTCGCGCCAGTGCCCTGTCCGATGAATGGGAAAACTGTGAGCCACCCGCTGCCGCCTCTTTTCCATCCGGCTTCGCGGTGTTGACGAGGCAAGTCTAGGCGTGTAGTCTTTTGTCTCAAATGTCGTATTTACCTCGTTTTAGGACATCGCGATGAGGCACGTCGGTGTGGTGGTTTTTCCCGGCTTCCAGATCCTCGATATGGTCGCGGTCTCCGTCTTCGAATTGGCGAATCTGGAGGCCCGTCAGCCCGAGTACGAGGTCGAGGTCATCTCGGAGCATGGCGGGATGGTGCGCAGTTCGTCCGGAGTCGAGATCGCCACGCGGCCGTTCGGCGATCCGGCGTACGACACCGTGATCGTCACGGGCGCGATGCAGGTCGTGCCTTCATCGCCGGGCCTGCTGGCGTTTCTGAACGATGCGCTCACCGCCTCGCGCCGCACCGCGAGCATCTGTACCGGCGCCTTCGTGCTGGCCGAGGCCGGGATTCTCAACGGCCGTCACGCGACCACCCATTGGGCGCATGCGCGTGACTTGCAACAGCGTGTCCCTGGCGCGCGGATCGACGACGACCGTATCTTCATCGTCGACGGCTCGGTCTGGACCTCGGCCGGCATGACCGCGTGCATCGACCTGTGTCTTGCGCTCGTCGAGAGCGACCTCGGCGTGGACGTTTCGCGGGCGATCGCAAAGAAGCTCGTGGTGTATCACCGGCGCGCGGGCGGGCAGTCCCAGTTTTCGGCGATGTTGGACCTCGAACCGAAGTCCGACCGCATCCAGAACGCGCTGTCGTACGCGAAAAGCCATCTGCGCGAGCCGTTGACGGTCGACCAACTGGCCGACGTCGCGCACCTGAGTCCGCGCCAGTTCAGCCGCGCGTTTCGCGACGAGACCCGTCAATCGCCGGCCAAGGCGATCGAGTCGTTGCGCGTCGAAGCCGCTCGTTCCATGCTGGAAGCGGGCCGCCATTCGATGGAAGCGGTCGCGGCCGAGACCGGCTTCATCGACACCGAGCGGATGCGGCGCGCTTTTCTGCGTGCGTACGGTCAGCCGCCGCAAACAATCAAGCGCGCGGCACGTGCGCTGTAACAGATGTCGTGGACAATACCGGCGACGCCGCTCCATCCAACATGAACCCTGCAACCAGCAAAGGAAACGCGATGACCTACGACGCCAACAATCCCTTCGCACGAATTCTGCGCGGCGAATTGCCCTGCATCAAAGTGGCGGAAAACGATGCGGCGCTGGCCTTCATGGACCTCATGCCTCAAGCCGACGGTCATCTGCTGGTCGTGCCGAAAGAAGCGGTGGCCGAGATATTCGACTTGTCGGAAGCGTCGCTGGTGGCGAGCATACGCATGACCCAGAAGCTCGCAATTGCGGTGCGCGCCGCGTTGCGGCCCGATGGCGTTTTCATCGGACAATTCAACGGCGCTGCGGCCGGACAGACCGTGCCGCACGTCCATTTTCACTTGATCCCGCGCTGGCAAGGCCAGGCGCTGAAGATGCATGCCCGCGAGGTCGCCGACTCGGACACGCTCGAAGCGGTGGCCAAGCGCATTCGCGCGCATTGGCGCGCCGACTGACGATGAGCGCCGAGCATGGTCACACGCCGTAACATGTGTAAAGCGCTTTGAAACCAGCCGCGTTTGCGGCGCGGCTAGACTGGGAATGCCTTGTCGCCTTCAAGGCATTGAGTGTGGATCTCTTTTTAGCCTGCCGTTCCGGCAGGCTTTTTTCTTGGCGATTCGCGCGGGAGCCGCCCACGAATATTCGGTAGCGGACCCCGGGCGCTTCAAAGACGCTGCCGCGCGCGGCGTAGCGGATGCCGCCAGTCGATACGCCGATGTCTCGCAGGCGCAGGGCGCAAGTCGTGCAGATGGCGGTGTTCCTGCCACAATTCGTCAGAAAAAAGAAACGCGACGATGAGCAGCGGAATGACGAGAAAAGCGCCCAATATCAAGTGCTCGATCACAGTGGCCTCCGATCGCAGGAGCATGATTTCATTGTAGAGCACCGCACGTGCCCGTTCAGCGTTGCGGCATTTTTAAAAACACTCGCACCGCGCGACACCCTGCCCTCGCCGCTTTTCACTCTACTTGCGTTTCGCACGCGGTTTGCAAGGACGCTCCCGAACTGCGACAGTTGCAAGAACTCCACTCACCTCGCCCTGACTAACTTACGGGAACGAAACGCGTCTGCGCGCTGCCGCAAACCCGCGCGCCTTCACACTACCGGCTTTCGAAGGGATTCCAATGACGACCGAACGCAGCAGCGAACTCACGTTGCGCCCCGCTTGAGCGCTCCGATCTGCGCTTCGTCCACGAAGTGAACAACAACGCGAAGATCATGCGCTACTGGTTCGAAGAGCCGTACGAAACCTTCTCCGAACTGACTCAACTGTACGATCAGCACGTACACGATCTGCGCGAACGGCGCTTCGTCGCGATCGACAATACCGGGCAAACCGTCGGCGTCGTCGAACTGATCGAGTTGGACTACATCCACCGGCGCGGCGAATTTCAGATCATCATCGCGCCCGAAGCACAGGGGCGCGGCTATGCCACCATCGCGACATGGCTCGCGATCGACTACGCGTTTTCGGTTCTCAACCTGCGCAAGATTTATCTGATCGTCGACACAGCGAATACCGCAGCCATCCACATCTACGAGAAATGCGGCTTCAGGCATGAAGCCGAACTGATCGAGGAATTCTTCGGCAACGGCCTGTATCACAACGCGTTGCGCATGTGCCTGTTCCAGTCCGGAGTTTTTCAGGTCAAGGAGGCGGCCCGATTGAGCCAGTGATGCCGTTCTACTGCGCCCGCACGGGACGCGCTGCTGGACTGCTCCGCTCACCTGGCACCATTTAAGTCCTGCATCTACCCCGATACTTCGCATTTCTGATCAACCAGATCGAATGACTTTGTGTGCGTTGCACAAAGTATCGATTTGGCTTGTATTAATTCGCTTAATTGAAGCTGCGCGTTTACGCGAGTATGTGCGGCAAAGCTTTGCTGGTCAAAGCACTGCACGTCACCCCTCTTTTATCTATTCGCTTCAATGTCGCCCTTTTAGGATGCTGCTGAAGGTTTCAGCACCTGCGACCGACGGTGCGACAATTCGCCGCTGTTGCGACTGCACACAAGTTGTGCTTGTCGTTCTCTCGCGTTCTCCTAAACTGAAAATTGCGGATTCAACGTTAAAGTTAAATACATAGCTAACCTGAATATCCGTCCCGCGCACTGGAGGTCAATATGAAAATACGTTTCGCCCTTTTTTTCGCCACTGCGAGTTTGGCTGCCGCGAGTGTTCAGGCGCAAGACGCAGTGATCAAGCCGCAGCAAACCATTCAATTCAAGGCCAACGCGTATGGCTGTCTGTCGAAAGACAAACTCGATGCCGCCGACCAGCATGCGCAAGCCGGTGAACAGCAAAAAATGCAGGAATTCTTCTCAGGATATCAATGCGTTTCGACACCGCCGAACTCGAATTTCCGGGTCGTCCGCGTGGTCGGCCACGATGTCGAATTCGTGAATTCCGGCAATAGCGATACGCAAGGCCTCTGGGCGAACGACCGGTTTATCAAGCAATAAGCTGAACGCCGGCCTTTCGGCAAGCGCTGGAAAGCGATTTCGTACCTATAAATCCTCTGGCGATTAAAAGCCGGCGGTGCTGAACTTGTGATTTAAATAAAACGGCTGGGCATTCAATGCCCGGCCGTTTTATTTTGCCTGCACGCTTGCGCCGTTCAGGAGGGAGCCCCCAAAAAAAGCCGATGCGGATTATCAATCCGCATCGGCAGTATGCCTTCTCGCAAAGCGCAGGAACAACCAGAAGAGACAACCCGGTAGGAATCAGCACCCCTACGATCACGTGTCTTTCAATGCGAATCGCGCGGCACCGGCGCGCCGCTCGATCCGACCAGAAAGTCGAGATCCGCACCCTGATCCGCTTGCAGCACGTGCTCGACGTAAAGCCTGTAATAGCCGCGCTCTGGCAACTCGGGCGCCTGCCATGCGGCGCGCCGGCGTGCGAGTTCGTCGTCGCTCACGTCCAGATGCAGGCGGCGTGCCGCAACGTCCAGTTCGATCATGTCGCCGGTCTGCACGAACGCGAGCGGACCGCCCGCCGCCGCTTCGGGCGACACATGCAGCACCACCGCGCCGTAGGCCGTGCCGCTCATGCGGCCGTCGGAAATCCGCACCATGTCCGTAATACCCTTTTGCAGCACCTTTTTCGGCAGCGGCATGTTGCCGACTTCCGCAAAGCCCGGATACCCCTTCGGCCCCGCGCCCTTGAGCACCATCACGCAGTGCTCGTCGATGTCGAGCGACTCGTCGTCGATCCTCGCGTGCAATTCTTCGATATTCTCGAACACCACCGCCCGACCGCGATGCCTGAGCAGCGCAGCGGTAGCCGCGGACGGCTTGATCACCGCGCCGTTCGGCGCAAGGTTGCCCTTGAGCACCGCGATGCCCGCCTCCGGCTTGAACGGCTCGGCGAACGTCGTGATCACCTTCTCGTCGTGATTCGGCGCGTTGCGCACGTTCTCCCAGATCGTCTTGCCGTTTACAGTCAGCGCATCGCGATGCAGCAGCCCCTGTTCGCCGAGCTGCTTCAACACCGCCGGCACACCGCCCGCGTAGTAAAAGTCTTCCATCAGGTATTCACCGGACGGTTGCAGATTCACGAGACACGGCACCTTCGACCCAAGCTCCCAGTCCTCCAGCGACAACGGCACGCCGATGCGTTTGGCCAGCGCGATCAGATGCACGACCGCATTGGTCGAGCCGCCGATTGCAGCATTCGTGCGGATCGCGTTTTCAAACGCTCGCGGCGTGAGGATCCTGTCCATCGTCAGGTCCTCACGGACCATTTCGACGATGCGCCGGCCCGCGAGATGCGCGAGCACCTGGCGACGCGCATCGACGGCGGGAATCGCCGCGTTGTGCGGCAAGCCCATGCCGAGCGATTCGACCATCGACGCCATCGTCGACGCGGTGCCCATCGTCATGCAGTGGCCGCGCGAGCGGTTCATGCACGACTCGGCTTCGGTGAATTCCTCTTGCGTCATCGAACCGGCGCGCACTTCCTCCGACATCTGCCACACACCCGTTCCCGAACCGATCTGCTTGCCACGAAAGCGCCCGTTGAGCATCGGTCCGCCCGACACCGCCAGCGACGGCAGATTGCACGAAGCTGCGCCCATCAGCAGCGCGGGCGTGGTCTTGTCGCAGCCGACCAGCAGGATCACACCGTCCATCGGATTGCCGCGAATCGACTCTTCGACGTCCATTGACGCGAGGTTGCGAAACAGCATCGCGGTAGGCCGCAAGTTGGTTTCGCCAAGCGACATCACCGGAAACTCGAGCGGCAAGCCGCCCGCTTCGTGCACGCCTTTCTTCACGTACTCCGCCAGCTCGCGGAAATGCGCGTTGCACGGCGTCAGTTCGGACCACGTATTGCAGATGCCGATCACCGGGCGTCCGTCGAATTCATCGTGAGGGATGCCCTGGTTTTTCATCCACGACCGATGGATGAAGCCGTCACGGTCCTTCAGGCCGAACCACGCCTGACTGCGCAGCGGCTTTTTGCTCTGCTTCGAATCGGCCATGACATCTCCCTGTGGACACACCCTTGAAGCCGGACTCGCGTCAGCGCACGCGCTTGCTGCGGCGGAACTGGTCGAACAGCACCGCCAGCAGCAGAATGCCGCCGCGAATCAGGTACTGGTAGAACGTCGGCACGTTAAGCAGGCTCATCGCGTCCTGCACCGAGCCCATGATGAGCACGCCGACCAGCACACCCGAAATCGTCGCGACACCGCCCGTCAGCGAAACGCCGCCGAGCACACACGCCGAAATCACGCCGAGTTCGAGCCCCACCGAGGTTTTCGGGTCGCCGAGACTCATGCGCGAGGCCAGCATCACGCCCGCGAAGCCGGTCACGAGTCCTTGCAACACGAACACTGTGATCTTGATCCGCGTGACAGGCAAGCCCGCCAGCAACGCCGCCTCGCCGTTGCCGCCGACGGCCAGCACGTTCTTGCCGAACACGGTTTTCTTCAGCAGGAAGCCGAACAGCACGAAGCCGACGATGTTGCTCCAGATGGGAAACGAAATGCCGAGGAAGGAGCCACCGCCGAGGTCGAAGAAGCGCTCTTCGGAGATCATCACGGCGTCGCCGTTCGACGTGATGTACGCGAGGCCGCGCACGACTTCCATCATCGCGAGCGTGACGATCAGCGAGTTGATCTTGTAGCGCGCGACCAGCACACCGTTCACGAGTCCGACCGCGCCACCCGCGAGCACGCCGGCCGCGACGCCGAACAGCACACTATGCGTCGCGGTGATCAAGGTCGACGCGACCACGCCGGCGAACGCGACGATCGACGCCACCGACAGATCCACTTCACCGAGCGCGAGAACGAACATCATGGTCACGGAGATCGAGCCGATCAGCGTGACGGAAAGCAGCAAGCCCTGGATATTGCGCGAGCTGAGAAAGTCCGGCACGGTGAACGACAGGACCGCGAACAGGATGACGAACACCATCACGATGCCGGACTTGTTGATCAAATCCCAGCTGCGCGCGGCGCGCGCGCTCAGGCCCGCTGAGGCGACGGTTGGGGTCGTGGAGTCGGTTGAAGGTGTGTTCATGATGTGTGTTTCCGTTTCAATGGCGCGATTCAGTCGCGTGCCTTCGTTGGCGTGCTGGGGTCGAGTCGGGTGAGCGGGGCGGCGTCAGCGGGGCAGCGCGAGCTTGATCAACGCATCCGGGGTGGCCTGCGCCTTCGACAGATCGCCGAGGATGCGGCCTTCCTTCATCACGATCACGCGATCCGTGACACCGATCACCTCGGCCAGATCGCTCGATACGACGATGACCGTGCGGCCCGCATCAGCGAGTCCGTACAGCAGCCCGTAAATCTCGCTGCGCGCGCCGACGTCGATGCCGCGCGTGGGCTCGTCCATCAGGAACACGTCGATGTCTTCCGCGAGCCAGCGCGACAGGATCACCTTTTGCTGATTGCCGCCGGACAAGGTGCCGATCGACGTGTCGCCGTTGCGCGTCTTGATCGCGAGCTTGCCGATGAATTCCCTCGCGGTCTGCGCTTCCTTGCGGCCGTTGAGCACGTGGAAGCGGCTGAAATGACCGCGGCAACTGATGTTGAGGTTGTCCGATACCGAGGCGATCGACACGATGCCTTCCTGCTTGCGATCCTCCGGACACAGCGCGACACCTGCGCGCACGGCATCGCGCGGCGTGGCGAAGCGCACCCGCTTGCCTTTGAGCGTGATCTCGCCGGCGGCCGGTTTGACCGCGCCGTAGATCAGCTTCATCAACTCGGATCGGCCCGCGCCGACCAGCCCGAAGAAGCCGACGATTTCACCCTTGCGCGCCGCGAACGAAGCCGGTTCGCGCAGGCCGGGTCCCATCAGACCTTTGACATCGAGCTGCACGTCGCCGAGTTCGCGCGAGCGGTAGCCGTACACGTCCGCGATCGAGCGGCCCACCATGCAGCTGATCAGCCGGTCGCGATCGAGTCCGTCGCCCGCTTCGAAGGTGTCGATGCGGCGGCCGTCGCGAAACACCGTGACGCGATCGCATAGTTCGTACACTTCGTCCATCCGGTGCGTGACGTAGATGATCGCGCGGCCTTCGGCCTTCAACGCGCGGATGATCCGGAACAGTTGCGTGGTCTCGCGCGACGACAGCGAACTGGTGGGTTCGTCGAAGGCGATCACACGCGCGTCGCGCATCAGCGCCTTGCCGATCTCGATCATCTGCCGCTGGCCGATCGACAGATTCTTCACCTGTTGCGACGGATCGATCTTCTCGCCGAGCCGTTCCAGCTCACGCACCGCACGCGCGACCAGCGCCTTTTCGTCCAGTACACCGAAACGATTGGGCAGCGCACCGAGCATCAGGTTTTCCGCAACGGTCAGTTCGGGCACCAGATGCAGTTCCTGATAGATGATCGCAACGCCCGCCGCAATGGCCGCCTTGGTCGTGCTGAACTGCTGCACGACGCCATCGAGCCACAGGGTGCCCGCCGCCGGCTGATTCACGCCGGACAGCACCTTCAGCAGCGTCGATTTGCCGGCGCCGTTTTCGCCCATCAGGCCATGCACTTCGCCGCGCCGCACTTCGAGCGACACCTGGTCGAGCGCAAGCACGCCGGGAAAGCGCACGGTGATGCCGTCGAGTTGCAGATACGATGCGGCGCCGGATACGGGCGAAGGCGAGGGCGCTTGCGCAGGCAGCGCCGTTGCGCCGCGGTGGGACTCGGTGGGTAAGGACGTCATCGAAAAAACCTCGAACGGGTGGACAACTGTGCTCACGACAGCGCGGGCCGGTCTCACATAGCGCGAGGCGGTCCGCCAGAACCTGCGGACTCGAATCCGACTTAAATGCCGAGTTCTTTACGCACGTCCTGCCAGTTGCCGCGCACCATCAGCTTGCCTGTGGTCTGCGTATCGGCGGGCGGCTCTTTGCCGTCCTTGATCCACTCGATGAGGTTCTCCGTGCTCTGCTTGCCGTGGTTGGTCGAGCTCACGGCAATCGTGCCGAAGAAGCCTGTCGGTTCCTTCTTCTGGAATTCGGCGAAGGCTTCGCCCGCACCGTTGATGCCGACACCGATCACGTCCGCCGCGGGAATATGCAGCTGCTCGGTTGCGCGCACGCCGCCCAGCACGCTTTCCTCGTTGAGCGCGAAAATTACCCACTTCTTTATGTTCGGATGCTGCGCGAGCACCGGCGATGAGGCGTTGAAACCGCCTTCGTCATCCGTCGTCTTTTGCGGGGCGTCGAAGATGTTTTCTTTCTTGAAGCCGCCGGCCAGCAGCGATTGCGTCGCGCCGTCGGTGCGAAGTTTCGCGGTCGGCAATTCGTAGTTCGTGATGCGCAGCGCGCCGACTTCTTCAGGCTTCCAGCCGCGCCGCTTCATTTCGTCGGTGAGCGCCTGACCGACCTGGTTGCCGATCTTGAATGCGGACATGCCCAGGTGCGGCACATTCGGCAGCGGCTTGCCGGTCGAGTCGACCAGTTGATCGTCGACGGTGACGAACTTCATGTTGTAGCGCTTCGCGCGCGCCTGAATCGCCGGTCCAAGGCGCACGTCGGGCGCGCAGATCACGAAGCCTTTCGCGCCTTGAGCGCCGAGGTTGTCGATTGCGGCCAGCACTTTTTCGCCGTCCGGCGTGCCGATTTTGACGACCGAAAAGCCATCCTTCTGACCGAGCGCGGTCGCGGCTTTCTGTTCGTTGATGAACCACGCCTGTTCCGGCATCTTCACGAGAAAGCCGACTTTGAGCTGCTGATCCGCGTGCGCGGAAAGTTGCACGGCGAACGGCGCGGCGAGGGCGGCGGCGGCCATCGCGGTGAGGGTCAAACGGCGAAGCTTGCTGGTCATGCCTGTCTCCTGAGGTTGAAAAGCTGCATTGATGTCGTTGGTTTGCAGCAGGGCTATGCGCGGCGGCGTCAACCGGGGCGCGAATGAGGCATGGGATGCGACGCGCATCGAACTGCTGCTGCGCGATCAGCGCCACGAGGTGCGGTGCAATGCGTGACGGTCATCGCGATCAGCCCGCCACGTAGGCCGTTTTGACGGCCGTCCAGAAGGCCGCGTCGGCCGCGCCGTAGGCAGACGCCTTGCGGCCGCCGCCGGGCGCGTGGTGCTCGACGGCGGTGGTGGGCAAATTGATCGTGACGAGCCCGCTTTGAACGTGGCGGCGGAAATGCCGCGCGCGCTCGAGCGAGCGGGTGCAGATGCCGGCGCACAGGCCGTAGGCCGTGTCGTTCGCGAGATGCAGCGCGTGGTCGTAGTCGTCGGCGCGCAGCACGACCGCGAGCGGGCCGAAAATTTCTTCGCGCGCAATGCGGTGCTCGGGTTCGCCGATGAACAGCGCCGGTTCGAAAAAGTAGCCCCGCGTTGCCCGCTCCAGCGGCTTTCCGCCGCGCAACAGTTGCGCGCCTTCCTGTTGTCCGATGCGCACGTAGTCGAGGTTGCGCTCCAGTTGCGCGGCGTTCGCCACCGGTCCGATATCCGTGCCGCGCTTTAACGCGTGATCGACCGAGAGCCTGGCGAGCCTCGCGCGCAGCGCGTCCACGAACGGCTCGAACACCGCGCGCTCGACGATCAGACGGGCCGCCGCCGTACAGCGCTGCCCGGCCGAGCCATAGGCGCCGCTCAACGCCGCCTCGACCGCGGTGTCGAGATCGGCGTCGGCCAGCACCACGAACGGATTCTTGCCGCCCATCTGCAATTGCACGCGCGCCTGGCGGGAGGCTGCGGCCTGCAACACGCGCTTGCCGGTTTCCGACGCGCCGGTGAAGCCGATCGCCGCCACCAGCGGATGCGCGACGATCCGCGCGCCGACCTGCCGGCCGCTGCCCATGAGGAGGTTGAACACGCCCGCGGGCAGGCCGGCGCGGCTGATGATCGAAGCCAGCGCCGCCGCGCAGGCCGGCGTCGATTCGGCCGGCTTGAAGACGACGCAATTGCCGTGGGCGAGCGCGGCGCCGAGCTTCGCGGCGGCGATCGCCAGCGGCGCGCTCCACGGCGCGATGATGCCGATCACGCCCAGCGGCTCGCGCGTCACGTCGATTTCGACGCCGGCGCGCGCCGACGCCAGCGGCTCGACCAACGCGCGCAGCGCTTCGGCGGCGCACAGCTTGAAAAGCTGGCCGGCGCGCATCGTTTCGGCAAGCGCTTCGGGCAGGGTCTTGCCGACTTCGCGCGCGAGCAGCCGGCCGAGTTCGTCGCGGCGCGCAAGCATCTCGGTGCCGATCGCATCGAGTGCATCCGCGCGGCGCTGCGCCGACGCTAGCGACCAGTCGCGAAACGCCGCGTGCGCCGCTTCAATTGCCGCATCGGTCTGCCGAACGTCCGCACGCACGTATTCGCCGACCGGTTCGTCCAGGTCCGATGGGTTGAACGACACTCCCGCGGTCGCGCGCGTCTCCCATCCGCCATTGATGTAATGGCGAAACGGGCTGGTAACGAGCGGAACGAGCGGATCGCGGTTCATCGACGGAAGGGCGTCACGTGGGAGTCCTGGAAAGTCCACGAATGGTATGAGCGCCCCCAATAACTTTCCAATCCCTTTTTAAGCCATCCCGATATCAGTTTCGGTATGGCATCATGGAGACCCTGAGCGGGCCAAACCGCCGGGCAAAGGCGGCCGGAGGCCGTTCAACAAAAACAATGCTGGGAGACAATCGATGACGCGTAGCTACTCGAACTGGTTCGTCCGTGCGCGACTCAAGACGCGCCAGTTGCTACTGCTGGCGGCGATGGAGGAGGAGGGCAACGTGCGCCGGGCCGCCGACGTGCTCGGCATGACCCAGCCCGCCGCCTCGCGTCTGCTCAAGGAGCTGGAGGACATGCTGGAAGTCAGCCTGTTTGACCGCACGCCGCATGGCATGCACGCGACGCTGTACGGGGAGGTGATGATCCGGCACGCGCGCATGGTGTTGTCGAATTTGAGCCACGCGCACGACGAAATCTCCGCGTTGCGCTCCGGCCTCGCGGGTCAGGTGCGCATCGGCGTGATTGCGGCGGCCGCCGCGACGATGGTGCCGCGCGCGATCGCCAGCGTGAAGGAACGGTATCCGCAGCTGCAGATCTGGGCGGAGGTGGAAACCTCGGACGTGATGCTGCCGCGGCTAGCCGAAGGCGAGCTCGACATCATGGTCGGGCGGGTGCTGGAGCGGCAGAACCAGTTCAAGGCCGAAATCCGCTACGAACCGCTCGCGGACGAACCGCTTTGCGTGGTGGCTCGCCCCGGTCATCCTCTCGAAAATGAGACAGGTTTGACACTGCGCGGAATCGTCAACGCTAGCTGGGTTTTGCATCCGCCAGGCAGCGTGCTGCGCCATCGGTTCGACCTGATGTTTTCGCAAATCGGGCTGAATCCGCCGCAAAACGTGGTCAATACGAACAATTTTCTGGCGATTTCGAGCCTTCTGCTTCAAAGCGACATGTTGGCCGTTTTGCCCGACGAAGTGGCGCGTCAGTACCAACAGTACGGTGTCCTGAAGCGCGTGCCGATAGATTTGCCGTGCAGGATGGACACATTCGGTATCATCACGCGCCAGTCGCATCTTCTTTCGCCGGGGGCCGTGGTCGTGCTGCAAGCCTTGCGGGAAGCCGCCGCCGAGGTATACGGCACGGCCTTCGAAGCGGCCGTGGCGCGATAAGTGCTTCTCCCGTGGGCATGGCCGGCGGCCGACGGCGCGGGAGAATTGCGATGTACAACAAACACGGAAGACGGCAACGCGCCGTCGACGATTCTTTTTCTGTTCGCTCCGGTGGAGCGAGCGCCTGGTTTAGCGACGGCATGGCTCTCAAATCGACGATTTACAAGGCGGAATTGCAGATCGCCAACATGGACCGGCACTATTACGCCGATCATTCACTGACGATCGCTCGCCATCCCTCGGAAACCGACGAACGGATGATGGTCCGCGTCGCCGCCTTCGCGCTGTTCGCGCAGGAACGCCTCGAGTTCTGCAAAGGTTTGTCGGACGTGGATGAACCGGATTTGTGGCGGAAAGATCTCACCGGCGCGATCGAAACCTGGATCGAAGTCGGCCAGCCGGACGAACGGCGCATCGCCAAGGCGAGCGGCCGCTCCAACGAGGTGATCGTGATCGCGTACGGCGGCCGCGCGTCGGACATCTGGTGGCAGGGCGTGCGCAACAAGGTGGAACGCATGCGCAACGTGACGGTGTGGACGCTGGGTGAAGACATCGCGGCGGCGCTCGGCTCGCTTGCCGAACGCACGATGCGTCTCCAATGCACGGTGCAGGAGGGGGAAGCCTGGCTCGGCAGCGCCGAGGCCGATGCGGTGAAGATCGAATGGACGGTGCTGAAAGCGCCTGCCAACGCCTGACGGCTCTCTCGTCTACAGCGACGTGACCCGCGCCGCTTCCGGCGGCCCCTTGAGTTCGACCATATTCCCTTCCGGGTCGAACAGATACAGCGACGGCCCGAAGCCGTCCGCACCGTAGCGCAATGCCTGCTCGCCCAGCCGCGCGCCGTGCCCGGCAAGATGCTCCTTGAACGCTTCGGCGTCGAATGGTTCGACGCGCAAACATAGGTGATCCATATTCCGGCCCGCGCCCGGCGTGCCGTTTTCGGCGTGGTCGAGCTTCGCGCCGACCTGCAACAGGTCGATCAACGAGCGCCCCGCGCGCAATTGCGTTAGGCCCAGATCGCGCTGCTCCTTTTCGAGGCTGCATCCAAGCACGTCGCAATAAAAACGCGCCATGGCCTCGATGTTCATCGCCCGGATGACGACGTGGTCGATTTCGCGGATGTGAATTTTCATGTCGAAGGCCCCTGGCCGGTTCGCAGCATTCATGATTAGCCAGTGTAGGAGAAAGGGCGGCGCCGCGAGCGCGGCGGTGACACTAGCCTGGAGGGCCGGATCACGCGGAGACCCAAAGCGGAGAATTCGGAACGTACAGGCGAAAAAAAGCCCGCTCTATGTGGAGCGGGCTGAATCCATATCAGGAGGAGACATGGAGGAGACAGGTACTAATATACACACCGGGTTGATGCGACGCAATAACTTTTTAAGGGAAAACCCGATATCGAGCCAAAATGTCGCACTTTGGGGCAAAACGACCGTTTGGCTGCCGTTTTCACCCTATGAATAAGCGCGATGACAGAGCAAGAACCGGGGCGTAGGGTGTCGACATACGGCCTACATTGGTGAGCATCGACACTGCCTGCCTATCCGGGACCATCATGAAACCCACTACCGGTAACACCGCCATCGGCACCCTCCCAGACACCGCCAGCTGGACTTCCGACGACGAACGCTGGGTCGCCGTCACACGCCGCGAACCGCGCGCCGACGGCGCATTCTTCTACGCGGTCAAGACGACCGGCGTGTTCTGCCGCCCGTCGTGCGCGTCGCGGCAGCCACGTCGTGAGAACGTCGCGTTCTTCGCCGACGCCGCCGCCGCGCGCGCCGCGGGCTTTCGCGATTGCAAGCGATGCCAGCCGGGCGGCCTGCCGCGCGAGCTGGAAATCGTCAGGCGCGCGTGCGCCGCGCTGGACGCCGATCCGCAGCAGCGTCTCACGCTCGCGCAATTGAGCGACGCCGTGCACGTGAGCCCGTTTCACCTTCAGCGGCTGTTCAAGCGCGTGGTGGGCGTCTCGCCGCGTCAGTACCAGGCCGCGCAGCGAGGCGCCGCATTGCGCGACGCGCTGCAGAGCGGCGCGGACGTCACGCGCGCCACGCTCGACGCGGGCTTCGGCTCGCCGTCGCGCATGTACGACAGCGCGCCGGCTGAGCTTGGCATGGCGCCGTCCGCGTATCGCCGCAAAGGCGCCGGGCTGACCGTGCGCTATGCGAGTGCGCCGACTTCGCTGGGCTTCGTGCTGATCGCGGCCACGGACAAAGGCATCTGCAAGATCGGTTTCGGCGACGACGACGCCTTGCTAATCGACGAACTGCGCGGCGAGTTTGCCAATGCGGAGCTGTTGGAAGATTCCCAACAGCTCGCTCCGTTCATCGCGCAGATCGACGGCTATTTGCGCGGCACCCGTCAGGACTTCGATCTGCCTCTGGACATCGCCGCGAGCGCGTTCCGGCAGCGCGTGTGGGACGCGCTGCGGCGTATTCCCTACGGCGAAACGCGCAGTTATTCGCAGATCGCCGAAGCGGTCGGCTCGCCCCGCGCGGTGCGCGCGGTCGCGACCGCGTGCGCGACGAATCCGGTGGCGCTGGCGATTCCTTGTCATCGCGTGGTGCAAAAGGGCGGGGCGCTGGCGGGGTATCGCTGGGGTCTGCCGCGCAAGGCCGCGCTGCTCGATAACGAAACGCAGCATGCCGGCCGCAAGCTCGACCAACCGCGCCGCAAAACCCCGGTCTTCGCCGACAATAACCCAGCCGAAACGGTCACCACCAAACTGGATCACGCCGCGTGAGCACGCTTGAAGACGATGTCGCAACCCTCGAACTGCCGTTCAAGCCACCCTTCGACTGGCCGCGCCTGCTGCGCTTTTTCAGCGGACGCGCGACCCCCGGCGTCGAAGCGGTGGAAGACGGCGCCTATCGTCGCGCGATTGACTGGGCCGGCGACAGCGGCACGCTGAACGTGCGGCTGCATCCGCGCAAACGCTGCATCGTCGCGAGCATCGAGGGGCCGGTGAGCCGTCACGCGGACGCGCTCGCCGCGCCGATCGCGAAAATGTTCGACCTGCATGCCGACCCGAAAAAGATCGGCGCGGAACTCGCCGTGGATCCGTGGCTCGCGCCGCTCGTCGAGGCCGTCCCCGGTCTGCGTGTGCCGGGCGCGTGGTCGGGCTTCGAGCTGGTGGTGCGCGCGATCGTCGGCCAGCAGGTCAGCGTGAAGGCCGCGACCACCATCATCGGACGGTTGGTGCAGCGCGCCGGCGAGCGCATCGACGGGCATCCGCACGAGAACACCGCCTGGCGTTTTCCGACCCCCGCCGCGTTGGCCGCGGTCGATCTCGCGCAGATCGGCATGCCGGGCAAACGCGTAGCGGCGCTGCAAGGCTTCGCGCATGCGGTGGCCAGCGACGAGGTGCCGCTCGACAGCAATGTCGTCGATGCGAGCAACCTGCGCGCCGCGTTGCTCGCGCTGCCCGGCATCGGCCCGTGGACCGTCGAGTATGTCGCGATGCGCGCGTGGCGTGACGCCGACGCGTGGCCCGCCTGGGACCTCGTGCTGATGCAATCGATCTGCGCGCGCGACCCATCGCTCACGCGGGCCACGCAGCAACGCGCGCGCACCGACACATGGCGGCCGTGGCGCGCGTATGCGGCCATGCATCTGTGGAACGAGGTGGCGGACCGCGCGGGCACCGCGCGCGGCGGCTGAAGTCGAGCATAGGGCGGCAACCGCCATCGCAAAGTGCGCGCACCGCGTACCGGATGAGCGACGATGATCCGCGCCGCGCGCGGATTTATCTGCAAAAACACGCGGGATGGGCGGCTGGGATAGCCCGCCGAAGCGGCCTCAAGCAGCCGTGGTGGCGAAATGTTAAAGTGCCCGCTACTGAAAATTCCGCCGAACGTCGTCCACCGCGCAGTGCTGCCACGAGCAGTGAAGCGGCACGTGGCGGCCGACAACGCCCGACTCGCATCAATGCCAAACACGACACCCCTGCGCACGACCGACGCGTTTCTGCACCGCCTGTCCGTGCTGACCTCAGGCCCGCAGCGCGACGCGCTGACGCGCGGTCTGCGCGGCATCGAAAGGGAAAGCCTGCGCGTCACGCACGACGGCATGCTCGCCTTGACGCCGCATCCGCGCGCGCTCGGTTCGGCACTCACGCATCCGTCGCTCACCACCGACTATTCCGAAGCGCTGCTCGAACTCATCACGCCGCCCGAGCATGATGCCGCGGATACGCTCGAGAAACTCGACACGCTGCATCGCTTTGTCTACGCGCAACTCGGCGACGAGATCCTGTGGAGCAACTCCATGCCGGGCCTGCTGCCCGACACCGACGACGGCATTCCGATCGCGCACTACGGCAGCTCGAACATCGGCAAGCTGAAGTACGTGTACCGCATCGGCCTCGCGCTGCGTTACGGCCGCACGATGCAGTGCATCGCGGGCATCCACTACAACTATTCGCTGAACGAAGAAGTGTGGCGGCTCCTGCATGTCGATCAGCAGTCCACCGCGAACGCCGTCGATTTCCAGTCCGAGCGCTACCTGGCGCTGATCCGCAATTTCCGCCGCACCAACTGGCTGCTGATGTATTTATTCGGCGCGTCGCCGGCGCTGGATCGGCGTTTTCTCCGCGATCGCAAACACACGCTGGAAACATTCGACGCCGACACGCTGTACCGTCCCTATGCGACCAGCCTGCGCATGAGCGACCTCGGCTATTCGAACACCACCGCGCAAGCCGCGCTGCATGCCGACTACGACACGCTGCCCGGCTATCTCGACGCACTCGCAAAAGCCGTGAGCCAGCCGTACCCAGCCTATGAGCAGATCGGCACGCAACGCGACGGCGAGTGGGTGCAGATCAACACCAACGTGCTGCAAATCGAAAACGAGTTTTACTCGACGATTCGTCCGAAGCGCGTCACGCATCCGGGCGAGCGTCCGCTGCATGCGCTCGCCGCGCGCGGCGTGCAATACGTCGAAGTGCGCTGCATGGATATCGATCCGTTCGAGCCGAGTGGCATTTCGCTGGAAACGTCGCGTTTTCTCGATGCATACCTGCTGGTCTGCGCACTCGACGACAGCGCGCCGTTGCCGCCTGAGGCGTACGCCGAGGCCAATCGGAACTTCGGTCGCGTCACGATGGAAGGCCGCAAGCCCGGCCTCGAACTGACGCGCGACGGCAGCCCGGTTGCGATGATGGATTGGGCCGGCGAGCTGATGGGCAAGATCGACGCGGCGGCTGCCGCGCTCGACGCGCTGCGGGGCGGCGATGAGCATGCGCGCGCCGTGGCCGTTCAACGCGCGAAGCTCGCGGACGTGTCACTGACGCCGTCGGCGCGCGTGCTGCGGACCATGCGCGAGAAGCAGCAGAGCTTCCTCGCGTTTGGTCTCGAGCAGAGCGAAGCGCACGCCGCGTATTTCCGTTCGCGTCCGCTCGACGCCGCGCAGGCTCAGGCGTTTGCCGAACTCGCCACGCAGTCGCTGGCCGAGCAGGCCAAACTCGAGCGCGAGGAAGTCGGTTCATTCGACGCGTTTGTCGCGGCTTATCGCGCGTATACGTTGAATCGCTTCAGCGTCTGAGCGGCGAGCGCGCCGATGTAACGAAAGAGCGGCCTGCCTGGCCGCTTTTTTCTTGTTCACAGGTAACGTCTTCGTCGCGCGCTGTTTAACTGCGAACAGGATCGGCAAATTCTCCGCCCGTTCCGACGATTCTTTGATGCAGATGAAACACCACATCAGCGCAGCGGTCCAAACTGACATGACACGCTCCAGGTAAAGGAGGTATCAACGTGATAAGCAAAGGTCTGTTGGCCGCGCTGTGTTTGGGTTTCGTGGCGGCGGGGTGTTCGACGCAGGGGCAAGTCGATCCGGACGTCATGCAGATCGCGACAAAGCCGTTGACGTGTTCGAGCAAAGCGGAATGCGATGTCTGGTGGCAACGTGCGCAGACGTGGGTGGCAAGCCACTCCACCTACAAGATCGAATCCGCGACCGACTCGCTGATTCAGACTGCGGGCCCGGATGGCGGCAAGCGCGCGCTGGCGTATCAGATCACGCGCACCATGAACCCGGACGGCACGGCGACCATCGGCTTTGCCGCGCATTGCGACGGTTCGCTGGGCTGCAAACCGAATCCTTGGGAAGCGGGCGCCGACTTCAAGCAATACGTGCGCGGCAATGTGGCGAGGGCGCCGCAAAGTGGTGTGAATCCCTCGCAGCCCGCGCCCACGGCAATGCATCCCGATGCTACGCAGGGGCAATCCAATCCGGCCACAAATGGCGAAGCAATGACGCAGTAGTAGTACAAAGCTCGGACGCGTGGGCGATGCAAATGCATTAGGCCCGCGCGTCTCTTCTCGAAGCATCGAGATACAACCTCAATGCCCTAACGAAGGCCCCGCGCCCTTGCGCGGCTTGGTGATCCAGACCAGGACGGCAAGCACGAGAAACGCCGCGCAGGAAATGCGGAAGAAGTCGTTGGTGGGCATCATATAAGCCTGCGCGGTCACCACCTGGTTCAACTGCGCGGTAACGCCGTCGCCGGAAAGCCCGATGCCCGCCAGCGCATGGGTATAGGCATTCGTATTCGCCGAATAGACATTCACCGAATCGGCCAGCATCGCGTGATGGTAGATCGTGTCGTTCTCCCAGAACGTCGTGCTGATCGCCGTGCCGATCGCCCCCGACAAGGTGCGGAAGAAGTTGGACACCCGAGACCATGTTCTGACCGCTTGCCCGCACGCCACGACCGCGCCGTGCAACCAAGGATTCTCCGATGCTGTACCTCAAAAACACGCTTGGCGGCTTGGGCCGCTCCTTGACCGATTCCGCGTTGAATAGCTTTCAGGGCCGGCATCGCTGGTGGAAACTGGCTTTGTTCGCGGGGCTGTTCGTGCTGCCTGGCGGATCGGTAGGCGTCGCGATTCTGGCGTGGGTTGAGCATCGGCGGGACAAGGGCGGCAAGACGGCGGGTGTACAACGGCCTGCCGCGCCCGTCCTGATGGACAGCGTCACGGCCGCAGCCACCAGTGCTGCGACTCCCGCAAACCCGTGCCAGGCGCGCGGCGACGCGGCGTGCCGGGCGGCGGCCGGAAAGCTCGCCCGCAAAACCAAGTCGTCGGAATCACGGGCTTAACGGTTTCCCGCTCCGGCGCACCGGCCCGTAACAGCGCGTAACCATCGCGACACCCTCAGTAACACACCTGCGCGCATCCTCGCTTTACCCTTTCAGTTTCCCGCGCTCAAGCGGGCTCATACGCTAACATTCCGGCAGACCAAGATCTCGACCGGCCGACGCCGACGCCGACGCCATCAGCCGCGACGCGGCGCCCAGAAGGAAGTCATTGCATGCAGTCTGATCGAATCTCGCGCGCGCGGCCGCTTGCGCCGCGCGCCCTGACCATCGCGGTAACGGCGGCCTTCGCCGCGCTACTGGCCGGGTGCGCCGTCGGCCCTGACTACAAGCGGCCCGCCACCGAGATCCCCGCGTCATTCAAGGAAGCCGCCCCCGGCTGGAAAGTCGCCGAACCGGCCGATCAGCACGATCGCGGCGACTGGTGGACCATTTACGAAGACCCGCAACTCAACGCGCTCGAAGACCAGCTGAACGCCGCGAATCAGACCATCGCCCAGTTCGCCGCCACTTACCGGCAGGCGCGCGCGCTGGTCGGCGAGGCGCGTGCGGCGTATTTCCCGACTATCGGCGCATCGGCGGGCGCGACGCGCTCCGGCAACGGCTCGTCCTCGGGCGGCAACTCGACTACCGCCACCAGCCGCTCCGGCGTCGGCAACAGCTTTAACGTCCAGCTCGACGCAAGCTGGGAACCCGATCTGTGGGGTTCGGTGACCCGCACGGTCAACGCGCAAAAAGCCGGCCAGCAGGGCGCGGCCGCCGATCTCGCGAACGCGCGGCTGTCCGCCCAGGCCACGCTGGCGCAAACCTACTTCGCGTTGCGCGCGCTCGACTCCACCCAGAAGCTGCTCGACGAAACCGTCGAGGCTTATCAGCGCTCGCTGCAACTCACGCAAAACCAGTACGCGGCGGGTGTTGCCGCGCGCTCGGACGTGATTCAGGCGCAAACGCAGTTGCAATCGGCGCAGGCGGCCGCGATCGATAACGGCGTTCAGCGCGCCCTGGACGAGCACGCAATCGCGGTGCTGGTCGGCGTGCCGGCCTCGGTCTTCTCGCTCCCGCCGATGCCGCTCACCGCCACGCCGCCTGCCGTGCCCGCGCAGATGCCGTCCGCGCTGCTCGAACGGCGTCCGGATATCGCGTCGGCGGAACGCAGGGCTGCGGCGGCGAACGAGCAGATCGGCGTGGCGATCGCCGCGTTCTTCCCGTCGCTCACGCTCTCGGCCACCGGCGGCTTCGAAAATTCGGTGTTCTCGCAACTGCTGACCGCGCCGTCGCGTTTCTGGACGGTCGGCCCGCAACTCGCGGCCACGCTGTTCGACGCCGGTCTGCGCAAGGCACAGACCGACGCCGCCCGCGCCACCTACGACACGGATGTCGCTACCTATCGCCAGACGGTGCTGGCCGCGTTCCAGGATGTCGAAGACAACCTCGCGTCACTGCGCATTCTCGAACAGGAAATCGTCGTCCAGCGGCAAGCGGTCGATTCGGCCCGTCAGGCGGTCGCCATCGTCACGAACGAGTACAAGGCGGGGACGGTCGGCTTCGTCAACGTGCTGACCGCGCAGACCACGGCGTTCATCGCCGAGCAGAAGCTCGAGAGCATCGCGGGACAGCGGATGGTGTCGTCGGTGGGTCTCGTGAAGGCGCTGGGCGGCGGCTGGGACGCGTCGCAGATGAATCGCGAAACAGGCGATGTCGCCGCGCCCGCGCCATTGCCGGCCGCGTCGGCCGCGTCGCCGGTCGCGCAAAGCGGGGCCGCGCCGCAACAGCAGGTTCAGAGCAAGTAAGCGGCACGCCACGGCTCGTTGGCATGAAGCAAAAGAGGCATGGCCGCGCAATGCGGCCATGCCTCTTTTTGTCAACGTCTCCCGAAGCGCGTCTTCAATGCGCGAAGCTCAGCGTCACCGTGCCCGGCCCGCTCGGCCGGCCCAACAGATTCAGCAGTCCCGCGAGGTTGTCACGCGCCTCGGGCGTCGCACTCGCGGTGCCATGGAACGACGTCGATGCGCCCGACAATGTGCCGCTGCCGTTCAACATCAGCGGACCCTTGAGCGTCGTCAGATCGAGCGTGGACGACGCGCCCTGCGCCTGGAACGTCACCCGATACGAGCCGAGCGGCTTGACCAGCGAGACCCGCGAACTGACGTCATTCAGCGTCACGGTCAGTTGCCCGAACGCCTCCCGGTTGAAGCTGCGCCAGTCCGACCAGGACAGTTGCACATTGCCCTGCAGATCGAGCGTATTGAACGGTGCGCCCAGCCCGCTCAGCAGTGAAGCCGGCACTGCGAGCGTACCCGGCGTGACGGTCGCGCTGCGCGGGGTGGCGTCGACCGTGATCGGATCGGGCATCGCCTCGCTGTGCCGCATGATCATGCGCACGCGGCCGGTGAAGAGCGGCCAGAACCCCGTGTGCCATTCGATCCGCCCAGGCAGCAGCGTCGCCGCGCTCATGTCGGAGCCGGCCGCCAGCATCAGCGTGGCCGAGCCATGCCAGAGCGAGCCGGCCGGATCGACGAGATTGACGTGGCCGCCCGTTTGGCGCGCAAACTGCGGCGTGATCCACGCGGCCGGCGCCATTGCCACCATCACCACTGCGGAGGACAACGCCCCGACCACCAGCCAGGGCAGCGCGGCGCGCACGCGCCGCATCCAGTAACTCATGCGAAACCCCGTGACGACGCGCTCATTTCGCGGTCGACGGCTGCAACGACGCCGTCAGATCCACCTGACCGTCGTCCTTGAGCGCGGTGACATGCGCCTCGGCGATCTGCACCTTGAACTGCTTGCGCGTATCGTCGACCCAGGCCGTCCATGTCGGGAACGACACGTTTTTCATCTGGATCTGCACCGCATTGCCGATCACTTGCACCTGCGTCGCGCTGAGGCCATGCTCGTTGAGCGACGCGGTGAGGGCGTCTTTCAGCGCGCCGCCGGTCGGCGCGACGCCTTGCGCGGCCGCCGACAGCGCGCCCGCCTCGTTCGCCTGAGCGGTCATCTGCGCAAGCTGCCGTTGCAGGCTGGGCAGCGATTCACGCAGATGCGAGCGGCCCTCCTGCGCCGGCGCCCACAGCACCGACCACGCGACCACCACGGCGAGCACGCCGCCGCCCCACGTCAGCAGGTTTTTTTCGCGCTCGGTGCGCTGATCCCAGAAGCCGGCCCATGTTTGAGCGAGTTCAGCTTTCATTGTCCGTTCCTGATGGTCCACTTGCCGGTATTGCTGTCGATCGCGCCGTTCAGCCCGTTGCGCGCGAGGCGCTTCGCGAAGTCGGGGTCGATCTTGATCTCGGGTTTGAAGGTCACCTCGAGGCGCCGGTCGTGATAGTCGAGCCCGGCGATGCCGTTGACCGGCACCGGTGCGAGCGAACGCGCGAGGCCGTCGGCAAGCGACAGGAAATCATCCGGCGACAGCTCGCCCGCCGCCACCCGCAACTGCTGCAACTGGCGCGACATCTGGTCGGGCGCGTCGAGCACGACCGTCGTTTTGGGGAAGGTGTCGAGCAGCAGGCGGGTCATGGCCGTGTTGATCGTATCGCGTTGGCGCGCGAGCATCAGCCACTGCACGTTCGCGCCGACAATCGCGATCACCAGCGCGCCGACCGCCAACAGCACCGGCAGACGCAGACGGCGCATCGTCGCGCGGTCGAGCCGCCAGGGCTGCGACGCGAACTCGAACTGGCACAGGTCGAAGCGGCATTCCAGCGCGCGCCGCGCGAGCTGCTCGAACGGCAGCGGACTCGCGCCGTGGACATGCGCCGCCAGCCGCGCCGGACTCGTCACGGCGAGGCTCGGCTCGTTGCCCGGCACTTCGGTCAGCATGTAGAGCGACACAGGCGCAGCGCCGGCGAGCGCGCCGAGCGTGCCGTTCACCGCATTGGCCGGCACCGCCAGCCCTTCGCCTTGCAGGCCGCGCGCAATCGCCAGTTCGACGCGCGGCACGCCGCTTTCGACCGCGCCTTCCAGCAGCATCGCAGGCGCGGTCTGCACCACCACGCCGAGCACGGCTGCCACCATGGGCACCACGGCTGCTATGTCCGGCGCCACCACGGGCGCTACACCCGGCAGCGAAGTCGCGACGCTGGCCAAGCCCGCCGTGACCGGCTCGCCCGCGTTGACCAGTTCCCCGACTTCGGCGGGCGTCTCGCGCGCGGCGGCGGCCTGCGGCAGGCAGCGCGTGACCGGCACCGCGCGCAGGCTGCGGTGGCCCGCCGTCGTGAACGCTTCGCAGACGAAGCGGAACCAGCCGCGGTCGATGATCGCCAGCAACTGCCGACCGCCCCCGAGCGGTTGCGGATCGACCGCGATGTGGCAGGTTTGCGGGTCCTGGATCAGCTGATCCTCGACGATATTGGGCAGCGCCTGGCGCAGCTTCGGACCGCGCAGCGGCGGCAGCGTGGTCGGCATCATCAGCAGGTCGCGCGCGGCGACCATCAGCACCGTCGACGACGCGCGCGGCAGCAGCGCGAGCGCCGAGCGGCCGGCGCGCTGGGTGCGGCCCGACTTGTCGAGCAGGACGAATGGCAGCTCCGGTAGTTGCCATTCCTGCGATGGCACCGCCGGATCACGCGGCGGCAGTAGGACGATCAGCGTGCTCAAAGGCCACTCTCTCTGGGAATTGCGTTGTTCATAGTTGGTCTTGCACCCGCACGATACGCGTAGTGTGAGTCATCGCGTCGCGATAGACGAGAGTCGTGCGGTCCACTTCGGCGCGTTCATGCTGCACGCGGCCGTGGATCAAAAAGTAGCTCGAGTTGACGTCCAACTGGCTCGGATCGATCGAGACCTGTTGCACGCCGGCGCCGCGCAACGCAAGCTGCACGTCGCCGACATTGTGGAAAAACACCGTCTTCCGGCTCGCGACGAAACCCTGCGCGGCCGACTGGCTCATGCCCGGCACGACCGCCGCGATCACTTCGGCCGACGCCGTGTTCATGTTGAGCGCCGTGGCGGTCGGCAGCACGGTGACGAAGGGGCGCAAGCGCGCGACCATCTCCGGCGTGTAGCCCGGAATGTCGAGCAGCGAGTCGACGCTGGTCATTTGCAGCGGTGCGCCCGCTGCGTTGTCATCGTCGTCGAGGCCGGGCTTGTCCGTGAAGTTGCCGCCGGTGGCGCCGCCCTCGACGGTCGACGTGGTCGTGGTGCCGCTGGTGGATATGACGGTCTGGAAGCGGGTTGCCGATTGCGAGAGGCTGTTGCGCACCTGCACGGCAGTGGCTTTCGCGAGTTGGCTGTTCACGCCGAGCGACACGAGCAGACGCTGATACGCGCCGATCTGTTCGAGGTTCAATTGCAGCACGCCGGGCGTGGGGCTCGACACCAGATTGCGCAGATTGAATTTCGCCTGCGCGTCTTCGATCGAACCGGACAGGTAGGTTGCCGCGCCCTGTTCGGCTCTGACCTCGCCGATCTGGCCGAGGAAATCGGACAGCCGAGTCTTCGCGATCGGCACACCCCACAGTCCGCCCAGGTACGTGATGCCGGCCGACGTATCGCCTTCCGAGCGCAAGATGAGACGCGTCCAGTCCAGCGCGCCGCGCGCGACCCATTGCGCCTGCGAAAGCAGCCGCTGGTTTTCGATCCGGCGAATCTGGACCTGCTGGCGCCACAGCATGCCCGACACCAGGATCGCCGAGAGCGCGACGACGAGCAGCGCGCTGATGATGGCCGCACCTTCCTGTTGCGCGTGAGACGCCCGGCGTGGTGCCGGTTTGCCGCGCGGGCGGAAGCCAGCTGCGCACGCGGCAGGCGTGTTCGCATGCCCGCGGGTGCGCGCCTCGCCGGCCAGCGAAGAAGATGAAGCCCGTCGCACAGACAACCAGGAGAATCTCATTTCATTCTCCGATCAGAAAAACGCGCGTGACGGGCCGCGCCAGCGAGTGCGCTCCGACGCTCACCTCCAGCCCCGTCACCGAGCGCGGCAGCGGCGCATTGCCGAGCTGCGGCACCTTCAGGTTATTGTCGGCTTCGGTAATCGCGCTCTGCACGTCCTTCATCTGCGTGGTCCAGCCGACTCTCGGCACGTAAAGCCGCGCGGAGATTGCACCGACGCCGCCCATCAACGGCACCGCGCTCCATCCTTCGCCTTCGCTGCCGCGCAGCGCGCGCTGGAGATCGCCGGCAGTGCCCAGCGGCGGCGACGCGTAACGGATCACGCGCCCATCGGACACCTGATAACGCACCACCTGCAGACGCGGCGCCGTGTCCGGCAAGGTCATCTGACGCACGATCTGCAACGTGCTGCCCGACACCGAAATCGCCGCCTGCCCCGATTCGTCGTCAGACGCGGCCTGGCGCGCGTCGATCCGCATCTGGTCGAACAACTGCGCAAAGACGCGTTCTTCTTCCATCGCGTTCGTGATGGTCGTGCGGCCGCGAATGATCTGGTCGAGCCCGCGCCACGACAGCACGGCGATCACCGCCATGATCGCGATTGCGACCAGCAGTTCGATCAGCGTGAAGCCGCGCGCGCCCGATCGGCGGCGGCGCTCAGAGCGAGCGGTTGTTTTCATTCGCGACCACCGTGACCATCTGGGCGAGATTGCCGGAACGCCCTGGCATCGTCACCATTACTTCCACGCGACGAAACACCGGATTCGGCGTCCCCGTCACATGCTCGGTGCAGATCAACTGCAAATTGCCCTGCGAGCAATCGAAGCTCGTGTCGCCGACGTTCGGCCACGCATGCGTCAGACGCAATTGCGCAAGCGCGTTGTCGGCGCTCCAGCCCGCCAGCAAACGCCGGTGCAAATCGGCTTCGCCGCTCGCGAGGCTGCCCACCGCGCGCAACGACGCCGCCAGCGCCACCGCGATGATCGCCAGCGCTACCAGCACTTCGATCATCGTGAAGCCGCGCTGCGCCCGCCCGATGCTGCCGCGCGCCGTCCTGCTCACGTTACTGGTACTGCAACGACGCATCTCAGTGCACCTCGTAGCGGCCATTGCCGGTGCCGACGATCGTCGCGCGTCCGGCCGCCGAAAACAGCGTGACCTGCACCGGCACGTCGATCGCTTCGGTGCCGAACACCACGCGGCTGGGTTGCGAATCCGAACCCGGGTAGCTGATCGTCACGCCGGTCACGCCGCCTTCCCACTGACGCGGCCCGAGCAGGTCGTCGCGCAGTGGACGCCAGCCGTCTTCGGTGCGCTGGTCGAAACGAAATCCGCCTTCGAGCGGTTGCCATGCGATGGGCCGCGCGCGCACCTGCGCTTCGTCGCCGGCCGATTCGAACAGCAGCGCGAGACGCTGCGCTTCCTCGTTCAGATCGGTGCGGGGATTGCGCGTCATCGTCAGCGCGGTCAGCGACACCAGCAGGCCCGCAATGACGAGCACCACCATCATTTCGAGCAGCGTGAAACCGGCTGCGCGGCGCGGGCCACGCGGCTCGTGCGAGCGACGCGCGACGGCCCACCCCGCGCGCGACGGCGAGGCCGTACACGGGGTGTCCACATGGGACTTGCAAGCGGACATACGCATAGTGCCGGCCACCAACGATCAACTAAAAATCAAACGACGATGCATCGAGAAACATGCGGGCTTCATCATTCACGATTCAACAGACAGCAGGGCGAACAGCGCGGCGCTCACGCGCATGACGACGAGGTTGCTGAAGTTGCCCAAGTGACGCCCAATGGCGTCTATTGCCACGAGCCGACATCGGAATCATTACCTTCGCCGCCCGCCTTGCCGTCCGCGCCGTAGCTGAACACGTCGATCTCGCCATGCACGCCCGGATTGAGATACTGGTAGGCATTGCCCCAGGGGTCGTTCGGCAGACGCTCGAGGTAGCCACCGTCCTTCCAGTTGCTCGGCACCGGATCGGTCCCCGGCTTTTCGATCAGCGCGCGCAGGCCTTGCTCCTGAGTCGGATAGCGGCCGTTGTCGAGACGGTAGAGCTTGAGCGCCTGCATCACCGTGCCGATGTCCTGCTTGGCGGCGACACGGCGCGCTTCGTCCGGACGGCTCATGATTTTCGGCACGATCAACGCGGCCAGAATGCCCAGAATCGCGATCACGACCATGATTTCGATCAGCGTGAAACCGCGCTGACGACGGCTTCGCGAACCCGCGATGTCAGTACGGCGAGTGGTCGACAGTTGCATAAGTTGCTACCTCTTTTCAGATGAATTTCGACTGGGCGGGGGTTCGCTGGTCAGCTATCAGGCCGCCATTGAACACGCCCGGCCGGTCATTTTAATGTCATGGTGTTGAAGGGTTTCAACACAACGCAATCTTCACAATAGTCCGTACAATGATGCGCATGAACGCCATCCAAATCCGCCTTCTGTCGCTCGCCCTGTTCGCCGTGTTCTGCGCGACGCTGACCTATTGGGTCATTACGCTCACCGCCATGTCCGGTGCACCGTCGCCCGCCGCCGCCGCGCACGCGCAGGTCTCGACCGACCAGGCCGCGACGCTGTTCGGCGGCCAGCTCACGCGCAATGTCAACCAGGACGTGCATCTGTTCGGCATCCTCGCGCTGCGTGAAGGCGCCGCGGCGATCGTCAGCGTGGGCGGCGAACCGCCGCATGCGGTGTCGCTCGGCAGCACGCTGATGCAAGGCACCAAACTCTCCGAAGTCCGCGCCCGCTCGATCATCATCGATCGCAACGGCACGCACTCCGAAGTCTTCTTGCCCGCCAACGCGGGCGGTCCCACGATCTACGTGCGCTAAGTTCGACGCGCGCAGCGCGCGCGTTGCTGCTTTAACCGCTGCGAACGCCTTAACCGTCTTTACCGCGCCTTAACCGATTGCGCGGCCGTCACGCCCACACCGCGCAATCCGCCCGCTCCCCCTACTGCACGAGGTTGTTCAACTCGATGATCGGCAGCATCACCGCCAGCACGATCACCAGCACCACGCCCCCCATCGCGAGAATCAGCAGCGGCTCCAGCAGGCTCGTCAGGAACATCGTGCGGCGCTCCAGCTCGCGCGCTTCGCCGTCGGCCGCGCGATCGAGCATGGTCGTCACGTCGCCGGTTGCTTCGCCCGAACGGATCAGGTGCACCAACACCGGCGGAAACGTCTTCGTATTGCCGAGCGCGCGCGACAGCGACGTGCCTTCACGCACCCGCACGATCGCGTCGTCGATGTTCTCGCGCATCGCATTGTTGCTGAGCGTTTCGGCGGCGGCTTGCAGCGCGCGCAGAATCGGCACGCCCGCCGCCGTCAGAATGCCGAGCGTGCTGGCAAAGCGCACGGTGTTGTAGCCGCGCACGAGTTTGCCGAGCAGCGGCGCGGTCAGCAGCCAGCGGTCGAACGCGAGGCGCGGACCCGCTTGCTTCAGCACCGAGCGCACCAGATACACCAGCACGAACACGCCGATCAGCATCGCCCACCACCAGTTCCGCACGAAGCCGGACAGCGCCATCATCATCACGGTGAGGATGGGCAGTTGCTGCTTGGTGCTGGCGAACACATTCACCACTTGCGGGACCACATAGCTCAACAGAAACGTGACAATGCCGAACGCGATGAGCGTCACGATGGCCGGGTACGTGAACGCGAGCACGATCTTCTGCTTCAGTGCGTTGCGTTGCTCGATGTAGTCGGCGAGCCGCGACAGCACCAGACCGAGCTTGCCGGTGTGTTCGCCGGCGGCGACCAGCGCGCGGTAGATTTCAGGGAAGTCTTTCGGATGCTGCGTCAGCGCATTGGCAAGCGAGTGCCCACCGAGCACTTCCGCCCGAATCGACGCCATCAGCTCGCGGATGTAGTCGCGCTCCGACTGTTCGGTGAGCACCGCGAGCGCTTCGTCGAGCGGCAAGCCGGCAATCAGCAGACTGGCGAGTTGCCGCGTCAGGATCGCCTGTTCGCGCTGCGACAATCGCCGCCCCAACGACAAGCGCTGATTGCGTTCGCCGCGCGTGCGCGACGCGGCCGGTTCGACGACGAGCGGCGTGAGGCCCTGCGAGCGCAGGCTGGTGCGCGCGCCGCGCGCGCTGTCCGCGTCGAGCACACCCTTTTGGGCCTTGCCCGCCGCGTCGATCGCTTCGAAACGAAATGCCGGCATGCGCTTATGCTCCGCCCGTCACGCGAATCACCTCTTCAAGCGACGTCAGCCCGGACGCAAGCCAGCGGTCCGCATCCTCGCGCAACGTACGCATGCCTTGCTGGCGGCCGGCCGCGAGAATTTCCGCGTCGGCCGCATTGCGGTGGACCAGCGCGCGGATCGTATCGTCGATCAGCAGCAGTTCGTACACGCCGCGCCGTCCCGCATAACCGGACTGGCCGCAGCGCTCGCAGCCGACCGGATGCCAGCGCACGCTGCCGTCTGCTTCGGTGCGCTCTTCGCGGCACACCGGGCACAGCCGCCGGACGAGCCGCTGCGCCAGCACGCCGAGCAACGACGACGCCAGCAGATACGGCTCGACGCCCATGTCGGTCAAACGCGTGACCGCCGAAGCCGCGTCGTTCGTGTGCAGCGTGGCCAGCACGAGGTGGCCGGTCAGCGACGCCTGCACCGCGATCTGCGCGGTTTCGAGGTCGCGGATTTCACCAATCATGATGATGTCCGGGTCCTGCCGCAGAATCGAGCGCAACGCGCGTGCGAAGGTCATGCCGATCCGCTCGTTGACCTGTGTCTGGCCGATGCCCGAGAGGTCGTATTCGATCGGGTCTTCGACCGTCATGATGTTGGTGGTCGCCGTTTCGAGCCGCGACATCGCCGCATACAGCGTGGTCGTCTTACCCGAGCCGGTCGGACCGGTCACCAGCACGATGCCGTGCGGCTTGCCGATCAGCGTATCGAATTTGCCGAGTGTGTCCGGCCCCATGCCGAGCGCTTCGAGGTTCAGGCGCGACGCGTCTTTTTCCAGCAGACGCAGCACCGCGCGTTCGCCGTGGCCGGTCGGCAGCGTCGACACGCGCACGTCGACCGGACGGCCGCCGACGCGCAACGTGATGCGACCGTCCTGCGGCAAGCGCTTTTCGGCGATGTCGAGCTGCGCCATGATCTTGATCCGCGAGATCAGTGCGCCGTGCAGCGCCTTTTTCGGCCGCACCACGTCGCGCAGCGTGCCGTCGACGCGGAAGCGCACCACCGACGCATTCTCGAACGGTTCGATGTGAATATCCGATGCCTGTTCGCGGGCCGCTTGCGTGAGCAGTGCGTTGATCATGCGGATGATCGGCGCGTCGTCTTCGGATTCGAGCAGATCCTCGACCTCGGGGATGTCCTGCATCAGACGCGACAGGTCGACTTCGCCTTCCACTTCGCCGACCACCTGCGCGGCGCTGCCGTCGTGGCGCGCATACGCCTGGTTGATCGCCTGCGCGAGCTCGTCGGCGGGAAGACGCACGACCGACACCGCGCCGAAGTTGCGCGCGACTTCGGCGAGCGCGGCTTCGCTGGTGCGCTCGCTGATCCACACTTCGAGGCTGTCGGGGTGCTGATGCGCGACCAGAATCTGGCCGCTGCGGGCAAAGCCGTAGGGCACGAGCCGCGCGGCGAGCGGCGAGGGCGCGGCGCGCTCATCGCCGGCGGCGTCGCCGCCCTGAGCGCGATGCGCTGTTTGCGCGGGCGCCTGCGTCACGGACGCGCTCCGGGTGACATCGTGGTCGGCTCCGCGCCGCTCGCCGGATAGGGAGCGACGGTGGCCGGCTGCGGCGCCATCTGCGGCACGGGCTGCTGGGCCGGTTGCGGCACCGGTTGCGGCAGGGCCTGCGGCACCTGTTGCGGCGCCATCTGCTGACGGCGCATCTGGTTCAGGTCGAACAGGTTCATGGCGGGTGATCCACCCTGGTTCGGGCCGAGCGGCATCGGCGGTACCACCGGATCGTCCTTGTCCCTCATCACGTTGTTGTCCGAGCGATACGCGCCCTGCACGCCCTGGATGTAGTCGTAGCGGTTCGACGTGACAGCCTGCGCGGTATCGCGGTCGCTGATGATCACCGGACGCAGGAACACCATCAGGTTGGTCTTGTCGCGCGTCTTCTGTTCGGAGCGAAACAACTGGCCGAGCCACGGGATGTCGCCCAGCAACGGCACCTTGCTGTTGCTGACCTGATAGTTGTCCTGCATCAGGCCGCCCAGCACGATGATCTCGCCGTTATCGGCGAGCACCGTCGACTGGATCGAGCGCTTGGTGAACTCCGGGCCCGCCGGGTTGGTCGCCGCGTTGGTCGTGCCGTTCACGATCGCCGAGTCTTCCGTGTAGAGCTGCAGCTTGAGAATCCCGCCGTCGGTGATCTGCGGCTTGACGTGCAGCGTCAGACCCACGTCGACGCGGTCGAACGTGTTGAACGCCGCGCTCGCGGTGCCGCTCGTCAGGTTCGAATACGAGCCCGTCTGGATCGGCACGTTCGTACCGACGACGATCTTCGCTTCCTCGTTGTCGAGCGTAATCAGGTTAGGCGTGGACAGCACGTTCGCGTCGGCGGTCTGCGACAGCGCCTGCAGCAGCGCACCGAGTCCCTGGACGCCGAAAATGTTGTGAATCCAGCCGACGTTCAGGCCTTGCTGGAGATTCGAAGCGCCGAGCGCCGTGGCGAGGCCACCCGTGGTGCCCGCAGCGGCAGCCGCTGCGGTCAGATTGACAATGCTGTTGCCCGAACCGGTCGACAGGTTGGTGCCGGCAAACAGCGAATTGTTCGCGACTTGCCACTGAATGCCGAGATTGCCGCTCGTGTTCGAGTTCAACTCGACGATCAGCGCCTCGATATACACCTGCGGGCGCCGCGCGTCGAGCTGGTCGATCACCGCGCGCAGATTGCGGTACACCGGCTCGGCCGCCGTGATGATCAACGAGTTGGTGGCGGCGTCCGCCTGGATCATGCCGCCGGGCTGGTTGTCGTCACTCTTTCCCTTGTCGCCGCCGAGCAGGTCGCTGGAACCGGCGGCGCCGCTATTCGAGCCATAACCGCCGCCGCCACCCATCGGCGACGACATCGAGCTGCTGTTCAGTCCACCCGAGGGCAGCGGCGGCGTACCGGACGTGCCCGTCGAGCTGCCACCCGACAGACTGCCGCCGCTCTGGTTGAACGCATTCGCCTCGCTCGCGCCCGTCGAGCCGGTTTCGCCGCCTTTGCCCATCATTCCGCGCAAGGTCTTCGCAAGCTTCGTCGCGTCCGCGTTGCGCAGCGGGACGACGTGCATGTTGCCGGGCATCGTGGTCGGCATGTCGAGCTGCTTCGCGAGTTCCTTCGCCGCCGCCAGACGGGCGACGTTGGACGCGCGGATCATCAGCGAGTTGGTGCGCGGGTCGGCGGTGATGGACACCTTCAGCGTCGCGTCGGTGCTGCCGATCGCGCCGGGGTCGAGCATCTTGGTCAGCTGCGTGGCGATGTCGATCGCGTTCGCGTTCTTCAGCGGCACGACGGAGACCGACTGGCCGGCCGCCGTATCCACGCCCGCGATGATCTGCGCGATGCGCCGCACGTTGTCGGCGTAGTCGGTGACGACGATCGTATTGTTGGCCGGGTAGGCCGCCACCGTATTGTTCGGCGAGATCAGCGGACGCAGCACCGGCAACAGGTTATTCGCCGATTCGTTCTTCAGCACGAATACTTGCGTCACCACCTGGTCGCCGCGCGCGACCGGCGCGTTGCCGACGTAGGTCGGCACGCCTTGCAGCTTGGCGTCGGCTTCCGGCACGACCTTCAACACTCCGTGGTCCTGCACCAGCGCGAAACCCTGCATGCGCAAAGCCGATTGCAAGGTCTTCAGCGCCTGGTCCTCAGGCACCGCATTTTCCGACACGAGGTTCAACTGTCCCTTCACACGCGGGTCGACGATGATCGTTTTACCGGTTGCCGCGCCGATCGCCTTGGCGACCTGGTCGATATCGGCGTTGACGAAGTTGAGTGTCACCTGTGCCTGTGCTGTCTGCGCGGTGATCAACCCAGCCACCAGCAGCGCCGTTGCAACGCGACGCAAAGCCATACAATTTCTTCTCATGGAATGTGATATCGATTCCGGCAGCAATTGCTGCCGACGGTCATGCAGTGCGGACACAGGGGCAAGTCGCCGCCCTGTCGGTCTGCGGGCTAGTCTCGCGGGCGCATGCGGCCCCGAATACCAGCGGTCCGCTGTCCGAAAAAAATGAACAGTAACAGTTTTTCATGTCGGATTTGTCACAAAACAGACGGGCGTATGCGATTTCCTCTAAAGGCCGCGCAATTGTTATTCAACTGAAAGCTCAGGCGGTGTCCGGAGCCCACCGAACGGGCGCTTCGTTTTCTGCCGGCTTATGTCGGTTAGACAACTTGACGCAGGTCGGACTGCCGGTATGATACGAGCCGTTCGAGCCACCGTTTAGGGTTTGCTGAGGCGGGTTTTCCCCGATGTCAGATAAACGCCCGTCCAGCATTGCCCTAGCGGCTGTCAGCGGCTGAAATCTGGCCGAATGATTGCCTTACCAACCCTTACCCTTGCGTTTTACTTAGTCGTCTTGACCGATGAATCGAGCCTTCGTTACCGTCGCCGCGGCACTTGCTCTGCTGGTAGCAGCAGGGTCTGCACGCGCCGACTGCTTCGACGAGGCGGCCAAGTATCAGAAGGTCAACCCATTGATTCTGCGCGCCATTGCATGGCAGGAATCGCATAACAGGCCGGACGCCACGCACAAGAACGCCAACGGTTCGACCGACTACGGCGTGATGCAGATCAACTCGATCCATCTGCCTACGCTCGCTCAGTATGGGATCTCGCAAGGCACGCTGATGGAGCCGTGCAAAAACGTCTATATCGCGGCATGGCATCTTCGCCGCCAGATGAACAAGTACGGCAACACATGGCAGGCGGTGGGAGCTTACCACTCCGAAACGCCGGCCTTGCGCGATAAATATGCGCAGCAGATTGTAGCAATATTGCGCAAGTGGAACCTGATGCCGGCTGCGCGCTGAGCGGGGAGCGTTATTTAGTGGGCTTGAGTTGTGCTGATTGGCCAGCTGCTTCCAGCTGGTCTATTGCTCCGTTTGGGGTTCACTCTTTGGCCGAATTTCCGGCCGATTTCCAGGCGCGTTTCAAGATCCGCGGTAGGCACTCATGGTGCGTTTAGCGCGCGCGTTTGCGTTGCATTTCGGCTTCGAGACGCGCTACGCATATACCTTCCGATCCGGCCTCGCACGTGAGCGCCGCCCGTTTTGATGCACAATGCGGCTTCATGCTGCCGCCGAGGCTCGAACTTCACAAGGTCGCGCCGTCATGCGACCCAAGCCCGGCACGCCTTCCAAACTCTTGCTTTTCCGTACCGCGATGAACCAGCCGCTATTGCCCGTCACCGTGCTCTCCGGTTTTCTGGGCGCCGGCAAGACCACGCTCCTGAACCACATCCTCGCGAATCGCGCCGGTTTGCGCGTGGCCGTGATCGTCAACGACCTGGCCGCCCTCGACATCGATGCGTCTCTCGTGCGCGATGCCGTCGAGCCGCCGCCTGTCGAAGAGCAGGTCGTCGAACTGTCGAACGGCTGCATCTGCTGCACGCTGCGTGACGACCTGCTGAGCGAGATCCAACGTCTTGCCGGCGAAAGGCGTTTCGATGCGATTGTCATCGAATCGAGCGGCGTCGCCGAGCCGCTGGCAATCGCCGAGACCTTCACCTTCGGCGACGATGAAGACGCCTCGCTGTCCGGCGTCGCGCGGCTCGATACGATGGTGACTGTGATCGATGCGAGCAACTTCCTGCGCGACTACGGTTCGGCCGACGCGCTTAAAGAACGCGGCATCGCCGTGAACGACGAAGACGACCGCACCATCGTCGAACTGCTGATCGAGCAGGTCGAGTTCTGCGACGTGCTGGTGGTGAACAAGGCCGACCTCGTCAGCGATGACGAACTCAGGCGCCTGCAACGCATCCTCGCGCAACTCAATCCGCGCGCGGTGCAAGTGGTCAGCCGGTTCGGCGACGTACCGCTCGCGCAAGTGCTGAACACCGGGCGCTTCGATTTCGACGAGGCGTCGAGCGCGCCGGGCTGGCTCGCGGCGCTCAATCATGAGCACGAACACGGCCATGCGCATCACGGCAAAGCGGACGAATTCGGCATCGGCAATTTCATTTACCGGGCGCGCCGGCCGTTTCATCCGGAACGGCTGTGGGCGCTGTTGCACCAGGAGTGGAAGGGCGTGCTGCGCAGCAAGGGCTTCTTCTGGCTCGCCACGCGCAACGATATCGCCGGTTCGCTGTCGCAAGCGGGCGGCGCTTGCCGGCATGGTCCGGCGGGCATGTGGTGGGCTGCCCAGGATCGCAGCGAATGGCCGGATGCCGGCGACGAGTTGGCCGCCGAAATCGCAGCCGACTGGTACGGCGATCCCAATGATCTGAGCATCGGCGACCGTCGCCAGGAGTTGGTGCTGATCGGCGTCGGTATCGACCCGGCGATTTGGCAAGCGAAGTTCGACGCGTGTCTATTGAGCGACGACGAATACGCGCAAGGGCCGCAGGCGTGGCAGCAGTTCGCCGATCCGTTCCCCGCCTGGGACTTCGACGACGATGAACACGACCATCACGGCCATGATCATCACCACCATGATCACGATCACGACGGTCATGGCCACGGCGGCCACCGTCACGACTAACAACGGCAGCGCAAGGTCAACGCCTTGACTCAACCGCGACACCCGTCGCGGCTCTTCCCCACGCAAAACCCGCGGACGAAAAAAAACCCGCCGTTGGCGGGTGTCAACTGCCTGGCAGTAGTCTGCTTAGCGCTTGTTGACTGCGTCCTTGAACGCCTTGCCTGCCGTGAACTTGACGGTCTTGGCGGCCGGGATCTTGATGGTCTCGCCGGTCTTCGGGTTGCGACCCGTGCGCGCCGCGCGCTTGCCCGAACCAAAACTACCGAAGCCGATCAACTGGACCGCATCGCCCTTCGACACAGACTTCTTGATCACTTCAAGCAACGTGTCCAGCGTTTCACCGGTTTGAGCCTTGCTGGCGCCCGTCTGTCCTGCGACGGCGTCGATCAGTTCCTGTTTGTTCATTAAGGTTCCTTTCTGAGTTTAGGTTGATACGAACAGCGCGAACGCGCCGATTATACGTGCGCGGGCCGCGCGGTCGAGTAGCGGCGGCGCCGGACCCCCTCCGGATCTGTGGCACCGGACAGGCGCCTGTCCATCGGCCGTGCCGCCGCTCGGTTCGCGGCGCTTGCTATGATAGCGCAGCGCAAACCCAATCAGGACAAGGGTTTCGAAGAATTAGACGGTTCCGGGCCGATATCGCGAAGAAATCGCAATTTTGCTGTCCGGCGACCCTCAACCGAGGGCTGAAACCCAGTAGGGACGGGGCTTGGCGTTGGTTTTTGCCAACGTTTGGCGCGTCTTTTTCGCCGTCCGGCGAGCTGCGCGCGCTGGCGGTAACGTTCGACCCGCTCTTTCGAGCGTCCATTTCCGACGCGCATGACCGATCCGCTGATCCCCGCCGTGCTCGCCTTTCGCGACAACGGCACGCCGTTTTCACCGCTCTACGACGACATCTATCACAGTGCCGTCGGCGGTCTCAACCAGGCTCGCTACGTATTTCTGCGCGGCAATGGGCTGCCCGAACGATGGCGGGACCGCCGCACTTTCACCGTGCTCGAAACCGGCTTCGGCATGGGTATCAACTTTCTGGTGACGTGGGCCGAGTGGCGCGCCGATCCGTCGCGCTGCGAGCGGCTGCATTTCGTTTCGACCGAGAAGCATCCGTTTACCGTCGCCGATTTACGCAGCGTCTATGCGGCCACGCTGTCCGATCCGACGATTGCGGCGCTGGGCGAAACGCTCGCGAGCGCGTGGCCGATGCTCGTGCCCGGCACGCATCGTCTCGAATTCGAAGATGGGCGTGTCGTTCTCACGCTGGTGCTGGCCGATGCGGCCCACAGCTTGCCGGCCTTGAGACTGCGCGCCGACGCGTTCTATCTCGACGGCTTCGCGCCAGCGAGGAACCCCGAACTGTGGACCCCGGCGATTTTCAAGGCGCTCGCGCGGCTAGCGGGCGAAGGCGCCACGTTCGCCACCTATAGCAGCGCGGGCGACATCAAGCGCGCGTTGACTCAATGCGGTTTCGAATACCGCAAGGTCGAGGGCTTCGGCTGGAAACGGGCGATGCTGGTCGGCGACTTCGCGCCGCGCTGGCGCGTGCGCCGCTATGAACCGCCCGCGCCGCTCGCGCTCGAAGAACGGCATGCGGTGGTGATCGGCGCCGGGCTCGCCGGCTGCGCGGCGATCGAACGGCTCACCGCGCGCGGTTGGCGCGTAACGTCGCTGGAACGGCATGGGTCGGTCGCGCAGGACGCCTCAGGCAATCCGGCGGGCGTATTCCATCCGATGATCTCGCGCGACGACAGTGTGGCCTCGCGCGTCACGCGCGCGGGTTTTCTGTATGCGCTCAGGCGCTGGGCGGCACTCGAACGGCTCGGCCATCGGCCATCGCGCGGCGGGCAGGGCTTGCTGCAAATCGCGGCCGATGATGACGAAGCCCGTGCGATCAGCGACGCGATCGCAGCGTTCCGCTATCCGTCTGACTACGTGACACCCGTCTCGGCGGCCGATGCGCAAACGCTCGCTGGCACGCCGCTCGCGCGCGGCGGCTGGTTCTTTCCCCAAGGCGGCTGGATCGATCCGGCTTCGCTGTGCGCCGCCCAGTTCGCCGCGGCGGGCGGCCTCCTCGAACGCCGCTTCGGCGTCGAAGTCGGGCGGCTCGCACGATCCGGCGATCAGTGGACCGTATTCGACACATCAGGCCAGGTCGTTGTGCGCGCCCCGGTGGTAATCGTCGCGAGTGCTCACGACGCCGCACGCATCGCGGGCTTGCGGCATGCGCCGACTCGCAGCATCCGTGGCCAGTTGACGTTGCTGCCAGCGGGCAGGGCGGCGACGCTTGCGGTGCCGGTGATCGGCGACGGGTATGCGGTGCCGCTTGCAAACGGCGTCACGCTAGCTGGCGCCACCTATGAACTCGACAACCCCGACACGTCGCTCCGCGCGGAGGGTCATCTGGAAAACATCCAGCGCGTCGCGCAGATGCTGCCCGCGTTTTCAAGCGTAGCTGATACGGCGGACTCCACGGGACTCGCTGGACGCGTCGCGTTCCGCTGTGTGACGAGCGACCGCATGCCGATGATCGGCCAACTCGCCGACGAAGCCCAGGCAGCACGCGACGCGCAGCGTCTGCGTGGCGCCTGGCCGCTCGACCTCCCGCGCACCGAGGGCTTGTACGGCGCGTTCGCGTATGGGTCGCGCGGACTGGTGTGGGCCACGCTCGGCGCCGAGTTGATTGCGTCGCAAATAGAAGGCGAGCCGTGGCCGCTCGAACGCGATCTCGCGGAAGACATCGATCCTGCACGTTTCCTGCTGCGTGCATTACGCCAGGGAACTGTAAGCTAACTGGGGCGTTAACCGGTATACGGGGCGACGGAGTTATCCACCGAAACTTGTGGATAACCGCGCGGTTAACCGGCGCAAGTCGTGTGGAACCGTTGTGGACGTAAACGGGGTAACTTTGCCGTCGCCGAAAATCGCCAAAAGTTGCCCTCGTATACGCGCCGCTCCCGCACATGCTGTGCATCCGGTTATGCCGTCGGCAAGGCGATGATTCGTTTCGGTAAACCACGGTTATCCACAGAAACCGAGGCACCTTGTTAACTGTTACTACGTATACATACAGTAAACCTGTAAACACAAGGCCGAGGCTGACGCCGTGCTCCCCGGCTGGCTTGAACCTCTTTAAAACCGGCGCCAATCTTCTGCGGCAATGTCCGAAAAGCACACACGGAGCGGTCAATCGGCTCGTTCGCCGCGAGCAGATCCCGGGTTTAAAAGGTCGCTTTTTCCTCAGGTGCGCAAGATAACGTACGTTTTTACCGTTTTGCCTGCATGATGGTGTCTTTTCGGTCAAGGCTGAAAAAGCTGTGGCACAATCGCCGTTCTTTTCCGCGTCGTGCGCCGCCATCGGCAGCGCGCGTAGCAATGGAACGGCGCCGGTCAATCAGAATCTGATTCAGAGTCGACGGCGTTCTTTCACCGTCCCAGTTGCTACAGCCGCATCCTCGAATGTGCCGGGTTCCATGCGGCTGCGGTGCATTCCGATCATCCGATCAAAAAAATCTCGCAACGCGGACCACGCGAAGCGATTGCGACAGTGAGCGTCCAACGCGCCCAATTGCTCGCCGGCGTTTACGCCGGTTCGTATCGTCTGCCGTTGCTGCAAAAAGGAGAATCCATCACGATGAATTCGGCGTTTTCATTTTTTCCAGCCTGGCCGCTCTCACCCGACGCCATCTTTTGGGCTGGTCTCGCGTTGCTCGCCGCTGGTCTATGCGGCGAACTGTGCTATCGCGCCTGGCGTTTGCCACGCATTTCCGGGTATGCGGTCATTGGTCTGATTGCCGGCGCGGCCGGCTTCGGCGTGATCGATGCGGATTCCGCGAACGCCGCGCGGCCGTTGCTCGATGTCGCGCTCGGTTTACTGTTGTTCGAACTCGGCAGCCGCCTCGATTTGCGCTGGATTCGCCGCAATCCGTGGCTGATCCTGTCGAGCGTGGCCGAAGCCACGCTAACTTTCGCGTTCGTACTGCCTGTGTTGCTGTTCCTGAAGGTGCCGCTGATGGTGGCGACGGTGCTCGCCGCGATTGCGATGGCGACCTCGCCCGCTATGGTGATCCAGCTCAAAACAGAATTGCGCGCGGAAGGCCAGGTGACCCAGCGTCTCTTGACCTTGACGGCGCTGAACAGCATGTATGCGGTGGTGATTGAAAAGCTGGTGTCGAGCTGGTTGCATCAAGAGGTCTACGGCAACGTCTTCGCGACCATTCTGCAACCGCTTTATCTGCTGATCGGCTCGCTCGTGCTCGCGTATCTGCTCGCGCGCACCTGCACGTTCTTCTATCGCCGTCTGAACATGCAGGACGAGCATTCGTTTGTCGCGTTGTTCGGCCTCGTGCTGCTGGCGATCGCGGTCGCGCATCTGTTCAAACTGTCGACCATTCTCGCGTTGCTGGCCGCGGGCATCATCGTGAAGAATCATGAGGCGCGGCCGCAACTGTGGCCGCAGCATTTCGGCACGGCGGGCTGGTTGCTGACTGTGATTCTGTTCGTGCTGACGCTGACTTCGTTCGAGTGGAAACACATAGCCCTCGGCGGCGTCGCGGCGCTGGGTCTGATTGTTGCGCGTCTGGTGGCGAAACTGGTCGGCGTGATGGCGTTTGCCAAGCCGAGCGGCCTGAACTGGAAACAGGGGATGGCGCTCGGTTTGTCGTTATCGCCGATGTCGGCGCTCGCTTATCTGCTGGTCGACGACACCTACAATCTCTATCCGAATTTCGACCCGCAATTGCGCGCCATCGTGATGTGTTCGATTTTCGTGCTGCAGATTCTCGGGCCGTGGCTCGTCTATCGCAGCCTCGCGCTGGTGGCCGAGCGGCGCGAAGAGTAGGCGGTCAGCGCACGCCGCTCGCTCCAGGTGCGCCGCGCTTCATTCAGTTCATCCGACTCAAAAAAACGGCCGGGCATGTGACAACCGCCCGGCCGACCTGACTCAGGGGACGTTATGTCACTCGAACCCTTCATTGATTCGAAACCGTTCACGTTCGGCGTCGAACTCGAAATGCAGATCGTCAATACGCACGATTATGATCTGACCAAAGCCGGTACGGACCTGCTGCGTCTCATCAAGGACGAAAAGATTCCAGGCAACATCACGCCGGAAATCACCGAAAGCATGATCGAGTTGTCGACCGACATTTGCACGACACACGAGCAGGCCGTCACCGACTTGCGCAAGATTCGCGACACGCTGGTGTCGGCGGCCGATCATCTGAACGTCGGCTTGTGCGGCGGCGGCACGCACGCATTCCAGCAATGGAGCGAGCGGCAGATCGTCGATACGCCGCGCTTTCAGTATATTTCCGAGTTGTACGGCTATCTTGCGAAGCAGTTCACGGTGTTCGGGCAGCACGTACACATCGGTTGCCCGAATCCCGACAGCGCGCTCTATCTGCTGCATTCGATGTCGCGCTTCATTCCGCACTTCATCGCGTTGTCCGCGTCGTCGCCGTTCGTGCAGGGCGTCGACACCGGTTTTCATTCGGCACGACTGAATTCCGTGTTCGCGTTTCCGTTGTCGGGCCGCGCGCCGTTCGTGCTGACGTGGGACAGCTTCGAGGAATACTTCTCGAAGATGGTGCACACCGGCGTGGTCAACAGCATGAAGGACTTTTACTGGGACATCCGCCCGAAGCCGGGTTTCGGCACGATCGAAGTTCGGGTGATGGACACGCCGTTTTCGGTGGACCGCGCCGCGGCGATTGCCTGCTACATCCAAACGCTGGCCCGGCACCTGTTGCTGGACAAGCCGATCACGCCCAAGGAAGACGACTATCTCGTCTACACGTTCAATCGCTTCGAAGCATGCCGATTCGGTCTGGCCGGCACCTGCATCAATCCGCAAACGGGCGAACGCAAGACGATTTCAGAGGATATCCTCGAAACGCTCCAACTGATCGCACCGCATGCCGAGGCGCTGGGTTCTGGCAACGCGCTCGCCGAAATCGGGGCGATTGCTCGCGGGCAGATGAACGATGCGACATGGCTGCGCAGTGTCTTCGCGCAGGAAAAGTCCTTGCACGAAGCGGTACGGCAGCAGTGTCTGCAATGGCGAGCCTAGCCGTCGGGGCATTGTCCAGGTTAATAAACCTTAAGGAAACCCGCTTCGAGCGGGTTTTTTTTCGTAATGAAAATTTCCAGGTCGCAGGCCTTCAGGTTTTTCCAAAGTTTACGTGTACAAACGTAGTCGTTAACAAGCATTGCATCAGCCTGTGGACAACTGAATAATTCCCTGCAAAGTCAACACGCTGCGTAAACTACAATCAGACCCGCTCGCGGTACGCCGGAACCGGTAAACGAGAATAGGTTCTGGCGCGCCCAGCACGGCCTGAGTACTTATCAAGCGTCGCTGCACACGCTGTCCACTTGTTTTCCCGTGGTTATCCACAGACCGCGTTGGATAAGTTAGCTGTACGATTTGCCGCTCTCGCATAGAATGTCGTTTTCACCGACTTGGGCTTGCAGGGCGGTAGATTTTTGAGATAGTAGAAACGGTTTCGTCCGCGGTTTGGCGAAGCGACCCCACACAGGCTACGGGCGAGGTCGGCAAGCAGTTCACCGGCATCGCGCGAACGCTGTCAATAAACGAATCGAAGATTATGAGCGAAGGCGTATACGGAGAACAGGCGACGGGGCGAGTGACCCACAGCCTATTGCGATTGAGCACGGCGATGCGGAGCCAGGCTTGGGAATGGGCCGAAGGCGCAGGCCTCACGCCGACTCAGGGCGAAATCCTGGTCTTGTTGATGCAGCGTAAGGGCCCCATGCGCCTTGGCGAAATCGCCCGTGAGACGGCCTTGACCGCCGCGACCACCAGCGATGCGGTCAGCACGCTCGAAAGCAAAGGCCTGGTCGAAAAGCGCCGTGCGTTGGACGACGGCCGCGCCCTCGCGGTCCGCCTGACCGCGCGTGGCCGCACGGCTGCGAAGCGCGCGGCGCAATGGCCGGACTTCCTGGCCAAGGCAGTCGGCACGTTGCGCGACGACGAGCAGGCCGTCTTCTATCGCACGTTGCTCAAGACCGTGCATCAGCTCGAAGCGCAAGGCAACATTCCGCCGCACCGCATGTGCCTGAGCTGCGCGCACTTCGAGCCGAGCAAGAATCCGAAGAAGACGCCGCATCACTGCGCGTTGCTCGACATGAACATGTCGGACACGGATCTGCGTCTCGACTGCTCGGTGCACGAAACCGCCGACGTCGCCACCCAGAAGAAGACCTGGAAGATCTTCGCCCAGTAAGGCGGCTTCTTTCGGGACAATCCGCTACACTGCCCGGACCGGCTTCGGCGGGCGGCATAGGGCGTCGCCGGCGAACTGGCCGGCGCCGCCTGGCGGCAAGTCTTTAGTCAACCTGAAGGTGGGACAGGGCGATGAATCGCGAAGTACTGGCCGTTCGTCATGTGCACTTCGAGGATCTGGGCAGTCTTGAGATGGTGCTCGGCGAGCGCGGGTGCCCGGTTCGTTATCTCGATGTGGGCTTCGCCCGTGTCAACGCGCCGAACCCGCTCGCCGCATCGCTGATGGTGGTGCTCGGCGGCCCGATCAGCGCAACCGACGATGCGCTTTATCCAACCCTCGTGCCGCTGCTGTCGCTGATCGAGAAACGCATCGTAGCTGGTTTGCCGACCCTCGGCATCTGCCTCGGCGCGCAATTGATCGCGCGTGCACTCGGCGCGCGGGTCTATCCTTCAGGTCATACCGAGATCGGTTGGACGCCGCTTGCCTTGACCGATGCCGGACGCGCTTCGCCGGTGCGTCATCTGGACGGCGCGCATACGTCGATGATGCATTGGCACGGCGACACCTTCGATCTGCCCGACAACGCGACGCGCCTTGCTTCGACGCCAGCCTGCGAGAACCAGGCGTTCGCCTGGGGCAATCATGTGCTGGGTTTGCAATGTCACCCGGAGATCCGCGCCGACCGGTTCGAGCCTTGGCTGATCGGCAATGCGGGCGAGCTTGCCATGCGGGGTATCGACGCGCGCCGGTTGCGCGCCGAGACCGCGCAATTCGCTCCCGCACTCGAAGTCGCCGCACGCCGGATGTTTGGCGAATGGCTCGATCAGGTCGAGGCGCGCTGCTGACCCCGGGTTTCATGCAGTAAACCGCCCACGGTGCTATGCTCGATCGCTCTCGGGCTTCTACTGGGCGTAATCCATGAGCGCGCTTTTTTCTCCGCTCACGCTGCGTAGCGTGACGCTTCCCAATCGTATCGTCGTGTCCCCGATGTGCCAGTATTCCGCTGAACGTGGCGAGGCGACGGCGTGGCACATCATCCACCTCGGCAGTCTCGCGTTGTCGGGCGCCGGCATGTTGTTCATCGAGGCGACCTCGGTCGAACCCGATGGCCGCATCACGCCGGGCGATCTCGGTCTGTGGGACGACGTCACCGAAGCCGCGCTCGTGCCGGTGCTGGCCGCGATCCGCAAATATTCGCATATCAACGTGACGATGCAGTTGGCGCACGCAGGGCGCAAGGCGTCGAGCCATGTGCCGTGGGAAGGCGGCCAGTTGATTCCCGTATCGCAAGGCGGCTGGCTGCCGCATGCGCCGTCCGCGTTGCCGCACAAGGCTGGCGAAGAGCCGCCTCTCGCGCTCGATATGGCTGGACTGAACCGCATTCGCGCAGCGTTCGCAGCGTCGGCGCGGCGCGCTGCGCGCCTCGGCATCGACGGATTGGAAGTGCATGCGGCGCATGGTTATCTGCTGCATCAATTCCTCTCGCCAATTGCCAATCAGCGCGACGACGACTACGGCGGTTCGCTCGAAAATCGCATGCGCTTTCCGCTCGAGATCTTCGACATCGTGCGCGCCGCATTCCCAGCCGACAAACCGGTCGGGGTGCGGGTTTCCGCGACCGACTGGGTCGAAGGCGGCTGGTCGCTCGACGACACGATCGCTTTCGCGCACGAATTGGAAAAGCGCGGTTGCGACTGGATCGACGTCTCGTCGGGTGGCGTGTCGCCGCTGCAAAAGATTCCGCTGGAGCCGGGCTATCAGATTCCATTCGCGAAGGCGGTCAAGCACGCCACGGGTCTCACGACCATCGGCGTCGGCCTGATCACCGATCCGCTGCACGCCGAGCAACTGATCGAAGCGGGCGATGCCGATTTGATCGCGCTGGCGCGCGCGTTGCTGTACAACCCGCGTTGGCCGTGGCACGCGGCGGCGCAACTGGGCGCTACGGTCGAAGCGCCGCCGCAGTATTGGCGTTCGCAACCGCGCGAACAGAAAGCGCTGTTCGGCGATATTTCATTCGGACAGCGGTAAAACCAGCGAAGCGCGTGCTGCAATGTGTCTTTTTGACGGTTGAACGAAGCCGGCTTGAACGTGTAGGATGCCGGATGTGACGCGTGAGCGTTGCAAGTCGACGCGGCGCTCGCAGGGCGCCGCGTTTGCTATCCGCTTCAGAAAAAGAGCAGCGCGTCACACGCGGACGTCTCAGGCGGCTGCCGGACTTCATCCCCAGTTCTTCACAAGGATTCATTCAATGAGTTCACGCAGGATCGCCGTGCGTCGTTCAGGTGTGCACGGCAAAGGCGTGTTTGCCCTCGAACCGATTGCGGCCGGCGAGCGGCTAATCGAATACAAGGGCGAACGGATCTCTTGGAAAGAAGCATTGCGCCGTCATCCGCACAATCCGGCCGAACCGAATCACACGTTCTATTTCGCGCTCGACAGCGGCAAGGTGATCGACGGCAAAGTGAACGGCAACAGCGCGCGCTGGATCAATCATTCGTGCGCGCCGAACTGCGAAGCGGAAGAAATCGACGGTCACGTGTATGTGCACGCGCTGCGCGACATTGCACAAGGCGAAGAGATATTTTACGACTACGGCCTCGTGATCGACGCGCGTCAGACCAACAAGCTCAAAAAGGAATACGAATGCCGCTGCGGCGCACGCAAGTGCCGTGGCACGATGCTGGCGCCGCCGGAGAAAGAGAAAGGCGCGGGCAAATCCGCAAAGGCGGCAAAGGAGGCGAAGAAGAAATGAACCACGGGCTGCGCGAGTTGCTCACGTCAGTGAACTCGCCGCAGCCCGTTGAGCAGCTAGAGAGTCACATATCCACCGGCGCCGAGTGCGCCGATTTTTTTGCCGGCCGGGATGGTTCGGCAGTCAGCGGGTTGCGCTGAACGTCGATCGGCACGAGCGGAATACGCACGATGAAACGGGCGCCGCCTTCGGGCGCATCTTCGTAATGCACGCTGCCGTGATGCAGGATCATGATGTCGTGGACGATCGCGAGACCGAGACCGGCGCCGGTGTCCACACCGGCTTCGCTCTGGCCGTCGCCGCGGAAGAAACGCTTGAACAGGTCCGTTTGCTGCGCGCGCGGCACGCCGGGTCCATTGTCTTCGACCGCGATCTCGGCCATGCGCAGCTCGCCGATCATCGTTTGCGAAACCGTCACCGTGATGCGGCCGCCATCGAGGCGCGAAGGCGGCACATACTTGAGCGCGTTATCCAGCAGATTGGCGATCACTTCGTGCAGTAGCACGGGGTTGCCACGCGCGATCAACGGGTGATCGTTGGAGGGATCGTCGAGGCGCTGGAAGCCGAGGTCGACGTGGAACGTCAACGCGCGCGGTACCCACTCCGCGCCGGTATCGAACGCGAGCGCGGACATATCCACGTTGACGAAGCGGGCGGCCTGTTCGCTCGGCTCCGCGCGCGCCAGCGACAGTAGTTGATTCGACAGCCGCACAGCGCGGTCGGCCGCGGCGCGCAGCTCCCGCACGGCGGTCAGCGTTTGCTGCGGATCGCGCGCGACGGCCGCCTGCTCCGCGTGCAACTTCACAGCCGTAAGCGGCGTGCGCAACTGGTGCGCGGCGTCGGCGATAAACTTGCGCTGCCCGTCGAGTGCGGTTTTCAGGCGGTCGAGCAACGCGTTCAGCGCGCCTGTCAGCGGACGGATTTCCACCGGCACATAGGTTTCGTCGACTGGTTCGAGCGAGGTATGGGTCTGGCGGTTAAGCGAATCCGCAAGATCGGTCAGCGGATTAAGCTGCTGATTGACGACGCGCCACACGATCACCCAACCCGCGAGCAGCAGCAACAGCAGCGGCATCATGATCGCGATCAGAAACTCGGCGGCGATGCGAAACCGGTGATGCACCGGCTGACCCACTTCGACGACGATTGGGTTGCCGGTCGGCTGATCGACGCGCACCTGGGCGACGCGCACCGTCACGCCTTGATGCTGCGTTTCGAACACGTACGCGTAGTGCATGCGGCGCACGCTGCTGCCTTGCAACGGCAGATCGTGGTCGCCGGCGATTTCAGTCTCGCCGTTGCTGATCCGGTAGACGAGCTGTTCGACCGGATCAGAGAACATGGCCTGAGCGAGCGGCGGCACGGTGATCGGCGCGTCCGGGCCGGCAATCTGGATCTGTTTGGAAATCGCCGTGGCGAGGTCGGCGAGCGAGCGGTCGACGACGTGCTGCGTGTACTGCCACGCCAGCCAGTAAGCGATCAGGCCGCTCATCAGAGCGAGCAGCGAAAGGGGTGCAGCGAGGCGCCGCAGCAGCGTGCGGCGCAGACTATTGGCGGCCGGCTGGGGCATGATCGAACGCGCGGGAAAAAGGCAACGGCGTAAGGCGCCGTGAAATTCGCCGGATGCCGGCGAACTGCGCATCGAGTGCGCGGCGCCGGCCCGGCGCCGTCAGGCCGCGACCAAGTTCGCGGCCTTCACGACGATTATGCGGCTTGGCGGATTTCCTGCAACAGATAACCAAAGCCACGCACCGTGACGATTTCGACACGGCAGTTCTCGAGTTTTTTACGCACCCGGTGCACGTAGACTTCGATCGCGGTGTCGCCGAGATCGCCGCCGAAATGCGTCAGGTGGTCTTGCAGTTGCGCCTTGCTGACCACACGGCCGTGACGCAGCAGCAGCATTTCGAGCACCGCGAATTCACGCGGCGACAGCTCGAGCGGCTTGTCGTCGTTGAAAATGCGGCGATCGACGCCCGACAGACGCACACCGCCGAGCGACACTTCCGGACGCGGCATGTCGCCGTGCGGACCGCTGCGGCGCATCACTGCGCGGATGCGCGCTTCGAGTTCGGCGGGTTCGAACGGCTTCAGCATGTAGTCGTCGGCGCCGGAATTCAGGCCCTGAACGCGGTCGTTCAATTCGTCGCGCGCGGTGAGAATGATCACCGGCGTGTGGCGATTGCTTTGACGAAAGCGCGCGAGCAGCGTCATGCCGTCGATGCCGGGCAGGCCCAGGTCGAGAATCACCAACTCGTGACGGTTTTGCGTGAGGGCCTGTTCGGCGAAAATGCCGTCGTGAACCATGTCGACGGTGAAGCCGGCTTGTTCGAGACTGCTTTGGATGCCGCGTGCGATGGGGCGGTCATCTTCGATCAGAAGGAGTCGCATGGATTTCGCTCAAGTACAATGGGTTTAGGCGTTTGGGCAAGCGGTTCGCCGGGGCGCCTGCCGCACACAGCGTGCGGCGTGGCCGTGCCGGACGGCGGGAAACGTGCCACGAAGCAGCCACCGAGCCGCCTTGAAGCGCCCTCCGAGCGATCACGAAGTCATGTCCGAAATATCGATTCACGAACTGGAAGCCGCGATCAACTTCTGGCGCGCCCGCTCACCTTCGAGCGGCGACGAACTCGTTCTGTGCAAGGAGGCAAGCGCGCTCTCCAAGCCGTATGCGCTGCTGATTGTACAGCGTCAGCAGACGCTGTCGCCGGATCGTTTGGACGAGACGGCGAGGCAAGCCTGGGAATCTTACGTTAGCCTTAATAATAGCCTGTAGAACTGAAGGTTTGCACGAACGATTGCCTGCATTGTCCTTTCACTGACGCTCTATTGTGCAGCGCACATGAGATAAACGTGCACGAAAACCAGTGGATTTTTTGTATTACGCTGTAATACTGTCGATGAACGTGGCCAGTCGGATGTCGCGCTCGGTTACGCCGTCGGCCTCGTGCGTGGAGAGCGTAATCTCCACTTTGCTGTACACGTTGAACCATTCCGGGTGGTGATCCATTTCCTGCGCCTTGATCGCCACGCGCGTCATGAAGCCGAATGCTTCGTTGAAATCGGCGAACTGGAGCGTGCGCTGGATCGCGTCGCGGTCCGTTACGGCTTGCCAGCCGTTCAGCTGGGCGACCTGATTGGCGCGCTCTTCGGAAGTCAGTTTCTGAATCATGGCGTTACCTCGTCGGATCAATACAGGCGCGCCAGGGGTGTGCGCCTTCATTATTTTTTCACGGATGACGCGCGCCCGCTGGCGGGGCGGTCGCGCTACCGTGGTCGGGGTTTTCGTCGTCAGACGTCGCCGTCGTCTTGCCAGCCTTCCCGCGAACCATACGTGATGACGCAATCGCTTTCGACCACATCGCCAGCCATGAAAGCGTGTTCGGCGGCGAGCCGCGTCAGCAGCGGCGCTAAATCGGTCTGCGCGACGCTGAACAGCTGCGCGAAATCGTCGATCACGAAGTAGGTTTTCTGGAACGTGTCGATGCGGTAACGCGTGCGCATCACGCGCTCAAGATTGAAGCCGAGCCGGTTCGGCGCCGCGCTTTGCTGGCTGTACAGCGTTTCGCCCTTGCTCGACACGATGCCCGCGCCGTAGATCTTCACGCCGTTCGGACTCGCGGCGTCACGGATCAGGCCGAACTCCACTGTGTACCAATAAAGTCGGGCGAGCAGCGGCAGCGCGCCGGCGTCGTTGGCTGCGAGCGCGGCGCGGCCGTACGCGTGCATGTAATCGGCGAACACCGGGTTGACCAGCAGCGGCACGTGACCGAACAGGTCGTGAAAGCAGTCGGGCTCCTGCAGATAATCGAGCTGGTCCGGGCCGCGCATCCACCACGTGACAGGGAAGCGCCGGTTCGCGAGATGCTCGAAGAACACGTGGTCCGGCACGAGACCCGGTACTGCGACGATTTGCCAGCCGGTGGCCGGTGTCAGCTTCGCGTTGACTTCATCGAACGAAGGCACGCGGTTGGCCGGCATGCCGATGCTTTCGATACCCGCCAGAAACTCCTCGCAGACGCGACCGTTGAGCAGCCTGATCTGACGTGCGTAGAGCTGTTGCCAGACCGCGTGATCGACCGCGCCATATCGTTCGATCGGTTGGTCGATGGTGAAATCGGCGCGGGTTTGGAGGCCCGCGTCGAATTGCTTTTTGAGCCGGGCGGTATTGGCGGTGCTGGCGGTGGACATGGGCGCTGCGCTCTGCGGTGCTTGCAAGTGGAGTGGATGATGCAAGTCTAGAGCGGCAAGCGCGCGGGATGGGCGCAAGGATAGCGTTTATGGGCGCCAATATGCAATAATCGTGTATAAAATGGCCATTCAATGCGGACAATCGACATGTTGGAACTCGATCACTTCGATCTCGCGCTGCTGGACGTGCTGCAGCGCTTCGGCCGGGCCACCCATCAGCAACTGGCCGAGCAGGTGCCGCTGTCGCCCTCGCAGATCGGACGGCGCTTGCAGCGGCTGGAACAGGTAGGCGTGGTGGACGGTTATCGTGTCGTGCTGCGCCCGGAAAAGCTCGGCCTCGGCGTCACCGCTTTTACGAGTTTGAAGTTGAAGCACCACGGCGATTCGATCATCGAGCAATTCCAGCAACAGATCGATGTGTTGCCCGAAGTGCTGGAGTGTCACGCGGTGGTGGGCGATGCCGATTACCTGCTGCGCATCGTCGCGCCTGATCTGAACTATCTGTCGACCTTCGTGATGAAGAAACTGATGCGCGTGCCCGGCGTCGATAGCGTGCGCTCGAACATCGTACTCACCACGTTCAAGCGCAATGGGCCATTGCCGCTCGGCCATCTCTCGCCGGGCGCGGCCGCCGGCTGAGGCGGCCGCGCGAGCTTCGACGCGGTCCGCGCGGCGGGTGGGTTAGGCCACGAGCTTCGGCTCGCTTTCCGGACTGAGCAGATCGACGTAGGCCACCGCGACCGGATCCGCTTCCTCGACACCGAGGCGCTTGAAGATCGCGTGGGCTTCGGCGTGGCCGCCTGCTTCGTCGTCGTCCTGAACAAGCACCACTTCGAGTTCGCGGCTGCAAGCGGTTGCCATCAAGGTGGCGTTGCGCACGCCTTGCATTAGCGCGGCTCATATCGCAGCGGTCCCCACGTTGTCCACAGTGCCTGAAACGCTCGCGGGGCTGCGCTCATGCCCGCGTTCACGTTGCCCATTGCTGTTCGATCAGCTTCAACGCCGCGGCAATGGCCGGTTCGTCCTTGCGTTCTTCCAGCGTGACGAAGCTGAGCTGGGTTGGCACCGCGATGCCCTCGACGATGGTCAGCGCGTGCGCATGCGCTTCGGCGATCGCGGTGGCGTCGCGCGCGAGCGTGAGGCCGACGCCAGATTTCACCAGATCGAGCATCGACGGCTCCTGATCCACTTCCGCGACCTTGACCGGTTTCACGCCGGCTTCGTCGAAGCAGCGCGACAACAGCCGGTTGTGCGCGGACGCGGGCGGCGTCCAGATCCATGGCAATGCGGCGAGCGAACGCCAGTCGCGCGCACCTTTGACGCGATCTTTCCAGCCAGCCGGCGCCAGCACGCGATACTGGAAATGAGTGAGCGTCAGCGCGTGGAAGGTTGCGCCGTCGCGCGTGTCGTCGTCGGGCGGCAGGCCGATGTAGTAGCCGACATCCAACTCGCCCGCGCGAATCTGCGCCAGCACCCAGCCCGACATGCCGTGCCGCAAGGCCGTTTCGATGTGTGGCCAGGTCTCGACCAGCTGTTTGAGAAAGCCGCCCAGGCGCAGAAACGCCGGGTCGAGAATCGTGCCGATCCGCAAGCGTCCGCGCACCTCGTGACGCAGCGACTGCGCGGCACGCTGCACGTCGGCCGCCGCGCCCAGCGCGCGTTCGGCGTGGGGCAGCAGCGCCTGGCCGTCGCGCGTGAGAGAGAGGCCGTGCGAAGTCCGCGTGAACAGCATCACGCCGAGGGTCTCCTGCAAATGCTTGATTTGCAGGCTGACGGCGGGTTGGGTCAGGTGTAGCTGTACCGCAGCACGCGTGAGGTTGCCCTCCCGCGCGACGGTGACGAAAGCTCGGAGCAGAATCAGGTCCATAGCCTGATATTAGCGCGGCTTATAGCGCAGTTGAGCATTAATCATTGGATTTGTCGCCTCGAAGCGCTTTAGGCTGGGCCTTCATCACGCTCCCAGCGAGCCTTGCGGGCCGAGCGGAAGACTTCACAGGAAGAGGACGGACATGAGCGAGACACTTCAGGACGAGACCCAGCGCAGCGTGACCACCGCACGTGCGCTAACCCATTTCATCAATGGCAAGACCCTCGATGGCACGAGCGGGCGCTTTGGCGACGTCTTCAATCCGGCGCTCGGCAGCGTGAGCGCACGCGTGCCGCTGGCTAGCGTCGCCGAGGTGGACGCAGCGGTGGCCGCCGCCCGGGCCGCCTTTCCCGCATGGAGCGAAACCGCGCCGATCAAGCGGGCGCGCGTGCTGTTCAAGTTCAAGGAATTGCTCGACCGTCACCACGACGAACTGGCGGAGCTCATCACGCGCGAGCACGGCAAGGTGTTCTCGGATGCGAAGGGCGAGGTAATGCGCGGCATCGAGATCGTCGAGTTCGCGTGCGGCATTCCAAATCTGTTGAAGACCGACTTCACCGATCAGATCGGCGGCGGCATCGACAACTGGAATCTGCGCCAGCCGCTCGGCGTGGTCGCGGGCATTACACCTTTCAACTTCCCGATGATGGTGCCGTGCTGGATGTTCCCCGTCGCGATCGCGTGCGGCAATACCTTCGTTTTGAAGCCGTCGGAGCGCGATCCGTCCGCGTCGAACCGGCTCGCCGAATTGCTGAAGGAAGCGGGCTTGCCCGATGGCGTGTTCAACGTCGTGCACGGCGACAAGGTGGCGGTCGACGCGCTGCTCGTGCATCCCGAAGTGAGCGCGTTGTCGTTTGTCGGATCGACGCCGATCGCCGAGTACATCTACACGGAGGGCACGAAACACGGCAAGCGCGTGCAGGCGCTGGGCGGAGCGAAGAATCATCTGGTGGTGATGCCGGACGCCGATCTCGATCAGGCCGTCGATGCGCTGATCGGCGCCGCATACGGTTCGGCGGGCGAGCGGTGCATGGCGATTTCGGTGGCGGTCGCGGTAGGTCATATCGCCGATGAACTGATCGAACGGCTGACGCCGCGCGTGCAGAGCCTGAAGATACTCAACGGCATGGAGTCCGCGGCCGAGATGGGCCCGTTGGTTACCGCGACGCATCGCGAGAAGGTGGTCGGGTATATCGACGCAGGTATTGCGGCAGGCGCGAAGCTGGTGGTCGATGGCCGGGGTCATCAGGTCGCCGGTCACGAGAAGGGTTTCTTTCTCGGCGGCACCCTGTTCGATGATGTGTCGACCGACATGAAGATCTACCGCGAAGAGATTTTCGGACCGGTGCTGTGCGTGGTGCGCGTGCCGGATTTCGCGTCAGCGGTCGAACTCATCAACGCTAACCAGTTCGCCAACGGGGTGTCGTTGTTCACGTCCGACGGCGGCGTTGCGCGGGCTTTCTCACGACAGATCGAGATCGGCATGGTGGGAATCAACGTGCCGATTCCGGTGCCGATGGCGTGGCATTCGTTCGGCGGATGGAAGAAATCGTTATTCGGCGACCATCATGCATATGGCGAGGAAGGCGTGCGGTTCTACACGCGCTACAAGAGCATCATGCAGCGCTGGCCCGACAGCATCGCGAAGGGCGCCGAATTCACGATGCCGGTCGCCAAATAGTCCGGTTCGGTTGCCGCAGAGAATAAATAAAGCAGAGCACCGCGGCCGCATGAGAAGCATGCGGCTCGCGGAAAAAAGCTTAGGAGACTGAATCATGAGCCAAACCGAAAGCACACAGGCGTCCGAGCGTCGGCTGGAAGGCGAATTCGACTACATCATTGTCGGCGCGGGCACGGCGGGCTGCGTGCTCGCCAACCGGCTGACCGAAGATCCGGACGTCCACGTGCTGCTGCTGGAAGCAGGTGGCAAAGACGATTACCACTGGATTCACGTGCCGGTCGGCTACCTGTATTGCATCGGTAATCCGCGTACGGACTGGCTCTATAAGACGCAGCCTGAAGCGGGGCTCAACGGACGCGCACTGTCGTATCCACGCGGCCGCGTGCTGGGCGGCAGTTCGTCGATCAACGGCATGATCTATATGCGCGGCCAGCGCGAGGACTACGACGAATGGGCCCGCGTGACCAACGATCCATCGTGGTCATGGAACGCCGTGCTGCCGGTCTTCAAACGCAGCGAAGACCATCACGCCGGCGCGAACGAATCGCACGGCGCGGGTGGACCGTGGCGCGTCGAAAAACAACGGCTGAAATGGAAGATTCTTGAAGAGTTTTCGAAAGCGGCGCAGCAGAACGGCATCCCCGCTACGGATGACTTCAATCGCGGCGATAACACCGGCGTCGGCTACTTCGACGTCAATCAGAAACGCGGGATTCGCTGGAATGCGTCGAAAGCGTTCTTGCGCCCCGCACTCAAGCGTCCGAATCTGACGGTCATCACCGGCGCGCACACGCAGCGCGTCGTGTTCGAAGGGCGCCGCTGCAGCGGCGTCGAATATCGCGGCGACAACGTCGACTATCTCGCCAAGGCCCGCTGCGAAGTCATCCTCAGTTCGGGGGCGGTCAACTCGCCGCAACTGCTCGAATTGTCCGGTATCGGCAACGGCGCACGGCTGCAAAATCTGGGTATCGAGGTCGTCAAGGATCTGCGGGGCGTCGGCGAAAATCTGCAAGACCATTTGCAGTTGCGCATGGCTTATAAAGTCGATGGCGTGCGCACGCTCAATACGGCTTCCGCGCATTGGTGGGGCAAGCTGATGATCGGCTTGCAATACGCGCTGTTGCAAAGCGGCCCGATGTCGATGTCGCCATCGCAACTCGGTGCGTTCGCCAAGTCCGATCCCGACGATCACTCGCTCACGCGTCCGGACCTCGAATATCACGTGCAGCCGCTTTCGCTCGATCGCTTCGGCGAGCCGCTGCATCGGTTCAATGCGTTCACGGCGTCGGTGTGTCAGTTGCGGCCTACATCGCGCGGCAGCATTCACATCGGATCGGCCGACGCGTCCGCGCCACCTCTGATCGCACCGAATTACCTGTCTAGCGATTACGACCGGCACGTCGCCGCCAACGCATTGCGTCTTACGCGCCGCATCGCCATGGCACCGGCGCTCGCGCGCTATCGGCCGCAAGAGATTCTGCCGGGCATGCAGTATCAAACTGAAGAAGAACTGGAACAGGCCGCAGGTCTCGTCGGCACGACCATCTTCCATCCGGTCGGCACGTGCCGCATGGGCACGACCGACGACCCGGCTGCGGTGGTCGACAATCGGCTACGAGTTATCGGAGTCGACGGGTTGCGCGTGGTCGACGCGTCCGTGATGCCGAACATCACGTCGGGTAACACCAACTCGCCAACGCTGATGATCGCCGAGCGTGCGAGCGACATGATCCGTGAAGATCGCCATGCGCGCTTGAGCGGCAGCGTCGCTGCGCAGACCGGCGCGGTGCCTTCCATGTCCGCTGCGTGACAGAAAAGCGGAAGGGCGCGTACGCACGAAGGCAGACAGCCAGTCGCGTGAGGCACCGTTGATGTTTTACCGAACGGTCGCCTCGCGCGCGTCCATCCAGCCCGCCCGGGCATGATCCACTAAGTGCAAATCCCAATGAATGCGCTGCATCATTGGGGCGACAATGGCAGCCATGCTGCGTGCCACGCCATGAATTACCGTCCAGATTGGTGCAGCACGCAAACGAGCGGCAAGGGGTGCCGCCGTCATAAAAGTCGCGCAGAGCTTCGCGCGAAAAGATCGTAATGCTTCGCCTTACTCCGTATGGAAGGGAACATGATTCTCGGCGATACGATTCTCGAAACGCGCGGACTGACTCGTGAATTCAAAGGCTTCATCGCCGTGAGCGGTGTGAACCTGCGCGTGCGGCGTGGCTCGATCCACGCGCTGATCGGGCCCAATGGGGCAGGCAAGACCACCTGCTTCAATCTGCTCACCAAGTTTCTCGAACCGACTGCGGGTCAGATTGTGTTCAACGGCGTCGACATCACGAATGAACGGCCGGCGCAGATCGCGCGCCGCGGCATCATCCGTTCGTTTCAGATCTCCGCTGTATTTCCGCATCTGACAGCATTGCAGAACGTGCGCGTCGGCTTGCAACGTTCGCTCGGCACCGCCTTTCATTTCTGGAAGAGCGAGCGCACGCTCCGCCAGCTCGATGACCGTGCAATGGACCTGCTCACACAGGTCGGATTGACCGATTTCGCGGATGTGCCGACGGTCGAACTTTCATATGGCCGCAAACGCGCGCTTGAAATTGCCACCACGCTCGCGATGGAACCGGAGCTGATGCTGCTCGACGAGCCGACGCAAGGGATGGGCCATGAAGATGTCGACCGCGTGACGGCACTGATCAAAAAAGTATCGAGCGGTCGCACGATTCTGATGGTCGAGCACAACATGAACGTGATCGCGGGCATCTCCGACACGATCACCGTGCTGCAACGAGGCGAAGTGCTCGCCGAAGGCAGCTACGCAGAAGTGTCGAAGAATCCGCTCGTGATGCAAGCCTACATGGGCAGCGCCGACGCAGCGCTCGCCGGAGCCCACGCATGAATACAATTGTCGAGGGCGAAGGCCTCGAAGTGAGCGGTACGAGCGGCGGCGCACCCGCGCTGGAGATTGCGGGCTTGCAGGCCTGGTACGGGGAATCCCACATTCTGCATGGCGTCGATCTGAGCGTGAACCGCGGCGAAGTGGTCACGCTGCTGGGGCGCAATGGCGCTGGGCGCACCACCACGCTGCGCGCGATCATGGGCCTGACGGGGCGGCGCACCGGCTCGATCCGCATCGACGGACGCGAAACGATCAACCTGCCCACGCATCGCATCGCGCATTGCGGTATCGGTTATTGCCCGGAGGAGCGCGGCATTTTTTCGAGCCTCTCGTGTGAGGAGAATCTGTTGCTGCCGCCGCCCATCGGCGACAAGGCGCACATGATGTCGCTCGAGGAAATCTATTCGATGTTTCCGAATCTGCAAGAGCGCCGCGCGAGCCAGGGCACGCGGCTCTCGGGCGGCGAGCAGCAGATGTTGGCGGTCGCGCGGATTCTGCGCACCGGCGCGAGCCTGCTGCTGCTGGATGAAATTTCGGAAGGACTGGCGCCGGTGATCGTGCAGGCGCTCGCCCGCATGATCATCACGCTGAAGGCGCGCGGCTACACGATTGTGATGGTCGAACAGAATTTCCGCTTTGCAGCGCCACTCGCCGACCGCTTCTACGTGATGGAGCATGGCACGATCGTCGAGCACTTCGAGGCGAACGAACTCGAAGGCAAGATGCCGGTCCTGCACGACTTATTGGGCGTCTAAACCCGCGCCTCTCTGATAACCACAAGCGAAGAAACCAGGAGACACGAATGAAAAAGAAACCACTCGCGCGGCTTGCCTCACTTTGTTTCGCGGTAGCGGCCGGGGCCGCTTTCACGATGGGCAGCGCGCAAGCGGCCGACGATGCGGTGAAGATCGGCTTCATCACCGATCTGTCGGGGCTGTATGCGGATATCGACGGCCCGGGGGGCCTCGAAGCGATCCGCATGGCGATCGCCGACTTTGGCGGCAAGGTCAACGGTAAGCCGGTCACGCTGGTCTACGCGGATCACCAGAACAAGGCGGACATCGCGGCGTCGCGCGCCCGCGAATGGTTCGACCGTGATGGCGTCGACATGCTGATCGGCGGCACGAACTCGGCGACGGGTTTGTCGATGAACACGGTGGCGGGCGAGAAGCACAAGGTCTACATCAGCATCGGCGCGGGCGCGGACACGCTGACCAACGAGCAGTGCACCCCTTACACGATCCACTATGCGTACGACACGACCGCGCTCGCCAAGGGCACCGGTTCCGCGGTGACCAAGCAGGGCGGCAAGACGTGGTACTTCCTGACGGCCGACTATGCGTTCGGCAAGGCGCTCGAAAAGAACACGTCGGACGTGGTGAAAGCGAACGGCGGCCAGGTGCTGGGCGCGGTGCGTCATCCGCTGTCCGCGTCGGACTTCTCGTCGTTCCTGCTGCAGGCGCAAGCGTCGAAGGCGCAGATTCTGGGCCTCGCCAATGCCGGCGGCGACACGATCAATTCGATCAAGGCCGCCAAGGAATTCGGCATCAACAAGACGATGAAGATTGCCGCGCTGCTGGTGTTCATCAACGACATCCACAGCCTGGGTCTGGAAACCACGCAAGGCCTCGTGCTGACGGACAGCTGGTACTGGAACAAGGACGCCGAGACGCGCAAGTGGGCGCAGCGCTATTTCGACAAGACCAGGAAGATGCCGTCGAGCCTGCAAGCCGCGGACTATTCGGCGACCATGAACTACCTGAAAGCGGTGCAGGCGGTCGGCTCGACCGACCCCGACAAGGTGATGGCGCAGCTGAAGAAGACCAAGATCGACGACTTCTACGCGAAGGGCTACATCCGTCAGGACGGCAGCATGATCCACGACATGTACCTGATGCAGGTGAAGACGCCGGCCGAATCCAAAGAGCCGTGGGACTACTACAAGATCACGGCGACGATCCCGGGCGAACAGGCGTTCACGACCAAGGCGGAAACGCGCTGCGCACTGTGGAAATAAGCGCGGGTTGAGAGTTTCTCGAGGCCGTCTGGCTGTCGGGTGCATCGCCGCATAGTTTGGCAGGTTGCGCGGCGCCGCCCGGCAGGCAGACGGCAAACCGTTTCACATGCCGCGCGCGAGGGGCGTTGCTACCGGTCGCGCGCCGGCCGGGTCGTGCGTGAACGATCTCACCTTGGCAATGGTTTCAGGGGTTAAGGGCTTCAATGGAAATCTTTGGCGTTCCGCTTCCGGCAATGCTGAGCCAGCTGCTGCTGGGGCTCGTGAACGGCTCGTTCTACGCGATTCTGAGTCTCGGGCTGGCGGTGATCTTCGGCTTGCTCAACGTGATCAACTTCGCGCACGGCGCGTTGTTCATGCTCGGTGCAATGCTCGCGTGGATGGGGCTGTCGTATTTCGGCCTGCCTTATTGGGTGATGCTGATATTGGCGCCGCTGATCGTGGGGCTGTTCGGCATCGCGATCGAGCGCTCGATGCTGCGCTGGCTGTACAAGCTCGATCACCTGTATGGGCTGCTGCTGACCTTCGGACTGACGCTCGTGGTCGAAGGCGTGTTCCGCTCGATCTACGGTTCGTCGGGTCAGCCGTATGACGTGCCGTCGGCGCTGTCGGGCGCGACCAATCTCGGCTTCATGTTCCTGCCGAACTATCGCGCCTGGGTGGTCGTCGCGTCACTGGTGGTGTGCTTCGCGACGTGGTTCGTGATCGAGAAGACGCGCCTCGGCGCTTATCTGCGCGCGGGCACCGAGAATCCGAAACTGGTCGAAGCGTTCGGCGTCAACGTGCCGCTGATGATCACGCTGACCTACGGCTTCGGCGTCGCGCTGGCGGCGTTTGCCGGCGTGCTGGCCGCTCCGGTCATTCAGGTCTCGCCGCTGATGGGCCAGCCGATGATCATCACCGTGTTCGCGGTGGTCGTGATCGGCGGGATGGGTTCGATCATGGGCTCGATTCTCACCGGCCTCATGCTTGGCGTGATCGAGGGGCTCACGCGCGTGTTTTATCCGGAAGCTTCGGCGACCGTCGTCTTCGTGATCATGGCGCTCGTGTTGCTGGTGCGGCCGGCGGGTCTCTTCGGCAAGGAAAAATGATGCAGAGAAAAGTGCTCTACGGTCTGCTGCTGATCGCGCTCATTGCAGTGCCGGTGCTCGGCATCTATCCGCTCTTCGTGATGAAGGTGCTGTGCTTCGCGCTGTTCGCGGCGGCATTCAATCTGCTGATCGGCTATACCGGCTTGCTGTCGTTCGGTCATGCGATGTTCCTCGCATCGGCCGGCTATGTCACCGGCTATGCGATTCAGACGCTCGGCTTTTCGCCGGAACTCGGCGTGATTGCCGGCACCGCGGTGGCAACCTTGCTGGGGCTGGTCGTCGGATTCTTCGCGATTCGCCGCCAGGGCATTTACTTCGCGATGGTGACGCTGGCGCTCGCGCAAATGGTCTACTTCGTGTTCCTGCAGGCGCCGTTCACGCATGGTGAGGACGGCCTGCAAGGCGTGCCGCGCGGCAAGCTGTTCGGGTTGCTGGATCTGTCGTCGGATGTGGCGTTGTACTTTGTCGTGCTGGCGGTGATGGTGCTGGCGTTCCTGCTGATCGTGCGGATCGTGCATTCGCCGTTCGGGCAGGTGCTGGTGGCGATCAAGGAAAACGAGCCGCGCGCAGTGTCGCTTGGCTACGACACGGATCGCTTCAAGCTGCTCGCATTCATTCTGTCGGCGGGACTTGCCGGGCTCGCGGGCTCGCTCAAGGTGCTGGTGCAGGGCTTCGAGACGCTGGGCGATGCGTACTGGACCATGTCCGGTCTGGTGATCCTGATGACGCTCGTCGGCGGCATGGGCACGCTGTTCGGACCTTTGCTCGGCGCTGCGTTGATCGTCGCGCTGGAAGACCGGCTCGGCGATATCGGCGGGGCGCTCGCGGCGACGACAGGCATCGACTGGTTCCGCTCGCTGGGCGAGTCGGTGACGATCGTGACGGGCGTGATCTTCATTGCTTGCGTGCTGGCGTTCCGGCGCGGCATTGTTGGCGAGATCGTCGCGCGGGTGCGGCCGCTGCGGGCTTGACCTTTGGCGACGCGCAATGATACGCATAATTGATTCGGCATCCGATATAGTTCGCGTCATTTTGAAGACGGCTGCGCAAGTGAATGGCGGCATCCACGGCGTAGTCACAACCGCTGGGAAAAGCGCCCAGAACACGCCCCATTTCGGTGCCGCACTGCACCACTAGGGTAATTGCTAGTTGTAGTCACAAAGGTGCTCGTTTAATCTGCATGCAGTTCTGATGCACCACGAATTTTGCAGGTGGAGAACGAGGAGACAATGAGGCACTCAGTGCCCAGACGAAAGCGCTGTTGGATTGATATCCAACAGCGCTTTTTATTTGCACTTTTCACCAAGCGGCAATCCCTCCTTTCGCTAATTCGGCCGTTTTTTTATTCGCCGGACCGCTCAGGATCCGGCTCGGCTCAACCCTGCAAATCGCTTGCGGCGCGGGGCTCTCGTCCGCTAAACTCACTATTCGCCGACCACAGGGTTGGGATTTAAATCCGCGGATTTAAATTCAATTGAATAACGGGGTAGATAGAGGAGCGGGATGAAGTCGGCATTGCGTTGGATTAGCGCGGCACTGGTCGCCACCGGAGTATCCGCAGCATGGAGCGGTCATGCATTCGCGGACGTGAAAATCGGCGTCACGGTGTCGGCAACCGGGCCGGCCGCATCGCTCGGCATTCCGGAAAAGAACACGATAGCGCTGCTGCCTAAAGAAGTGGCGGGCCAGAAAATCGACTACATCGTACTCGACGATGCCACCGATTCGACCCAGGCGGTCAAGAACGTCCGCAAGCTCACCAGCGAAGACCACGTTGACGCATTGATCGGCTCGACCGTCGTGCCGAACTCGCTCGCGATGATCGACGTCGCCGCCGAAAGCACCACGCCGATGATCTCGATGGCTGCAGCGGCGAGCATCGTCGAACCGATGGACGCGAAGCGCGCGTGGGTCTTCAAGACGCCGCAAAACGACATCCTGATGGCCACCGCGATCGCGCAGCACATGGCGAATCACGGCGTGAAGACGGTCGCGTTCATCGGCTTCTCGGACGCATACGGCGAGAGCTGGTTCAAGGAATTCGGCAAGGCCGCCGATCTCGCCAAGATCAAGATCGTCGCGAACGAACGCTTCGCGCGCAACGACGCATCGGTCACGGGCCAGGCGCTGAAGATGATGTCGCAGAACCCGGATGCGGTGCTGATCGCGGGTGCGGGCACGCCGGCCGCGTTGCCGCAGAAAACGCTCAAGGAGCGTGGCTACAAGGGCAAGTACTACCAGACGCACGGCGTCGCGAACAACGACTTCCTGCGCGTGTGCGGCAAGGATTGCGAAGGCACCTATCTGCCGGCCGGCCCCTTGCTGGTGGCCGATCAACTGCCCGATTCGAATCCGGTGAAGAAGACCGCGCTCGCGTACAAGCATGCTTACGAAACCGCGTACGGCGCGGGCTCGGTGTCAACCTTCGGCGGTCACGCCTGGGACGCCGGCTTGCTGCTGCAACGCGCGATACCGCTCGCGCTGAAGAAGGGTCAGCCGGGCACCCCCGGATTCCGTGACGCGCTGCGTGCAGCATTGGAAAGCACCAAAGACATGCCCGCGTCGCACGGCATCTTCAACATGAGCGCGAACGACCATGCTGGCCTCGACCAGCGGGCGCGCGTGATGGTGGAGATCGTCGGCGGCAAGTGGAAGCTGTCCGGCGACTGAGCGAAGGCGAAGCGATACGGGAGCTCATCGAAAAAGACGCGTGCAGTTGACGCGTCTTTTTTATTGCCCGCATCACGTGAAGAAGTGTAGCTTCGTCGCTTCAGGACAAACCCGCATTTGACTGGCGGTCTATTGACCGTCAATGATGCAGAACGCAATACTACTAACATGTTAGTGGTTTGTTGGCCTGAATTCGCTACAGCGAAGTAGGGCCACTCATGCCACTCTCGTCGTGGGAAATCGCAACAGTTGCAGAAGTGATAGGCAGGGGGAGTGGCATCCAACAAAACGGCGAAGGTATTTGCGTCGAGCAGGGAAAACCATGCTTGGCACGCCTGAACTCTTATAACTAGATTCGGACACCCGGCCCGTAAGCCGGATCATAGATACGCGTTTCAAAGCGTTTGGAGACTCGCAATGAAGAAGACCAGGCAATGGGTACGCACCGGCATCGTAATGGCGTTGATGTGCGGTGCGGGCGCGGCGTTCGCGCAGGTGAAAATCGGCGTGACGTTGTCGACGACGGGACCCGCTGCATCGCTCGGAATTCCTGAGAAGAACACGATTGCACTGCTGCCGAAAGAGATCGGCGGCAAGACCGTGCAGTACATCGTGCTCGACGACGCGTCGGACACCGGCAAGGCCGTGCAGAACACGCGCAAGCTGATCGACGAAGACCACGTCGACGCGATCATCGGTTCGACCGTCACGCCAAATTCGCTCGCAATGCTCGACGCCGCCGCGGAAGGCAAGACGCCGGTGATCTCGCTGGCGGCATCGGCCGCGATCATCTCGCCGATGGACGGCAAGCGCGCATGGGCCTTCAAACCGCCGCAGAACGACAGCCTGATGGCTGACGCGATCGCGGACTACATGGCGCATCACGGCGTGAAAACGGTCGGCTTCATCGGCTTCGCGGATGCGTACGGCGACGGCTGGAACAACGTCTTCACCGCCGCGGCCGCTGCGCACAATCTGAAGATCGTTTCGAGCGAACGCTTTAACCGGACCGACGCCTCGGTGACCGGCCAGGTGCTCAAGACGATGGGCGCGAATCCCGACGCGGTGCTGATCGCCGGCGCGGGCACGCCGTCGGCCCTGCCGGCCAAGACGCTCAAGGAGCGTGGCTACAAGGGCAAGGTTTATCAGACGCACGGCGTCGCGAATAACGACTTCCTGCGTGTGTGCGGCAAGGATTGCGAAGGCGAATTCCTGCCGGCCGGTCCGATCCTCGTTGCCGATCAATTGCCCGAATCGAATCCGGTGAAGAAGTCGTCGGAAGCGTACAAGGCGGCGTATGAGAAGGCGTATGGGGCGGGTTCGGTGGCGACCTTCGGCGGTCACGCGTGGGATGCCGGCCAGATGCTGCAAACGGCGATTCCGGTCGCGCTGAAGACCGCTCAGCCGGGCACCGAAGCGTTCCGCGTCGCACTACGCGGCGCGCTCGAAAGCATCAAGGAACTGCCGGTGTCGCACGGCATCATGAACACCACCACGACCGACCACAACGGCCTCGACAAGCGCGCACGCGTGATCGTGCAGATCGTCGACGGCAAGTGGAAGCTGCAGAACGACTAAAGATAAAAAAGCGATACGCGCCTCTCGCGCAATCCGCGGCGCCTGACGCCGCCTTGCCATTCTGTTCGATGACAATGGCAACGACCGCCGCGCCGTGTTCCGGCGCGGCGGTCGCCTTTTCAGGCATTGCAGGTCGGTGGACGGCCGCGAATTCCGCCGCCACGACCGTTTCCCGGTTTTCGATTTCGACGCTTCAGGACGAGGAAGTATGGATCTATCAATTGCGGCGATCCTCGCGCAGGACGGCATCACCACCGGCGCGATCTATGCGCTGCTCGCGCTCGCGCTAGTGCTGGTGTTCTCCGTGACGCGGGTGATCTTCATCCCGCAGGGGGAGTTTGTTTCGTACGGCGCGTTGACGCTCGCCGCACTGCAGACACAGAAATTTCCGGCCACCTGCTGGCTGCTGATGGCGATGGGTGCAGCGTGCTTCGTCGTGGAAGGGGCGGGGCTGGTGCGGCATCCCGAACGGCGGCGACACGCGGCGCGCACGCTCGTCATGCTGGTGGGGAAATATCTGCTGTTTCCGATCGCGGTGTACGCGCTCACGCGTGGCGTGTTCCTACAACCACTGCCGATGAGCGCGCAAATCGCGCTGACGCTTCTGATCGTGATTCCGATGGGACCGTTCGTCTACCGGCTTGCGTATGAGCCGATCGCTGAGGCGACCACGCTGCTGCTCTTGATCGTGGCGGTGGCGGTGCACTTCGCGATGGTCGGCCTCGGGCTCGTGATGTTCGGTGCCGAAGGCTCGCGCACGACCGCGTTCTCGGATGCGACGTTCAACCTCGGCAGCCTGTCGATCTCCGGGCAAAGCCTGTGGGTGGTCGGCACCGCGGTCGTGTTGATCGGCGCGCTGTATCTGTACTTCGACCGCTCGATCTCGGGCAAGGCCTTGCGCGCGACGTCGGTGAACCGGCTCGGCGCGCGGCTCGTCGGTATCGGCACGACCCAGGCGGGGCGCCTCGCGTTCACGCTGGCTGCGGGGCTCGGTGCGCTGTGCGGCATCCTCGTTGCACCCCTGACCACCATCTACTACGACTCGGGCTTCCTGATCGGTCTGAAGGGCTTCGTGGGGGCGATTATCGGCGGCCTCGTCAGCTATCCGCTGGCGGCTGCGGGTTCGATCCTGGTCGGGCTGCTGGAGTCGTATTCGTCGTTCTGGGCGAGCGCTTACAAAGAAGTGATCGTGTTCACGCTGATCATCCCGGTGCTGCTCTGGCGAAGTCTTGCCAGCCCGCACGCCGAAGAGGAAGAGGAGTGACACGATGAAACGGATCATGCAAAACAAGTTCTTCTGGTTGTTCCTCGTGGTGCTGTTCGCGCTGCCGGTGTTGCCGCAACCGATCCACGTGCCCGAGTACTGGGTGACGCTCCTCAACTACATCGGGCTGTACTCGATCGTCGCGATCGGCCTCGTGCTGCTGACCGGCATCGGCGGGATGACGAGTTTCGGGCAGGCGGCGTTCGTGGGCATCGGCGCGTACGCCACCGCGTATCTGACGACCAACTACGGCGTCTCGCCGTGGCTCGCGCTGATTGCGGGTGTCGTCGTGACGGCGTTGATCGCGCTGATGCTGGGCCTCGTGACGATGCGTCTGTCGGGGCACTTTCTGCCGCTCGGCACGATCGCGTGGGGACTCGCGCTGTTCTACCTGTTCGGCAATCTTGAAATGCTCGGCAAGTACGACGGCATCAATGGGATTCCGGTGCTGAATGTTTTCGGCGTCAATCTGGAGTCGGGCAGGCATATTTACTACCTGATCTGGCTGGTCGTGCTCGGGGCGGTGATTTCTGTTCAAAATCTGCTTAATAGCCGGCCGGGGCGGGCGATTCGCGCGCTGCGCGGCGGCGGCATGATGGCGGAGGCGATGGGCGTGAATACCGGGTGGATGCGCGTCGTCATCTTTGTCTATGCGGCGGTGCTGGCGTCGGTCTCAGGATTCCTGTACGCCCATCTGCAACGCGCGGTGAACCCGACGCCGTTCGGCCTGAATCACGGCATCGAGTTTCTGTTCATGGCGGTGGTGGGGGGCGTGTCGCATGTTTGGGGCGCGGTGCTCGGCGCGGCGATCCTGACGCTGCTGCAGGACTATCTGCAAACGCTGCTGCCGAAGCTGCTGGGCGAGAACGGCAACTTCGAAGTGATCGTATTCGGCATCTTGATGGTGTTACTGCTGCAATACGCTCGGCAAGGTGTCTGGCCGTTCGTCGCGCGCTTTTTCCCGCGTGGTCCGCGCGCTCACCTAGCCGATCATGCGGAGCCGTTGCCGCAGCGCAGCAAGCCGCAAGCCGGCGAAGATCTTCTGGCCGTGAACAAGGCGCGCAAACAGTTCGGCGGCTTGGTCGCGGTGAACGATGTCAGCTTCGAGGTGAAAGCGGGACAAATCATCGGGCTGATCGGACCAAACGGCGCCGGCAAGTCGACCACCTTCAATCTCGTCACTGGTGTATTGCAGGCGACCAGCGGCGAGATCACGTTCCGCGGCGAGCGGATCGATTCGTTCAGTTCACGTGAAATCGTCAAGCGCGGGATCGGCCGGACCTTCCAGCACGTCAAACTGTTGCCGGGGATGACAGTCTTGGAGAACGTGGCGATAGGCGCGCATCTGCGAGGACATGCGGGTGTCTGGCGCAGCGTCGCGCGCCTGAACAGTGCCGAGGAGGCACGTTTGATGGCGGAAGCGGCTCGGCAGATTCGCCGTGTCGGGCTCGAACAGCATATGTACGACGAGGCCGGGAGTCTGGCGTTGGGCCAGCAGCGGATTCTCGAAATCGCTCGGGCGCTGTGCTGTGATCCCACGCTATTGCTGCTCGACGAACCGGCAGCCGGTTTGCGCTACCAGGAAAAGCTGCAACTCGCCGATCTGCTGCGCCGCCTGAAGGCCGAAGGCATGAGCGTGCTGCTGGTCGAACACGACATGGATTTCGTGATGAATCTCACCGACCGGCTGGTGGTCATGGAGTTTGGAACCCGGATTGCGGAAGGCCTGCCGCTGGACGTTCAACAGGACCCGGCGGTGCTCGAAGCGTATCTGGGCGGGGTGGAGTGATGGAGAACACGATGAATACTGCTGCACCGATTCTCGAAGTGGACGGTCTGTCGGTCCGGTACGGCAAGGTCGAGGCGCTGCACGGCGCGGCGATCAAGGTGCGGGCGGGGCAGATCGTTTCGGTGATTGGGCCGAACGGCGCGGGCAAGTCCACCCTGTTGAACGCGATCATGGGCGCGTTGCCGAACACGGGGCACGCGAAGGGCGGGGTGGTCTATCAGGGCGAAGACGTCAGCGCGGTGTCGGTGGAGAAGCGGGTTGCGCGGGGCATGTGTCTGGTGCCCGAAAAACGCGAGCTGTTTGCGTCGATGACGGTTGAGGACAACCTTGTCCTCGGGGCGTATCGACGCAAGCGCGCTGGGGAGCGCAATTTCCTCGACGAGCTCGAACCGGTCTTCACGCTGTTTCCGCGATTGAAGGAGCGTCGCAAACAGGCCGCTGGCACTTTGTCCGGTGGTGAGCGGCAGATGCTCGCGGTAGGACGCGCATTGATGGGCAAGCCCGATCTACTGATGCTAGACGAGCCGAGTTTGGGCCTCGCACCGCTGATCGTAAAAGAAATTTTCCACATCATTAGCGCGCTGCGGCAGACGGGGGTGGCGACACTGTTGATCGAGCAGAATGCGCGCGCTGCGTTACAGATTTCAGACTATGGCTATGTACTCGAAACGGGGGAACTGGCACTGGAAGGTCCGGCGGCGGATCTGGCGCAAAATCCTCGCGTGATCGAGACATATCTGGGGCTGGCCAAGAAAGTGGCTTAGCCGTCCGACCTTTCGCTGGCTGCTGCAGTTCGAAGCGGTGTGTTTCACGTGAAACACACCGCTTTTTTATGGGGCAGCCGGTCGGACGAAATTCGGGCCTAAACCGAACCCGTTATAATTCGCCCATACATTTTCCTCTGAAAGGCTCACGTGACGATCTGGCGTGAGATCCGCAATGCTTTTTCCCACAGAATTTGACGTAATTGTCGTTGGTGGCGGCCATGCCGGCACGGAAGCCGCATTGGCCTCGGCGCGCATGGGCAATACGACGCTCCTGCTGACTCATAACATCGAAACCCTCGGCCAGATGAGCTGCAATCCGTCGATTGGCGGCATTGGCAAAGGCCATCTGGTCAAGGAAGTCGACGCGCTTGGCGGGGCGATGGCGGCCGCGACGGACGAGGGCGGCATTCAGTTTCGCATCCTGAATTCGTCGAAGGGGCCTGCAGTGCGGGCGACACGCGCACAGGCCGATCGTCTGCTGTACAAGCAGGCGATCCGGCATCGGCTCGAGAATCAGCCGAATTTGTGGCTGTTCCAGCAAGCCGTCGACGATTTGATGGTCGAAGGGGACCGTGTCGTTGGGGCGGTGACACAAGTCGGAATTCGATTTAGTGCGCGCGCTGTGGTGCTGACGGCGGGGACGTTCCTCGACGGCAAGATTCATGTGGGCTTGAACAACTACACCGGCGGTCGCGCAGGCGATCCGGCGGCGGTTTCGCTATCCGCTCGCCTGAAAGAATTGAAGCTGCCGCAAGGCCGCCTCAAGACGGGTACGCCGCCGCGGATCGACGGCCGCACGATCGACTTCTCGCAGCTCGAAGAGCAACCGGGCGATCTCGATCCGGTGCCTGTGTTCTCGTTTCTTGGACGGGTCGACCAGCATCCGCGGCAAGTGCCGTGCTGGGTTACGCATACGAACGGCCGCACCCACGACATCATCCGCGGCGGCCTTGATCGGTCGCCCATGTACACCGGTGTCATCGAAGGGGTGGGGCCGCGCTATTGCCCGTCGATCGAGGACAAGATCCATCGTTTTGCGTCCAAGGAATCGCATCAGATCTTCCTGGAACCGGAAGGGCTGACGACCAACGAGTTCTACCCGAACGGGATTTCCACGAGCCTGCCGTTCGATGTACAGCTCGAACTGGTCCGTTCGATGCGCGGTCTGGAACACGCGCACATTCTGCGGCCGGGCTACGCGATCGAATACGACTATTTCGACCCGCGCGGACTGAAGGCTTCGCTGGAAACCAAAGTGATCAACGGTCTGTTCTTTGCCGGGCAGATCAACGGCACGACGGGCTACGAAGAGGCTGCCGCGCAAGGGCTGCTGGCGGGCATTAATGCGGGCTTGTACGTGCAGGGCAAGGATGCGTGGTGCCCGCGTCGCGACCAGGCTTATCTGGGCGTGCTGGTCGACGATCTGGTCACGCGTGGGGTATCCGAGCCGTATCGGATGTTTACGAGCCGGGCTGAATATCGCCTGAGCCTGCGCGAAGACAATGCCGATATGCGTCTGACCGAGATCGGCCGCGAGCTTGGGGTGGTCGACGATGTCCGTTGGGATGCCTTTAGCCGGAAGCGCGACGCTGTTTCACGTGAAACAGAGCGCCTTCGCACGACCTGGGTCAATCCTAAGACGTTACCGGCTGACGAAGCGACAGCTTTGCTCGGCAAGCCGATTGACCACGAATACAGCCTGGCGGATCTGCTTCGTCGCCCAGGCGTCAGCTATGACGGCGTGTGCGGCCTGCGTGCAGGTGCATGTGGCGCGCCTGAAATCCTTGCTGAAGACGATGTGTTGCTCGCCCAGATCAAGGAGCAGATCGAGATCGGCATCAAGTATCAGGGTTACATCGACCGCCAGGCCGGCGAGATCGAGCGAAATGAGGCTCAAGAAAGCACCCGTCTGCCCGAGGGACTGGACTACGCGGAAGTGAGAGGCCTCTCGTTCGAAGCGCGTCAGAAGCTGACGCAATTCCGGCCTGAGACCATTGGTCAGGCGTCGCGCATATCCGGCATCACGCCGGCGGCGATTTCCTTGCTGATGGTTCATTTGAAGCGCGGCTTGGGCCGTCGTTCGACGAAACCCGCCGAACCCGGCACCGATACCACGCCGGTGACGCAATGACGGTGAGCCAGAAGGGAAGCGCTCATCAGACGTTGGCGCCATTGCTGGCGACCGGTGTCCGTGAACTCGGTCTCGAATTGAGCGACGCCCAGCAGGGCCAGCTGCTCGACTACGTCGCGCTGCTGGCAAAGTGGAACGCCGTCTACAACCTGACTGCGATCCGCGACCCGCGGCAGATGCTAATCCAGCACATCCTCGATTCGCTTTCGATCGTGCCACATCTTGCACCCCGTGGACCGTCGTCGGTCCTCGACGTGGGTTCGGGCGGCGGCTTGCCGGGGATCGTACTGGCGATCGTTTTGCCCGACTGGACGGTCACCGTGAACGACATCGTTCATAAGAAGACAGCCTTCCAGGCACAGGCAAAGGCCGAACTGGGCCTGGCGAATCTGTCGGTCGTGACGGGCCGCGTCGAAACTTTGCGGCCACGCGCCGAAGTACCGGCAAAGTTCGACGTAATTGTGTCGCGCGCATTCGCAGAACTCGCGGATTTCGTTACACTGGCCCGTCATCTGGTTGCGGACCAAGGGGCGGTCTGGGCGATGAAGGGCGTGCGTCCGGATGGTGAAATCGAACGCTTGCCGCCCGGCACCCACGTGGAACAGATCATCCGGTTGAACGTGCCGTCGCTCGAGGCTGAGCGGCATCTGATCAAGGTCGTGGTTCGCGCCGACGACTGAGGCCGGCGCTAGCCTCGTGCACCACCGCAGCAGTACCAACGATTTTTGCTTCATCTAGAAGCAGCAAAAGGGACACACCAACGATGGCAAAAATCTTCTGCGTTGCGAACCAGAAGGGCGGCGTCGGCAAGACGACGACCACAGTCAATCTGGCCGCGAGCTTGGCAGCGCAGGGACAGCGAGTCCTTCTCATCGACCTGGACCCGCAGGGCAACGCCACGATGGGCAGCGGCATCGACAAGGCCGCGTGCGCAAACACCGTCTACGAAGTGCTCGTGGATAGCGTATTGGTAGCCGACGCGCGCATCCGTCCGGAGGCCGTCGGTTATGACGTGTTGCCCGCGAACCGCGAACTCGCGGGCGCCGAGGTGGAACTCGTCAGCGTGCACAATCGTGAACGTCAACTGAAAGCCGCGCTCGCGGCGGTCGAGAGCGAATACGATTTCGTACTGATCGACTGCCCGCCGGCTTTGTCGCTGCTGACGCTCAATGGGTTGTGCGCCGCCCATGGCGTCGTGATTCCGATGCAATGCGAGTACTTCGCGCTCGAAGGTTTATCCGACCTGGTCAACACGATCAAGCAGGTGCACGCCAACCTGAACCGGGACCTGAAGGTGATCGGTTTGCTGCGCGTGATGTTCGATCCGCGCATCACGCTGCAACAGCAGGTTTCGGATCAATTGAAAGAGCATTTCGGCGACAAGGTGTTCGACGTGGTTATCCCACGCAACGTACGTCTGGCCGAAGCGCCGAGCTATGGCTTGCCCGGCGTGGTGTTTGATCGGGCGTCCCGCGGCGCGCAGGCGTATGTGCAGTTCGGCGCGGAAATGATTGAGCGGGTGCGCGCGTTGAACGACGCGCCCCAGGCATCCTAAGCGGATCGAGGAAGCACGATGAACGCAGTAGCAAGAAAGAAGGGACTGGGCCGCGGCCTTGAGGCGTTGCTGGGCGGCACCGCCGACATCACCGAGGCGGTGGCGATCGAGGGTGCGCCCAACGTGCTGCCGCTCAGCAAGATGCAGGCGGGCAAGTATCAACCGCGTACACGCATGGACGAAGGCGCGTTGCAGGAACTGGCGGCCAGCATTCGCGCGCAGGGGTTGATGCAGCCGATCCTCGTGCGTCCCGTGTCGGCGGACAAGTACGAGATCATCGCTGGCGAGCGGCGTTTTCGCGCGGCGCGTCTCGCGGGCCTCGACGAAGTGCCGGTACTGGTGAGGGACGTGCCGGACCAGGCCGCCGCCGCGATGGCGCTGATCGAAAATATTCAGCGCGAAGACCTGAATCCGCTGGAAGAAGCCCAGGGCATCCAGCGCTTGCTCGACGAGTTCAGTTTCACGCACGAACAGGCGGCGGAGTCGGTCGGCCGTTCGCGCAGTGCGGTATCGAATCTGCTGCGCCTGCTGAACCTCGCTGCGCCGGTGCAGACGATGTTGCTGGCCGGCGATCTGGACATGGGGCACGCACGCGCGCTATTGGCCGTCGACGCCGCGACGCAGATCACGCTGGCCAACCAGGTGGTGAACAAGCGCCTGTCCGTGCGCGAGACTGAAAAACTGGTGGCGGCCACCACCAAGGCCGCGCCGACCGTCAAGGCACGCGCGAATCCGGACGGCGGACGCGACACGCGGCGGCTTGAAGAAGAACTGTCGGACCTCCTTTCGGCGACGGTAAAGATCAAGCTCGGTCGACGGGGTAGGGGTCAGGTGCTGGTGGACTTCGGTGATCTGGATGCGCTGGAAGGTATTCTCGTTCGGTTGCGCGGGAATGCGACGGTGTAAGCTGCGGATTGCATCGGATGAATGCTGAATAGTCTTGCGGCGCGGTGCTCGATCGCTCGCGAGCTTTTTGGGGCGATTCGGGATTCGGGCATGTTCAGCGTTTGCCGAGGTGTTGTGCTGCATGCCGGATTGGAAGGTCAATTTTATTGATCTGTATTCCAAATCAATCTTGATTGGATTCCTGACCAAAATTGAAACCGGATAATAAGGACTCCAGATGTATTGCCATGTTGTGAAACTCGATGACGACCATAAGTACGTTTGATTTTGCCGATGACCCGGGCGTGCCTTACGCCCGCGGGCCGCAATTGCCGTTGCCATACGAAGAGTTCGCGCCAGCGCCCGTCCGTCTCATCATGCGGTCGGACCGGGCGTGGTCATGTGGGTCAACAGCGCGAAGCGGGGCAGTCGCCCAAGGTGCGCCCGAACTCGACCGCCGTCAGCAAAGCTAATCGCGCGCAGCCGCTGCAAACAACGAGCTTCGCCGCAACTGCGCCGCCCGTCGTGGCGCACGCCCTCCGCCACAACAGTGCCGTTTACTCGTCGGCGCCGGGCCTGTCCAATCCTGCGCGCAAAATTTGGCATTTGTTGCATTTTTGAGACGTCTGTCACGACATCCAGCGGGCCTATTCGCGGGTGAAAACCGAGTCGATCCAAAGCGCGCGTTTAGCCGTCCCCCAGCCACCTTACATTCGGCGTGTTTTCGCCGTCAAACCGCTGTTCCCGCATCGTGGGGGCGCTTTTCACGCCGGTTATCGAACGGCCTAAAGTCTTGAATTGCCTGCAACTATCGCTTACAATCGCCCCGATTTAATTGCACCGCACCCCCGTAATCGCAGCGTAAGCTCAGCGAGCTGAACAAAGACTTTCGGAACACTGCAATGGCGGTCAAAACGTCGAATCAAGCGCCGAAGCATGGGCGCGACGGGCACCGCGTTGAACGCTCTGTTTCCGACGCGTCCAACGGTCAGCAAGTTGCACACGAGGCGTGGGACGCCGAGCAAGAAGATAACAATATCGTTCCGCTCACGCGGGCTGAAGCCGAAAAGCTGTTTGGTCCGGGCGTGAGTCGTCCATCGCGCGTTACGCCTTTCAAGGTCGTGGCGGCGCAAATGGTTTTGTCCCTGGGTGCTACGCTGTTGTGGTGGCTGTTTTACAAGCCGCCGGGCGCTGCTGCGCTGTCCGCGTTCCTGGGTGGGGCGATTTGCTGGATACCGGGTGCGTTGTTTGCGGCGCGCCTCAGAACGTTGAGCGGCGCTGAGACAGTGATGAGCTGGATGATCGGCGAAGCGCTCAAGATGGGGACGACGATCGCGATGTTTGTAGCCATCGCCTTCTGGTATCACGACGTACGCTGGGTTCCGCTGCTCGTAACCTACCTTATTGCGCTCAAGACCTACTGGATCGCCCTCGCGTGGCGTTAAGGTAGCAGTAACACAGTAGCAGCACAAAATTCAGGCTGGCGCGCAGCGCGCCGGCGACAGGTGTGCGGATACGACACGGTCCGCACCCGGCGTGTTCCCGCGATACGGCATTGCTGCGGGTGCGGCCTAAGACGATTTTCGACAATTTGGGTGGCTTTAACGATATGGCAGCTAGCGAAGGCACGCGCGCAATGGATCCGTCCGAGTACATCGCGCACCACTTGCAGAACTTTTCCACCGCGCACCAGACGTCGATTTTCGACATCCACGTGTGGAATCTGGACACCCTCTTCTGGTCGATCGTTTGCGGTCTGGCCACCATCTTCATTCTTCATCTCGCTGCCCGCAAGGCAACGTCCGGCGTGCCGGGCCGTTTCCAATGCGCGATCGAAATGCTGGTCGAGATGGTCGAGGATCAATCGAAGTCGATGATCCACGGTACGCGCACTTTCATCGCACCGCTGGCCCTGACCGTGTTCGTCTGGGTCGCGCTGATGAACTCGCTCGACTTTATCCCTGTCGACCTGCCGGGCCACGTGATCGGCTGGCTGGGTCTGTCCGAAGCCATCCCGCACCACCGCATCGTGCCGACCGCCGACCTGAATGGCACGCTCGGCATCGCCCTCGGTGTGTTCGCGCTGATGATTTACTACAACTTCAAGATCAAGGGCGCCGGCGGCTTCGTGCATGAACTGCTGTCCGCTCCGTTCGGCGCGCATCCGCTCCTGTGGATCCCGAACCTTGCACTGAACATCATCGAGTTCGTCGCGAAGACGGTCTCGCTCGGCATGCGGCTGTTCGGCAACATGTACGCGGGCGAACTGTTGTTCCTGCTGATTGCCCTGCTCGGCAGCATCTGGAGCTTCGGCGCGGACACGACGGTGCTTGGCTTCATCGGCCACGTGATCGCCGGCACAGTGTGGTCAATCTTCCACATCCTGATCGTTCTGCTGCAGGCGTTCATTTTCATGATGCTGACGCTGGTGTACATCGGCCAGGCACACGACACGCACTAAACTGCGCCGTCAAAAAGAATCGCTTTAGTTTTTAAATCCCAGTTCCAACCAGTTCTAAAAGACTTTTCACAAAGGAGTGATCATGCAAGCTTTCATCGCCAACATCCAGGGTCTGACCGCCATCGGTATCGGCATCATCATCGGCCTGGGTGCAATCGGCGCCTGTATCGGTATCGGCCTGATGGGCGGCAAGTACATCGAAGCATGTGCTCGTCAGCCGGAACTGATGAACCCGCTGCAAACCAAGATGTTCCTGCTGGCTGGTCTGATCGACGCGGCGTTCCTGATTGGCGTTGGTGTGGCAATGCTGTTTGCGTTCGCGAACCCGCTGCTGTCGAAGCTGGCAGGCTGAGGTTCCTCGGAAGTTTGCGCCTGAGCTATAACTGTTAAAAGGCGCAGGGCGGAACGGGCACTTGGGCGCTGATCGAATACAGAATCGATGAGCGCCTTGCCGTTTCACTTTCCGAACTAGCAATGTTTAAGGAAACACCGTGAATCTCAACGCAACCCTGTTTGCGCAAATGGTCGTGTTCCTGATCCTCGCGTGGTTCACGATGAAGTTCGTGTGGCCGCCGTTGATCAACGCCCTCGACGAGCGCTCGAAGAAGATTGCTGACGGTTTGTCGGCTGCCGAAAAGGGCAAACAAGAACTCGAAGCCGCTCACAAGCGCGTCGACCAGGAACTTGCCCAGGCACGCAATGACGGCCAGCAACGTATCGCCGACGCGGAAAAGCGCGCTGTGGCAGTCGCTGACGAAATCAAGGCTCAGGCACAAGCTGAAGCCGCTCGCATCATCGCGCAGGCGAAGGCCGACGCGGACCAGCAAGTCGTGAAGGCGCGCGAAACGCTGCGCGGCGAAGTCGCTGCACTTGCTGTGAAAGGCGCTGAGCAGATCCTGAAGCGCGAAGTCGACCAGGCAGTCCACGCTGACCTGCTGAATCAACTGAAAGCCGAGCTCTGATCATGGCCGAACTTGCAACCATCGCCCGTCCGTACGCAGAAGCGCTGTTTGGCGTGGCCGAAGCTGGTGACACCGCCGCCTGGTCCACGCTCGTGCAGGAGCTGGCACAGGTTGCGCGTCTGCCCGAAGTGCTGTCGATCTCCTCGAGCCCGAAAGTAAGCCGCGCCCAGGTCAGCGAACTGCTGCTGGCCGCGGTCAAGTCGCCGCTCAAGGACAACGCGCAAGCGAAGAATCTGGTGCAAATGCTGGTGGACAACCATCGCCTGCAATTGCTGCCGGAAATCGCCGTGCAGTTCGAAGAGTTGAAGAACGCCCGCGAAGGGGCGGCCGATGTGCTGATCGTCAGCGCATTCCCGCTCGAAGGCGCGCAGTTGAACGAACTCGTCGCAAGTCTCGAACGCAAGTTCAAACGCAAGCTGAAGCCGACGGTCGAAGTCGACTCGTCGTTGATCGGCGGCGTGCGCGTGACGGTCGGCGATGAAGTGCTCGATACCTCGGTCCGCGCGCGGCTTGCCAGCATGCAAACGGCTCTGACGGCCTGAAGCGCCGACGGCGCTGAAGCGGCTGGCACGCAACAGAATTGACTATCAGGAGCGAATAATGCAACTCAATCCCTCTGAGATCAGTGAGCTGATCAAGAGCCGGATCCAGGGCCTTGAAGCGAGCGCAGACGTTCGCAACCAGGGCACCGTGATCTCCGTGACCGACGGTATCGTGCGTATCCACGGCCTGTCGGAAGTGATGCAGGGCGAAATGCTCGAATTCCCGGGCAACACCTTCGGTCTCGCACTGAACCTCGAGCGCGACTCGGTCGGCGCCGTGATTCTGGGTGAGTACGAACACATTTCGGAAGGCGACATCGTCAAGACGACGGGCCGCATTCTGGAAGTGCCGGTGGGCCCGGAACTGCTCGGCCGCGTGGTCGACACACTCGGCAACCCGATCGATGGCAAGGGCCCGATCAACGCGAAGAAGACCGACGCCATCGAAAAGATTGCGCCGGGCGTAATCTGGCGTAAGTCGGTTTCGGAGCCGGTCCAGACCGGTCTGAAGTCGATCGACGCGATGGTGCCGATCGGCCGCGGCCAGCGTGAGCTGATCATCGGCGACCGTCAGTGCGGCAAGACCGCAGTTGCAGTCGACGCGATCATCAACCAGAAGGGCAAGAACCTCTTCTGTATCTACGTCGCGATCGGCCAGAAGGCTTCGTCGATCATGAACGTGGTGCGCAAGCTGGAAGAAACCGGCGCGCTGGAATACACGATCGTCGTGGCCGCTTCGGCTTCGGACTCGGCTGCGATGCAATACCTCGCACCGTACGCCGGCTGCTCGATGGGCGAATACTTCCGCGACCGCGGTCAGGACGCGCTGATCGTTTATGACGACTTGACCAAGCAGGCTTGGGCATACCGTCAGATCTCGCTGCTGCTGCGCCGCCCGCCGGGCCGTGAAGCTTACCCGGGCGACGTGTTCTATCTGCACTCGCGTCTGCTGGAACGTGCTGCTCGCGTCTCGGAAGACTACGTCGAGAAGTTCACGAACGGCGAGGTGAAGGGCAAGAGCGGTTCGCTGACGGCGCTGCCGGTCATTGAAACGCAAGCAGGCGACGTGACCGCATTCGTTCCGACGAACGTGATCTCGATTACCGACGGCCAGATCTTCCTGGAAACCGACCTCTTCAACGCAGGTATCCGCCCGGCAATTAACGCCGGCGTGTCGGTGTCGCGCGTTGGTGGTGCGGCTCAGACGAAGGTCGTGAAAAAGCTGTCGGGCGGTATCCGTACCGACCTCGCGCAGTACCGTGAACTGGCTGCATTCGCGCAGTTCGCATCGGATCTCGACGAAGCGACCCGCAAGCAGCTGGAGCGCGGCCGCCGCGTGACGGAACTGCTGAAGCAGCCGCAATATCAGCCGCTGCAAGTGTGGGAACTGGCGGTCTCGCTGTTCGCAGCGAACAACGGCTACCTCGACGACCTCGAAGTCTCGCAAGTCCTGCCGTTCGAAAAGGGCCTGCGCGAACACCTGAAGTCGAGTCACGCTGACCTGGTCAAGCGCATCGAAGATACCAAGGAACTCTCGAAGGACGACGAAGGCCTGCTGCACACGGTCCTCAAAGACTTCAAGAAGTCCGGCGCTTATTGATCCGCGAGTGATCCGCAAGGCATAAACGGACCTTGAAGCGGCGCGGGCCGCATGTGAATGCCCCCGTGCCGCTTCGATCGCTTTGCATGGGACCCGAGTAAGCGCTAAAGCGCTAACTCGGGCCGACAAGGAGCAAGCAATGGCTGGAATGAAGGAAATTCGCGGCAAGATCAAGAGCGTGCAAAACACGCGCAAGATCACGAAAGCGATGGAGATGGTGGCGGCATCGAAGATGCGCCGCGCTCAGGAGCGCATGCGCGCTGCTCGCCCGTATGCCGACAAGGTCCGCGACATCGCTGCGCACATGAGCCGTGCGAACCCCGAGTATCGTCACCCGTTCATGGTGGCGAACGAAGGCGCGAAGGCGGCCGGCATCATCCTCGTCACGACCGACAAGGGTCTGTGCGGCGGTATGAACACCAACGTGCTGCGTGCGTCGACACAGAAGTTCAAGGAACTCGAAGGCCAGGGCAAGTCGATCGAAGCAACCGCGATCGGCACCAGGGGTCTGGGTTTCCTGAACCGTCTGCGCGCCAAGGTGGTGTCGAACGTCGTGCAACTGGGCGATACGCCGCATCTGGAAAGGCTGATCGGCGCGGTGAAGGTGCAACTCGACCTGTACTCGGAAGGCAAGGTTTCGGCGGTGTACCTGGCGTACACGCGCTTCGTCAACACGATGAAGCAGGAGCCGGTGATCGAGCAACTGCTGCCGCTGTCGGCGGACCAGTTCGAGCGCAAGGAAGACGACGGCACGACGCCGAGCACGCAGTGGGACTACATCTACGAGCCGGATGCGCAGGCAGTGGTGGACGAACTGCTGGTGCGTTATGTCGAAGCGCTGGTCTATCAGGCCGTCGCGGAAAACATGGCATCCGAGCAGTCGGCCCGGATGGTCGCGATGAAGGCCGCTTCGGACAACGCGAAGCAGGTCATCAACGAACTGCAGCTCGTGTACAACAAGAGCCGTCAGGCCGCGATCACGAAGGAACTGTCGGAAATCGTCGGTGGCGCGGCGGCAGTCTGACCCTGACGGTCAGTCATGCCGCCACGTGTGCGCCCGTGAGGCGCACCCGTCTAGGCGACCCCACCGAAACTGCGCCTTTGCGCGAGTGAAGAATTGAGTATCTAAAGGAAAAGCGATGAGTACTACTGCTTTGGTAGAAGGCAAGATCGTACAGTGCATCGGCGCGGTGATCGACGTGGAATTCCCGCGTTCGGACATGCCGAAGATTTACGACGCGCTCATTCTCGAAGGTTCGGAATTGACCCTCGAAGTCCAGCAACAGCTGGGCGACGGCGTCGTCCGTACCATCTGTCTGGGTGCATCGGACGGCCTGCGTCGCGGCACGGTCGTGAAGAACACGGGCAACCCGATCAGCGTGCCGGTCGGCAAGCCGACTCTGGGCCGGATCATGGACGTGCTGGGTCGCCCGATCGACGAAGCCGGTCCGATCAACTCGGACGTGGTTCGCGGCATTCACCAGAAGGCTCCGGCGTTCGACCAACTGTCGCCGTCGACCGAACTGCTTGAAACCGGCATCAAGGTGATCGACCTGATCTGCCCGTTCGCGAAGGGCGGCAAGGTGGGTCTGTTCGGTGGCGCCGGCGTGGGCAAGACCGTGAACATGATGGAACTGATCAACAACATCGCTAAGGAACACGGTGGTTACTCCGTGTTCGCCGGTGTTGGCGAGCGTACCCGTGAAGGGAACGACTTCTATCACGAAATGAAGGACTCGAACGTTCTCGACAAGGTCGCGCTGGTGTACGGCCAGATGAACGAGCCGCCGGGCAACCGTCTGCGCGTCGCGCTGACCGGCCTGACGATGGCTGAGCACTTCCGTGACGAAGGCCTCGACGTGCTGTTCTTCGTCGACAACATCTACCGTTTCACGCTGGCCGGTACCGAAGTGTCGGCACTGCTGGGCCGTATGCCGTCGGCAGTGGGCTATCAGCCGACGCTGGCTGAAGAAATGGGTAAGCTGCAAGAGCGTATTACGTCGACCAAAACCGGCTCGATCACGTCGGTTCAGGCCGTGTACGTCCCTGCAGATGACTTGACCGACCCGTCGCCGGCTACGACCTTCGGCCACCTGGACGCAACGGTCGTGTTGTCGCGTGACATCGCTTCGCTGGGTATCTACCCGGCAGTCGACCCGCTCGATTCGACCTCGCGTCAGATCGACCCGCATGTGATCGGCGAAGAGCACTACACGATCACGCGCGGCGTGCAGCAAACGCTGCAGCGCTACAAGGAACTGCGCGACATTATCGCGATTCTGGGTATGGACGAACTGGCGCCGGAAGACAAGCTCGCCGTCGCGCGCGCTCGTAAGATCCAGCGTTTCCTGTCACAGCCGTTCCACGTCGCTGAAGTGTTCACGGGCTCGCCGGGCAAGTACGTGCCGCTGAAGGAAACAATCCGTGGCTTCAGGATGATCGTTGAAGGCGAGTGCGACCACCTGCCGGAACAAGCGTTCTACATGGTCGGCACGATCGACGAAGCCTTCGAAAAGGCCAAGAAGATCCAGTAAAGGTCGGGTGTAACGAAGCGGGCGCGGGCTCGCGCATCAGACTACGCAAACCGTACAGTAGCACTGGGCAAAGCCGGCGCCTCTTACTACGCTCAACCCCGCCTTGCATGGGACGAGAGTAAGCGCTAAAGCGCTAATTCTCGTCGACAGGAGTCGACACTTATGGCAACCATTAAAGTAGACGTCGTCAGCGCGGAAGAGCAGATCTTCTCGGGCCAGGCGAAGTTCGTCGCGCTGCCGGGCGAAGCAGGTGAACTCGGCATTCTGCCGGGACACACGCCGCTCATCACGCGGATTCGTCCGGGTGCGGTGCGCATCGAAGCTGAAAACGGCGAAGAAGAGTTTGTGTTCGTCGCCGGCGGCATCCTCGAAATTCAGCCGGGCGCTGTGACGGTTCTCGCCGACACCGCGATTCGCGGCAAGGATCTCGACGAAGCCAAGGCCGAAGATGCACGCAAGCGTGCGGAAGAAGCGCTGCAGAACACGGGCTCGAACCTCGAATACGCAACCGCGCAAGCGGAACTGGCGTATGCGACGGCCCAACTCGCGGCGATTCAGCGTCTGCGCAAGCTACGCGGTCAGAATTAGGCAGTATGTATCAGAGAAAAAGCAGCCTTCGTGGCTGCTTTTTTTTGATCTTGAGTTGACGTTTACGGAAAGGCCAGAAAAATGACGAGATCGAACGGATTGGCAGCCGGCCACGAGGACCGCACGATGGGCTGCGGGTAAGACTTGATGCCGCACGTATATACGCCGGTGGCACAATCCATTTCAAATCATTTCAATAGAGCGACCTTCCGCTCACGGAGACAACACCATGGCAACGCAAGTGTCAGGCGAAGGTGCACTCATCGAACCCAAAGACGGCCTCTCGTACGTGCGCGGGTCGACTGAGATTCCGTTGAGCGAAGCGACAGTCGGTCAGTTTCTGCGCCATACCGTGGAGCGTTTTCCGGATCGCCCGGCCGTAGTGTTTCGCGAGCAGCGCATTCGCTGGACTTGGAAGGAGTTCGCTGACGAAGTCGACGAGTTGGCGTCGGGGCTCCTCACACTCGGCATCGCGAAAGGAGACCGCGTCGGCATCTGGTCGCCGAACCGGGTCGAGTGGTTGCTAACCCAATTCGCGACTGCGCGCATCGGCGCCGTGCTCGTCAATATCAATCCGGCGTATCGGCTCGCGGAACTCGAATACGCGTTGAACAAGGTTGGCTGCAAGGCGATCATCGCCGCCGAGCGTTTCAAGACGTCGATGTACCTGGAGATGCTGCAGGAGCTCGCGCCGGAACTGGCCACGCAAGCGCCAGGCGATCTTCACGCCGCCAGGCTGCCTGATTTGCGCTACGTGATCCGCATGTGCGACACCGAAACGCCTGGCATGATGAGCTTCTCCGAGCTGATCAAACGGGGGCGTTCAGCACGCGACGCCGCGCAGCTCGACGCCCTCGGCGCTACGCTGACGTGCCATGAGCCGATCAATATCCAGTTCACCAGCGGCACGACCGGCAATCCGAAAGGCGCGACGCTGACCCACAGCAATGTTGTGAACAACGCGCGTTACATCGCGATGGCGATGCGGCTGACCGAACAGGACGGCTTGTGTATTCCCGTCCCGCTGTACCACTGTTTCGGGATGGTATTGGCGGTGCTGGCGTGCGTGTCGGTCGGCGCGAACATGGTGTTTCCGGGCGAGGGCTTCGAGCCGGCCGCGACCCTTGCCGCGGCTGCCGAAGAAAAGTGCACTGCGTTGCATGGCGTGCCGACCATGTTCATCGCCGAACTCGATCATCCGGAGTTCGCCAGCTATGATTTTTCGCATCTGCGCACGGGCATCATGGCGGGCTCGCCATGCCCGATCGAGACGATGAAGAAGGTCGTCTCGAAGATGCATTTGAGCGAAATCACCATCGCTTACGGCATGACGGAGACCAGCCCCGTGTCGTTCCAGAGCTCCACCACCGACCCGCTCGACAAGCGCACCACGACAGTGGGCCGCATCCAGCCGCATCTGGAGGTGAAGATCGTCGATCCGCTAGGCCAGATCGTGCCGGTCGGCGAAACCGGCGAGCTGTGCACGCGAGGCTACTCGGTGATGCAGGGTTATTGGGACGATGAGGCGAAGACGCGCGAGAGCATCGTCGACGGCTGGATGCACACGGGTGATCTGGCGACGCTCGATGCCGCGGGTTACTGCAATATCGCCGGCCGGCTGAAGGACATGCTGATTCGAGGCGGCGAAAACATCTATCCGCGCGAGATCGAAGAGTTTCTGTTCCGACACCCGAAGATCCAGAGCGTGCAGGTGTTCGGCGTGCCTGACGCCAAGTACGGCGAGGAGGTCTGTGCGTGGGTCGTGCTGCGCGCGGGCGAGCAGGCAACAGCCGAAGAGATCCGGCAATTCTGCCAGGGGCAGATCGCGCACTACAAAGTGCCGAAGTACATCCGTTTCGTCGATGAATTGCCGATGACAGTGACCGGCAAAGTGCAGAAATTCGTCATGCGCGAGCGGATGATTAGCGAATTGAAACTGAAGGAAGACAAGACGGCGTGACGCCATTGCGGCGCCGCGCTGGCAATAGGTCGACGACCGGCCGGCGTAAAGAAAAAGACAGGTAAACCCAATCCATTTGCAGAACAACTCGCGGGAAAAGCCGCGAATGTGCATTACGTGGCGAAATCGCACCGCGCAAACGTTTGACAGACGAAAAAAAAGCGGGCCTGGAGCCCGCTAAAAACCACACGCTACGGGGTTAGCGCGAGGAGACCAAAGTAGGAACCGACTTAAACGGCGACCCTGCGCCGATTACGGCCCCAGCAGGGATGCCCCTTCACAGGGCTTCGGCATACGCCGACCGGCAAGTGCATCGTATCCGCTCACACCACGCACCCAGCCACATCCGTGTTGAAACCGTTGAGGGCATTGTGGGCGAATTAATCTGGCCGCGCGGTAACAAAGTGTTTCAGGTTGTAACGCCCGCCAGATAAGGCGCGCCGGGATTTATTGCCAAATCAAATCGCTTCAAAAGTAATTTTTACCCATGACTGATGCGCAATTTGATACGCGTGATTGATGCTAATCGTGATGCATATCGCGGAATAATCCGTTCAGTTGATTCCGCATCAAATAGTTGTGCACGCAGCTTTTTTGAGATCAATCGCCTTGTTACACGAGTTTCCCGGGCGCTTGAGATTCCCCTTTTACGTAGTGAGATTGACGTGCTGCGCCGCAGCATTTTTCACTGGTTTGGACTCTCCAGCAAATGGGGCTGATTGGCCGGCATCATGTTTCGCCGCATGTTCAGTTTTTTCTTAAAAGCTGAGGATTCAGTTACATGTCGGGCGGCACGAGGAAAGTCTGCTGGCCTGATAAGCGGCCTGTGTCTTGCCGATAAAACCAACACAGGCGGCCCGGCTTACAAAAACCTTATTTAAGCCATTTATCCGAAATAGCCTGATATTCGCCAGACGCGCGCGCGAGGTGCAACCACTGGTCGACGTATTGCTGGAACGCGACATCGCCGCGCGGCACCAGCCAGGCCTTCTCGCCGTACTGGAACGGTTTGTCCGGATGCACGGAGCAGAGGCCTGGATTCAGCTTTTGCTGCAACAGGGTTTCCGATGCGTCCGTCACCATCACGTCTGCCTTGCCGGCCAGGATCTGCTTGAAGATCGTCACGTTGTCCGGATAGACGGTCACGTTTGCGTGCGGAAAGTACTGCTTCGCGAAACGCTCGTTGGTGCCACCCGGATTGACGATCACCCGTGTCGCCGGCTGGTCGATCTGGGCGACCGTCTGATATTTGTTCAGGTCGTCGCATCGAACGATCGGCGTTTTGCCGTCGATCATATAAGCCTGCGTGAAGAACGCGCGCTTTTGCCGCTCGAGCGTAGGTGATACGCCGCCCACGCCGATATCGCATTTCTCGACGAAGTCGTTCATCAGGTTCGACCACGACGTTTTAACGAACTCCGCTTTCACCCCAAGCGATTTGGCGAGCGACTCCGTCATGTCGACATCGATGCCCTCGAACTGGCCGTCACCTTTATGGAACGAATAGGGCTTGTAGTCGCCGGTCGTGCAGGCGCGCAGCGTGCCCCGGCTGAGAATTTCATCGAGCTGCGAAGGCACGGCGGCGGTGGTCTCCGCACCAGCTACGCCTGCGTACATCAAAACGCCGGTGAGCGCGCCGAGGATTGCGAGTGCTGGTTTGTTCATTGAGTCTCCTTGTTGTTTGTATGTAATTGCCTGTTAAGACGGTGCGATAGTAGCCCGGCAAGGCCGCCTTGAACATCGGCCATTCAGCCAGGTCTGCGCACCGCAATCGGCACTGAAATACCGTCCGCAAGCCGTTCGCGCAACGGTTATCGACCGCATCAGGTGCGATGCGGCGAGCCGGCTCCGGGTAAAATGCTTTTTTGCCCTCAGTCGTACGCACCGTGGCCCATAAACTCCTGAACGACACTTTCCTGCGCGCGCTGCTGCGCCAGCCGACCGACTACACACCGATCTGGCTGATGCGGCAGGCCGGCCGCTACTTGCCGGAATACAACGCCACGCGGGGTCGCGCGGGGAGTTTCCTGGGCCTCGCGAAGAGCCCGGCGTTCGCGACGGAAGTCACGCTGCAGCCGCTCGAGCGCTATCCGCTCGACGCCGCAATCCTGTTCTCCGACATCTTGACCGTGCCCGATGCGATGGGCTTGGGACTCGAGTTCGTCACAGGCGAGGGGCCGAAATTCGTGCGCCCGGTGCGCACGGAAGAGGACGTCGCGCGCCTGGCGGTGCCGGACATCGACGCGACGCTGCGTTACGTGACCGACGCGGTGCGCGAAATCCGCACTGCGCTCACGGACGCGCAAGGTCGTCAGCGCGTGCCGCTGATCGGCTTTTCGGGCAGCCCGTGGACGTTGGCGTGCTACATGGTCGAAGGCGGCGGTTCGGCGGATTTCCGCACCGTCAAGTCGATGCTCTACGCGCGTCCGGACCTGATGCACCGCATTCTGGACGTCAATGCCCGGTCGGTCGCGGCCTACCTGAACGCGCAGATCGAAGCCGGCGCGCAAACGGTGATGATTTTCGACACGTGGGGCGGGGCGCTGGCGGACGGCGTCTATCAACGTTTTTCGCTGCAGTACATCCAGCAGGTAGTGAGCCAGTTGAAGCGCGATCACGACGGCGAGAAGATCCCCGTGATCACCTTTACGAAGGGCGGCGGCCTATGGCTCGACGAGATCGCCGAGACCGGCGTCGATGCGGTCGGCCTCGACTGGACGGTGAATTTGCGCAAGGCCCGCGAGCGGGTCGGCGGCAAGGTGGCGCTCCAAGGCAATGTCGACCCGTCGGTGCTGTTTGCGCCGCCGGCTTCGATTCGGATGGAAGCGCGCGCGGTGCTCGACAGCTTCGGCAATCATCCTGGGCACGTCTTCAATCTCGGGCACGGTATTTCGCAGTTCACGCCGCCGGAGAACGTTGCCGAACTGGTCGACGAAGTCCATCGCCATAGCCGCGCGATTCGCAGCGGCGCTCATGCACCGGCATGAAGCCGTAATCGTTACCAGTTTTTGTTGCAATGCGGCGAAGTGGGCTCTCGGCCTAAGGGGAAATTTGCAGTCAATGGGCCGTCAGATGGCCCTCCCGCGAATGTCAAGGCTTGACTTATGCACATTCGTCACGCTGCGGCGCGGTAGAGCCTCTAGTCGTGTCCTGACCCTTGCACAGTGCCGACGCATCTGATCTAAGCCTTGTCTGGCAAGGGTTTGGCGGCTTCCGGGGGAAATGTGCGGAAGCCCACAGAAGGCCGCTGCGGCGCGGTTTGCGGCCCATCGGAACAAAGTTCTTAACAAAGTTATCCACAGGCCAGCGGACCGAGTGCAATTCTTCAGCCGAATCCAAAACTTAGCGCCGTTATTGAAGTTTTACTTTAACTTCGAGCGCCGCGTCGTCGACTCAATGTTCATCACGGTGCAGCGTCGCGTCGCGCTGGCCCTTCCGCTTTCCTCTGCCGCGTGAGTGAAGCATTTGTCCGTGTCGCGCTGGATCATCCGCTGCCGACACTGTTCGACTACCGTTACGACGCACCCGACCCGGCGGCGCCGGGCATGCTCGTCAGCGTACCGTTCGGCAAGCGGCATGTGGTGGGGCTCGTCTGCGAAGTGACCGCTCACAGTGACGTGCCTGCCGAGCGGCTGCGCTCGGCGATCAGCGTCTGCACGGCCTGCCCGCCGGTATCGAAGGAATGGCTGAAATTGGCCGCATTCGCCGCGGACTACTATCAACGTGGTCTCGGCGAAGTCGCGCTGCCCGCATTGCCACAAGCGTTGCGCGATGCGTCGCGCTGGTCGCGCCTGTTTGCGCCGGAAGAGCGCTATAGCCTCACGCCCGAGGGCCGGCAGGCGCTGCCCGCCGCGCTGCCCGTCCGCGCGGGCGCGTTGAGAAAGTTGGCGCATGCATTGGCCGAGACCGACTTCCTGCTGGCTACCGACGCCCGCGCGCTGCACCCCAAAGCGCTTGCAAGCCTCGACGCGTGGCGCGCGCAAGGCTGGGTCGCGCTGGACGTCATTGAAGCCGCCGCGGTGCTTGCCGCCCCGCCGTCGCCGGACACCCCCCCGCCCGCGCTGCCCACGCTCACCGGCGAGCAGGCGGCCGCCGTCGAGGCGATCCGCGACGCGGACGGGTTCGCGCCGTTCCTGCTGCACGGGGTGACGGGCAGCGGCAAGACCGAGGTGTATCTCCGCGCGCTCGCGGAGATTCTGTCCGCAAAGCCCGACGCGCAGGCGCTCGTCCTCGTGCCCGAAATCAATCTGACGCCGCAATTCGAGGCGGCCTTCCGCGCACGCTTCGCCGCGCTGGACGGCACGTCGATCGTCACGCTGCACAGCGGTCTCGCGGAGGGCGAACGGGCCCGCAACTGGTTCGCCGCCCACTCCGGCCGCGCCCGCATCGTGCTCGGCACGCGCCTCGCGGTGCTGGCGTCACTGCCGAGGCTCGCGATCATCGTCGTCGACGAGGAGCACGATCCAGCCTACAAGCAGCAAGAAGGCTTGCGCTATTCCGCGCGCGATCTGGCGATTTATCGCGCGAAGCAACTGGGTTTGCCCGTCGTGCTCGGCTCGGCGACGCCGTCGTTGGAAAGCTGGTGGCAGGCCGACCAGGGGCGCTACAAGCGCCTCACCCTGTCGCGCCGGGCGGTCGCCGACGCGGTGCTGCCGACCGTGAAGCTGATCGATCTGGAAGAGGAGCGCCGGCGCGGGCGGGCGTCGGTGGAAGGTCTGTCGGGCCCGTTGATCGCCGCGCTGAAGGCGCGCGTCGAGCGCGGCGAGCAAAGCCTCGTATTCCTGAACCGCCGCGGCTACGCGCCGCAACTTGCCTGCGACGCATGCGGCTGGGTCGCCGGTTGTCCGCGCTGCAGCGCCTACGTCGTGCTGCACAAGCCGGAGCGTGCGCTGCGCTGCCACCACTGCGGCTGGGAGTCGCGCATTCCGCGCTCGTGCCCGGAATGCGGCAACGTCGATATCGCACCGATGGGGCGCGGCACGCAGCGTGTCGAAGAGACGCTCGCGAGCGCGGTGCCCGGCGCCCGCGTGCTGCGTATCGACGCCGACAGCACGCGCCGCAAGGGCAGTGCGCAGGCGCTCTTTTCCGATGTCCACGCAGGCGAGGTCGATATTCTTGTCGGCACGCAGATGATCGCGAAGGGCCACGACTTCCAGCGGGTGTCGCTGGTTGGCGTGCTGAATGCCGACACCGCGCTGTTCTCCCACGACTTCCGTGCGAGCGAGCGCCTGTTCGCTCAACTGATGCAGGTAAGCGGGCGCGCCGGCCGCGCGGGTTTGCCCGGCGAGGTGCTGGTGCAAACGCGTTATCCGCGCCACGCGCTGTATCACGCGCTGAGTCGCCACGACTACGTCGGCTTCGCCAATTCCACGCTCGCCGAGCGGCGCGACGCGCACCTGCCGCCGTTCGTGTACCAGGCGCTGCTGCGCGCCGAGGGCCGCACGCTGGAGGCGGCCCTCGCTTTCCTGCAACAGGCGGCGGCGGAACTGACCGGCATCGCGGCCGCCGAGCGCGTGACTGTCTACGACGCCGTGCCGCTGACCATCGTCAAGGTGATGCATGTGCATCGCGCGCAGTTACTGATCGAAAGCGCATCGCGGGCCGCGTTGCAGGCCACTTTGCGTGCCTGGCAGCCGCTGCTGCGAGGCCTGAAAGGCGTGCTGCGCTGGAATCTCGAAGTCGATCCGCTCGACATCTGACGCCGCTTGCCAGTCCGCGAGCGGCATTACTTCTTTGAGTCATATTGATAGAGCGAATGGTCGTTTCGCTTTGCGATGCCGCTCGCCTATATTCGCCGAATCGGCGCTCACCCAGACAAAAACCCCCCATTTCAGCGCCGATGCACGTCAACTTCCCCGAGGCATTTGCGATGGGCGACACCAATCAGACCGTGCCGAGCGGCGCGGCGCCGACCCGGCGACAGGGCACCCACGGCGGCGGACTCCTGCTCACCGAAGACTGGCTCGCCGTGTGGGTCGGCTTGCTGGTGATCGTGATCGCCTGGGCGCTGTTCGCGTCGGGCAGCAGCATCAGGTGGCTGGCGGTGGCGCCCGCCAAATGGTCGAGCGTGGCGCAGACGGCGCAGGACTTCGGCAGGCATCTGCCCAACTATGTCGGGTTGTTCGTCGTGTTCGCGCTGCTTTTCGGCGCGAGCCTTGCGCTGTTGAAGCAGCGTCTCGGCGCATTCCTTGCTGCTTTTCTGATCCTGTTCATCGCGTCGGCGCTGGTTTTCACGCTGGGCGCATGGGTCAACGCGTCGAAGTACAACCTGGAGCCGCCGCTCGTCGCATTGGCGCTGGGCCTGCTGATTTCCAACGTATTCACGTTGCCCGAGTGGTTCGCGGCGGGGTTGCGTGTCGAGTTTTATATCAAGGTCGGCATCGTGCTGCTCGGGGCGACGCTGCCGTTCACTCTGCTGGTGTGGGCCGGACCGGTGGCGGTCGCGCAGGCGACCATCGTGTCGCTCGTGACGTTCTTCGTGATTTTCTTCGCCGCCACAGCGTTCGGCCTCGACCGACGTTTCGCCGCCGTGCTCGGCGTGGGTGGCGCCGTGTGTGGCGTGTCGGCAGCGATCGCGATTGCCGGCGCGGTGCGGGCCAAACGCGAACAGGCGTCGGTGGCGATCACGTTGGTGGTCCTCTGGGCGATCGTGATGATCTTCGTATTGCCGTTCGCGTCGCGCTCGCTCGGATTGTCGACGGCGGTCGCCGGCGCGTGGATCGGCACCTCCGAATTCGCCGACGCCGCCGGCATTGCGGCAGCACAAGCCTATGGCGATTTCGCAAGGCACGCGGGCGGCGCGATTGCCGGCTCGCCGGAGGCGTCGCTGCAAGCGTTCACGCTGATGAAGGTGGTCGGCCGCGACATCTGGATCGGCATCTGGGCGTTTGTGCTGGCGATCGTCGCGACGACGCGCTGGGAATCGCAGGATAGCGGTGTAAAAGCGAGGGCGAATGCCGCGGAGATCTGGACGCGCTTTCCGAAATTCGTGATCGGCTTCGTCGTCGCGTCCGCGCTGGTGACATGGATCGCCAGCCACTATTCGCTGGCCGATTACCGCAAGATCGTCACGCCCGAATTCGTCGCGCCGATCACCGTGCTGCGCACGTGGGCGTTCACGTTCTGCTTCCTCAGCATCGGCTTGACCACGCGCTTGCGCTCGCTCACGGCCACCGGCCTGAAGCCGTTCCTCGCGTTCACGGCGGGTGTGGTGGTCAATATCGCGATCGGCTACGCGCTGTCCGCGCATGTGTTCGCGGCTTATTGGAACAGTCTGGGGCATGGCTCGTGACTCACGCGGCCGGACGAGCCGCCAGCACGGCGGACGCGCGCGACGAAGCTTGCGCACCGCGCTGCGCAAGCTGCCGGTATCGCGCGGAAGACAGAGATTCGTTGGAGCAGAGCGTGCCAGGCCTCACGGCTTTCAGCTCCGGATTCGGCGCGAGCGTCGCGGACAGCCGGCTGTGCCGGCTGCATGACCAGCTCGTGTCGCCGGGTGATGTCTGCGCGCGGTTCGAGGCGCTATTGCCGCGCTGACACACGCGCTCACCGTGTGCCCTGCGAGAAGCCGGGCCGCACGTTTCCCCTTCCATGCTCAGCGGAGCATGGCGCGCCATCCCAATCCCGAACCCCCGCCGAAACTGCGACGTGCGTTGCTCAGCCGCTCAGCCGTTCAGTCGTTCAACGCGGTCCGCGTGTCGCCTGGCGATGCACGCGATGCCGCACGTGCGCGTTCCTCCTCGGCCGAGCGCCGGTTCGAGGCCCCCGTCGCGCCTCGAATGAACAGCACTGCACAGGCCGCGCACATCGCCCAGATGCCCAATATCACCAGCCATTTTTCCATTTCACCGGTCCTCAGAAACCCCGTATCGTTTTTTGTGCGTGCCGTGAGGCCGCGCGCCACTACGCCTGTTTAACGGCGCACCGGCTCATTTAATAAGAGTAAATGCAAAAAGAATCACGCCAGGGAAAGTACTGATCGCAACCCCCGCCGCAGCGTGCCCCGCCGTCAGACGGAAACCCCCGCCGCACAAGGATCTCGGCGGGGTGCAACCAAGCGTTCGCAATGGTTGCACCTTTTTATTGGGAGGCGTACGATTCGCCCAACTTTCAGTCTTTCACCCGGCATTCATCTGTCTCCGAAGAAGGAAACATGGCTAGCACCACCCTTGGCGTCAAGGTCGACGACCTCCTGCGTTCCCGGCTGAAAGATGCCGCCGCCCGTCTCGAACGCACTCCGCACTGGCTGATCAAGCAGGCTATCTTCGCGTATCTGGAACGCATCGAGCACGGCCAACTGCCGCCGGAGCTGTCGGGCGCGACGGGCTCGGCCGATCTTGGCGACGGCGCGGCGGTCGAGCAGGAGGAAGACGGGGCGTCGCACCCGTTCCTCGAGTTCGCGCAAAACGTGCAACCGCAATCGGTGCTGCGCGCGGCGATCACCGCTGCGTACCGCCGCCCGGAACCGGAATGCGTGCCGTTCCTGCTCGGCCAGGCGCGTTTGCCGGCGACTCTCGCGGGCGACGTACAAGCCATGGCCGGCAAGCTGGTCGAAACGCTGCGCTCGAAGAGCAAGGGTGGCGGCGTCGAAGGGCTGATTCACGAATTCTCGCTGTCGAGCCAGGAAGGCGTCGCGCTGATGTGCCTCGCCGAAGCGTTGCTGCGCATTCCCGATCGCGCGACCCGCGATGCGCTGATTCGCGACAAAATCAGCAAGGGCGACTGGAAGTCGCACGTCGGCCAGGCGCCGTCGCTGTTCGTCAATGCCGCCACCTGGGGCTTGATGATCACCGGCAAGCTGGTGACGACCAACAGCGAAAAGGGGCTGTCGTCGGCGCTGACGCGTTTGATCGGCAAGGGCGGTGAGCCGCTGATCCGCAAGGGCGTCGATATGGCGATGCGCCTGATGGGCGAGCAGTTCGTCACCGGCGAGAACATTTCCGAAGCGCTCGCCAACAGCCGCAAATACGAAGCGCGCGGTTTCCGCTATTCGTACGACATGCTCGGCGAAGCGGCCACCACCGAAGCCGATGCGCAGCGCTACTACGCGTCGTACGAACAGGCGATTCACGCAATCGGCAAGGCCGCCGGCGGGCGTGGCATCTACGAAGGCCCGGGCATCTCGATCAAGCTCTCGGCTTTGCATGCACGCTACTCGCGCTCGCAACAGGAGCGCACAATGAGCGAACTGCTGCCGCGCGTGCGCTCGCTCGCGATCCTCGCGCGCCGTTACGACATCGGCCTGAACATCGACGCCGAGGAAGCCGACCGCCTCGAAATCTCGCTCGATCTGCTCGAAGCGCTGTGCTTCGATCCGGAACTGGCCGGCTGGAACGGCATCGGCTTCGTGGTGCAGGCGTATCAGAAGCGCTGCCCGTTCGTGATCGAATACATCATCGATCTGGCCCGCCGCAGCCGCCACCGCATCATGGTGCGCCTCGTGAAGGGCGCGTACTGGGACACCGAAATCAAACGCGCGCAAGTGGACGGCCTCGAAGGCTATCCGGTCTACACGCGCAAGATCTATACGGACGTGTCGTATCTCGCGTGCGCGAAGAAGCTGCTCGGTGCGCCCGACGCGGTCTATCCGCAGTTCGCGACGCACAACGCGCACACGCTGTCGGCGATCTATCACCTCGCGGGCAACAACTACTATCCTGGCCAGTACGAGTTCCAGTGCCTGCACGGCATGGGCGAACCGCTGTACGAAGAAGTCACCGGCCGCGACAAGCTGAACCGTCCGTGCCGCGTCTACGCGCCGGTCGGCACGCATGAAACGCTGCTCGCGTACCTCGTGCGCCGTCTGCTGGAAAACGGCGCGAACACGTCGTTCGTGAACCGCATCGCCGATGAAAACATCGCGATCAAGGACCTGATCGCCGACCCGGTCGACGAAGCGTCCAGGATCGTGCCGCTCGGCGCGCCGCACGCGAAGATTCCGCTGCCGCGCAATCTGTATGGCGACGAGCGTCTCAATTCGATGGGCCTCGATCTGTCGAACGAGCATCGCCTCGCGTCGCTGTCCTCGGCGCTGCTGGCGAGCGCGCATCATCCGTGGCGCGCCGCGCCGATGCTCGAAGACAACGAGATCGCCGTGGGCATCGCGCGCGACGTGCGCAATCCGGCCGATCATCGCGACCTCGTCGGCACGGTCGTCGAAGCGACGCCGGATCACGTGAGCGCCGCGCTCGCGCATGCGGTTGCCGCCGCGCCGATCTGGCAAGCGACGCCGGTCGACGCGCGCGCCGATTGCCTCGCCCGTGCCGCCGATCTGCTCGAAGCGCAAATGCATACGCTGATGGGTCTGGTGGTGCGCGAAGCGGGTAAATCGCTGGCGAACGCGGTCGCTGAAATCCGCGAGGCGATCGACTTCCTGCGCTACTACTCCACGCAGATTCGCGACGAGTTCTCGAACGACACGCATCGTCCGCTCGGGCCCGTGGTCTGTATCAGCCCGTGGAACTTCCCGCTGGCGATCTTCATGGGCCAGGTGGCGGCGGCGCTGGCCGCCGGCAACACGGTGCTCGCCAAGCCCGCTGAGCAGACGCCGCTGATCGCCGCGCAAGCCGTGCGGATTCTGCGCGAAGCCGGCGTGCCGGCGGGCGCGGTGCAACTGCTGCCGGGCGACGGCGAAACCGTCGGCGCCCCGCTGGTAGCCGACCCGCGCACTCGCGCGGTGATGTTCACCGGCTCCACCGAAGTCGCGCGCCTGATCAACAAGACCTTGTCGAACCGACTCGATCCGGATGGCAAGCCGATTCCGCTGATCGCCGAAACGGGCGGCCAGAACGCGATGATCGTCGACTCGTCGGCGCTCGCCGAGCAGGTGGTGGCGGACGTGCTGCAGTCGTCGTTCGACTCGGCCGGTCAACGTTGTTCGGCGTTGCGCGTTCTTTGTCTACAGGACGATGTCGCGGACCGCACGCTCGAAATGCTGACGGGCGCGATGCGCGAACTATCGGTGGGCAATCCGGACCGTCTGTCGATCGACGTCGGCCCGGTGATCGACCTCGACGCGAAACGCGGCATCGACGCGCACGTCGCGGCGATGCGCGAGAAAGGCCGCAAGGTCGAGCAACTGCCGACGCCGGAAGGCGCCGCGCAAGGCACCTTCGTACCGCCGACGCTGATCGAGCTCGACAGCATCGACGAACTGAAGCGCGAAGTGTTCGGTCCGGTGCTGCACGTGGTGCGTTACCGCCGCAGCCAGCTGGACAAGCTGCTCGAACAGATCCGCACGACCGGCTACGGCCTGACGCTCGGCATCCATACGCGGATCGATGAAACAATCGCGCACGTGATCAGCCGCGCGCACGTCGGCAACATCTACGTGAACCGCAACGTGATCGGCGCGGTGGTGGGTGTGCAGCCGTTCGGCGGCGAAGGCCTGTCGGGCACGGGGCCGAAAGCGGGCGGCGCGCTGTATCTGCAGCGACTGCTCGCCACGCGTCCGGCGGGTTTGCCGAAGTCGCTTGCCAAGGCTTTGGTTGCGGATGTTCCGCAAAGCGCTGAAAACAGCGACAATCCGTCCGCCGCATTGACTGCGTTGCGCGACTGGCTGATCGCCGAACGCCAGCCGCAACTGGCGGCACGCTGCGACGGTTATCTGTCGCATGTGCCGGCGGGCGCGACCGCGGTGTTGTCGGGCCCCACTGGCGAGCGCAACACCTACACGCTGGGCGCGCGCGGCACGGTGCTGTGTGTCGCGTCGACGGCGAGCGGCGCGCGCGTGCAGTTCGCCGCGGCGCTGGCTACGGGAAATCGTGCGCTGTTCGAAGGCGCGGCGGGTGAACAACTGGTCTCGCAGTTGCCCGCATCGCTGAAGTCGTATGCCAGCGTGAAGAAGAGCGCCGACGCGCCGTTCGACGCCGTGCTGTTTGAAGGCGACAGCGACGAACTGCTCGCGCTGGTGAAGGAAGTCGCGAAGCGTCCGGGGCCGATCGTCTCGGTGCAGGGCGTCGCGGCGCGCGCGCTGGAAAGCGGCGAAGAGGATTACGCGCTCGAGCGTCTGTTGACGGAACGCTCGGTCAGCGTGAATACGGCAGCAGCAGGCGGCAACGCGAATTTGATGACGATCGGTTGAGCGAACCTCACACGATCCCCTCAATAACACGGAAGCGGTACGGCGACCCCGATACCGCTCCATTACACCTGGTACCAAGGAGAAGCTATGCAACACAAGATGAAACAGCTGGCAGGCGCAGCGCTGGTTGCGGCAATGTCGCTGGCGGGGACGGCCAATGCTCAATCGACGGAAGACGTGAAGGTCGGTTTCGCCGGCCCGATGACGGGCGCGCAGGCTCACTACGGCAAGGACTTCCAGAACGGCATCACGCTGGCGGTGGAAGAGGTGAACGCGACCAAGCCGGTGATCGGCGGCAAGCAGGTTCGCTTCGTGTTGGATTCGGCCGACGACCAGGCTGACCCGCGCACCGGCACGACCGTCGCGCAAAAGCTGGTGGATGACGGCATCAAGGGCATGCTCGGCCACTTCAATTCGGGCACCACGATCCCGGCTTCGCGCATCTACGCGAACGCGGGCATTCCGCAGATCGCCATGGCGACGGCGCCGGAATTCACGCAGCAAGGCTTCAAGACCACCTTCCGCATGATGACGTCCGACACGCAGCAAGGCTCGGTCGCCGGCGCGTTCGCGGTCAAGAACCTCGGCATGAAGAAGATCGCGATCGTCGACGATCGCACCGCTTACGGCCAGGGACTGGCCGATCAGTTCGAAAAGGCGGCGAAGGCGGCGGGCGCGACGATCGTCGATCGTGAATACACGAACGACAAGGCGGTGGATTTCAAGTCGATCCTGACCAAGCTGAAGTCGTCGAACCCGGACCTGATCTATTACGGCGGCGCGGATTCGCAAGCGGCGCCGATGGTCAAGCAGATGAAGCAGCTGGGCGTGAAGGCGCCGCTGATGGGCGGCGAGATGGTCCACACGCCGACGTTCATCAAGCTCGCGGGTGACGCGGCCAACGGCACGGTGGCATCGCTTGCCGGCTTGCCGCTGGAAGAAATGCCGGGCGGCAAGGACTACGTTGCGAAGTACAAGAAGCGTTTCAACGAAGACGTGCAAACGTACTCGCCGTACGCTTATGACGGCGCAATGGCGATGTTCGCAGCGATGAAGACCGCCAACTCGACCGATCCGGCCAAATACCTGCCGGTGCTCGCGAAGACCTCGATGCCGGCGGTGACGTCGTCGAACCTCGCGTACGACAGCCGCGGTGACCTGAAGAACGGCGGCATCACGCTGTACAAGGTGGTCGACGGCAAGTGGACGACGCTGCAAAGCGTGGGCGGGAAGTAAGCGGCCTTTGCTGCCTGCGGTGCTTTTGATGATGGAAGAAACCCCGCTTCGGCGGGGTTTCTTTATGGGCAGTTGCTCTGCACTGCCGCGACTCGGCCGCCCCGGCTCTACTACTCCCCGCGCATCTTCCGTCCTTGCTCGCGAATCTGCTCCAGCGTCGCGCCCGGCGTACTCGCTTCCTGGGTCATGCGGATCTCGATCACCGCCGCGCGTTGCGCGCTCATCGCCCGTTGCAAGGCGGGCAGAAAATCCTCGGTCCGCTCCACGATCTCGCCATGCGCGCCGAAGGACCGCGCGAACGCCGCGAAGTCCGGATTCGTCAGCCCGGTGCCGTGCACGCGATTCGGATAGTGCCGCTCCTGATGCATCCGGATCGTGCCGAACTGGCTGTTGTTCACGACGATGAAAAGCACATGAAGGTCGTACTGCATCGCCGTCGCGAGTTCCTGCGCAGCCATCATGAAGCAGCCGTCGCCGGCGAGCGCGACGACCGCGCGCTGCGGATACATCGACTTCGCCGCGATCGCCGCCGGCACGCCATAGCCCATCGCGCCACTCGTCGGCGCAAGCTGCGAGCGATAGTGCCGATACGAGAAGTGCCGATGCAGCCACGTCGCGTAATTGCCCGCGCCGTTGGTGAGGATCGCGTCGTCCGGCAGATGCGCGCGCAATTGCTGGATCACTTCGCCCATTTGCACGTCACCGGGAATCTGGCGCGGCCTGCGCCAGTCCAGATACGCGCGGTGCGCGTCCTCGGCTGCGCCCGCCCAGGCGAGAGCGCCGGACGACGGCTGCAACGCCGCCAGCAATGCGGCCGACTCGGGCATGCCGGAGACGATCGGCAAATCCGCGACATACACGCGTCCCAACTCTTCCGCGCCTTGATGGACGTGCACGAGTGTCTGCTTGGTTTTCGGAATGTCGAGCAGCTTGTAGCCGTTCGTCGTCGCTTCGCCCAGGCGTGGGCCGATTACGAGCAGCAAGTCGGCATCGCGGATGCGCTGCGCCAACGCCGGATTGATGCCGAGGCCGACATCGCCCGCGTAGTTCGGATGATCGTTATCGAGCGTGTCCTGGAAGCGGAACGCGAGGCCGACCGGCAATTGCCAGTTCTCGACGAAGCGCCGCAAGTCCGCACATGCGGCCGGGGTCCAGCCGCTGCCGCCCGCAATCACCATCGGACGCTGCGCGCCTTCGAGCAACTCGCGCAGCTTCTCGATCTGCGCGCCGGATGGCGAGGCCGCCACGCGTTGATAGGCCGGAACGCCGGCCACGGCATCGCACGCATCGCTCAACACATCTTCCGGCAGTGACAGCACGACCGGCCCCGGCCGCCCGGAGGTCGCCGTATGAAACGCATGGCTCAGATATTCGGGAATGCGCTTCGGATCGTCGATCTGCGCGACCCACTTCGCCATCTGGCCGAACATGCGCCGATAGTCGATTTCCTGGAAAGCCTCGCGGTCGAGATGTTCGCGAGCGCATTGGCCGATCAGCAGGATCATCGGCGTGGAGTCCTGAAACGCGGTATGCACGCCGATCGACGCATGCGTTGCGCCCGGTCCACGCGTGACGAGCGCGATGCCTGGCCGACCCGTCAGTTTGCCGACCGCTTCCGCCATGTTCGCCGCTGCGGCTTCATGGCGGCAAACGATGGTCTGGATGTGTTCAGTCTCGTCGTGCAGCGAATCCAGCACGGCGAGAAAGCTCTCGCCGGGAACACAGAAAACGCGTTCGACGCCGTGCGTGAGCAAAGCATCGACGATGAGACGTGCGCCAGTAGTGCGAGCGGCGTTGGAATCTGAAGCGGGAGCATTCGGCAGCGACATTGCGAAGAAGCCTCCAGGCAGTGCGTGAGTCCGGTTGGATATTGCCGCATCGGCGCAACGCGGGGGCGTTGGCCGATGAGCGCCCCGACAGCTTACGCCGAGCGCGCGTCCGCTGTCATGGCGCAGCGCAACTGTCTTGCCGCGAAACGAGAACAGGAACAGCGAACGCGCAAACGGAAACGCGAGCCTCGGCTCGCGTTTTCATGCGCAATCAGACAGCGTGCCTCAGCACTCGACGATGTTCACCGCCAGCCCGCCGCGCGACGTTTCCTTGTACTTGGTCTTCATGTCCGCGCCGGTCTCGCGCATGGTCTTGATGACCGAATCGAGCGACACGTAGTGGCTGCCGTCGCCGCGCAACGCCATGCGCGCCGCGTTGACCGCCTTGACCGAGGCCATCGCGTTGCGTTCGATGCACGGAATCTGCACCATTCCGCCGACCGGATCGCAGGTCAGCCCAAGGTTGTGCTCCATGCCGATCTCCGCGGCGTTCTCGACCTGCTTCGGCGTGCCGCCCATTACGGCGGCGAGCGCGCCCGCCGCCATCGAGCAGGCCACGCCCACTTCACCCTGGCAGCCCACTTCCGCGCCGGAAATCGACGCGTTCAGTTTGTACAGAATGCCGATCGCCGCCGCTGTCATCAGGAAGTCAATCACACCCTGCTGGTTCGAGCCGGGCATGAAGCGCGTGTAGTAATGCAGCACGGCCGGAATGATGCCGGCGGCGCCGTTGGTGGGCGCAGTGACGACGCGCCCGCCTGCGGCGTTCTCTTCGTTGACGGCGATCGCATAGAGATTGATCCAGTCGATCATCGACAACGGATCGCGCAGCGCCAGCTCGGGATTGCCCGACAGCGCGCGATACAACTGCGGTGCGCGCCGCTTCACCTGGAAGGGCCCAGGCAAGTTGCCATCCGCATCGGGGTTGTTGATGCCGCAGCCACGCGCCACGCACGACTGCATCACGTCCCAGATTTTCAGCAAGCCGGCGCGCGTCTCTTCTTCCGTATGCCAGACGCGCTCGTTGTCCCACATCAATTGAGCGATGCTCTTGCCGGTCGATTCACACAGCGCGAGCAATTCGTTGCCGGTGCGAAACGAGTGCGGCAGTTGATCGACGGCGCTCAGCACCTTCGTGTTCGGTGCGCCGGCCGTCACGACGAAGCCGCCGCCCACCGACAGATAGGTCGACTCGCGCAACGTTTCACCTTGCGCGTCGAACGCGCGCAGCTTCAGCCCGTTGGGATGCTCGGCGAGCGCCTGGCGGTAAAACGAAATGTGGTCCTTCTGCACGAACGGCACCTCGTGCGTGCCGAGCAGCGCGAGCTTGCGCGATACGCGCACCGCTTCGAGCCGTTGTGCGATCGTGTCCGGGTCGACCGTGTCGGGCGCATCGCCCATCAGGCCGAGCATCACGCCGCGATCCGTGCCGTGCCCTTTGCCGGTCGCGCCGAGCGATCCGTACAGATCCACTTTCACCGATGCGGTCGCATCCAGCAGTCCGTCGCGTTCGAGCCCTTGAGCGAACATCAGCGCCGCGCGCATCGGCCCAACTGTATGAGAGCTGGACGGACCAATGCCGATTTTGAAGAGATCGAACACGCTGACTGCCATTGACTGCTCCTGCTGATAAGTAGATTTTAGCGCGCCGGCAGCGGCAAACACACGGCGAGCCACGCGGGCGGCGTCGGTGCGAGCTGCAGCGCGATCGGCGTAAAGCGTCCGTCGAGACGCGCCGCCAGGTGAAACAGTTCCGTCGCGTTCTTCGGATCCCATTGACCCGAGTAGCCAGGCAAGCCGGCCTCACGACGCTTTGCATCGAACGGCACGTTCGAATGCACGAATTCCTCATGCGTCTGACTGCCGGATGCAAACGGCGCGAGCCAGTTGAGCGCGGCGAGCAGCGTGGCGCCGTTAGCGCCCTTCTCCTGCAGCCAGTTGCGGTTGTGGCGGCGCGCGGCCAGCGCGGCCATCACGAGTGGCTGCAGATCGTAGGTGACGTAATGCAGCGCGTCGCGTTCGCTGAAGTCGATGGTCGAGCCGTCCGGCGCGATGTTGTCGCCGATATGCTCGACGAACAGACGCTGCGCCGCGTTGATCATCTTGCGGTTATCGAGCGTGAACGCGGCCATCGCGATCAGCTTGATGCGATGGCTCTGCCAGTTGTTGCGGAAGGTGTCCTTCAGCGGCCGTGGCTGCGCATCGATCTGCGCGATGTAGCCGTTGGCGAGCTTCGTCAGGAACGCCATCGAAGCGTTGCGTGTCTTCACGGGCAACGCGCTCGCCGTCATGTCGTACGCGAGGATCACCCCATCGAAACGCGTTTCGTCGATCGGATTGAAGCTGGGCTGATAAGTCGTGACCCATGCGTACAGCAAGCGGTCGACGAGCTTCAGATAGCGATCGTCGCTGGTCGCGCGCCACGCGAGCGCGGCGTCGCGCAGCAGATCGAGATCCTTCTCCGCTTCGACGCTCTGATCGTAGATGCCCTCGTGCGGCAACGTCCCCTCGGTGTGCAGCTTCGCGAGCGCATGCGGCTGCGCGTTCAGATGCGCTTGCACGTTGCCGACGAGCGCCTTCACGCCGGGATCGGCGTTGGTGCGCTCGCTGGTTTGCAGCGCGGGCGCCGCGCAGAAATTCATCGCGGCCTGCGCTTGCCGCAGCGGCAGCAGCACAGCCGCACCGGCGAACAACAGTGCGCAGGTTTGCCGCCACGTGCGGGCTCGGCTTGCAGCGGCCCGGCTTTGCATCGATCGCACCTTTCGCGCCATGCGAAACTCCTCGTTAGGCTGATTTGGTGTGTGATGTTAGCCGTTTGCGGCCACGAGCGACAGGCGCCCAGGCGGAACAGCGCGCACCGCCCTGCCGCGTGTTGCGGGCAGCGGGCGATGCGCGGCGTGGACACGCTTACTCGTAGTCGGCGATCGGCACGCAGGAGCAGAACAGATTGCGGTCGCCGTACACGTTGTCCGCACGGCCGACCGGCGGCCAGTACTTCTTCGCGATCAGCGTGGGCAGCGGATACGCAGCGGTTTCGCGCGCATACGCATGCTTCCAGTCGTCGGCGATCACGACCGCCGCGGTGTGCGGCGCATGCTTCAGCGGATTGTCCTCGCGGTCCGAGCGGCCTTCTTCGACCGCGCGGATTTCGTGGCGGATCGCGATCATCGCTTCGATGAAGCGATCGAGTTCTTCCTTCGATTCCGATTCGGTCGGCTCGACCATCAGCGTGCCCGGCACCGGGAAGCTCATCGTCGGCGCGTGGAAGCCGTAGTCGGCGAGGCGCTTGGCGACGTCGTCGACGGTGATGCCGCTGGTTTCCTTGAGCGGACGCAGATCGAGAATGCACTCGTGCGCGACCAGTCCGCCCGGGCCCGAATACAGCACCGGATAGTGCGGCGCGAGTTTGTTCGCGACGTAGTTCGCGTTGAGGATCGCGGTTTCGGTCGCGGCGGTCAGGTTCTTCGCACCCATCATCGCGATGTACATCCACGAGATCGGCAGGATCGACGCGGAGCCGTACGGTGCGCCCGACACCGCGCCGATACCGTTCGGCGCGCGCTCATAGCCCGACGAGATCTGGTTCGGCAGGAACTGCGCGAGGTGCGCGCCGACCGCGACCGGGCCGACGCCCGGTCCGCCGCCGCCGTGCGGAATGCAGAAGGTTTTGTGCAGGTTCAGGTGCGAGACGTCGCCGCCGAACTGGCCCGGCGCGCACAGGCCGACCATCGCGTTCATGTTCGCGCCGTCCACGTACACCTGGCCGCCGTGCGCGTGCACGATCTCGCAGATTTCGCGCACGTTCGCCTCGAACACGCCGTGCGTGGACGGATACGTGATCATGATCGCCGCGAGTTTGTCGGCGTGCTGGGCGGCCTTCTTCTTCAGGTCTTCGATATCGACGTTGCCTTGCGCGTCGCACGCGACCACCACGACCTGCATGCCGGCCATCTGCGCCGACGCCGGGTTGGTGCCGTGCGCCGAAGCGGGAATCAGGCAGACGTTGCGATGCGCTTCGCCGCGCGACGCGTGGTACGCGTGGATGATCAACAGACCCGCGTACTCGCCCTGCGAGCCGGCATTCGGTTGCAGCGACACGGCGGCATAGCCGGTTGCGGCGACCAGCATCTCTTCGAGCTGATCGATCATCTCGCGGTAGCCGACGGTTTGATCGGCCGGGGCGAACGGATGGATCTGGCCGAATTCGGGCCACGTGACGGGCAGCATCTCCGAGGTCGCGTTCAGCTTCATCGTGCACGAGCCGAGCGGGATCATCGAGCGGTCCAGCGCGAGGTCCTTGTCCGACAGGCTGCGCAAATAGCGCAGCATTTCCGTTTCCGAATGATGACGGTTGAACACGTGGTGCGTGAGGTACGCGCTAGTGCGTTCGAGCGCGGCCGGCACCGATGCGGTGTTCGATGCGGCGAGCTTCGCGTCGAGCGCGTCGACTTGCGGCAGGTCGCCGGCGAAGGCCGCTTGCGCGAACACGGCGAGCAGATCGGCCAGATCGCGGCGCGTGGTGGTTTCGTCGATCGACAGGCCGACTTGCGTGGCGCTCACGCGGCGCAGGTTGATGCGCTTGGCTGTAGCAGCGTCGAGCAGCGCTTGCGTGCGCGTGCCGGTGTCGAATGTGAGCGTGTCGAAGAAGGTCTCATTGACGAGCGTGTAGCCGAGTTGTTTCGCGCCTTCGGCGAGCAGGGCGGCGATCCGGTTCACGCGTAGCGCGATGGTCTTCAGACCGTGCGGGCCGTGATACACCGCGTACATGCTGGCCATGATCGCGAGCAGCGCTTGCGCGGTACACACGTTCGAGGTGGCCTTCTCGCGGCGGATATGTTGTTCGCGCGTTTGCAGCGCGAGACGCAGCGCGGAGTTGCCTTGCGCGTCGACGGTCACGCCGACCAGACGCCCCGGCATCTGACGCTTGAATTCGTCGCGCACCGCGAGGTACGCGGCATGCGGGCCGCCAAAGCCGACCGGCACGCCGAAGCGCTGCGTATTGCCGACGGCCACGTCCGCGCCCCATTCGCCCGGCGGCGTGAGCACGGTCAGCGCGAGCAGATCGGCGGCGACCACCACGTGGCCGCCCGCTGCGTGGATGGCTTCGGTCAGCGCGCGATAGTCGCGCACGTCGCCGTTCACGCCCGGGTATTGCAGCAGCACGCCGAATGCGTTCGCATTTGCGGCTTCGGCGGCCGGACCCACTTTCACTTCGATGCCCACCGGCGTGGCGCGCGTCTTCACCACTTCGATGGTTTGCGGCAGCACGTCGTCGGCGACGAAGAACACGTTCGACTTCGGCTTGCCCACGCGTTGCAGCAGCGTCATTGCTTCGGCGGCCGCGGTGGCCTCGTCGAGCAGCGACGCGTTCGAGATCGCCAGACCCGTCAGGTCGACGATCATCTGCTGGAAGTTCAACAACGCTTCCAGACGGCCTTGCGAGATTTCCGGCTGATACGGCGTGTACGCGGTGTACCACGCCGGATTTTCGAGCACGTTACGCAGGATCACCGTGGGCGTGTGCGTGTTGTAGTAGCCCTGCCCGATGTACGAGCGGAACACCTGGTTCTTGTCCGCCAGATCGCGCAGCGCGGCGAGCGCTTCGGCTTCGCTCTTCGGTTGCCCGAAGGGGCCGAGCGGCAGCGTTTCGGTGCGGCGGATCGTCTGCGGAATCACGGCGTCGATCAGCGCGGCGCGCGACGCGAAGCCGAGGGCTTCGAGCATCGCATGCTGGTCGGCCGAATCCGGGCCGATGTGCCGTTCGGCGAAGGCGTCATGCACTTCGAGCGCGGCGAGCGAGAGAGGAGTGCGGTTCATCAGACGGTCCGGGTGTTCGAGCTTCATGGGTGTTCCTGGCGGTGCGGCGCGCGATGCCTCGCGGGGACCGCACCTGACGTTTAACGGAATGTGAATCAGGCGCCGATCGACTTGGTGTACGCGTCGGCGTCGATCAGGCGGTCCTGCGCTGCATCGGCGGCGGGTTTGATCTTGAAGAGCCAGCTTTCGTACGGCGCGCTGTTGACCGAGTCGGGCGAGTCGGCCACGGCCGTGTTCGCTTCGATGATCTCGCCCGAGACCGGCGCGTAGATATCGGAAGCGGCCTTCACCGATTCGATCACGGCGACGGTGTCGCCTGCGGTGACGGTCTTGCCCAGTTGCTGGACTTCGAAGAAGACGATGTCGCCGAGCGCTTCCTGCGCGTGGTCGGTGATGCCGACCGTCAGCGTGCCGTCCGCTTCGGTGCGGACCCATTCGTGCGATTCGGTGTATTTCAGATCGGCCGGGATGCTCATCGGATGCTCCTTGCGGGGTGTTCGTTATTGGCTTAAAAGGGGGACGCGCGCGCGGATGCTTAAACTGCCAGCACCTTGCCGTTGCGCACGAACGGCAGTTTTACCACGCTTGCGGACACCGCCTTGTCACGAATCTGGACGTGAACGGTGTCGCCCGGCTGCACGCCTTTGGGCACGCGCGCGAAGGCGATGGATTCCTGCATGGTCGGGGAAAAAGTCCCGCTGGTGATTTCGCCTTCGCCCTGCGGCGTGAGGACTTTCTGATGCGCGCGCAGCACGCCGGCCGCCTTGCCGTTTTCCTTCAGCAGGATCAGGCCGACGAACGCCGCCTGCGAGCCGTCGGCTTCGAGCCGGCTCTTGCCGACGAAGTCGCGCGGCGAGGTCAGGTCGACGGTCCATGCGAGGCCGGCGTCGAGCGGCGAGACATGGTCGTCCATGTCCTGTCCGTACAGGTTCATGCCGGCTTCGAGGCGCAGCGTGTCGCGCGCGCCGAGGCCGGCTGGGCGCACGCCTTGGGCGTGCAGCGCGTTCCACAGCGCCTGAACGTGGTCCGCCGGCACGATGATTTCGAAGCCGTCTTCGCCGGTGTAGCCGGTGCGCGCGACGGTCAATTCGCCGAACGGCGTGCCTTCGACGCGCGCGGCGTTGAACGGCTTGAGCGCTTCGGTGGCGGCGCGCGCGGCGGGCACCGTTTGCCAGACTTTTTCGCGTGCGTTCGGGCCTTGCACGGCGACGATCGCAAAGTCGCGGCGCGGCGTGATGGTCAGGCCGAAGCCGCCGTCGGTGTTGAGCTGGCCGAACCAGGCGATGTCTTTGTCGGCGGTGCCGGCATTGACGACCACGCGGAAGTGGTCTTCGCCGAAGAAATAGACGATCAGATCGTCGATCACGCCGCCGTTCGGGTTCAGCAGACAGGAGTAGAGCGCGCGGCCGGGCGTTTGCAGCTTGCCGACGTTGTTGGCCAGCGCGTATTCGAAGAAGGCGCGCACCCGCTCGCCAGTGAAATCGACCACGCACATGTGCGAGACGTCGAACATGCCGGCGTCGGTGCGCACGGCGCGGTGTTCCTCGATCTGCGAGCCGTAATTGACGGGCATGTCCCAGCCGCCGAAATCGACCATGCGGGCGTTGAGCGCACGGTGGGTGGCGTTGAGCGGGGTGTGTTTGAGTTCGGTCATGGGGCCTCGGGCATCTCGCGAAACAAAAAAGGCCATGCGGCGCTACGCCTCGCGGCCTGATGCCTGCGAGCGTGGTTTTGCATGACCCCTCTGTCCTCGATACCTGAGAGATTGCGCTGCCGCGAACGTTGATCTGTCACGGTGAAACGCGCGCCCCTTCGGTGGGCAGCCTGCCCGAGCCTGCGTAATGTTGCCAGAACGCAGACGGCTACTGCCGCTCTCCAGAGTGCGAAAAACCGGTGCCTTGACGTGCTGCTTTGGCGCGGATTTTTCGACGCGGTCGGTCCTTTTGCCTGAGAGTTTGCGGGTGTGCCCCTTCGGCGGCGCGGCCTGCGATATTCGGCGGCCAGCACGCTCTCCCGACGCGTGCGGCGAATGTACGCGACGGCTGGGGGCTTGTCAATTAAAGGCCCGCGACCGGCATGGTGGCTGGCGCGGCGCGACGCCAGCGTCAAAAAAGCGCGGGACATGCTGCCCGCGCTCGTATTGCTTCGGTGTCGGAACCGGCGGCGCTTACTCGCCGATCGCGTGAGCCGCGTTGTCCAGTTCCTGATTCAGCACGCGCTGTTCGTCGGCGGTGAGGCCGCCGCCGTGCTGCGCGGCCATGTCGTGCGCTTCCTGGCGGATCACGTCCAGCCGATGATGCAGCGCTGCGCCTTGCGGCGGCGGGTAGTCGCCCTGATTCACGCGCTTGTCGATGCGGCGGCCGAGATTGTCGATCCGGCCGTCCACCTGATGCAGGCGCTGATCCGCGATCTGCTGCGGGCTGGGGCGCGGCGCGGGCGCCGGCTGGGGCGTCACCACGCAGGCGGCGAGAGAACTGAGCAGGGCGCCTGCGGCAATGGCGCGAAAGGTACGGGGCATGGACTCTCCGGAAGTCGTTTTCTTGATGGTGCTACTCGGGTAGCAACGGATGATCGCGGCGGCGCGCTGACCGGGGAGGCGGGCAGAGTTGTAACGTTATGTTCCTTTCGGGGACGTCAGGTTGACGCCTGCGCAGCGCGCTCGGGCGGTGTGTTTTTAGGTACACAAGCCGTCACGCCGCGCCGCGCAACAGCTCAGCGAATGCGCTCGAACGGCAGGCGCACGCCTTCGTTCGAACTGCGCGCGGCAAGCTCGATGATGGTCATCACGTCGACCGCATCCTGAGGCTTGACAGGGAATGCCACGCCGTTCTGGATGGCGTCGGCCAGCGCGATATAGAACCCGACGTAGTCGCCGTTGCGCGTGGGCACCTCGCGCTCGACTTCCTGATCGCCTTCCAGCACGCGCAGCACGCCGGCCGGATTGCCCGCGCCGAAGCCTTCATCGCCCGGGCGCAGACCGGCCCGCAACTGGTCCTCCTGGGTGTCGAGGCCGTGCTTCACGTAGCTGCCGCGCGTGCCGTGGATCGCAAAGCGCGGCGCGACCAGTGCCGTCAGCGCGCTCGCGTGCAGCACCGCCTCGAACTCGGCGTAGCCGAGCTGAATGTGCACATAGTCCGGCGCGCTCGCCTCGTCGCGATGCGTGCGCACCGTCGCCGACACGGTTTGCGGCGCGCCGAACAGCGCCAACGTCTGGTCGATCAGATGCGGCCCAAGGTCCAACAGCAAGCCGCCGCCCCGCGACACCTCTTCGCGCCAGCGCTGCCGTACCTGCGGGCGGAAGCGGTCGAAGTGCGATTCGAATTGCGTGACGCGCCCCAGTTCCACGCGTGCGAGCAGATCGCGCACGGTCAGAAAATCGCCGTCCCAGCGACGGTTGTGAAACGGCACGAACAGCTTGCCCCGCGCGAGCGCGATGTTGGCGAGCGTATGGGCGTCGGCGGCGTTCAGCGTGACCGGCTTGTCGACCACCACGTGCTTGCCGGCTTCGAGCGTGCGGCGCGCGAGGTCGAAGTGCGTGTCGTTGGGCGTCGCGATCACGACGCACTCGATGTCGTCGAGCGCCAGAAGCGCGTCGAGGTCGGCCACGATTTTCGCGTGCGGATAGTCGGCCAGCGCGCGCTCGGGCTGACCCGTGGCGATGGCGGCGACGCTGGCGCGCCCGCAATGCGCGATCACCGGCGCATGAAAGGTCGCGCCGGCAAAACCGTAGCCCATCAATCCAATTTTCAGCGATGCGGACATGCGTGTCTTCCTGCAAAAACGGCGCGCCGCTTTGCCACCATGGCGACGGCGCGCAACACCGCAATTGTGGCATGTCCCGAATGCGGACCGTCAGCGGCTTCGTTGCGATCCGTCCGGGTACCCGTTGCGGACGTTGGTGGGGGTATCCATCGAGGTATCCATGTTAACATCGCTCCTCTCGCGCGAATCGCAGCGGAGCGGGACGTCTTCGAACCCATCAAGAGGCGTCCGTTCCAGCCAACGCAGCCGCGCCGCATGCCCCGAGCCTTCGGCCGGCAATTTCGCGCCGACGCGCTTTCAACCGCCGCTCTCAACCGCAATACCCATCCACAGACGATGTCCGCAGGCCTGAACCCCGCTCAAAATGAAGCGGTCCGTTATCTCGACGGTCCGTGTCTCGTGCTCGCCGGCGCAGGCAGTGGCAAGACGCGCGTGATCACGCAGAAGATCGCGCACCTGATCGAAGCCAAAGGCTTCGAGCCGCGCCACATCGCCGCTGTCACGTTCACGAACAAGGCCGCGGCGGAAATGCGCGAGCGCGTGGGCAAGCTGCTCGAGGGCAAGACGCTCACCACGCCCGGCAAGGAAGGCCGCAAAGTGCCCGTCAATCAGTTGACGGTCTGCACCTTCCACTCGCTCGGCGTGCAGATTCTGCGCCAGGAGGCGGAACACGTCGGCCTGAAGCCGCAGTTCTCGATCATGGATTCGGACGACTGCTTCGGCATGATCCAGGAGCAGGTCGGCTCGACGGACAAAGGCTTCATCCGTAAGGTCCAGTCGATCATCTCGCTGTGGAAAAACGGCCTGATCATGCCCGAAGAGGCGATCGCGATCGCCGCGAACGAGGACGAGCATCAGGCCGCGATCGTGTACCGCAACTACGTGGCGACGCTGCACGCGTATCAGGCGGTCGATTTCGACGACCTGATCCGGCTGCCCGCCGAACTCTTCGCGAAGAACGAGCAGGTGCGCGAGCGCTGGCAGAACAAGCTGCGCTATCTGCTGATCGACGAATACCAGGACACCAACGCGTGCCAGTACGAACTGGTGAAGCTGCTGGCGGGCAAGCGTGCGGCGTTCACGGCGGTCGGCGACGACGACCAGGCGATCTACGGCTGGCGCGGCGCGACGCTCGAAAATCTCGGGCAGCTCAGCAAGGATTTTCCGAAGCTGCACCTGATCAAGCTGGAGCAGAACTACCGCTCCACGGTGCGCATTCTGACCGCCGCGAACAACGTGATCGCGAACAACCCGAAGCTGTTCGAAAAGAAGCTGTGGTCCGAACACGGAATGGGCGACACGATCACCGTCACGCCTTGCAACGACGAAGAACACGAGGCCGAGTCGGTGGTGTTCCGCCTGTCCGCGCACAAGTTCGAGCGGCGCGCGCATTTCCGCGACTACGCGATCCTGTATCGCGGCAACTTCCAGGCGCGCATCTTCGAGCAGGTGCTGCGTCGCGAGCGGATTCCGTACGTGCTCTCCGGCGGCCAGTCGTTCTTCGACAAAGCCGAGATCAAGGACATCTGCGCCTACCTGCGTTTGATCGCCAACGCCAACGACGACCCCGCGTTCATCCGCGCGATCACCACGCCGCGCCGCGGCGTCGGCAATACGACGCTCGAAGCGCTCGGCTCGTTCGCGGGCCAGGCGAAGGTGTCGCTGTTCGAGGCGGTGTACATGGGCGGCATCGAAGCGCGTCTGTCGCCGCGCCAGATCGAACCGATGCGGGTGTTCTGCGATTTCATGCAGCGCCTCACCGATCGCGCGGAAAAGGACGCGGCCGGCACGCTGCTCGACGAACTGATGGACGCGATTCACTACGAGGCGTACCTGTACGACGCGTTCGACGAACGCCAGGCGCAGGCCAAATGGCAGAACGTGCTGGAGTTCATGGAGTGGCTCAAGCGCAAGGGCACCAAGGCCGAGCCCGAAGGCGGCACGAACAGCGAAGCGACCGGCTACGACACGGCAGACGGTTTCGGCGACACCGGCAAGAACCTGCTCGGCCTGATCCAGACCGTCGCGCTGATGTCGATGCTCGAAGGCCGCGAGGAAGACCCCGACGCGGTGCGGCTGTCCACCGTGCATGCATCGAAGGGGCTGGAGTATCCGCACGTGTTTCTGGTCGGCGTCGAGGAGGGCATCATGCCGCATCGCGGCGGCCCCGACGACGAACCGATCGACGACGCGCGCATCGAGGAAGAGCGCCGTCTGATGTACGTCGCGATCACGCGGGCGCAGCGCAGTTTGCATCTGAACTGGTGCAAGAAGCGCAAGCGCGCGCGGGAGACGGTGGTGTGCGAGCCGTCGCGTTTCATTCCCGAAATGCTGCTCGACGATGCGCCGCCGCCCACGCCCGAAGAAGCGCCGATGTCGCCGAAAGACCGGCTCGCGAGTTTGAAGGCGTTGTTGCAGAAGCCTTGAGTTCGCAAGACCCTGCGCATTGCTCGACGCGTTGCAGGTGGGTCTGGACTATCCGTGGCTCCCGCCCGCCACGTTGCCCGCGCGTTTCACCGCGCTCGCTGGCAGCGCGCCGGCATTGCCTTTGCCGATGCGTTCAGCCGTCCGGCGTCGGCCCCGGACCCCTTCCATCGAAGCTGACGCATAAATGCGTCGCGCATGAAAAAATCCCTGCACACGTTACTGCTATGCAGGGATTTTCGTATCACGGCCAATGCCGCAAGCGGTATTGTCGAAAGCTTTACTTCGCCGCGCTGACCATGTAGTCGACGGCGGCTTTGACGTCGGCATCCGATGCAGTCGAGCCGCCCTTCGGCGGCATTGCGCCCTTGCCGTGCAGCGCGTAGTTATAGACCGTGTCCATCGGCTCTTTCAGGCGCGGCGCCCACGCTTCCTTGTCGCCGAATTTCGGCGCGTTCAGCACGCCGGCCGCGTGGCAGGCCTGACAAACCTGCTGATACAACGCCTTGCCGGCTTGCGATGCGTCCGCGCTTTGCGCGCCCCCTGCGGCGGGCGCCGCGGCTTGCGGGACGCTCGCCATGGCCGCCATTGCCGCGGCGGCCTGAGCGGCGGCTGCGTCCGAAACGCCTGCCGACGGCGCAGCCGCTGCCGCGCCTGAGGCCGCCGCACCCGCTGCGGGCTGTGCTGGCTCCGGGAAGCTCGCGCCGGAGTTGTTCGCCATGTACACCACCGCACGAGCGATTTCGAAGTCGCTGTAGTCGTCCGGGCCGGTGCCGCCGCGCGGCGGCATGGCGCCCTTGCCGGCGAGCGCCGTGTGCCAGAGCGTGTCGAAGCCCTGCGAGATGCGCGGCGCCCAGTCGGCGGTATTGGTGAATTTCGGCGCGCCCGCCGCGCCCGACGCGTGACATGCGGAGCACACGGCCTTGTAGACTTCTTCGCCGCTCTTGTAGACGCGCGGCGCGTTGGCGTCCCGAATTTCGACCTGGGCGAGTGGTTTGATGCGGGCGGTGACTTCGGCTTCGGAGAGGGAGTCGGTGCCGGCGCCCGTGCGTGTCGAATTGTCGACATAGACCGCCAGCAGAATGATGATGACGATCGGCACAGCAAACCCGGCGATGACCGCGGCGATGAGCTGCGCTGGGGTTTTGATCGGGGCTCCGTGTGGTGCTTCGCTCATGCTTGTCTCGTCTCCGTGGGTATGTGAGCGGTACAGCGTGACGGCAACTTCTTGTTCTATATCAGCCACGGACGATTATAGACGGAAGATTTCGACGGCGGCGAGGGCGGCGGCGCGGTGTTCAGCAGGCGTTTACCCGGAGCGCTCGGGGCGTCCGGAGGGCGGCAAATCTTGCTATGTCGGCCGTCCGGTGGACGCTCGGGCCGAAACCGGGTATCCTTCCGGTCTCGCTTTGGCGTCGCATCCGCTCAGGTTGCCGCGCTTTCGTGTTGAAGCGCCCGTAGCTCAATGGATAGAGTACTGCCCTCCGAAGGCAGGGGTTGCTGGTTCGATCCCAGCCGGGCGCACCAAAAAATACCTCAAATACAATGAGTTACGGGTTGGTTGTTGGTGGTGGCTTTGGGGCTCTCCCGTTTCCGTACGGAAATCATACGGAAATTCAACTCGAAGACTTTCTTGCTAGGGCGCGGCTCTGCTCCTCGACTCGTAGGCACTTTTCTGCCGTCCCCGTCCGATGGATGGCGGTGGGCACGTGGGCTTTCGGACTATGTCCAGCCCAGACTTCCGCGAGGCGTGTTAGCCGCAAAGAAACCTGGCCTCACGCTGAGACGACGAAACGATGGCGCCGCGACGCAGCGTCCGTCTAATGCCAGCGGCGGTTATGATTCTGACGCCCCTTCGAGGTGATCTTGGGGCGCTCACTATTATTCGATCAGACGGGGAAGAACAACCGCATGAACACCGTACACCGGCCGGCGCGTCGCGAACGCGACCTGCAATGGTTTTTCGACACCACAGTTGCGAACCTTGGCAACTGTTACATGCACCTGACGCCGGGAACGAGCGAGGAAGAGTTTGTCCACGTGATTCTCAGGTCGTAGCCGCGAACGATGATCCTTCCATTGAAGAGCCCATCCAGATCTTCATGTCCTGCGTTTCAGACGAGGACCGGGCGAAAGGGCCAGACTGGATCGCGCGCTCCCCGCTTGGTTCGATCGTTGTCGCGACTGCATACTGCCTGCGGGCGGGGCGGGCAATGCGGGCGGGCGACGCCGGTCTCGCGTGGTCCCTTATGGCCGATGCCCGATATTGGGCAGGTGTCGCGATTTCAAGCAAAGGCATCGACGAAGCGCGCGAGCAGACGATTTCAACAGTCAAACGGGAGAAGGGCGCGGTCGGGGCTGCGGGCAGAGACGCGGCATACGAGCCAGTCCGGCAGTTCGCGTACAAGATGGTCAAGAGGACACAGCCACCGCAAAAGGGCTGGCAGTCGCGAAGTCACGCCGCCAGGACAATCAAGGACGTTACCTTGCGGTTTGCGAAAAGGCTGGGCGTTCAGATGAGCGCCGATCAGGCTGGCAAAACGATCGACAAATGGCTTGCAGGTATGCCGGACGCTGCGGCGCTCTTTCCCGAAAAGAAGAATTCAAAGAATAAAAAGGGTGCCACCGCCAGTACCCAGTAAGTCGTCGTTACGCAAGTCGGGCGAGGCTCCGGAGCAGAGCTGTTAATTTCTCCTTCCGCAGGCGCAACGTCGTAAGTGTTCAAAGTTCAAGGCGTTGCGCCGCAGTTCAATAGTTACGCTTCGATCAGATGTCGCTCGCAGGCAGTTCAGTGCCATGGAGCGCAGGCGGCCCAGGATTCCGGGTTTGTGTCGCGTCGTGCAGTGATCCTCTTTCATGACCACATCGCGCACGTGATGATTCTGGTTTTCCACCGACCAGTGACCACGGATGGCCATCTGGCAGGTTGCAGCGCTCATGACGCAGGTGCTGACCCACCGCGCCGTCTCACTGCTGCAAGCCCAGCCAGTGCGGTTTCGGCGTTCGACCGTTCGCGAGACACTCACGATCTGCCGTACCAGCGGCTGCCAGTCAGCTTCCAGCAAGTTCGCCGGCACGTCGTAGGTACGTACGGTACGCGTCTCGATGCGACCATGGCCCTTGTCGTGTTGCACGTCGCATTCTGCAGGCGTGCAGTAGCGCGCAAGATCCTCACAAGCGGCAAGCAAGGTTGGCTGGTTGCCCTTGACCTGCACCAGCACGTCGGCCTGCTTTTGCAGGGCGAGCGCTAGCGTTTTTTTGGCAGTGCAACGCGTCCATTGTGAAGCCCCGGCCCTGTAGCCCGAGCGATTCGATCAACGCCTGCGCGGCCGGAATCTCATTGGATTTTTCCGCCACCTCGACATGTCCCAGCACAATCAGGCCCTGCTGATCAAAGGCCGAAACGATATGCCGGGCCGTCATGTCCTCCAGACGTGAGGCGCTGCCGCGCAGCGCCTTGCCGTCCAGCGCGATGAACTGCCGCCCCGGCGGCGCGCAAACCTGTTTCTGCGCGAAAGCACGCACCGCGCTTTCCAGATCGTGCTCGTCGAGCTGGAGCAGAAATTTCCGGAGGCCCACCCAGCTCGGCGCCTTGCGCCAGTCCGTACCGAACAGCTCGTTCAGCTGTGCACGCCGCTCGCCAATGAACACCTCGATCGTCCTCAGCGAATTCGCGCCTGCCATCAGTGACATCACGATCGCATACGAAACCGGCGTTGCCGGTCTCGTGATACATCAGCACCCAACGTAATCGGGTCGCAATCTCACGGTCCATCGCCTCATTTTAGTTGAAACGAGGTGTGTGAATCACACAGATGATGCACGCGCCAATACAGTTCGCTTCCCGCCCGCAGTTTGCGCGGTCGCCGACTCCGCTCACGCCGCGCACGGTAAGCCCTGGCTGCGCCCGTGGCGTCGTAACATCGCGCCGACTCCGCACTATTCCGGGCCAGTTCCCGTGTAATCGTCCGAGGCGCTACGCCCGAGCAGCCGCCCAATCGCACGCACGCGCTGGTGTTCTTGCCACTCTCGATCATGATCATCGCGCGTTCCTCCGCGCTCAGATGACGGCAGTTCTTCTTCATCGCAACACCTTATCTCAATACAGGTGTTGCACTTGAAACTAGAGACCAAGCTCCCCAAACCACGCCGAACTCTGTAACATACCGATCTCCGCAGATGCCGTACTTCGCAGCGCCGCCGGCTTTCATGGCGGCCCAAGGCTGACGAGGCCGATGCTCCAAACGTTGTGCAGAGTCAAGCCGATCTATTTGACTGACCCGCCACCTACGAGAGACGACACATTAATGCGCAGCGACTTGAAGCAACTGAGGGACTTTTACCCGTCGCCGGCAGCGAAGCCGGAAGAGCTCTTGCAGCGCCTTGGCTGGCCCAACGCGCCTGATCTCGCCGCCCGCTATGCCGCCCTGCTGTCACCGATCGACTTTACCCGCTACTCGCCGCACCACCGGCTGCGGCTGCTGGATGTCGGGTGCGGATTTGGACTCCTTCTCGACTACCTGAAGGAGAACGCGCTGCTGGACCTGATCGATTATACGGGGGTCGATCTGGTGGATGCGGTACTGACTGAAGCCCGTAGTCGCTGGCCGAATGCCCGGTTCGAGAAGCGTGATGTTCGCGATCTGCCTTACCCTGATGACGCCTTCGACTATTGCATTGTCTGCGGCATCTTCACGGTGAAGGTGGGCAATACCTATGCCGAAACGGTCGCGCTGGCGCAGAGCACACTAAAGGCGCTCTGGCCGTCGGTTACTCTGGGATTGGGCTTCAATTCCATGTCGAAACATGTCGATTGGGAACGCGAGGATCTTTTCCATTGGCCGCTGGACGACATCATGGCCTTCAGCAAGCGGGATTTGAGCCGGCATGTCTCGTTCAGACTCGACTATGGTTTATGGGAAGTGTCCACGCTCATCGGCAAGACGCCGCGTATTGTGGCGCAGCGGGTTCCGACTGCTTGGGGCGAGCCCACTTCAGCTTAGTACCCAAGCCGTACTTAGGCTGGAGAAAATCCGCCGCGTTGTCGAGATTGGCATCGCCGGGCACGTACCGATGCGGACGTCGCCACATTGACACTGATCGAGGCCGCACTCACCTTTGGCTGCTTCATGTCCTACCTGGATCTCCCATCATCTACCGGCGACATTTCCCGGTGTCTGACTCGTGACTGTGTTGCGCGGTGCCGAAGCTGCCCCTACGTAGCAGGCATGCTTCGCTGTCTTACGCGAAGCTAATGGCAACACGTGTCGCACAGGCGCGAAGAAGGCAGCGGCGCTCTTCGAGAAGGCGCTTTTTCTCGCTCGCAGCAATCCGGCGGGCACTGCCAGCAATAATCCGCGTCGGCGAGCAGTGCTTTCATTTGCCCGTATCAGTCGATCAGGTTGCGGGTACGGGGCGGATTAGAGGCCAAAATCCGTCGCATTTCACGGATTTGAAAAAATCAGACCGGATTCATGATGGTGCTATGTCTGAATTTCGATCCGGATGGGCGCTTCTCCCAAATTGCGACAGATGAATAAGACCGACCTCGCGGAGCTCGATGCCGAGCGCACATGGACTACCGAGCTCGCCCATGCTCAGTTGTGCGGAGCCGGACGGGCGGATAGCAAACGCACGGCCGAGCGTCGGCTGCACGAAATGGACCTCCTGCCGCCCGAACTCGAGGCGACTGACTTGCGCGACGAACTCGGCCGCCCGCTCAATGCGCTGGTGCTGCACTGGGCAATCGAGCGTGCGCGCAGCCGCCGTGAGCGTGTGTTGTTCGCGCAACTGGCGAGGCTGCCGGGTGGCAAGCCTTGCCTGCACGCGAACGATGCGCGTGGAGCACGGTACTGGCGACCATTGGCTGCCGCCGAAACTGGAGCGATCCACGCAGCACTGAGCGAATTTCAGCGGCAGACTGGCAAGCCGATCGCGGTGTTTCCGCATTGCGAACTGGTCGCGCATCTGCGCGAGGGGATGCCGAACCCGAACGTTACTTTGGCATTGCAGGCCTGGCAGCCCGTGCTGGCGCGCGAACTGTCCTTGCAGGGCAGCGGCACCGTGCGGCGGCGACTGCCGCCACACCTTCAACGGCTGGAGGCAGAGAGCATCCACATCATCCGTGAAGCCGTGGTCGAAGCGCGCAACCCGGCTATGTTGTACTCGATCGGCAAGGACAGCGGCGTGATTTTGCATCTCGCACGCAAGGCGTTCTATCCGGCGCGCCCGCCGTTCCCGCTGCTGCACGTCGATACGCGCTGGAAGTTTCAGGAGATGTACGCCTTCCGCGATTACATGGCGCGCGAAAGCGGCATGGAACTAGTCGTCCATACCAATCCCGAGGCCATTGAGAAGGATATCAACCCATTTGATCATGGTTCCGCGTTGCATACTGACATTACCAAGACGGAAGGGCTGAAGCAGGCGCTCGATCATTACGGCTTCGATGTGGTGTTCGGCGGCGCGCGGCGCGACGAAGAAAAGTCGCGCGCGAAGGAGCGCATCTTTTCGTTCCGGACATCGACCCATCGGTGGGACCCGAAAAATCAGCGCCCCGAACTCTGGAATCTCTATAACACGCGCAAGCGGCCTGGCGAAAGCATGCGCGTGTTCCCGATCTCGAATTGGACTGAACTTGACATCTGGCAGTACATCTACGAGGAGGGCATCCCCGTTGTACCACTCTATTTCGCGCGGCCACGCGCCGTGGTGGTGCGGCCGGACATGATCATGATGGTGGACGACGAACGTTGCCGCTTGCTGCCCGGCGAGCGGATCGAAATCCGCGACGTGCGTTTTCGGACGCTCGGCTGCTATCCGCTTACGGGCGCGGTCGAGTCCTCGGCGGCGACGCTTGAAGATATCCTGCTCGAACTAATTAATGCGCGTCAGTCGGAGCGGCAGGGCCGCAAGATCGATACCGACGGTGCGGGCAGCATGGAGCGCAAGAAGCAGGACGGGTACTTCTGATGAAGCAACAGGACAACAGCAAATTAGACTCCGCACTGGCCAGCCTCGAGCCGTGGTTCGAACAGCAGGCAAGCCAGGACCTGCTGCGTTTCATTACGTGCGGCAGCGTGGACGACGGCAAGAGCACGCTGCTGGGCCGCCTGCTGTGGGAGTCGAGGCAGATCTTCGACGATCAGCTTGCAGCTCTACAGGCTGATTCGAAACGCTACGGCACGCAGGGCGGCGAGATTGACTTTGCGCTTCTGGTGGACGGGCTAGCGGCCGAGCGCGAGCAGGGCATCACGATCGACGTCGCGTACCGCTTTTTTGCGACGCCGAGGCGCAAGTTCATCGTCGCCGATACGCCGGGGCACGAACAGTACACGCGAAACATGGTGACGGGGGCATCGACGGCGGATGTGGCCGTGGTGCTGGTCGATGCGCGCGTCGGGGTGCTCGCGCAGACGCGCCGCCATGCGTATCTGGTGTCGCTCGTCGGCATCCGGCATGTAGTGCTGGCGGTCAACAAAATGGACCTCGTTAACTATAGCCATGAAGTGTTCGACGAAATCGCGCGGACCTTCGCCGACTATGTGCAGGCGCTCCGGTTTGAAAGCATCGTGTCGATTCCGCTCTCGGCGCTCAGGGGCGACAACATAACGACACGCTCCGCGCACACCCCGTGGTACGGGGGGCCAACGCTGATGGCGTATCTCGATACCATTGACATCCGCACGCGCGAAGGCGGACGGTTCGTGTTTCCAGTGCAGAGCGTGAGTCGACCGCACGCAGATTTCCGCGGCTTTTGCGGCACGGTGGCGGCCGGCAGCGTGGCATCTGGCGACCGTGTGCGCGTGACTGCTTCCGGGCAAACGGCTGCTGTGCAACGGATCGTGACGATGAATGGTGACTCGCAGGACGCCGCGCGCGGCGATGCCGTTACACTCGTACTCGACCGCGAGATTGACGCTTCGCGGGGCGACGTCATATCGAGCGAGGCCGATCCGCTAGAGATGACCGATCAGTTCGAGGCGACGCTCGTGTGGATGCACGAGGATGCCGGGCTGGCGGGGCGCACCTACGAACTGAAGCTCGCGAGCCAGTGGGCCGGTGCATCGATTACCGCGCTCAAGTATCGGGTCAATATCAACACAATGGCGCAGGAGTCGTGCAGTCAGCTAGGCTTGAACGATATCGCCGTGTGCAATATTGCGCTGACACGGCCGATCGCGTTCGATAACTACGCGCATTCGCGCACGCTGGGCGGTTTCATTCTAGTCGACAAGTTTACGCACGCGACCGTCGCGGCAGGCATGATTCGCCATAATCTGCGACGCGCAGAGAACGTTCACCGTCAGGCGCTGAATATTACCCGTGCGGATCGCGAGCGTCTGAATGGGCATCAGGGCAAGGTGATCTGGCTTACCGGATTGTCAGGCTCAGGCAAGTCCACCCTAGCCAATGCGCTCGAACAGAAACTGCATGCGCTCGGGCGGCGGACGTACATTCTAGACGGCGACAATGTCCGGCAGGGGTTGAACCGCGATCTCGGCTTTACTGAAGCCGACCGCGTAGAGAACGTCCGACGGATTGCCGAGGTCGCGAAGCTGATGATGGATGCTGGGCTGATCGTGATGACAGCGTTTATCTCTCCGTTCAGGCACGAGCGGGAGGCGGCGAGACAGTTGATAGGGGTGGACGATTTTCTCGAGATTCATGTGAGCACGCCGCTTCAGGTGTGCGAGGCGCGTGATCCGAAAGGGCTATACAAAAAAGCGCGCTCCGGAGCAATTCCGAACATGACGGGGATTAATAGTCCGTACGAGGCACCACTGGAGCCGGCGCTCAGGGTGGACAGTGGCGTGCGGTCGCTCGATGAGCAGGTCACAGACGTATTGACGCTCTTGGGCGCGGTGAGCTCATGACGGCCGACCTTATGACCGACGCGCTGACGATGGCGTGGTTTCGCCGCACGCCCGCGCCCGGCGCGCTGCACCACTCGGTCCGTGGGAACGCGAGCCATGAGTTTGAGCGCAAGCTGGCTGACTATGGCATGCGTTGCTCTATGTCCCGCAAAGGAAATTGCTGGGAAACTCAGTCCAAAATGCACCTTGAACGTCGGACCGATCTCACCCGTGCTGGGATTGGCCGAGCTGCCTTGGCGTTGACCTTTCGATCGGGCTCCGGCATTCACCGGAGCGTTGCCGGGCCCAGCGTTTGACCTGATAGGAGCTTTGTCCTGCACCGTGAGTGTCCTGTCCAGCGAGTGGGGTTGGCGATGCGCCCACCACGACGGAAACACGCATGGAACGACACGAAGTCATTCTGGATGTCGACACGCACCTCGACGCATGTCGGTGCAGTAATCAGCGAAACAGGGAAGCTCCTTGGAACCTTGTCGGTGACGGCCGAAACTGCGGGATATATCAAGCTTCTGACTTGGGCGAATTCTATTGGTCATTTGCGCCGCGCGGGGTTGAAGGAACCGGCACCTATGGCGCAGGCCTTGCACGTGTGTCGCGCGATCCCGGGATCGAAGTGCTGGAGATCAATCGTCCTGATCGAGCTGCTCGTCGATCGCGCGGAAAGTCCGATCCGACCGATGCGGAAAGCGCCGCCCGAGCGGTCCTCGCCGAAAAAGCAACCGCGATTCCCAAAGAGCAACCCGGAGCGGCCGAAGCGATGCGAGCTGTTTCCGTTGCTCGTCGCAGCGCCGTCAAAGCCAAGACGCAGGCGATCAACCTGTTGTCTGTTGCGTGCCTTGCTGGTGAGCGCGCCGCAGGACATCCGCGAACGTCTTCTGAAGACAAAGGCTGCTGAATGCGTTGTCAACTGCACGCGGCTTCGCTCGCTGGGTGACACGCCAACGTTGCAGACTCCGGTTGCGTCTTCGTTCTCGCCGCTTTGTACAACTGCTGCATTGCCGCCGACGTGCATGCGTAACGCCGACGGCACGGAACCAAACTGTTCGGGAGCGACCATTCAACGCTGGAGGAGAGATGGTGATGCTTGATTTATCAAGTTTCGTTCAAGTGCGGAATATTCGTAATCAAATCATCTGGCAAACCAAGGAATTTTACAATTCTACTCGTATCTTTTTCCTGGGTGAGATCAATTACCAGTAAATCACTCGGGCGTTCGGAGAAGTGGCGAACAATTTCCGCATTTCTCTCTCGATAAATACTTTTGTAGTGGTCCGGATTGTAAAATAGTTCATAATTTCGCTTCAGACTAACCTCCTCATAAACCTCCAGAGTCCAGTTCAGGTCCATCATATGATCGACGTAGCCGGGATAAAGATAATTTAACGAGCGATAATCCTCACGCCGGATCTCCCTTTCATCGGGCACGCCAAAGATCTTTCGGTGGAATTGATGCAGTGAATTGAACCAAGCGTCCGCATTGCGGTAGGTAAGGACAAATTTGCTGCCGGGAAACAATGCATCAAGTTGTGCATATGTGCTTTTTATGGAAAACGGTATGTCCTGGAACGCATCATACTTGCTCACATAATCAACCAAAGGCCTCAGATTTCCCTTCATTGCCTGAACTCCATGCAGTTCGCCCTCTTGCTGCGGGGCCACGTTGAGTCCAAGAATGTTGAAAATCGCCTGCAGTGAGGTCGTCCCGGTTTTGTTGGCACCAATTCCGAACACTTTGTTGAAGGATTTCGACGCCGTGCACAGCGGTACGGAAATTTTACGAAACTGGTTCAGGTCCATCAGGATATCTTATATTCTGGTTAATTGAGCGATGCTCTCGGCGGAGCGTTGCGTCGACTGTCAAAAACCCTTCCAGTAATCGACAAAGCCGTTTTTGAAGACAAACCAGATGCTTTGTAGCTCCTGGTTGATTGATTCGATCGCGTCGCTCAGGCCTGGCTGATCCCGCTTGAACAGCACCCAGCACTTGGCGGGGGGGCAGTACAGCGACGACGCGTAACCCCACTCGCGCATGAGAATACGCATGCTGGCGTTGGTGTGAAATGCGGTATGGACTGGGGGCACGAGATAGAACCAGTTGGGGTCATTTGGCACGTTCTCGCAAATCACGGTATGGATGATCAGGCAGCCGTCTTTGTCGACAAGGCGGTTCACTGCGTCCAGATCTTCCCGGCTGCGTACGTGTTCGAACATCGCCGAATTGATCACCGTCCGGTACTTGCCCAGATTCTCGATGTCAATGTAATGGTGCGCTCCCTCGTTTTTGACGAATGGGTCGAAGACGGGCAAATCGATGTCGTGGTACTTATGGAGTATGCTGCTCAGTGTGCCATAGCCAGCCGCGTAGTCCACCATGCTGTCCGTGCTAACGATTCCGTTGGTGCCGAGAAGGGCTAGCATCATTGCCTGTTCGGCATACGGCGGCTGATTGCATGTCTTCTCGCTCGCCGGATTTTCGAGGAAGTGGTGAAAGCGGGCGTTCAGGGTGCCCCATACTTCGGCATCCAATGTGCCGTGTGTGATTGACGAAACGAAACCGCAGTGCGTACAACGGGCGTAATCGACCGGGCCGATATCACACATGAGTTCATCGAAGGGCGATTCAGTGTAGGTTTTGGAGAAGTAGTAGCGGTTCTGCGAGCCGCAGATCATGCAGTTCATTTGGTTCGGTTCCTTCTACGATTGCTGGCGTCTGTCCACGCTCACCACGTCACGTCGAACTGCGCTCGCAGACTATTGTCGAAGTGGCAGCGTGGCACTCACCGCGTGCCGCGGAAAACTGCAGTCCAAAACAGCCGTTTGTAGACTCCGTGTTCATACGGGCGTCCACATCGAAAGCAAGGGCCGGATTTGTTCGGACTGGTTGAACATCATGACGTCGACAATAGACAGCCACGGCACAAACGGGTGGTCGAACTGTGGATACTCGATCGGTTCAGATTGCAAAAAGCTCAGCTCGATACCTTGCGAGAGGAAATCCGCCCTGGAATAGAGTTCGCGCCCACCGATCGCGTTCAGATACTGTTCGGCGCCGAGTTTCTGGCAGATAGCCACTACTTTGTCTCTGCCGCTCAACGAATGATCGATATCGATGCTCGACGACAGGACAATCTCTGTATCAATTCCGATCCACGAACACACAGTGAGAAGTGCATCGTGGATATAACGTAACAGTGATGTCTCACCATTCATCACCACTTGCTCCAGCGCAGGCCATACGCCGGGAAAATTAGGTGCACGCCGGTAGGCCTCGCGAAACCGGTTCAGCAATTTGGTCTTGTTGAATTCGGGCGCGATCGTACGCTGTGCGACATCGAACGAGTCCGAATCGTTTTGCAGTGGAATCGTGAACACGCTATCTGTTCCGTTCACGAGGAAGCGGTTGCGGTTTATCCAGCCTTTCTTCGTGTATTTGATGTTGTCATAGAGCACGAAGCAGTCCACCGCATGTATCAGCTGAAAATAGCCAATGTACGGCAAAAAATACGGCTGCATGATGGCCAGCTTCATATCACCCTTTTTTTATGACGCTCACTACCCGCTCGATGTCTTCAATTGACATAGATGGATAGATAGGCAGACACAAAACCTTTCCCGCGGCTTCGGTTGCGACCGTCAGATTCTCCCGTCGTGCCGAAGGCAACCCTCGGTACATCGGAAAATCGGAAATCAGCGGGTAGAAATAGCGCCGCACTATCACGTTGTTTGCGCGGAATTTGTCATATAGCGCATCCCGCGTCAACGAATAGCCGCTATCGACAAGGATTGGGAAATATGCGTGGTTTGCGACCTTTTCACCCCCATTGCCCATACAGCGGATGCCTGGCACTCCTTTCAACATCATGCGGTAGGTTGCGTCGATTTTCCTGCGAGCGGCGAGAGCCTGGTCGATATGCCGCAACTGCAGCAAGCCGAAGGCGGCGTTGATTTCGCTCATTTTGCCGTTGATTCCGGGCGCGACGACGGTCACTTCATCGACAAAACCGAAATTCTTGAGGTGATCGATGCGCTGCTTGGTCTTCGCGTCCGGGCAGATGATCGCGCCGCCTTCGAACGTATTGAAAACCTTCGTCGCGTGAAAGCTCAATACCGACAGGTCGCCGTGCGCGAGCACGCTCCCGGCTTGCGTCTGCACGCCGAATGCGTGCGCCGCGTCGTAGATCACGCGCAGGTTGTAGTTGTCGGCAATCTTCTGAATCGCTTTCACGTCGCAGGGGTGGCCATAGCAATGCACGGGCATGATTGCGGTCGTCTGCGGCGTGATCGCTGCTTCAATACGCGCCGGGTCGAGATTGAGCGTGTGTGGATCGACGTCGACGAATACAGGCTTCAGGCCGTTCCAAAGCAATGAATGCGCGGTCGCGACGAACGAGTAGGGCGTCGTGATGACTTCGCCGCTGATTCGCAGCGCCTGCAGCGCCGTCACGAGCGCGAGCGTGCCGTTGGCGAGCAGCGCGAGATGCTGCACACCGAGGTAGTCGCACAGCGCGCGCTCGAGCTGCTGATGGAACGGGCCGCAGTTCGTGAGTGTCTTGCTTTCCCAGATCTCCTCTAGATAAGGCAGGAACTCCCGGAGCGGGGGCAGATGCGGCTGCGTCACATAGATGCGTTGCTGAAGCGCCTCGGCGACGACTTTAGTCGGGATCGAAACTGTCATGGTTGTTCTCTTTCGGTGAGGCCCGGTATGCGGCGCGCGGAGCGTCAGGCGCCCGCTGCGACCGGTTGTTGCCAGTCCGCCGGCAATTGGGCGTCGAACGACACCGGCGCTTCGCCTGTGCACCAGCGCTCCCACATCAGACGCAATGCGCGGGACATGGCTGCCACGACGACCTCGGGCTGGAAGTAGGCCGAAGCTGCACAACGCTCGCGCATGCCGTTGCGCAGTTCGGCGAGTTGGGCTGGATCGTTGGCCCAGTGCACGCCTTTTGCGAAGAAATCGGCCGGATCAGATGCGATGAACGCCTCCAGCCCTAGACCGGACATAATCGTCGCCCCTTGCCGGGCGGGTGCGGTGCGGCCCGGGAGCGTGAGTGTCGGCACGCCCATCCAAGCTGCGTTGAGCGTCGTCGTGCCGCCCCCATACGGAAAAGTGTCGAGGCACAAATCGACCTCACGGTGCTGCTCCAAATAAACTTGCAAGTTGGAGCGTGCCCGGAACACCAGACGGTCCCGCTCAATGCGGTGTTGAGCGAACATCTCGGCAACCATGTTGCGTGCTTCGTCGGGCAAACCGCCCACCAGCATGCGTGCGGTTGGAACCGCATGCAGGACTTCCGCCCACAAGCCGATGACGGCCGGACGCAGCTTGTTGAGCCGGTTGAAGCTGCCGAAAGTGATGTATCGGTTCGCAAGGGCTGGCAGGGTGTTGACCGCGGGGGCCGTCTCCGACGGCGCAAACGGCGCGACGGCCGGCAGGTAGACAATCTTTTCTGAAAACTGACGCTCGCTCTCGCCGGGCGGTACGAAAAGCGGATCAGCAAAGTAATAGTCGATCGTGGTCATCCCCGTCGTCGCAGGGTAGCCAAGCCAGCTGGCCTGGATCGGCGCCGGCTTACGCGCGAAGGTCCGCAGGCGATTTCGCCCGGTATGGCCGGACAGGTCGATCAGGATGTCGATGCCGTCGGCTCGGATCTGTTCCGCTAGCGCGGTGTCGCTCATGCGGTACACGGAGGCCCAGTTGTGGAAGTGCGAACGCAGCCGCGCTGAGACGTCGTCAACGATTGAATGGTTATAGTACGCGTACAGCGTCAGGCCAGGATCGCGCGCCAGGTGCACGAGCAGAGGCTCGAGGAACGAGGCGACCGCGTGTTCAAATAAATCCCCCGAGACAAAGCCGACTCGTAAGCTGCGTTGCGGATTCCGCGAGTTGGTGTGGCGCTTGCACTGCGCACGGAGCTTGCGCTCCAGGCATTCGCCGAAAGCGCAATGCTGTTTCGTCAAATCGTCCGGATCCACGTCATCACTGTGGGACAGGCAGAACAGGAGGTTACTGCGCGCCGTGTCGTAGTCGGGGTCAATTGCCAGCGCTCGGTGGAACGCGTCCTCTGCTTCGGCAAGTCGACCTTGCAGCTGCAGCATCAGGCCGAGGTCGTTGAGCGTCCTTGCATTGCCGGGGGCGAATTCGAGTGTGCGCCGAAAGACCGCCTCCGCTTCGTCCAGGCGAAACTGCCAGTAAAGGGTCTGGCCGAGCATGTTGTGCGCCAGCGCGTGGTCCGGCTTCAACGCGATCAGGCGCCGGTATGCTTGTTCGGCTTCGGCGACACGGCCCTGTTCCTTCAGCAATTCCGCGAGCACCAGCATGACTTCGTGGTCTTCGGGCGCCAGTTCGATGGCTTTGCGCAATTGGTCCGTGGCTTCGCCTGCCTGCCCTTGCGCGCGCAAGGCGAGACCCAGCATTTTCCAGCCAAGTGGATGGCGTGGATAGCGGTTGGCTACGCCTTGTGCGAAGACGGCGGCCTCGGCCATGCGGCCGCTATTGAACAGCGTCGCCAGCCGTTTGGTTTCGGCCATTTGCGGCGCGGCAGCCGCCTGCTTGCGTGCCCTCGGGGTTACGACAGTTTCGGCCGTTTCGGACGCGCCGGGTGCCTGGGCTGGCGTCGATGTCGCCTCGGGATGCGGCGCCTTGGGGCTTGCGGCTGCGTGATCGGAGGGCGATAACTCGGATGCTCGCTGGAGCGGCGCGAGCGCCTGATCGGCGAGTCCTTGCTGCAGGAGCGCCTCGCCCAGCGCCTTCCAGCCGAAACCCAGCGTCGGGAAAATCGCCGTCATCTGCCGGGCGACGGCTTCAGCCTGCTGATGTTGCCCCAGCGTGGACAACGCGTTCAGCGTGGCGACGAACTCGTTTACCAGTGCTTCGGCTTCATCCGCTGTCAAGGCATCCGCGGGCGTGGCGCCAGCCGCGGAGGCCGGGTCGACGATGCCAGGTGCGTCCAACTGGGCAGCGGGTGCAGCGTAGGACACCTCGCCGGCGTTCGAATTGGGCTGGGGCGCGTCGGCGACAGGGCCCGCGGCTGGGTGCGTTGCCCGCATGGCGTCGTCCTTCGCCTGTTGCAGTTCCGCCAGCACGTCAAGTGCGCGCCCCTCGTCCGCGGCCAGATCAATCAGAAATGCCTTGCGGTGCTGCTTGAGCCAGTCCAGCGGCATGTCCCACCAGGCGAGTTGCAGCAACTTTTCGCGTACACTCTCTGAGAAACGGAAGCCCGTGAGGCGTGCCGGCGATCCTTCGTAAATGCCGAAAGGCTCGCCGCGAAAGTGGGGCGGCACGATGGATCGCACGCCGATCACACACCCGCTTGCGATGACGCTGCCGCCGAGGACCATCGCCTCATCGCCGATCGACACGTCATGGTGGATGACGGTGTCCGGATAGTTCGGCGCGGGCGCATCGTCGATGCCAAAGCCCGGCGGCCCGAACGGTACGGCGCACAGGGTGTGTGTGCTTTGCGGATCGCTTAGCAAGAAGCGCAGCCGCAGTCCACCGGCGACGTGCTTGCCGATCACCAGCCGTTGAACGCCCTCGCCGCATTTGACGATCGAACCGGCGCCAAGCATCGAGCAGCGGCCGATCTGCAGCGAGTCCACCTCCACAGCCTCATCGCGCCCATTGCGGAACAAGTCTTTGGGAATGGCGGAAACGGCGCCGTCTTTGTACCCGATTACAACAAATTGATTTGACAACGGGTGATTGGCATGTACGCCAATACAATCGTCGGAAGTCTTCACATTCATTTGTGTCCACCATGATGCTGTGGGGCCTGCTTCGCTCAAGGTCTGAGCGCAAGCGGGAACAGGCGCATGCTGTGCGAGCGCAGTTTAGGCCGCAGTGTATATGGCGGTGGCAGGGGTCAACGGCGCAAAATGAGCCGCAATTTGGCTTCTGTTCCCGGGAACGGCTAAGTGTTCGCTTCCGGCGCCCGGGTCAACTTTAGCGCGGCAGCCCGTAGGTCTTGCGCAGGGCGAGGGATTGCCGATTACTTGCGATCAGCCCAGAAAGACGCGCAAGCCGCGGCGTCACCCGCTCGCGCACCTCTGCCTCGTCCGAAAGAACGCGGCGAAGCAGCGCATCGAGGCGTGCCCGCTGTGGTGCGTCGAACGAGAAGCGGTCATATACCGGCCGAAGCGTATCAACAAGGGCGGAATAGTGCTGTTGCAACGCGACGACCCTGTCCCAGTCGTCTTGTCGTGCTGCCTTCAACATGTTGTCCGACAGGTGCGCGATGGTCTCGTAGCGTTGGAACAACTGTTCATGCGTGCTGGGCGCATCCATATCCCGTCACCTCGCGGTCGACACGCGGGCCGATGACGCAGCACCGGCGACTTGATCCTTGATGCCTTTCCAACCGTCCTCGATCGTACCGAGCAGATTGTCGACTTCCTCAAGCGGTGCCGGGTCATTGTTCAGATTGGCTTCGAGCAAGCGACGCTTCATGTACTCGTAGAGACCGTCGAGGCGTTGCGCGAGTTCGCCGCCTTTCTCGAGATTCAACCCTTGCTGCAAGCCGCCACCGATGATCACGATAGCATGCGATATCAACCTGCCTTTCTCGGCAATGTTGCCGTTAAGCATATGCAAACGGCTCATGCGGACAGCGTGACGCGCCCCTTCGAAAAGCTGGGCGACGAGATCGTAAGGGCTCGCGCCGAGTACGCTGCTTTCCACACCGATGCGCGCGTAGCTATTTGCGCCGAATTGTTGAGGTGAATACATGATTGCTCCCTTCCTTATGTCAGCAGGCCCTGCATTACGCACGTCCTCAGGAGGCCGACGTCGGCGGGTTGAACGTCAGCTGCAGGAAGGTGGCGGTCGATTGCATCTGCACTACCATGGCGTTCAATGCGGAGAACTGCGAGGTGTACTGCTGCTGCACCTGCGAAATGTAGGTCTGCAAGCTGGTTTCCTGGGTCTGCAGCGAGGTGACCTGGGTGTTCAAGGTGTTGGTCGCATTAGCGATCGCACCGCTCGTCGGGTCAGTCGCGTTCGTCACGATCGAGTTGAGAAGCCATGCGTAGCCTTGCGAGTAGTTCACGTTGCCGAGCGCTCCGGTGGCGTTGCCTGTCACCTGGATCACCAGCCCTGCCGCGGCACCGCTACCCGCCGTCAGCACTTGACCATTTCCGGTCGCCATATTGCCGTTAATGGTCCCGGCCACGTTGAGCCCGGTCGTGGACGTGGCTGAACCTCCGAACAGTTGCGTGGCGCCCGAACCAGAAATGTTGACTGACGAATTCGATCCGTAGCTTGCCGAGGCGATGGTCAAGATGCCGTTGGTTTGCGTCACATTCACCGACACGCCCGCCTGCTGCAGCGTGCTGTTCGTGTTGATGGCCGTCTGCAGTGCCGTCGCGAGTTGCGACGACGTGTAGATTCCCTGGGGAACCGTGATGTTGCCCGCGGACCCGTCCACCGCCACCGAGAACGGCATGCCGCCTGCGGGGATCGTGGTCGAGTTGTTAGCGACGCTACCACCAAAGAGCTGCGTTGCGGGGTTGTTCGTGCCGTCTGTGATCGAGATCGTCTGGCCGGACGGCGGCGTCACGCTCAACACGCCGTTGTTCTGTGTAACGGTGACTGCCAAGCCAGCGCTACTGAAAGCGCTATTGATGTCCGATTGCAGTTGCGTCGCGACGGCCGCTGGAGTGGCGTTGGTGAGTGGCGTCAAGTTGACGGTCTTTTGCGTGCCGTTGATCGTCACCGTCATGCTGGTTCCGGATGCGATCGTGGTCGAGCCGGTCAACGCCATCGAGCCGGTCGCCGTGTCGTAGGTCGGCGTCGACGAGCCGGCGAACGTGCCGTTCGTCGCGGGTTGCGTGATGTTGACAGCGTACGAGCCCGGCTGTGTGTTGGTGCCGCCGATCAGGTAAGTGACATTGCTGTTGGTCGCCGAACCGGCCGTGCCGAACAGCGCAGTGAACTGGCTGGGGTTGCTTTGCAGGGCTTGCGAAAGCGTCGAATCGTTGACCGACATCGTGCCGTCGGAGTTGAGCCCGATCCCGACTGCGGCGAGAGACGAGTAGCCGCTTCCCGTTCCGGTCAAGCCACTGGCGAGCACCTTTTGCAGTTGGTTCTGGATCTGCATGGTGGTGGCGTCGCCGATCAGCGGGCCGTTGGTGCCGCCCGGATTGTAGGCGGTCAGTTGGCCGATCGTGCTCTGCAGCGTGTTGTAGGCCGACACGAAGTTGTCGATGTCGGTCTGGGCGGAGCTCAAATTGGCGGCTACCGAGACCGTCGACGTTCCTGTCTGCTGGAGGTTCAGCGTCAGCCCGGGCACGGCGGTGCCGACCGAATTCGACGAGCTGGTGAGCGACAGCCCGTTGACCGTCAGCTTGGCGTCCTGGGGCGGGACGGTCTGCGTCATCGTATCGCCTGTGCTCGGCGGGTAGGTCAGCATGGAAGCCAGACCGGAGTCGCCTTGCACCGAAATCTGCATGCTTTGATTGGCGCCGGTCTGATTCGAAGTCAGCACCAGGTGGTATGGAGTGTTGCTGCCGTCGTTGACGATCGTCGCCGTGACGCCGAGGTTGGCGTTGTTGATGGCGTCGCGCAGGCCTGCCAGCGTGTTGTTGCTGCTGTTGATCGTGATGCTGCCGCCCGGTTGCGCCGCGTTTTGCGTAAAGGTCGAACCGTTCTGCGTACCGAATGCGATGGTGACCGTTGACGTGCCGCTGCCCGACGTGACGCTCGTGTTCAGGCTGGCCTGGCCGGCCGTGGCGAGCGATTGCGCCTGCGCCAGCTGGGTCGTGTTGACCGTGTAGGTGCCGGACTGCACGCCGATGACCGCGCTCGCGGTGAGTGCAGCCGTGTTGCTGGACGTGGCCGTGTACGAGCTAAACTCAGTCGGGCTCGTCAGCGCCGCGAGCGACTGCTGGAATGTAGAGAGTGCCGAGTTCAGCAGGCCATACGCCGAGATCTCGGTGTTCACGCCGATCACCTGATTTTGCAGCTGGGTGAGCGGAATGCTCTCGACCTGCATCAGGCCCGTCAGCACCTGGCTGATCGGTACCGTAGTGCCCAAGCCGAGCGCGGCCGACGAGATGATCGACGACGCGGACGGCGCCGACGTGGTCGAGGTGCTGCTTGCGCCAGTGGTGGTCGTTGTCGTGCTGCCAGTCGCAGAAATCGGGGTGGACATAAGTAGCCTGTGCCTTCTGGTGTGGTGCGTCGCGCCTCACTCGCTGCAAGCATCGCCAGCGTATGGGCGCGGTGCGCGCGTCGCGCCGGTGGCGCGTCGGTTTTGGAGGCGGCGCGGAGCTCTGCAAAAACGCCACGAGAGCGCCGCCTCCAAAACCGGCCGGCGCTCTCGCGCCGGCCTTGTACTACGTTGTCACTGCTGGATTGCCATGTTGCCTTACTGGAGCAGCTTCAGAACCTGCTGCGGCAACTGGTTCGCTTGCGCAACCATCGCTTGAGCAGCTTGCGACAGCACCTGGGCACGCGAGAGCTGCGACGTTGCCGCGGCGTAGTTCGTGTCCTCGATCGACGACTGCGTCGACTGAGCGTTCTGCACCGACGACGTCAGGTTCGAGATAATCGACGTGAAACGGTTCTGCACAGCGCCCAACTGGCCTTGCAGGGTGCTGACCTGGTTCAGTGCGGCATCCACGGTCTGAATGGTCTTTTGTGCGTCTGCCACCGTCAGCACGTCGGCGCTCGCAAGCGAGCCGCCCGCCGAAGCAACATAGCTGTTTTGCTGCACAGTTGTGCCCAGACCCGTACCGCCAGTGTCCGTGATCGCGAGGTTCACGCCCGGCTTGGCCTGGCTGTCCGTCAAGACCAGCTCACCTTGCGAGTTCACGCTCGCGCTGATGCCTGCAGCTTGCAGTGTCGCGCTCGCATTGATGGATTGGGAGATCGTCGTTGCCGTATCGTTTGGGTTGACCGTGATCGGCACGCCCGCGGCGAGGTTGCCGCCGGAAATAGTCAGGGTACCTCCCGCAGCGTCGGCCGGTGTAGTCGTTGCCGTGTACGTCTGGATCGTTTGCAGATTGTCGGCGGTGTTCGTGGAGTTGCCTAGTTGCGCCGCGATATCATCCGCACCCTTGCCGGAGAGCGAGACCGAGCTGGCCGATGACAGCGTGACGGAACCATACAGCGTGCCCGTCGATTCGGCGCTGCCGCCGGCGGTTGCAACCAGCGCGGAAAGGCTGCCGGCGCTGGCGGCGCCGTTGATCGTCTGATTCGTGTTGTCCAAACCGCCGGTAATGTCAGCGCCGGTGGTACCTTGGCTGATCGAGATGTTGCTACCGTCTGCTGCGTTGAAGGTGAACGTCGTGCCGTCAGCGGCGAGCGACGCCGTCACACCCGTGGTGCCCGACGCAGCGTTGATCGCGTTGAGCACGGTCGTTGCGCCCACCGAGCCGCCGGCGGCGATCGAAACACCCGCAGAGCCGAAGACGTTGGTGCCGTTGATCGTCAGGTTGAAGGTTTCGGTGGTGCCACCGGTGTTCCCGTTATTGATGGTGTTGAACGTCGCAGTCTGCGTGTTCGTAGCGCTAGCCGTGAGGCCGGTGATGTCCGTATTGTTGATCGCTGTTGCTGCGGCGTATGCGCTGTCCGAACTCTGGCCAGGGTTGCCGGTGCCCGCGACGGGGGTGGCGACCGTGACGGCAGGCGAGCCACCCAGGGAGATGTTCAGCGCTTCGGCCGAGAGACCGCCGGTTGTCAGGCCTTGCAGCGAGAACGTGGTGCTCGAGGTTTGGCCGATTTGCGAGGTCTTCGCGCCCTGGCTCAGATTCACCCCGATCGTCTGGCCGGCGTTCGCGCCGACCTGGAAGTTCTGCGTGCCAAACGAGCCGTCAAGCAGGTTCTGGCCGTTGAAGCTTGTGGTCTGCGCAATCGTGTTGATCTGCGCAAGCGACTGCTGGACTTCCTGGTTCAGCGCCGCGCGGTTCGCAGCCGAGTTCGACGCGTTCGATGCCTGCACGGCCAGCTGACGGATCGTTTGCAGGTTGTTCGTGATTTGCGTAAGTGCGCTTTGGCCCGTTTGCGCGAGCGAGATGCCGTTATTCGCGTTGCTCTGCGCAACGGTCTGGCCGTTGATCTGCGCTTGCAGCGTGGTCGCGATCGCTTGGCCGGCGGGGTTGTCCGCTGCGCTGTTGATCGAGAGACCCGACGACAGCTGGGTGATCGCGGTGGTCACCGCGGCCTGGTTGTTCTGCAAATAGTTCTGCGCAATTTGCGACGCAATGTTGGTATTGATAACCGTAGTCATTCAATTACTCCTATGTTCAATGGTTTGTACATTCCGGCAAAGTCCGCCGTAACGTACGGCCGTGCACCGCGATGTCCATTTGCCGTCGTTAAGTGGGTTATCGGAAGGGCTCTAGAAATCTTTAGCCCTGGTACCTAGCGAGTGCCGCAACATTTCACCTTTACGATCGCGCTGGAGTCTGGCGCGAGGCCCTGCTGACCGCCTTGGCGTTGTGTCCCTGCATCTGCGCGGAGAGGCCGTCCCGCCGCGTCATCGCCTCGTTCAGCCCCTGCCGAACCGGCCCACGCGGGCAATTCGATGCGCGATGCAGCAGGTGGCGATTCCCCAAGTTAGCGGGAACTTAAGCCGCTGTTCCGACCTTTGCGCCCGTCGACCTGATTCAGAATGACGTCACTAGCTTGTCAACACCCTTGCTTACGCTCATGACGGACGACCCGCTTTGTCAAATGTGCGCCGGACTGCATACCGGTCTGGAAGTCGACGCATACGCCGATGCGAACGCGAGCGCGTCCGCATTGCTGCGGCTCGCCGCGATCCTCGATACCCAATGCCGCCACGCGGACGCCGCCACTCTTTTAAGGGCTGCACAGATTGCCGTGCCGCCATTGCCCGGCGTGCAGGCGCGACTCGCGCTTTCTCTTTCTGCCGCTGGCGAACATGCCGCCGCGCGTGAGCAGTTCGAAATCGTTCGGCGGGGCGATGCATCCGCCAACGCCGCCAGCGTGGACAAATCCCCGGTGGAGTCGCGACTTCACCTCGCCTTTTCGCGCACGCTTCTCGCGCTCGATGCGCCAGAGGAGGCTCTGGCGCAAGCGGAACGTGCAGTCGCGGACAATGCCGACGACGCATGCGCCCACGCCGCGCGTGGCGACGCATTGGCTGCGTTGCTCCGACTAGCCGATGCGCTCTCCGCCTATCAGCGCGCGGCCATGCTCCAACCGTCACTGGCGTGGGCGCACTATGGCATCGGCACAATGTTTATCGAGCTCGGCCGCCCCATGGCCGCGTTGCAGGGGCTATCGTACGCGCTTGAGCTTTCGGAGCGAATGCAACTCGACACTGGCGCAGTGGCGCAGGCTTGCACGCCGCCGGCGCCGCTCAGCTTTCCATGTTTGCCGGTCCACGCTTCATCTACCTCCGCTATCTGCGAGTCGATCGGACTGGCATGGGCCAAAGGCTGTCAACTCGCGCAAGCACTGCCCTGGTTCGAACGTGCGCTGGAACTCGAGCCGAACCGAGCGACTGCTCTGCGTCATATGGGTAATGCGCTGGCGATGATGCGTGCCGACGACGCTGCGCTGGCGTGCCTTCAGGCGGCGCGTCGCGTGCGTCCTGACTGGGATAAGGCCTGGCTCGACGAGGCGGGCCTGCTGCTGCGTCGAGGCGATTATGCGGAAGGCTGGCGCGCGTATGGCAAGCGCGAAGGGCAGCGGCTGCTCGAAAGTCTGCCGTCCTGTTGGTCCGGCGAAGAGCCGCTCGCCGATAAGACGATTCTGCTGGTTGCCGAACAGGGCCTCGGTGACACGATCCAGTTCGCGCGATATGCGCCGCAGGTGGCGGCTCTCGCGCAGCGCGTGATCCTCGAGGTTCAATTGCCGCTGCGGCCGTTGTTCGATGAGGTGGGCCGGGACTGGGGTGTCGAAATCGTTGCGCGCGGCGACGCGCGACCCGATGGCGACCATCAATGCTTGCTGCTCAGTCTGCCTCGCATACTCCGGACGACGCCTGACGCCACTCCTGAGCCGGGCGGGTATCTTCGCGCACCCGTGGCGCGGCGAGCGCTCTGGCGCGAGCGGCTCGCGGCCCGCAGCGCGACGGGACGATTGCGAGTTGGTCTCGCACCGGCCGGGAATCCGCAGTTCAAGAACGACGCACTGCGCTCGATTCCGCTCGCTGCTTTCGAGGCCTGCTTTGACTTACCGGGCGTTGACTGGGTGATCCCGCAGCCGGAGATCCGCGACGCGGATCGCGCGGTGTTGGAGCGGCATGCCGGCGTGATCTCGTTCGGTGCCCAATTGGATGACTTTGCCGATACAGCGGCACTGCTCGAAGAACTCGACCTGGTGATCTCGGTCGACACTTCGATCGCCCATCTAGCCGGGGCACTTGCGCGCCCGGTGTGGATTCTGCTGCCGCACTTTCCGGATTGGCGCTGGATGCACGATCGCGCAGACACGCCCTGGTACCCGAGTGCGCGGCTTTTTCGCCAGACGGTAGCGCATGACTGGGACGGAGTGATCAAGCGCGTGCGCGACGAGCTTTCGTTACGCGTCGCGCGGTTCGCGTGAACAGGCGGCTATTTCGTCCTCTGTTCCTTCTTTGTGTTCCGTCCGGGTCCAGTAGTCTACGTTGGGGGCTCGCCCATCATCGCTTTCCTGGATTCGTCCATCGAACTGGCTGTTGAGCGCCTCTGGCCGCGCCTCGAATCCGTCGACGTGAATTTCTCGTACGCGACTTCGCCATTCTCAAACGACATCTTGTCCAGGCAGCGCACCTCATCGCGCGACCAGAAGTCGCGAGCCGATCGCCGCTTCTGCTAGCAAGGCTGCAAAAGCTTGTTGAAAGCCACGGGTGCCATTAGAATTCCCCCCTCACTGGGGAGTAGCCTTCCTTCAGCCATTGAAGGATGAGCGCGTCAACATACTTGGCCTGCGGGTCATGGCGCGTTCGACCGGGTCGGTTTGGCGAGACTATTGGCGGACTGCTTCGTTCTGGTCGGACGGGTGGCGGCGCGTCATGGGTTCGTCACGTACGTCCGACCACGGAGTTGCCCTGTGAAATACTATTGTGCCCTGTCAGTCTCCCCCCGCGGCCGGTCGCCGCATCGTTCCTGCTCTTCATATGCCGGGAGCCGCGTATGACGGGTCTCCTGTTCGAACTCGCCATTATGCTAGTCGTCATCCTGGTGGCGGCCGAACTCTTCACCAACGCGCTCGAACATCTCGGTGAACGTCTGAAAATCTCCGAAGGCGTGACAGGCTCGCTGTTCGCGGCGGTCGGCACCGCGCTGCCCGAAACGCTCGTGCCGCTGCTCGCGATAGCGAGTGGCACGACCGATAGCGCGGTCAACCAGGAGATCGGCGTCGGCGCGATTCTTGGTGCGCCGCTGATGCTCTCCACGCTGTCGACGTTTCTGATGACGCTCGCCATTCTTCGCGCGCGCGGCCTCAGAGGCTGTGTCGCGCCTGAGCGCTCCGGTTTCACGCGTGATCTGAACTATTTCCTGTGCGCGTTCGTGCTGGCGGCCGCGGCGATGTACGTGCCGCACACGCAGATGACAGTGCGCGCGCTGTTCAGCGTGGCGCTGGTGGGCGTGTACGTCACCTACGTGGTGATGACGTTTCGCGCGTCGAGCGAGCTCGTCGACGCGGGGCACGGCACCGAAGCGCCCGGCAAGATGCTGCTCTCGCGCGTCGGCGTGCCGACCAATCTCGCGACCATCGTGCTGCAACTGGCGCTTGCTGTCGCATTGCTGGTGTGGGGCGCCGAAGGGTTCATCCACGGCGTGCGCGGCGTGTCGCAGGCGCTCGGCGTATCGCCGCTGCTGCTGTCGCTGTTGATTATTCCGATCGCTACGGAGTTGCCTGAGAAGGTCAACAGCATTCTGTGGGTTCGGCGCGGCAAAGACACGCTGGCCTTGGGCAACATCACCGGCGCGATGGTATTTCAGGGGACGCTGCTGCCTGCCATCGGCATTCTGCTGACGCCGTGGACGCCGCGCGTTGAAGTGGTGACTGGGATCGTGATTACGCTCGTCGCTGCGGCTTGGATGCGTGTCAATGTGCGCGAGCGTGGTGTGCCGGTGTGGGCGCTGCTGGTGTGCGGCGTGTTGTACGCCCTTTATCTTGCGATCACGTTGACGCGCTGAGCATTTTGAAATTGTGAGACTGCCCATTGCAGCTCACGCCCGCGCCGGCTCAAGTGCTCGAATCGGTGATGATCGGAGGTCCGGCCGACATCGAGCTCGAATGTGAGCCGTATGCCGCAAACGGCGCGGGGGGCTTCTGGCCGGGCGCCTCACGGTTGCACACCAGGACCTGGCCGGCTCGGATAGCGCGCTGTCGCAAGCAATCACGCGTCTGTCGTTGGGCAAGCGCATCAACAGCGCGGCGGACGACGCCGAAGGTCTCGCGATGTCGAACATCATGCAGACGCAGATCAAGGTCTGACCCAAGGTGTTGCGAACGCGAACGACGGCGTGTCGCTGGTGCCAACCGCGTTGAATGGACTGTCGTCGCTGACGAACGACCTGCAGCGTATTCGCCAGTTGGCTACGCAAGGGGCGAACGGCAGCATGACCGCGAGCGCGACCAGCACGCCGGTAAAGGCCAATCAGTCGACCCTCAACGATGGCTCGACGATGGGTGTCACACGCACCTCCTATTGGACCCAGACCACTGTTGCACAGGACGCCTATTTCACGATCGACGGCACCGGCGTCACCAATTCGACCAACACCGTGACGTCCGCGCTTTCCAGCATCACGCTGAACCTTTCGGCCGCCTGCGTCGCTAGGACAGGTTCATCGCCGCAGACACTGACGGTCGCCCAGGACACCACCTCGCAGGCCAGTACGATCAACCACTTCGTTACGCTGTACAACACGCTCGTCACGGCGATGGGCACGCTGACCGCGTTCAGCTCGACCGCGACGTCGCAGGGCGTGCTTCTTGGCAATTCGACACTGAACATGGTCCAGAACCAGTTGGCGTCGATCGTGGCGACGGGCGTGAAAAATGGCAACACGACGACGAGCCTTGCCTCGCTCGGAATCTCACTGAATGCGGACGGCTCGCTCTCGGTGGACAGCGACACGCTCAACAGCGCGCTGCAGACCAATCAGTCGACGGTGGCTTCGCTGTTCAACTCCACCAATGACGTCGCGGAGCAGCTGAACACCAACATCACCAACTATCTGTCGACCAGCGGTGTCATGCAGACGCGCACCACAGCGCTCAACACCGACCTGACGAATCTCTCGACGCAACAGACGTCGCTGACGAACTATCAGACGCAGCTCACCAGCATGTACAACGCGCAGTTCACCGCGCTCAACACACTGATGGCGACGATGAACAACAACTCGCAATATCTGACTCAACTCTTCGGCGGCACGAACAGCGCCGGCGCGCTCGCTACCAACAAGAGCTGAGCGGAACAGGGAGACACGCCATGGAATTCGCGACTTGCATCGATCGCATCTGGCAACTCACCAAGTCTATCGAGCAGGCAACGGCCGTCAGCGAATGGGAACGGGCGGCGGAACTCGCGAGCGAGCGTTCGCCGCTCCTCATGTCGCTCTCCGCACAACAAGCGGGCGCCGCGCTCGACGTGCTCACGCAGGTTCACGCGATCGACACGCGCATCGCCGCAGAGGCGCAGTTGGCCCAGACCGAGTTGGGCGCCGAATATCGGGCGGCCATGCAGGCGGCCGGTCATGCGAATCAGTATCAACGCGTCGCGCAATTCTGAAGCCGGCGCATCGCGCCGCGTCCTGAACGATCCCGATTCATCGCGTCCTCGTGGACGTACACCGTCCTCCACCTCGTGCGAGCCTGGCTTATCCGCAGGCGCTGCGTACGCGGGCGGCTATTGCCCGCGAGCACGCGAGATCTCCTGAATAAGCCTTGCGCCCATGCGCCCCGTTGGCGTGGGCGAATGCGCTGCAACGAATTCAAAGTCGGCGTATTCTCGTTCGCTCGCTGGTTATTGAACGTGGAGAAATCATGCAAAAACGCAGAATCGGCCGTTCCGAATTACACGTCGCGCCGCTGATGTTCGGCGGCAATGTTTTCGGCTGGACCGCGGATGAAGCCACCTCGTTTTCGATCCTCGATGCGTTCGTCGATGCAGGGCTCGACTTCATCGACACCGCCGACGTCTACTCCGCATGGGTGCCCGGCAACCAGGGCGGCGAGTCGGAAAGCATCATCGGCAAGTGGTTCCGGCAAAGCGGCAAGCGCGACAAGATCGTGCTCGCCACCAAGGTTTCGAAACATCCGCAGCGCAAGGGCTTGTCGGCGGCCAACATCCAGGCGGCGGTCGAAGATTCGCTGCGGCGCTTGCAAACCGATTACATCGACGTCTATTTTTCGCACGACGACGACACCGAAACGCCACTGGCCGAAACGCTCGGCGCTTATCAGAAGCTGATCGAGGCGGGCAAGGTGCGGGTGATCGGCGCGTCGAACTACAGCGGCGCGCGCACCGAAGCAGCACTCGCCGTGTCCCGCCAGCACGGACTGCCTGAGTATCAGCTGCTGCAGCCGGAGTACAACCTGTACGATCGCGCGGACTATGAGCGCGATATCGAGCCGGTGGCGCTCGCCAATCAGCTTGGCGTAGTGGTGTACTACAGCCTCGCGAGCGGCTTTCTGTCCGGCAAGTACCGCTCACAGGCGGATCTGGCCGGTAAGGCGCGCGGCAGCCGGGTCGAAAAGTATCTGAACGAGCGCGGCTTGCGGATTCTGGGCGCGCTCGATCGTGTCGCCGAACGACACGGCAGTACGCCGGCCACCATCGCGCTGGCGTGGCTGATCGCCCGCCCGAGCGTGACGGCCCCGATCGCCAGCGCCACTTCGGTCGAGCAGCTCAAAAGCCTGGCCGCCGCCGTCCACCTGATGCTGACCGGCGACGACATCCGCGAACTGGACGAGGCGAGCGCCTGATCGCACCGGCAGACCTGGCGCGATCTCTAAACCCCTGGTAGGATGGATGGTTTCCTGATATTATCGAGAGTGAATTGAGATCTTTGCCTGTTTCGTCAGTGTTTTTCATTGATGAAAGGTTGGCGAAACGGCAACAGGCGCGGCAATTGCAGCACGTCTGTCCGCGTTCCGCGGTGAGCTCCCCACCTCTCTTTTCCGGCCTCCGTGGCCGCTTTGCCTCTCGTTTCATTCGTGGTTTGGCCGGGTTTTTCCCGCGTTTGCCTGTTACTGGCCATGAATCGAAACGACCGGAGGGCCGGCGCGTGAGCGGTCTGCCGCCACGCAAATTAACCCGTATCAAGTGATTGAGTTAGGAATTACATGACGACGATTCTTCTGAAGGAAAACGAGCCGTTCGAAGTGGCAATTCGCCGCTTTCGTCGCGCAATCGAAAAGAATGGCCTGATCGCTGAACTGCGTGAGCGTCAATCGTACGAAAAGCCGACCACGGCACGTAAGCGTAAGAAGGCTGCTGCTGTGAAGCGCCTGCACAAGCGCCTGCGCAGCCAGATGCTGCCGAAAAAGCTGCACTAAGCACGCGTTTTATACGCCGAATGGCGGTGTGAGCTTCGAAAGAAGCCGCATCGCCGTTTTGCTTTTGGCGCTCCTTTTTTGGAACCGCCCATTTGGGAAATGCAGTTGGGTAGGTAGATGAAATGCAGGCTGCGCGGTTGCGGCGTGGGGGCGTAGCGTTCCCACCCGAAGTGCGCGATTTAGCGGCGTCGTTGCGTCCGCTAATTCCGTTGCGTCCGGTTAAGCAGCGCTCTTCAGGCGCTCTGCGGACAGGCCGAACTGCCGGGCAATCGAGCCCAGGCGCTCACGCCATTCCCACGTGCCGAATACGTCATGGACGTTTTGCAGGCAGCTGAGCAGATCCACGGTGGTCGGGTCGTACACATTGATGCGCGCGCGCAGAAGCGCTTTCTTCAGCGCGGATACGCCGACATCCATGTACGAAGGCACTTCGACAGGCGTTTTGGCGATATAGCGCACCCGAATGCCTTCCATTGCGGTCATATAGTCGCGTGGCTTGATGAAGCTGCCGACCGGGCATCCGCCGCAATAGCCTCGATAAGCCCCGCCGCCGCGTGGCAGCAATGCGGTGCGCTTCTGCGCGAACAGATGAGTCACGGCCTGATCGAAAATATCCTGATGCGTCAGGAAGCTAAGTGTTTTCATGGTTGGTCTCCCGTGCTAACGCAGCGGCTATTCGTTGTTTGAGCACATGAGCAGTAGTATCCAACGCGTGCTACTGAGCGAAGTCCGGACTAGGGCGGCGAAAAGCCTTCAATTCCCGGTTTTGCGCGTGGCGTCCCGGCGAGGAAAAAACCGGCGTTCTCCCTCCTGAGTGCCTATTTCTATAACGACCGGGACGCGCGAGAAGCGCAGCGGGGCTTTGTCGGACGGCGTTATGGAGCGGCCCTCGTGCTATGTCGCGCGCCGATTTTGGTCTGCCCGGCCTTGCGCCGACGGGCAAACGCGGCGTGGGGAGCCGCGGTTCTCGGGAGTTTCCCCAGGCCGCCGTTGTTTGTTAGAACGGTGGCACTAAGCGGCAACAGCCGTCGCGGATGGGAGCCGCCAGCACCCATTCAGGTCAGATCGCGCGCAGCTCAACCCGCCTTGCGACTACGCCCTTTCTTACCCAGCGCCACGCATCGAGCGCGGCACATGCAGTTCGTCTGGTGATCGTTCACCATCCCGACCGCTTGCATGAACGCGTAACAGATTGTCGAGCCGACGAACTTGCAGCCATAGCGTTTCAGCCCTTTGCTCAATGCATCGGACACGTCCGTCGATGCGGGTGCCTGCTTGTACGAGGCCCAATCGTTCTGGATCGGCGTCTGATCGACGAACGACCACACGAAGTTGGCAAGCGACCCGTGCTCGGCCTGAATCTGCTGCACCGCGCGGGCGTTGCTGATGGCTGCTTCGATCTTGCCGCGGTGGCGCACGATACTTTCGTCGGTCACCAGCTTGTCAACGTGCTTCGGCGTAAAGCGCGCGATCTTGTCGATGTCGAAGTCGGCGAACGCGCGGCGGTAGCCGGCCCGTTTGTTGAGAATCGTCGACCACGACAAACCCGCCTGCGCGCCCTCCAGCACGAGCATCTCGAACAGATGCCGGTCGTCGCGCGAGGGCACACCCCATTCGGTGTCGTGGTACTGGGCAAGCGCTTCGCTCGATACCCAGTTGCATCGCTGTGTCACTGTGGCGCTCCTGCGTGTCCGTTGCCGTGTCGCCCGTCAGCATAGCTGAAGCCGGGCGCGCCGCAAGCTGGCCGTTTGGCCAATTGCCGGATTGAATCTGACCTGCCACGCTACGCGTTATTCATTCACGGAAATCATTCGATTCGATGAACCAAGACTTCTTTCTGATCGGCATTGACGGCGGCGGCAGCGGCACGCGCGTCGTGCTCGGCGACGCGCAGGGCCGCGAACTGGCGCAGGCGGCAAGTGGGCCGTCGGGTTTGGGGCTCGGCATCGAGCGGGCGTGGCAGTCGATCGAAGCCGGCTGCGGCGCAGCGTTCAAACTTGCCGGCGCAACTCTGGACTGGTCGCGCTGCGTGCTGGGTTGCGGATTGGCGGGCGTCAACAATCGCGACTGGCTCGCCGAGTTTCACGCACAAGCGCCCGGGGTCGCCGGACTTGCCGTGGAAAGCGACGCTTACACGACCTTGCTGGGCGCGCACGGCGGCGCGCCCGGCGTGATCGTCGCGCTCGGCACCGGCAGCGTGGCGGCTTCGCTCGCAGAAGACGGCGAATGGCGGGTTGCCAGCGGCTACGGCTTTCCATCCGGCGACGAGGCGAGCGGCGCGTGGCTCGGACTGCGGCTGATCGTCCATGCACAGCAGGCGCTCGACGGGCGCGCGCCCATCGACGACCTCGCGCGGGCGCTGCTCGCGCACACCGGCGCGCAGGACCGCGAGAGTCTCGTCGTCTGGCTCTGCGCGGCCAATCAGACGGCTTACGCGAGCCTCGCGCCAGTCGCGATCGCGCATCGCACGCATCCGTTCGCGGCGCGGCTGCTCGGCGAGGCTGGCGTCGAAGTGGGCAAGATGATTGGCGCGCTGGATTCCTCGGAAAGTTTGCCCGTCGCGTTATGCGGCGGACTTGGCGCACCGTTGCGTGAGTATGTGCCGCAGCGCTATCAGGCGCGTCTGCGCGAGCCGCTGGCGGACTCCGCGCATGGCGGACTGCAACTCGCGCAGCGCGAAGCCGCGCATCTGGCTGGCTGAGTATGGCTGGCTGCGAAGTCCGACCTTGACGGCCGCGATCCTGGGTGTGCCCCCCGGCAACGGTAAAATACGCTCTTCGAAGCTGCCCTAACCGCTCATATCATGTACAAAGTCATCGCCACTGATCTCGACGGCACGTTGCTGAACGCCGACCATCAGGTGGACCCGTTCACGGTTGCCACCGTGCGCAAACTGGAAAGCGACGGGCTGCGGTTCGTGATCGCAACGGGGCGGCATTATTGCGACGTCGCGGGCATTCGCGATCTGCTCGGGATCAATCCGTATCTCATTACGTCGAACGGCGCGCGCATCCATGCGCCGGACAACACGGTGATTCACGCCGACGACCTCCCGCCGGCCATCGTCCAGCGCCTCGTGCAACCGGAAATCACCGGCTCGCATGGACGCGTGATCGTCAACCTGTTCGCCGACCAGGCATGGCTGATCGACCGCGATGCGCCGGATCTGCTCAAGTTCCACCAGGACTCGGGCTTCACTTACGAAGTGACCGATTTGCCGAATCACGACGGCGTCGACATCGCGAAAGCGCTCTACATCGGTGACCCCGCCGACCTCGCGCAGATCGCCGCGAATCTCGCGCGTGAATTCGGCGACGAACTGTATGTGACCTATTCGCTGCCGGATTGTCTGGAAGTGATGACCTCGAACGTATCGAAGGGACGCGCGTTGCAGATCGTGCTCGAGCGCCTCGGTGTCGATGCATCGCAATGCGTCGCGTTCGGCGACAACATGAACGATATCGACCTGCTGGAAACGGCCGGCCATCCGTTCATGATGAACAATGCCAATCCTGATCTCATCGCGCGTCTGCCGGACGTGCCGCGCATCGGCAACAACTTCGAAGCGGGCGTCGCGCACCACTTGCGCAAGCTGTTCTCGCTCAACGACGAATTGGCGTCCTGAAATGAAATCGGCCCGCATCCATGTTCATGGAATGCGGACCGATTTGATGCGCTAACTTTTTCCACCGCGCTAAGGGGGCTGCGCCGGCATGAGATGGCAAGTCGCGGTCGACTTACCCGGCCAAGGTTGACGATCGGCCACTGTGGATCACCGGCTCACGCAGCGATCGATCAGCCATGCCATCCGCCGCGGCGGTCGCCACGATCATCGTGACCCCAGTGACGGTCGTTGTGATTCCAGCCGCGGTCATCACGATGGTCGCCGCGGTAGTAATCGCCCCGGTCGTAACGATGGTTCCAGCCGCCGTAGTACACCGGTTGCGGCGCCGCATAAACGCGGGCCGGCTGGGCATAGACGGGTGCGCCCAGCGACAGGCCGATATTCAGATCCGTATGCGCCTGCGCGACACCGCATGCGCCCGCCGCAAGACCGGCAGCAACCAGCAAGTGAGTGACGATGCGTTTCATGTTGTTCTCCTGTGAGGCGACGTAGGTTTGTCGCACAGGTCCAATGTACGCACTCAATCCTGCGGGTACTGCGACGAGATGTTACGGACTGCAAGCAACGTCGCAGCATTTGGAAGGAGCGCAGCACACGGTTTAATAGGAGCGCGGACTATGCACAACCCACGCGAAGCCACGCCCAATAAGCTATTTCGTTTTCTTTTGAGCTAGCCGTGCGCGTTCGGCGCACCAGCCGGCTGGCATCGGACCGCTGCGTGCGTAATTGCGGCTTACATCTGTATTACCCGATTAATCTGCCGCGCTGCCGGAAGCACCGGAAGCAGCCGCCGACGCTGTACCCGGCAGCGCCGCGCAAGGACAATCGGCGGCGCGTCCGTCCAGACCCTGGCGGTCCCGTTTGAAACTGGCGCGCGCGGTGCCGTTTTGCCAGTCGAGCCGCACGATATAAATGCTGTCGAAATCGTCGCTTTGCCAGTTCGGGACATCGGCTGCATTGCCGCCATGAGCGCTCAGCATCTGGCGCAATAACTTCACGATCAGTTTGTGCTCCCACGCCACGACAATCAGCTTGTTGCGATTGGCTGGGTTCACCAGCGCCGTGCCGAGCTGGTCGATCTGAGCGAAGCCATACGGCGTTTGCACCGGCATTTGAAACTGAATGGCGGTCGGCTCGATCGTCGCCAGCGGACGGATGTAGTAGTAGAGATGGCCGCTATCGTCTTTTTGCTGGCCGGGGTCGGGCGCGTAAATCGCATCGGGTTTGCCGAACTTCGCCGCGATCACCGCCGGCAGCGCGAGCGCTCGGTTCAAGCCTTGACAGTTGAGTTGTCCGTATCCCTGCGCCGGCTTCTCGCCATGCCGCACGAAGACCAGCGTTTCGGTGTTGCCGTCGGCCGCATGCGCGGCGGGCAGCGCCGCTGCGCCGAGGAATAAGCCGGCAAGGGAGAGCGCGACGCCGTGCAGGAATCCGCGGAAACGATTCATCGGTAGCACCTGTGCAAGCCTGGAAGTCGCCCGATTCTAGCAGCGTGGTCATGCCTTGCCGCTGTCGGACTGCCCTACCGCTGGACCTTCGGCCAAACAGCGGCGTTCGCGCCAGAACAAAAACGGGCGCCGTAGCGCCCGCGTTGACTTGCTGGATAAAAGCACTCGCCGATCAGTCGAGCGCCAGTTCTTTTGAGCTGGTGTTGCCGCTCTCCGCAATTAGCGGATAAAGCACGCCCGCGATCACCGCCCCGATGATTGGCGCGACCCAGAACATCCACAACTGGTCCACGGCTGCGCCGCCGACAAACAGCGCCGGGCCGGTGGAACGCGCCGGATTGACCGACGTGTTGGTGACCGGAATCGAAATGAGGTGGATCAGCGTCAGGCACAGGCCGATCGCTATCGGCGCGAAGCCGGCCGGCGCGCGCTTGTCGGTTGCGCCCAGGATGACAAACAGGAAGAAGCCGGTCATCACCACCTCGCACACGAATGCCGCCGCGAGCGAGTAATGACCCGGCGAGCGATCGCCGTAGCCGTTGCTGGCGAAACCGCTGGCGACGAGATCGAATTCCGGCCTGCCCGATGCGATGACCGACAACACCAGCGCAGCCAGCACGGCGCCGACCACTTGCGCGGCGATATACGGCACGAGGTCGCGAACCGGAAAACGCCCGGCGACGGTCAGCCCGACGCTCACGGCCGGATTCAGATGACAGCCGGAAATATGGCCGATTGCATAAGCCATTGTCAGAACGGTCAAGCCGAATGCCAGTGAGACGCCGACGAAACCAATACCCAACCCGTGGACCGGGCCGGCGAAGTTCGCGGCGAGGACCGCGCTGCCGCAGCCCCCCAGCACGAGCCAGAAAGTGCCGAACAGTTCGGCGGCAAGGCGCTTTGACAACTGCATGATTGGTAATCCTAAAAAGTGCGACGCTTTGAGAACACGCACGGCTAAGCGTGCGTGTATGCCTTGAGCGCGTAATTCTAGGCAAAGACAGCCAAATTGAGTGTCAAGAATTGTCAGTGCGGAGTGGGTTTTACTATTATTGCCGCATAAAGATGCCGCTTTGCAATTCAACAACGCTTAATAATTATCAGAGGATAGATTCCTGAATGGGTATTACTGGCCATTGCGAATTTTTATAATTGCAGTTAATCTGCCGTCGAATGAGTTCTAGAAAAGGGGAGAACCGAATGTCTCAATATGCAGACCTCAAGGCGCAGATCGCCAAATTGCAGGCACAAGCAGAAGAAGCGCGGCGTACTGAAATAGACAACGTAGTCGCCGATATCCGCCAAAAGATCGCTGAATACGGTCTTTCCGCTCAGGACCTCGGCTTCGCAGTTGCCGCCAAGCGTGGACGGCCGCCCAAGAAGGCGCCGCTGCCGGCGAAATACCAGGACCCGAAATCGGGCAATACGTGGAGCGGTCGCGGAAAGCCGCCCAAGTGGATTGCCGGCAAGAATCGCGAGCGTTTTTTGATCGGCGCGCCTTGAACGGGTTGCCGCTGATGGCGAAAGTAAATTGAAGGTTAGTCGAAGCCCCTTTTTATTTTGCCGAGCTTCAATCAGGATGGAAGCGTATCCATCCCTTTAATAAGAAAGCCGCCCATCGGGGCGGCTTTTCCGTGGAAGAAGCGGGATAACTCTGATTTCCGCCTGCGCAAACGATTCACAGTGGAATTTACCTGCCATTTACCGCAAAAAGCGGAAGGCGGCAGCTATGCGCAAGAGCAGTAAGCGGCTAAAGCTGGCAGCGCAAAAAGCGGAACGCTTTTGGCCTGCCGCTTAGCCAACCGCAACCTGACGCAACACCGGGCGACGGGTCGCTTCGATCAGGGTCGAATAGCCGTCTACATAATTTTGCGCCATCGTTCGGGAACTGAAGCGGCGCTCGAATTGCGCGCGGATTTCAGTGCGCGACAATTCGTCCAGACGCTGCAGCGCGGCCACCGCGCCTTGCACGTCCTCGACGATGTAGCCCGTCACGCCGTGGTCGATCACCTCCGGTACCGAGCCGCGGTTGAACGCGATCACCGGCGTGCCACATGCCATCGACTCGATCATCACGAGGCCGAACGGCTCCGACCAGTCGATCGGGAAAAGCAACGCCTTCGCGCCGGACAGAAACTCGGGCTTCTGCGCTTCATTGATCTCGCCGACGAACTCCACGTGCGCCATCGACAGCAGCGGCTCGATCTCGCGCTTGAAGTACTCCTCGTCGACCTTGTCCACCTTGGCGGCGATCTTCAGCGGCAAACCGCTTTGTGCAGCGATTTTGATAGCTGTATCGACGCGCTTTTCGGGGCAAATACGACCGAGGAACGCCAAATACTCCGGCTTCTTGTGCGCCTGCGGCGTCAGCAACTGTTCCGGCAGGCCGTGATAAATGGTGTTGAGCCAGTTCGCCTGCGGCAGCGGCAAGCGCTGCGAATCGGAAATCGACACCACCGGCACGTTGGAGAAAGCGTCGAACACCGGTTGCAGTTCCGGCAGATCGAGGCGGCCGTGCAGCGTGGTCACGAACGGGGTGTCCATCGTGGTGAAGAGCGGGAACGGCATGTAGTCGAGGTGAAAGTGCAGCACATCGAATTCATGGGCGATCTTGCGCACTTTTTCCATCATCAGCACGTGCGGCGCCAGCGCGTCGCGGATCGTCGGGTCGAGGCGCAGCGCGCGCGGCCAGGATGCTTCCAGATTCGCGGACGTAACCGAGTCGCCGCTCGCAAACAGCGTGACATCGTGGCCGAGATCGACCAGAGCTTCGGTCAGATACGACACGACGCGTTCGGTGCCGCCATAAAGTTTCGGCGGGACGGCTTCATACAGCGGCGCAATTTGTGCGATTCGCATGCGGTTTTCTCCTGTTCACAACGGCTTCGCACAGCGGCGCTCGGTTAGAGCGAAGAGCGAATGCCTGACGGACGGTTGGGCGCGGTAAGCCGCCGCCCGGGGGTGCTCCGAACTTGCATCGGGTAATCCCTTAGCGTCCATTATCGGGATCGGCCGCGGTAATTCGAGTCATTTTTCAAACGCTTAAGGTTGTTACAGCGCGAAACACCGCCCGTTACAGGTCAATCTGGACGGCCGTCCCGATAATTGGGACGACCGTCCAGCCAAGTATCATCAAACCCGCGCAATCCGCGTGCCCGAGCTGTTCTGCCGTCTTAAGGGAGTCTTTAACGCAGTCGCGTTGCGTAGGCGTGAAAAGTCTTATAATCTTTGTCAACGCCGGGACGGTGCGCATGGTGAGTCATCGGAAACTCACCAAGTTGATCTCTGCCACACCACAATATTTAAATCGCATTACGCGTCCCACGCCCGACGCCATTTCGGTCGATTCCGCTTTTCCAAGCATTCGCCCTTGTAGGAAAAATTCCTACAACAATGACGGATTAATCCGTCAAACAGGCTGGGTGTCTCTCCGATTTTCGACCGCTTCCCCTTTCGCCACAATGCTTGCAAGACTAGGACGAGCCGATCCGCGCGGTTTCAGTGCGCGCATTCGAGCAAACGTTTCCGTAACGGCCTGACCAGCCAGATACACCCCGGGGGAATCAATGAGCGCGACAAGCGAAATGCTCAACGAGATCAGAGAAGTCAATCTGTCGTATCTCCTGCTCGCGCAGCGCCTGCTGCGCGAAGACAAGCCGATGGGCATGTTTCGCATGGGGATTTCCGACCAGCTAGCCGATGTGCTCGCCACTCTGTCGTTGGCGCAGACCGTCAAGCTGGCGGCGTCCAATCAGGTGTTGTGCCGTTTCCGTTTCGACGACCATGCGGTGTTGTCCGCGCTCGCCGACAAAGGCAAATCGAGCGCCGTGGCCCAGGCGCATTCCGCGATCCTGATGGCGAGCCAGCCCGTCGAGCAACTCGGCTAATGGCAGCCTCTCTCTCACACAAAGCGATCGGGCGGGGAGATCGGCGAGCGGATGGCCTATAAAAGCGTCGTACTCGAAGTCAGGGAAATCACCTTGGCCATCGAACTGATCGAACTTGGCGCGCGTTTGCAATTGCTGGAAGCGGAAACCAGTCTTTCGCGCGACCGGCTCATCAAGTTGCACAAGGAACTGAAAGGGGTGTCGCCGCCCAAGGGCATGTTGCCGTTTTCGACCGACTGGTTCATGACCTGGCAGCCGAACTTTCACTCATCGCTGTTCTACAACATCTACTGTTTCATGGCCGGTCATGGCGGTTGCCTGACGATCCAGTCGATCGTGAAAAGCTACCGGCTCTATCTGGAGCACGTTCAGCTGCACGACGACGAGCCGGTGATCAGCCTCACGCGCGCGTGGACGCTGGTGCGCTTCTTCGACTCCGGCATGTTGCAGATGACCGCCTGTTGCCGTTGCGGTGGACGTTTTGTCGCACACGCGCACGATCCGCAGCATGCGTTCGTGTGCGGGCTGTGCCAGCCGCCATCGCGGGCGGGTAAGACAAAGAAATTCGCCGACGCCCGGGCCCGCGAGAGTCTCGCTGCGCTCGCGGTCTGAGCGCCGCCGCGGCGGGCGGCTCACAGCGCGGGCCGCTGGTTTTCCGTCCCGCGGGCGGCGTGGGCCGCCGGACAGGGTTCCCGGCCATCCTGTGGGCCAGCGCCGCAGCTATCCTCGCGACGGCTCTAGCCGAGCGAGCCCCGTCCGTCCTCGCTGCGCGCCTCTGGTTTACACCAGACCATCGACCCGCTTTTCCACCAAAGTTTTCTGCTCCGTTGCCGTAAACCAGATTAACGACGGTTACCGTCGCTTCTTTGTGAGGGCTCGGCAGTGCTGATTTTCGTGGGAACACTCGTGACGCTTTTGTCCGTTTTCGGCGGTTACGCGCTGGAAGGCGGCCATCTCGGCGCGCTGCTGCAGCCCGTTGAAGTGCTGATGATCGTCGGCGCTGGCGTCGGCGCGTTCATTCTCGGAAACGGAATGAAGACCATCAAGGCGACGCTGCGCGTCATTCCGACCCTCTTCAAGGGCGCGAAGTACAACAAGGACGTCTACATGGAGCTGATGGCGCTCCTCTACGTCCTGCTGGCCAAGGCGCGCAAGGAAGGCACGCTGACGCTGGAAGCCGATATCGACGATCCGTCGAAGAGTCCGATCTTCACCCAGTACCCGAAGATTCTCGCCGACCATCACATCATCGAGTTTCTGACCGACTACCTGCGTCTGATGGTCGGCGGCAACATGAACGCGTTCGAGATCGAAAGCCTGATGGACGAGGAGATCGAGACGCATCACCACGAAGGCGAAGCGCCCGCGCATGCGCTGACCAAGGTCGGCGACGCGATGCCGGCGTTCGGCATCGTGGCGGCGGTGATGGGCGTGGTGCACACCATGGCCTCGGCCGACAAGCCGCCAGCGGTGCTCGGCGAGATGATCGCGCAGGCGCTGGTCGGCACCTTCCTCGGCATTCTGCTTTCGTACGGGCTGATCAGCCCGCTCGCGAGCGTCGCCGAACAGCGCGTGACCGAGTCGACCAAGATGTTCCAGTGCATCAAGGTGACGATCCTGGCAAGCCTGAACGGCTACGCGCCCGCGATTGCCGTCGAGTTCGGCCGCAAGGTGCTCTTCTCGACCGAACGCCCGTCGTTCGCCGAGCTGGAAGAGCACGTGCGCCGCGTCAAGGCCAAGTAATCAGAGCGCGCCCGGAACCGAACCGATGAGCAAGGACAAAGACCGCGCGATCGTCGTCAAGCGCTCCGCGCCGAAGAAATCCGGCCACCACGGCGGCGCGTGGAAGCTCGCTTACGCGGACTTCATGACCGCGATGATGGCGTTCTTCCTGCTGATGTGGCTGCTGAGTTCGGCGTCCACCGTGCAGTTGAAGGGCATCGCCGATTACTTCAACCAGCCGTTGAAGATCACGCTGTGGGGCGGCGACCGCAGCGCCGAGGACTCGAGCATTTTGAAGGGCGGCGGCCGCGATATCTCGACCGACGCGCAAGGCGTGACGCGCTCCACCGACGGCTCGAGCAGCCGCTCCGAGCGCTCCGTCTCGCACAACAACGAAGACTCGATGAAGCAGTTGCAAGGCGAGCTGGAGCGTCGCGAACAGGTCCGCCTGCACGACCTCCAGGTCAAGCTGATGGCAGCGATCGAAGCGAACCCGGTGCTGCGCCAGTTCAAGCAGCAGATCCGCATCGACTCGACGCTGACCGGCTTGCGCATCGAAATCGTCGACTCGCAGAAGCGGCCGATGTTCGCGACCGCGAAAGACCAGGTGGAGCCGTACATGCGCGACATCCTCCGCGAAATCGGCCACACGCTGAACGACGTGCCGAACCGCATCATCGTGCAGGGGCACACCGACGCCGCGCAGTACGCGGGCGGCGAAAAGGGCTACAGCAACTGGGAACTGTCCGCGGACCGCGCCAATGCGTCGCGCCGCGAGCTGATCGCGGGCGGCATGGACGAGGCGAAGGTGATGCGCGTGCTCGGCCTCGCGTCGACGCAGAACCTGAACAAGACGGACCCGATGGACCCGGAGAACCGCCGCATCAGCATCATCGTGCTGAACAAGAAGTCGGAGGAGGCGTTGAATCACGACGACTCCACCACGACCACCTTGTCGGACGACGCAGCCGGCTCCAAGCCGCTGCTGCAAAGACTTGCGCAACCGATGACGGTTGCACCGAAGGTGCCGGCGGCAGCGCCGGCGACCCAGTAACAGACAGCGATCGCCTGGCCCGATCACGCGCCCCACTGGCGCGGACGGCCGGCGATCCCGAGCGTGAAGCGCAGCGAGGTTTTCATGATCAGGCACATCTTGGCAGTCGACGATTCGGCATCGATGCGGCAAATGCTTGCCGCGACGCTGACGACGGCCGGCTATGAGGTGACGCTCGCGGCGGACGGCGACGACGGGCTCGAAAACGCGCTCGCGATGTCGTTCGACCTCGTACTCACCGACCAGCACATGCCCGGCAAAACCGGCCTCGATCTGATCACCGCGCTGCGCGGCAACCCGGCTTACCTGGCGACGCCCATCCTCGTCCTCACGACGGAATCGGGCGAGCCGTTCAAGGCGGCGGCGCGGGCGGCGGGCGCGACCGGCTGGATCGAAAAGCCGCTCGACCCCGACATGCTGACCGAACTGGTGGCGGCATTGGCCGAATCAGATTCCGCGTAAGCGCCACTCATAGACACGTTATAGAAAGCTCTCGACGCGGCGGCACGCTAGCCACGCCTAGACAGGAACTCTCGCGGTGACCCAGGCATGACACTCGACATCACTCAGTTCTATCAGACGTTTTTCGACGAAGCGGACGAACTGCTCGCGCAGATGGAGCAGTTGCTGCTCAATCTGGATATCGCTCACCCGGACCCGGAAGACCTCGCGGCGATTTTCCGCGCGGCGCATTCGATCAAGGGCGGCGCGGCGACCTTCGGCTTTACCGCGCTGACGGAGACGACCCACATTCTGGAATCGCTGCTCGATCGCGCGCGCAACAACGAACTCGTGCTGCGCATGGACATGATCGACACGTTCCTCGAAACCAAGGACGTGCTGTCCGGCCAGCTCGCCGACTATCGCGCGAGCGCCGAGCCGGATGCGGCGGTGGCGCGCGCAATCTGCGCGAAGCTCGAACGGTTGAATGCGGAGAGTCTTTCCGGCGGTGCGCCCCAGACGGCGGCGCCGGTTGCAGCACAGGCGGCAGCAGTGGCAGCACAACGCGGTAGCCCGCCCGAGCACGTCGTCGAACAGGCGGTGCAGGTGGCGGGTGAATGGACTGACGGCGAACCGGCACAGACCGGGCAAGCCGGGGGGGCGGGCGCGGTCGACGGCAACGCCGACGACACCGGCCCTCATCTGAAAATCACGCTACGGGGCGTTGGTGAGAAGGACCAGGATCTGCTGGCCGAAGAGCTCGGCAACCTGGGCAACATCGTCGGGCAGGTCAAGAGCGGCGGCGATCTGATGCTGTGGCTCGCGACCGATGTGACCTCCGACGACATCATCGCCGTGTGCTGTTTCGTGATCGACGAAAGTCAGATCTCGATCGGCCGCGGCAACGCACCGGCGAACGACACGCAGCAAGGCGAACCTGGAACGCCCGACGCTGCCGCCTCGTCCCCGGCGCAAGCAACACGTGCGGCTCATGCGGAGCACGCGGCATCTCCGGCACCGGCGGCCGGCATCGCCGCGCCCTCCAGTACGGCCGCGCAGGGGCTGTTCGACGCACCGGCCAGCGCGCCGGCAGCGCCGGCGCCCGCCGCGCTCCAGCAGGCGGTGGCGCACAGCCCGGCGGCGTCTGGGGCGGCGCACGCGGCGCCTGCGGCATCCGGCGCGGCCGCCGACCACGACCGCAAGGCGGCCCGTCCGGCCGCTGCCGCAGCGGGCGCGGAAGGCAGCTCCATTCGCGTCGGCGTCGAAAAGGTCGATCAACTGATCAACCTGGTCGGCGAACTGGTGATCACGCAGGCGATGCTCGCGGAAACCACCAGCACGTTCGACCCCGCGCTGCACGACCGGCTCTTCAACGGCATGGCGCAGCTCGAACGCAACGCGCGCGATCTGCAGGAAGCCGTGATGTCGATCCGCATGATGCCGATGGACTACGTGTTCAGCCGCTTCCCGCGTCTGGTGCGCGACCTGGCGGCGAAACTCGGCAAGGAAGTGGAACTCGTCACCTTCGGTCAGGCGACCGAACTCGACAAGAGCCTCATCGAACGGATCATCGATCCGTTGACTCACCTCGTGCGCAACAGTCTCGACCACGGCATCGAGACCGTGGAAGCGCGGCGCGCGGCGGGCAAGGAATCGACCGGCCAGCTGGTGCTGTCGGCGGCGCATCACGGCGGCAACATCGTGATCGAAGTCAGCGACGACGGCGCGGGCCTGCGCCGCGACAAGATTCTCGCGAAGGCGGCCAAGCAAGGCATGCAGGTCAGCGAAACGATGTCCGACGAAGAAGTCTGGAACCTGATTTTCCTGCCGGGCTTCTCGACGGCGGAACAGGTCACCGACGTGTCGGGGCGCGGCGTCGGCATGGACGTGGTCAAGCGCAACATCCAGTCGATGGGCGGTCACGTCGAAATCACCTCGCATGCCGGCAGGGGCAGCACCACGCGCATCGTTCTGCCGCTCACGCTGGCGATTCTCGACGGCATGTCGGTGAAAGTAGGCAACGAGATCTTCATTCTGCCGCTGAACTTCGTGATGGAGTCGCTGCAGCCGCAAGCCGACGACATCTACACGGTGGCCAACGGTGAGCGCGTGGTGCGCGTGCGCGGCGAATATCTGCCGCTCGTCGCGTTGCACGAAGTGTTCAACGTGGAGGACGCGAAGCAGGAACCGACGCAAGGCATCGTCACCATCATGCAAACAGAAGGGCGCCGCTTTGCGATGCTGATCGACGAGCTGGTGGGGCAGCAGCAGGTGGTCGTGAAGAATCTGGAAACGAACTACCGCAAGGTGCACGGCATTTCCGCCGCCACCATTCTCGGCGACGGCAGTGTCGCGCTGATCGTGGACGTGGCGGCGCTGAACCGCGAAACGCGCAACGCGCACAGCGCGATGAGCCTCGCATGATCACCGTGACGCTCGCACGACGCACAGCATTCGCAACATTCATTCAACTCATTTCATCCCAACCGTTTGGGGGCTAACGTGGCAGAAGTCCAATCCATCAATTCGAGCGGTGCGAACGCGAGCGGTACGAATAGCCGCCGCGATGCGCAGCAGGCGGACGCTGGCGGTCAGGAATTCCTCGTCTTCACGCTCGGCGCCGAAGAGTACGGCATCGACATTCTCAAAGTGCAGGAAATCCGCGGCTACGACAACGTGACGCGGATCGCCAATGCGCCCGAGTTCATCAAGGGCGTGATCAATCTGCGCGGCATCATCGTGCCGATCGTCGACATGCGCATCAAGTTCCATCTGGGCCGCGTCGAGTACGACCATCAGACGGTCGTGATCATCCTGAACGTCGCGCATCGCGTGGTCGGGATGGTGGTGGACGGCGTATCGGACGTGCTGACGCTCGCCACCGACCAGATCATGCCGGCGCCGGAATTCGGCGCGACGCTGACGACCGAGTACCTGACGGGTCTCGGCACAGTCGACGGCCGCATGCTGATTCTGATGGACATCGAAAAGCTGATGACCAGCCGTGAAATGGCGTTGATCGAAACGCTCGGCGGTTGAGCGGAAAACAGCGGGAAAACAGCGGCAAATCGCGAACGAGAGATAGGCAAGGGAGCGTCAAGATGCTGAGCAGGTGGTCGATCCGCACGTCGTTGACGATGGTGGGGGTCCTTCTGGTTGCGCTGACCGTGGTGGTCGGCGCGCTTGGGCTAACGGCGCTGAATCGCGCGAGCCAGTCGCTCGACCGCATCGCGCGCGGCGACCTGGTGGCGATTGATGCAATCGACGACGCGGGCTCGTATCTGCTGCGTTCGCGGATCGCGGTGGACCGCTTCAACACGTTGTCGGCCGCGGGCAACGCCGACGAGGCGAAGAAAGCGATTGACCGCGCCCAGGAACTGCTGGCGCGGGGCAACCAGAGCTGGCAGACCTATCTCGACGCGCCCAAGCCCGGCATCGATCAGGCGCTGCTCGACGACGTGCTCGCCAAACGCACGACGGTGATGCGCGACGGCGTGGAGCCGGAATTCGCGGCGCTGAACGCGAACGACATGGCCGCCTACCACGCGGTCGCCGATACGAAGATCAGCCCGATGTTCATCGCGTACGACGCGGCGGCGGCCGCGGTCGTCAAGGCGTTGCAGAAGAGCGTGATGGACCAGCAGGCGAACGCACAAGCGAACGCGTCGCTGATGATGACTCTGATCGTCGCGGTGACGGTTCTCGCATTGCTGATGGTGGTGGGCCTCCGCGTCGCGCTGCGCGGCCTGATCGTGCAGCCGCTGAAAGACGCGACGGCCTGCTTCGAGCGGATCGCGTCGGGCGATCTGTCCGAGCCGATCGAGGTGTACAGCCGCAATGAAATCGGCCGGTTGTTCGACGGCATCAAGCGGATGCAGGAAAGCCTCGCGACGATGGTGAAGGCGGTTCACAGCAGCGCGGAGTCGATCGACACCGGCGCGCGTGAAATCGCGATGGGCAACACCGATCTGTCGCAACGCACCGAACAGCAGGCCGCGTCGCTGCAGGAAACCGCGTCGAGCATGGAGCAGTTGACCGGCACCGTGCGGCAGAACACCGAGAATGCGCGCCAGGCGAGCCAGCTCGCCGTCAACGCGTCGGACATCGCCACGCGCGGCGGCGCCGTGGTGAGCCAGGTCGTCACGACGATGCAGGGCATCGCGACCAGTTCGAACAAGGTCGTCGACATCATCGGCGTGATCGAAGGCATTGCGTTTCAGACCAATATTCTCGCGCTGAACGCGGCGGTCGAAGCCGCGCGCGCCGGCGAACAGGGCCGCGGTTTCGCGGTGGTGGCAGGCGAAGTGCGCAGCCTCGCGCAGCGCAGCGCGAGCGCCGCGAAGGAAATCAAGGAACTGATCGGCGATTCGGTCGACAAGGTGCAAAGCGGTTCGACGCTGGTCGGCCGCGCCGGCGCGACGATGGACGAGATCGTGCAGGCGGTGCGCCGCGTGACCGACATCATGGGCGAAATCAGCGCGGCGTCCGAGGAGCAGTCGGGCGGCATCGAGCAGGTGAATCGCGCGGTCGTGCAGATGGACGAAGTCACGCAGCAGAATGCCGCGCTGGTCGAACAGGCGGCGGCTGCGGCGGCGTCGCTCGAAGATCAGACGCGTCAGTTGCAGACGGTCGTGGACGGCTGGAAGGTGGCCGGCACTCAGACGCGCGGCGGCTCGGCAGCCGTGCGACCGCAGGCGGCGGCGCGTGTGAATGGCGGTGCGGGCCGGCCGTCCGTGAAAGCCGGGGCGCATCCGGTGGCAAGCAACGCAAACGCGGCGAGCGTGGTAAACGCGGCGAGCGTGGAGAGCGGGAACAGCGCGGCATCGTCCGCGAACTCCGCGCCGGCTTCGGCTAACCACGATGCAGGCGCGCGCGTCGAACCGGCGCTCAAACCGAAGACGCCTCGCGCCGCTACCCAGCCCGTTGCACGCCCGGCTCTCGCGAGCCCGGCCGCAGCCAGCGCGGACGCGGCTTGGGAAACGTTCTAGAAAGTGGCACAAAGACATGCAGTCATTCGGCTTCTCGCCCGTTGATGGGCGAATCATCGAAACACGCTGGTATGGCGTGTCGCGGGCCGACTGCGTGTTCGCAGACCTCGCGGGAGGGCGCGACCCCGCGAACACAATTGGTACTGGCCAGGAGTCCGCTTCGGGTGGCAAACGGAATGGCTCGTATTGCAGGCAGGCATTCACATGATGACAACGCGCGCACAGCAACGTCCCCAACGGGCAAGTCCCGAACGGGCACGTCCCGAACGGGCAAGTCCTGAACGGGCAAGTCCTGAACGGGCGGACCCGGGCAAGCCGTCTGACCAGGCACGGGATTTCGAATTCACGCCTGCGGATTTCTCGCGCATCCGCGAACTGATTCATCGCGGCGCGGGCATTTCGCTGTCGGACCACAAGCGCGACATGGCGTACAGCCGCCTCGCGCGCCGCTTGCGCGCGCGCGGCCTCGACACCTTCCGGCAGTATCTCGATCTGCTCGAAGCGGAAAACGATCCGGCCGAGTGGGAAGCGTTCACCAATGCGTTGACCACCAACCTCACCGCGTTCTTCCGCGAAGCGCACCACTTTCCGATCCTCGCCGACTTCGTGCCGCGTCGCGCACAGCCGGTTTCAGTATGGTGCTCGGCGGCATCGACCGGCGAGGAGCCGTATTCGATCGCGATGACGCTGATCGAAGCGCTCGGCGACAGCGGCGCGCGCCAGGCCGCGGTGCTCGCCACCGATATCGACACCCAGGTGCTTGCGAAAGCCGAAGCCGGCGTATACCAGTTCGACCAGGTGAAGCACCTGTCGCCCGAGCGGCTCAAGCGCTTCTTTCTGAAGGGCACCGGCGCGCATGCGGGCATGGTGAAGGTGCGCCCCGAAGTGCGCGCGTTGGTGCGCTTCGAACAACTGAACCTGACCGACCGCGATTACCAGTTGCGCTCGCAGTTCGACGCGATTTTCTGCCGCAACGTGATGATCTATTTCGACAAGCCGACGCAAGCGCAAGTGCTCGCGCGCTTCGAGCCGCTGATGAAAGCGGGCGGCCTGCTGTTTGCCGGTCACTCGGAGAACTTCACGTACGTGACGCAGGCATTCAAGCTGCGCGGCCAGACCGTCTACGAGTTGACGCGCGACGTGGCCGGCGCGCGCACGCCGCCGCGCGCAATCGGCACGGCGAGCGCGGCGGCGCATCACACGGCGAGCGGGGTGGCGGCATGAGCAGCGCCCTGCCGATCGCTTCCAACCTGTACTACGACAACCACTTCCAGCGCCCCGGCGTAAAGCTGTTGCCCAACGAGTTCTACACCACCCACGAAGACATGGTGCTGGTCACCGTGCTGGGTTCGTGCGTGGCGGCCTGCATCCAGGACCGCACGGCGGGCATCGGCGGAATGAATCATTTCATGCTGCCCGACGACGGCGCGGATGTCGGGCAAGCCGCATCGGATTCGATGCGCTACGGCTCGTACGCGATGGAAGTGCTGATCAACGAACTGATCAAGGCCGGCGGTCGGCGCGAGCGCTTCGAGGCGAAGGTGTTCGGCGGCGGCGCGGTGCTCGCCGGCATGACGACGATGAACATCGGCGACCGCAACTCGGAGTTCGTGCGCCGCTATCTGGCGCTCGAAAAGATCCGCATCGTCGCCGAAGATTTGCAAGGCTCGCATCCGCGCAAGGTCGCCTACATGCCCCGCACCGGCCAGGTGATGGTCAAGAAACTGCGCCTGCAACAGGAAGCGGGCGTGGCCGAGCGGGAACAGGCGCTGGTCCGGCAAAGCGCCGAAGCGCGCGCCGAGCGGCTCGCGGCGGCGCGCAAGCGCGTCGAGCTGTTCGCGGCGCCGGCCGCCGCGCGGCCGAGAATCGAACTGTTCGGCGCGAGCCCGCGCGCCCTTAATTCAAACAACGCCAGAACCACAGAGGAGGCGTGAGCGCTGTGCAAAAGATCAAAGTACTGTGCGTCGACGATTCGGCGCTGATCCGCAGCCTGATGACCGAGATCATCAACGGCCAGCCGGACATGACGGTCGTGGCGACCGCACCCGATCCGCTGGTCGCGCGCGAACTCATCAAGCAGCACAACCCGGACGTGCTGACGCTCGACGTCGAAATGCCGCGCATGGACGGCCTCGACTTCCTCGAGAAGCTGATGCGTCTGCGGCCCATGCCGGTCGTAATGGTGTCGTCGCTGACCGAGCGCGGCAACGAAATCACGCTGCGTGCGCTGGAGCTGGGCGCGGTCGATTTCGTCACCAAGCCGAAGGTCGGCATTCGCGACGGCATGCTCGACTACTCGGAAAAGCTCGCCGACAAGATTCGCGCGGCGGCCCGCGCGCGCGTACGCCAGGCCGCGCCGTTGCAGCATGCGGCCGCGCAGGCCGCGCATGCGCCGGCGGGCGCCGCGCCGCTGTTCAATAATCCGCTGCTCAGTACCGAGAAGCTGATCATCGTCGGCGCGTCGACGGGCGGCACCGAAGCGATCCGCGAAGTGCTGGTGCCGCTGCCGCCGGATGCACCCGCCGTGCTGATCGCGCAGCACATGCCGCCGGGGTTTACGAAATCTTTTGCGCAACGCCTCAATGGTTTGTGCCGGATTACCGTTAAAGAAGCAGAGCACGGCGAACGCGTGCTGCCTGGTCATGCGTATATCGCGCCCGGCCACGCGCATCTGCTGCTGGCGCGCAGCGGCGCGAACTACATCGCGCATCTGTCGGACGAGCCGCCGGTCAACCGGCATCGTCCGTCGGTCGACGTGCTGTTCCGCTCCGCCGCGCAGCATGCGGGCAAGAACGCGGTCGGCGTGATCCTGACCGGAATGGGACGCGACGGCGCCACCGGGCTGCTGGAGATGAAAAAAGCAGGGGCCTACACCCTTGCACAGGACGAGGCGAGCTGTATCGTTTTCGGCATGCCGCGCGAAGCGATTGCGCTCGGCGCGGCGGACGAGATCGCGGCGCTGCCGGAAATGAGCCGGCGCGTGATGGCGCGTTTGTCGTCGATGGGCGATCGCGTGCAGCGGGTATGATGCGGGCCGGATAGTTTGAGGCGGTCAAGCGCCGCAACATGGAACAAGCAAAGGGAATGAAATGGATAAGGGAATGAAGATTCTGGTGGTTGACGACTTTCCGACGATGCGCCGGATCGTCCGCAATCTGCTCAAGGAGCTGGGCTACTCGAACGTCGACGAAGCGGAAGACGGCCAGGCCGGTCTCGCGCGTTTGCGCGGAGGTACCTACGACTTCGTGATCTCCGACTGGAACATGCCGAACCTCGACGGTCTGGCCATGCTCAAGGAAATCCGCGCCGACGCCAACCTCACGCATCTGCCGGTGCTGATGGTGACGGCCGAATCGAAGAAGGAAAACATCATCGCGGCGGCGCAGGCCGGCGCGAGCGGTTACGTCGTCAAGCCGTTCACCGCCGCGACGCTCGACGAGAAGCTCAACAAGATTCTCGAGAAGATGGCGAAAGCCGGGAGCTGACGTGACTCTGCCGACCCAAGCGCCTCACGCCGAAGCGGTCAGCGAGAGCAGCGACTTCGCGTCCGACCGCATTCTCGCCCGCATCGGACAACTGACGCGCACGCTGCGCGATTCGATGCGTGAGCTCGGGCTCGACAAGCATGTCGAGCGCGCGGCCGAAGCCGTGCCCGATGCTCGCGACCGTCTGAAATACATCGCGGACATGACCGAGCAGGCCGCCGAGCGCGTATTGTCGGCGATCGACGTCGCCAAGCCGGTCCAGGAGCAGTTGCAAAAGGACGCGGGCGAACTCGACGCGCGCTGGGAGCAGTGGTACGCGGCGCCGATCGAGCGCGAGGAAGTGCGCGCACTGATGAACGACACGCGCACCTTCCTGCGCGGCGTGCCGGCGGCGACCAGCGCGACCAATGCGCAACTGATGGAGATCATGTTGGCGCAGGACTTCCAGGATCTGACGGGCCAGGTGATCAAGAAGATCACGGACGTCGTGTACCTGATCGAGCAGCAGTTGCTCGGCGTGCTGGTCGAGAACATCGCGCTCGAACGGCGCGAGCAGTTCGCGGCGAACGCGGCGGCGCTGGCAGCCGAAGTGTCGTCGACCGGCAGCCCCGAACATCTGCTGAACGGTCCGCAGATCAATCCGGAAGGCAAGGCGGATGTGATGCAGGACCAGTCGCAGGTTGACGATCTGCTCGCCAGCCTCGGCTTCTGACGCGGCCGGACGCCTCGTCGCGCAAGCTCGCCGCGCGCAACTGCGTCACACCATCGGCGCGCGGTTTCATCAGACAACCGTCCGGACGCCGCGCGCGGCCCGGATGGATGGCAAGCCACGCCCGCGCGTGCGCTTGCTGTCTCCCGACACGAACCACAGGCATACTACGGTCTCGAGCAGCGGCACTCCGCTCCGGCAATGAGCGTTCGCCGGCCGGTGGCACGGTGAAGAGGCTCCTTCCCGGGTGCGACCGCAGCAGTGCCGTATCATCTGCGTACACCCAGCAGGTTCGCGCGGCTCGCCGCGAGCCTGGCCATAGTTCGGGAGGAGCATTGCCATGTGGAGTCGTGTACGCCGCGCCGGGATCGTTCCGGCGCTACTAGCCTTATTCTGTTCGTTGTCCGCCGTGCAGCCCGCTCAAGCGGCGTTGGGGGGCGCCCCGATGACGCCGCCCTCGGACTCGTCGGTTTCTTCCCGCATCGTCCAGCCTGCCGCAAGCGCGGCCAATTCCGCGCAGGGCGTGATGCGCTCGGCATCGAGCGCCGCGTCTTCCACGTCGGCTTCCGCGTCCTACACCGTGCGTGAAACCACGCTCGGCAACGGCACCGTGGTCCGCGAATATCTCGCCGCTGACGGCGCTGTGTTCGGCATCGCGTGGCGCGGCCCGCAAATGCCGGATCTGAACGATTTGCTCGGCACCTATTTCCCGCAATACGTGGCGGGCGTGAAGGCCGCGCGCGCGGCACGCGGCGGCGGCCACGGCCCCGTCAGCGTCGATCAGAGCGGTCTCGTGGCGCGTTCCGGCGGCCATATGGGCGCGTTCAGCGGTCAGGCGTGGCTGCCGTCCGCGCTGCCCGCCGGCGTCAGCGGCTCCGACATCCAGTAATGGCAAGGACGACCATGCGACCCATCCATATTGGTGTGAATCTCAAAGACCGGCTGCGCGCCGCGCTGGCCGTCGCGCTGCTGGCAACCCTCGCCGCGTGCGGTGGCGGCGGAGACAGCGGCAGCTCCAGCAACAATTCGTCGAGCATCCTGAACGGCGGTTCGCTGCCGGCCAGCCCGACCCAGCAGCCGATCGCCGCGACCGCCGCGAACACCGTGCCGATCACGGTCGGCAGGGGCGTGAACGGCGTCATCAACATTCCGTCGGTCAGTGTGACCATTTGCCCGCCCGGCTCGACGGCGGGCTGCCAGACCGTCAACAACATCCAGCTCGACACCGGTTCGTTCGGACTGCGGGTGGTCGGCTCCGTGCTCCTTCCAACGGTGCTCAACGCGTTGCCGCCCAGCGCCGTGGGCAGTAACAACGCGCAGCTCGCCGAGTGCGCGACCTTCGCCGATGGCTTCACTTGGGGCACGGTGCGCACCGCGACCATCACGATCGGCGGCGAGACCACGGCAACCGCCGTCCCGATCCAGATCATCGGCGACAAGGACGCGAGCACGGTGCCCGCGAGCGGTTGCGGCGGCGGGTCGGCGGAAAACACGGTCAACGATCTGGGCGCCAACGGCATACTCGGCGTTGGCACCGCGCCCAGCGATTGCGGCGCGACCTGCGCGAACCTGGCAACCGCCGTCAACTTCAGCAACTACTTTGCGTGTCCGGGCGGAACGTCGTGTACCCGTACCGCCGTGCCGCTCAATCAGCAGGTCGCGAATCCGGCGGCGAACTTCGCGGCCGACAACAACGGCTTGATCGTACAGATGCCGCCCGTGCCGGACGCCGGCACAGCTTCGGCCACCGGCACGCTGGTGTTCGGGATCAACACACAGTCGAACAATGCGCTCGGCGGGGCGCAGGTCTTCACCACCGACCCGTTTGGCGACCTCAACAACAGCACGTTCAACGGCACGAAGGTGCAGGCGTTCCTCGATTCAGGCTCGAATGCCTACTTCTTCACCGATAGCTCGCTCGCCCAGTGCGGCAGTAATTTCGCGGGCTTCTATTGCCCGTCGTCCGCACAAACCCGCTCGATTACGCTGGTCGGCTTGAACAAGGTGACGACGAACGCGAGCATCGGCATTCTCAGCGCGGCCACGCTGTTCAACAACCCCAGCAACTACGCGTTCAACAACCTCGCCGGACAGATCGGCGGCAACAGCAGCTTCGACCTCGGTCTGCCGTTCTTCTATGGCCGTCACGTGTACTACGGCTTCGACAAGACCTCGGGCGGCGGCCAGTCGCCTTTCGTCGCCTTCTGACGCGTAGCGCCAGGGTCGAAGCCAACGCCAGTGCCGCCTGCGCGAAACGCGCGGGCGCCTCGCGCTCATCCGTCGAAATACCCCCCTTTCTCCGCCCTTATCCGCCGATCGCCGCTTGCGTCGAGCGGGAATAATCGCTCTCACTGGAAAGAGGCGCCTTGCCTCGGCCGACTGGAGAGCTTGTGTGGCAGAGGACAGCGACCTCGAAAAAACCGAATCAGCCACTCCCCGGCGCCTGCAGAAGGCGCGCGAGGAAGGGCAGATCGTGCGCTCGCGGGAACTGTCGACGTTCGCGCTGCTGGCGGCGGGGTTCTATGGCGCGTGGGGGATGTCCAGCAGTATCGGCGAGCATTTGCAGAACATGCTGCGTGCGTCGCTCACGTTCGACCACGCCAGCAGTTTCGAGACCAGCCGGATGCTGATCGGCGCGGGCGCCGCGAGCCGCGAAGGCCTGTATGCGCTGCTGCCGGTCCTTGGCTTCACGGGCCTCGCCGCGCTGCTCGCGCCGCTGGCGCTGGGCGGCTGGCAACTGTCGGCAAAAGGGTTCGAAGCGAAGTTCAACCGGCTCGATCCGATTGCAGGCTTCGGCCGGATGTTTTCGATCAACGGGCCGATCCAGCTCGGCATGTCGCTCGCGAAGACGCTGGTGGTGGGGATCATCGGCGGCACGGCGATCTGGAATCGCCGTGAAGAAATTCTCGCGCTCGCCACCCAGCCGCTGCATCTCGCGCTCGCCAATTCCATGCATCTGATCGCCGTGTGCTGCGGGATGACGGTGGCCGGCATGTTCGCGGTGGCGGCGCTGGATGTGCCGTACCAACTTTGGCAGTTTCACAAGAAGCTGCGCATGACGAAGGAAGAAGTGAAGCGTGAGCATCGCGAAAGCGAAGGTGATCCGCACATCAAGGGCAAGATTCGCCAGCAGCAGCGCGCCATTGCGCGTCGCCGGATGATGTCGGAGGTGCCGAAGGCGGACGTAGTGGTGACCAACCCGACGCACTTCGCGGTCGCGCTGCAATACACCGACGGCGAGATGCGCGCGCCGAAGGTGATCGCCAAGGGCGTGAACCTGGTGGCCGCGCGGATTCGCGAACTGGCCGCCGAGCACAACGTGCCGCTGCTCGAAGCGCCGCCGCTCGCGCGCGCGCTGTATCACAACGTCGATCTGAACCGCGAGATTCCCGGCCCGCTGTACGGCGCGGTCGCCGAGGTGCTCGCGTGGGTGTATCAGTTGCGACGCTTCAAAACCGAAGGCGGCGCCGTGCCGGTCGCACCGACCGAGCTCGACGTGCCGGCGGAACTCGACAAGGGCGGCGTATCGGATGAAGAAGCCGATCAGGAAGTCGCCGATACGCTCAACCCCGTCAACCCCGACAACCCCGCTAACGACGACGCTTCAGGAGCCTCCGCATGAACGCTCGCGCCGGTTTCCTCGCCCGACGGCCGGATGCCCTGAGCAGCACCAATTTGCGCGCCCTCGCCGGGCCGGTGCTGATCTGCATGATCCTCGGCATGATGATTCTGCCGTTGCCGCCGTTCCTGCTGGACCTGCTGTTCACCTTCAACATCGCGCTCTCGGTGATGGTGCTGCTCGTCAGCATGTACACGATGAAGCCGCTCGATTTCGCCGCGTTCCCGAGCGTGCTGCTGTTCTCGACGCTGCTGCGCCTGTCGCTGAACGTGGCGTCCACGCGGGTCGTGCTGCTCGAAGGCCACACCGGCCCGGACGCGGCCGGCCAGGTGATCGAGTCGTTCGGGCACTTCCTCGTGGGCGGCAACTTCGCGGTCGGTATCGTCGTCTTCATCATCCTGATGGTGATCAACTTCATGGTGATCACCAAGGGCGCGGGGCGGATCGCGGAAGTGTCCGCGCGCTTCACGCTCGACGCGATGCCCGGCAAGCAGATGGCGATCGACGCCGATCTGAACGCCGGCCTCATCAACGAAGAGCAGGCCAGGAAGCGGCGTGCGGAAGTCTCGCAGGAAGCCGAGTTTTACGGCTCGATGGACGGCGCGAGCAAGTTCGTGCGCGGCGATGCGATCGCCGGTTTGCTGATCATGGTAATCAACATCGTCGGCGGGCTGATCGTCGGGATGGTTCAGCACAACATGGACTTCGCGGCGGCGGGCAAGAACTACACGCTGCTGACGATCGGCGACGGCCTCGTCGCGCAGATTCCGTCGCTGGTGATTTCGACCGCAGCGGGCGTGATCGTGTCGCGCGTCGCGACCAACGAGGACATCGGCACCCAGCTCACCGGCCAGCTGTTCACCAATCCGCGCGTGCTGATGATCACCGGTTGCATTCTCGTGCTGATGGGCCTGATTCCGGGCATGCCGCACTTCGCGTTTCTGGTGCTCGGCGGCGGTCTGATCCAGCTCGGCCGCACGATGAAAAAGCGTGCCGAGGAACGCAAGAGCAGCACGGCGCTCGTCGATGTGGCGCCGGCCGCGATGACTCCGGCCGAGAACGCCGAGGCGAGCTGGGACGACGTGACGATGATCGACGCGCTCGGCCTCGAAGTCGGCTACCGGCTGATTCCGCTCGTCGACAAGAACTCGGACGGCGAACTGCTCAAGCGGATCAAGAGCATCCGCAAGAAGTTCGCGCAGGAAATCGGTTTCCTGCCGCCCGTCATTCATATCCGCGACAACCTCGAATTGCGGCCGAACGGCTATCGCATCGCGCTCAAGGGCGTCGAGGTGGGCGCGGGCGAAGCGTATCCGGGGCAATGGCTGGCGATCAATCCCGGCCAGGTCTCGGCCGCGCTGCCGGGCACGCCGACGCAGGACCCGGCGTTCGGGCTGCCGGCCATCTGGATCGATACGAATCTGCGCGAACAGGCGCAGGTGTATGGCTACACGGTGGTCGATTCGAGCACGGTGGTCGCGACGCATCTGAATCACCTTGTGGTGACGCACGCGTCGGAGCTGCTCGGCCGCCGCGAAGTGCAGGCGCTGCTCGAACGGATGCAGAAAGACACGCCGTCGCTGGTCGACGATCTGGTGCCGAAGACGCTGCCGCTCACCACGTTGCAGAAGGTGCTGCAAAACCTGCTGGAAGAAGGCGTGCCGATCCGCGACCTGCGCTCGATTCTCGAAGCGCTGTCCGAATACACACCGAAGATCACCGACGCCCACGATCTCACCGCCGCCGTGCGACTCGCGCTGGGCCGCGCGATTACGCAGCAGTGGTTCCCCGGCACCGGCGACATGCAGGTGATGGGCCTCGATTCGAATCTGGAGCGGGTGTTGTCGCAGGCGCTCGCGACCGGCCCGAACCCGGGACTGGAGCCGGGGCTAGCGAACACGCTGCTGAACGAAACGCAGAAGGCGATGCTGCGTCAGCAGAACCTCGGCCTCGCGCCGGTGCTGCTGGTGCAGCACGCGTTGCGGCCGATGCTCGCGCGCTTCCTGCGCCGCAGCCTGCCGCAGTTGAAGGTGCTCTCGTATGCGGAAGTGCCCGATACGCGCAACGTCAAGGTGGTGAATCTGATCGGCGCGCACGGCTGACGCGCGGCATCGGCGGTTGCGGCGGTTGCGGCGCAGAACTCGCAATCCGCAGGCCGCCATTGCAGCGTTTACCGGCGCCCCTTTTGGGCGCCGGTTTTCATTTCGATGCCTTGCTTCGCATCGGCCTGCGCGGTCCCGCGCATAGGTCCGATGCCATTGAAACCGCCGCGCGGCCCCGCTCGGCAGCCCGTTCGAAACCCGCGCGCGCGTCGTACCGGCCGCTTTTCCATCGCGCGAATTGCCTACCTTTAACGGTCTTTATCCATCGATCGTCGCTCGACAGCTTTCGCAATAATTGATCTCAATGGGAAGCGGTGTGTTGCCGGTCCGTCAGTCCGTATACCTCATCGGGGGTCCAGCTTGAACATTCGTAAATTTGTCGGTGCCACCAGTCGCGATGCGCTGCGTCGGGTTCGTGAAGCGCTTGGCCCGGACGCGGTCGTGTTGTCCAATCGCACGATGGACGACGGCCGCGTCGAGATCGTCGCGCTGGCCGACAGCGATCTCGCCGCCATCACGCCGAAGGCTCGCGACCGCGCAAGCGCGGCGCTGGCCGCGCCGACGGGTTCGAATGCTGGACAGCCGCCCCTCGCCGCACCGCGCGCACTGCCGGCGAATCCGTACGCGAGCGGCATGCCCGATGTGTTCTCGTCGGTGTTCGGCGCGAGCCCGGAAGCGGGTGCCGAAACGATGTTCGCGAGCGCGCCTGCCGAGGGAGCACCGGCGAACGCGCCGAAAGCGCTGCCCCAAGCGACGGCCGCAGCCGTACCGGCGACGGCCCTGCCGGGCGCCGCAGCGAACTCCGTGCAGGGCGTCGGCCAGCAAGCTCATCAAGCGGTCGTGCAAGCGGTCGCCCAGCCGGTCCCCGCAGGCCCGAGCGCGCGTGCAGCGGCGGGGCGTCTGTCCGAAGACATCCGCGCCGATCTGCTCAAAGCCGCCGGCATGCCCGTCGCGTCGGCTGACCAGAAGGCCGAGATCGCCTCGCCGCGCACCATGGCCGAATCGAACCCGTGGCTCATCGACCACGCGCGCCGCATCGCCGCCGAACAGCAGCAAGAGCACGGCGAATACAGCGCACGCCCCGCCGCGATGACGCCGTCCGCCGCGACCGCCAAGGGACTCGGCGCCGCTGTCAAAGTCGCCAGACCCGTCGCGCAACCGGCCGCCGCCGCGCCCGCCACCGACACGCCCGAATGGGCCCGCGAAGCCGCGCAAGTCGCCGCACGCCGCACCGCGCAGAAGAACGCGCCGACGCAGCCCGCCAGCGACGACACCCGCACGCCGGCGTCGGTCGCCGAGGCGATCAAGGCGCGCATGGAGCAGGTCGTCAACGACACCGTGATGAGCGAACTGTCGTCGATGCGCGGGATGATGGAAGAACACTTCGCCGGCTTGCTGTGGGGCGAGCGTCAACGCCGCAACCCGGCGCGCGCCGAGCTCACCAAGCATCTGTTCGCCGCGGGCTTTTCCGCGCAGCTCGTGCAGATGATGATCGACAACCTGCCCGGTGACATCGACACGATGGACGGCGGCATGGACTGGGTGCGCTCGGTCCTCGAATCGAACCTGCCGGTGATGGAAGACGAAGACGCGCTGATGGAGCGCGGCGGTGTGTTCGCGCTGATGGGCCCGACGGGCGTCGGCAAGACGACCACCACCGCGAAGCTCGCCGCGCGCTGCGTGATGCGCTTTGGCGCCAGCAAGGTCGCGCTGCTCACCACCGACAGCTACCGGATCGGCGGTCACGAGCAACTGCGCATTTTCGGCAAGATTCTCGGCGTGTCGGTTCACGCGGTGAAAGACGGCGCCGACCTGCAGCTCGCGCTCTCCGAACTGCGCAACAAGCACATCGTGCTGATCGACACGATCGGCATGAGCCAGCGCGACCGCCTCGTGTCCGACCAGATCGCGATGTTGTGCCGCGCCGGTCAGCCGGTGCAGCGCCTGCTGTTGCTCAACGCGACGAGTCACGGCGATACGCTCAACGAAGTCGTGCAGGCCTATCAGCGCGCGCCGGATCAACAGCCGCTCGCCGGCTGCATCCTGACCAAGCTCGACGAAGCGACCAATCTGGGCGGCGTGCTCGATACGGTGATCCGCTACAAGCTGCCGGTGCACTACGTGTCGACCGGGCAGAAGGTGCCGGAGAACCTGTACGTCGGGACCCGCAAATTTTTGATCAAGAGCGCCTTCTGCATTCCGCGCGACAACTCGCCCTTCGTGCCGCACGACGACGACGTTCCGGGCTTGCTCTCGGCACTGTCAGCACGTTCGACCGCCGAGCTGCACGAGGTTCGCTTTGGATAAGCTCGTTTCGGATCAGGCCGAAGGACTGCGGCGGCTGCTTGCACGCAGCGGCGCGCGCGTGATTGCCGTGACGGGCGGACCGGACGGCGTGGGATGCACGACCGTGGTGGTCAATCTCGCCGCCGCGCTCGCGCAGCAGGGCAAGGATGTGCTGGTGATCGACGAATGCGTGGGCGACAGATCGGTGAGCGCGATGCTCGGCGGCTTGCGCGGCGCTGGCAATTTCTCGGCTGTGATGAGCGGCGAGATGACGCTCGACGAAGCGGCCGCACGGCACCCGCTGGGTTTTTCGGTGCTGGCCGCGTCGCGCAGCGACCGCGAAGGCCACCCGGCCCAGCAGTTCAAGGTGCTGCTCGGCGGTTCCGCGGACATCGTGCTGATCGACGCGCAACTCGACGAGCAAGGCCATCTGTCGCCATTCGCGCGGCAGGCGCACGACGTGATGGTCGTCACGCGCGTGTCGGCGCAGGCGATCACCGACGCGTATGCATGCATGAAGCGTCTGCACTACGCGCACGCGATCGCGCAGTTTCGCGTGCTGACGAATCACGTGCAGAGCGTGGCCGACGCGCACACGACGTTTGGCAACCTGGCCGGCGTGGCCGGGCGCTACCTGGCGGTGGCGCTGCAAGACGCCGGCTGCATTGCCGCCGATGCGCGGATGGCGCGAGCCCTGGAGTTGTCGCGTTGTGTCGTCGATGCTTTCCCGTCGACACCGGCTGCGCGCGACTTGCGGCAGCTCGCTGCGGAATTGCAGTACTGGCCGATGCGGCCAGCGATGTCGTCACCAACGCCACGGATGGCGCCAGCGACAGTTACAGCGGCGCAGCACGCCGACCAACCGTCCGTACAGCACGCCTGAGAGGCGGCATAAGGACAAGGGGAAGCACGATGTATAACGCCCAGGGAAAGATTTCCCAAGCCGAAGTTCTGACGAAGTACGCACCGCTCGTGCGTCGCCTCGGCTTGCAGCTCGTCGCCAAGATGCCGGCGAGCGTCGATCTCGACGATCTCATCCAGGCCGGCATGATTGGCTTGCTGGATGCCGCGGGCCGCTACAAGGAAGATCAGGGCGCGCAGTTCGAGACCTACGCCAGCCAGCGGATTCGCGGCGCGATGCTCGACGAGTTGCGCAGCAACGACTGGTTGCCGCGCAGCTTGCGGCGCACCTCGCGAGAAGTGGAAACGGCGGTGCACAAGGTGGAGCAGAACCTGGGCCGCTCGGCGAGTGAAACCGAGATCGCCGAGCACCTGCAAATGCCGCTCGACGAATATCAGTCGATGTTGCAGGACCTGCACGGCAGCCAGTTGATCTACTACGAAGACTTCGACCGTTCCGCCGACGACGAACCGTTTCTCGACCGCTACTGCGTGGACCATTCCGACCCGCTGTCGGCGCTGCTCGACGACAGCCTGCGCTCGGCGCTGGTGGATGCGATCGACCGGTTGCCGGAACGCGAGAAGCTGCTGATGTCGCTGTACTACGAGCGCGGCATGAACCTGCGCGAAATCGGCGCGGTGATGGAAGTCAGCGAGTCGCGGGTGTGCCAGTTGCACAGCCAGGCCGTGGCGCGACTGCGCACGCGGCTGCGGGAAATGGCCTGGGCAAACGCCGAGGCGAACTGAAGCGCCGCGCGCTGTTCGACACGGCGGTTCGGAATGCGCCCGCCCTGTTCATGCAGCCATCTCGTGTTCGGCGGCAAGCGCGAGAAATGCCGAGCGCGACATGCCGCGCGCCTGCGCATACGCGTCGATCTCCTGGACCAGCACCTCGGGCAGCGAGATGTTGATGCGGATCGCCTTCTTCAACGCCGGAATGTTGCGCGTTGTCACGAAACCCCATGTGAACCCCGCGAAGTCTGGATTGAGGCGATGTTCGTCGAGCGAGCGCCGCTCCGGCAGCGCCATGCCTTCGTCGATCAGCGTTTCGAGATGTGCTTCGATGGCCTCTTTGGCGTTCGCATAGGCTTCTTCCAGCGTGTTGCCCGCGGAGTGGCAGCCCGGAATGTCGGGCACGACCACGCCGAACGCATGCTGCTGCTCTCCAGGCTCGATAGCGATCGGGAAAATCAGGTTCTTCATTTCAGGCCTGCCTGTTTGAGAATGCTGTTCAGGGTGCCGGGCGGCAGATCCTTTTTCGGATGCGGGATGGTCACGAGACGGGGCTTTACCGCGTGCCGGAAATGATGGTGGCTGCCCGATATCCGGACGAGCCGCCAGCCATCGGTATGGATCAGTGTGGCGACCTCGGCGCTGTTCATGTTGGACTCCTTTAACTATACACACGATTACACAACCTCGCTAGTGGGTAGAGCTTTGTCTGTGGACGCGCCGCAACTCGCAGTCGCGACGATCGCGCAAAGCTCGACAGGGGGTTGTCATTTCAACGCGGCGCGGCGTTGCGCGCCAGTTAGCCGGATGGCTAGCGTTGAGGTCGTTGGAGCAAGGGAGGCGGGAGGGATGAGACGAGCGAGTCGTCGTGGTGAAAATGCGAAAGGCCCGTCAATGACGGGCCTTCGCTGATGTTTCGTTTGAAGCCGATCTGCCTGGCCGGCAATCAGTAATCAGTTGTCTTTCAAAGCGCGGATTGAGCCGGAACCCGGCCATCACGCCCATAGAAACCAGTCTTGCGCGGCACGTTCACCTGCAGTGCGGCGAGCGCGCGCTGGTTGTAGTCCATGCGCACGCGGATCAGTTCGCCGTTGTTGGCGTTGGCGCGGCGGGCGCGCTCCGCCGCTTTTTGCAGCAGCGACCATTGCGCGGCGACCCGCGCGTCGGTGCTGGCAGCCAGCTCCATGCCCGACCAGCCGGCCGGAAAGCCCAGTTCGGCCAGTTGGGCGTCGCGCGCGGCTTCGAGCCTCGCGAGCACGCCGATCAGCTCGGTTTTCTTCTCGACGATCGCGGGCAACTGCTCCAGCGGCGACAGGGCGGTCAGCGCCTGCGATTCGAGCGTCAGAATCGAGGCGAACGCCTCGACGGTCGAATATTCGTCGATGAGGGTGGCAAGCAGGGCATCTTTCATCTCAACAACTCGCTAGGCACAGCGGCTCGCGCATGACTCGCGAGCCGGATTTGTCGAACGCCGCCCGGCACTCCACCGCATTTCGATGTGTCGATCAATTGCCGGTCGACGAGGTTTTGGTCTGCAACAGCTCGCGCGCCGTCTGCAAGACGCCGTCGGCGATCTTGCCCGAATCCATTTGCAGCGTGCCGTCCTTGATCGCCTGCTTGATCGACGCGACGTGTGCCGTGTCGATGTCCGCCGAGCCGGACGCCGCCAGGCTGCGCAAGTGCTGCGACAGTCCCGACAGGCTCACGCTCGCGTCGCCCGAACCGCTGGCGGCGGCCGGCGTGGCCGTGCCTGCGCTCTGCGCGGTGTTGGCCGCCGGCGTGGCGTCGCTTTGCTGCGAGCGGGACAGGGCGTCTTTCAACGTCGGCAGATTCGAATTGGTTGTGGAATCGACTTTCACGATTGGCTTCCTGAACGATTTGATCCTGATAACGGCAACCGTTGATCAAAACTTTAGCGCAATCGCCCCACGCCGGACCGTGCTTTTCAGCGCCATCCGACCCCATCGACACCACTGCCGCCCACGCCGCCGCCACGGCCTCTCCCTGCACGAGGACGAGGGCGGCCAGCCGGTTCACAGCTGAATCTCCACCGTCGCGCCATCCTTGACGATGCCCGAGACGATCTGGCCGTTCGCGGTCTTCACCCGCACCTGCTGTCCCGGCGACGCGTTGTTCATCGCGCTGCCTTCGGCCGAAATCGAGAAGCCGGCACCGGCCGCCACGACCCGCACCGTCTGGCCGATCGCGATCGCCGACGCGCTCTTGAGCATGTCGCGGCGCAGCGGCATGCCGCCCGCGATCCGCGCGAGCGAGACCGAGCCGATCGCCTGCGACGGGTCGGTGACGATCGCCTGCGGCAAGCCGGTCAGGTCGCCGTCGCGCGCGACGAGGTCGGCGGCGGTGAGCACTTCGCCCGGCGCCATCGCGCGCGCGGCCAGATAGTAGGTGGCGTGCAACGAGATGCGCGCCTGCAGGTAAATGGTCCACGGCCGCTCGCCCGCGCAGCGCACGCCGACGGTCGTGCGCCCCCACAGGCGCGCGCCGGTCGGCATGAACGGTTCGAGCGCGGTGCAGGCGGTGAGGCCGCGCGCAAAGGCCGCCGCGACCGTGATGTCGATCTTGCCGGGCAAGCCGGCGGATTGCTGTCGCAGAAAGGCGAGGGCGGCGGTGTGAATCGCTTCGGGGTCTTGCTGGCCGGCCAGCGGAGCAGGCTGCGCGACGACGGCGGCCTGCAGATTCTTTTGGGCGACCGCCGCCGCCGTCTGGCGCGCCGCTGGCGTCGCGGCGATCACGGGACGGCCTGGCAGCGCGGCCGCAGTCGCGACCGGCTTGCCATTCGCGCCGAATTGCGGCGGCTCGCCGCGCGACGCGAGGCTGTCGAAACCGCCGCCTTGCGGTGCGCTGGCGGCGACCGGTTGCACGCCGGCCGCGTTTGCCGGCGCGGGCGTCACCACGACCGGCACGACCGCGCGCGAACCCGGCGCGGCATTCACGCGCGCCCTATCCGCCGACGCCCCGGCATTGCCCGGCGCGGGAATCGTGACGACGCCGTTGGCGTCCGGTTTGAAGCTGGTGCGGATCATCGCCGGTGTGGCGGCGGGCTCGTTCGCGCCCGCGATCACGATCGCGCCGTTGGTAGCGGCGGCGCGCGCAAACGGATCGGGCTCGCGTGGCGCGGGCCCGCGTCCGATCGACTGCGCGGTGGCGGCCGCCAGCGTCGCGGCCGACGCCGCGCGCTGCGACGGCGTCTGCATCCGCTGTGCGATATCGGCGAGCGCGCCGGGATTCTTTTCCGCCGGACCCGGAATCACGATCGGGCCGCCGGCTTCCTGAGCCTGGCTCGCACCAGGCACCAGCACGATGCCGCCCGCGACCCACAGCGCGACGCTCACCACCAGCCGCGTAAAAAGACGCGACGTGGCGCGCAGGGCGAGGCGCGGAGCCAGCCGCATCGCACGCGCCGGCCGGCCGGCGCGCGAGCCCGCACGATACGCCGTCGCGCGGCTCGCACGCTGCGGCAAATCGGAAGTGGGCTGGTCCATCACGGTTCTCCATGGAATGCATCGGTACGCCTTGCATTCTAGTGAGCGCCCCCATTGGGCAACCGTTGAATAGAAGCCCCCTTTCCCGGTTATTCGTCCGATTGCCGCTTGCGTTCGGCCCATAAGATGCACCTCATGCAAAAAGGCCTTCCCGGTCGATGCAGCCCTCGAGCGAGGCCGTCACGGGAAGCCTCGGGAACCGTCTCGGGAGATTTCTATGCTGGACAAACTCGATTCCGAATTCGCGTTCGGCCGCCAGGCGCTGGATGTGCGCGCCTACCGGCAGGAACTGCTGTCGTCGAATATCGCCAACGCCGATACGCCGGGCTACAAGGCGCGCGACGTCGACTTCGCGTCGTCGCTGGCCGGCGCGCTGAAGAAGACGGGCGGCAGCACCGCCGGCCAGGGCGCATCGAACAGCTCGACGCTGGCGATGACGCAGCCCGCCGGCGTGACGAGCGGCATGTCGATGACGTCGACCGAGCCGGGCCACATGTCGGGCAAGGCCACGCTCACCGCGACGGGCGGCACGCCCGACGACTACGGCAACCTGGCCTACCGGATTCCGACCCAGCCCGCGCTCGACGGCAACACGGTGGATATCGACACCGAGCGGGTCCAGTTCGCCGACAACACGCTGCACTTCGAATCGGGCATGACGGTGTTGTCGAACCAGATCAAAACGATGCTCTCGGCGATCACGTCGGGCTCGTAACAGGACATGCGGCGCACGCGGCGGCAGATCCAACGGCAGACGCGGCAGCACGCACGGACAAATCGCTACGGGACTTAATTGAAGCCGGCTCGCACCGGCAGGAGAGGTCAGGAAACCATGCCATCCCTGATGAATATCTTTGGTGTTGCAGGCTCCGCGATGTCGGCGCAGTCGCAGCGGCTCAACGTGACGGCGTCGAATCTCGCCAACGCGGACAGTACCACCGGACCGGACGGCCAGCCGTACAAGGCCAAGCAGGTCGTGTTCGCGGTGAACCCGCTCGGCGGCGCGCGCTCGGCCTCGGGCCAGCAGGTCGGCGGCGTGCAGGTCACTGGCGTGGTCGACGACCCTACGCCGATGAAGACGGCCTACGAGCCCGGTAATCCGGCGGCCAACGCGGACGGCTACGTGACGCTGCCCAACGTCGACCCGGTGCAGGAAATGGTCAACATGATCTCGGCTTCGCGCTCCTATCAGGCCAACGTCGAAACGCTGAACACGGCCAAAACACTGATGCTGAAAACGCTCACGATCGGAACCTGAGGAGAGAGCCTTGACCACCAACACCACGATCGGCGGCAGCGGCACGACCGTTTCGCAAACGCTGCTTGACACGATGAACGGCGCGAGCAGCAGCACGAGCTCGACGAGCGGCACGTCGGCCGCCGACCTGCAGAACACCTTCCTGCAACTGCTCGTCGCGCAGTTGAAGAACCAGGACCCGACCAACCCGATGGACAGCTCGCAGATGACCTCGCAGCTGGCACAGATCAACACGGTGTCCGGCATCAGCCAGTTGAACACCACGCTCAGCTCGCTCGCCACGCAGATGTCGGCAGGCCAGCAGTCGCAAGCCGCGCTGCTGATCGGTTCGAGCGTGCTCGCTCCCGGCAGCTCCATTACCGTGGCGAGCGGCAAGACCACCGAATTCGGCGTGCAGTTGGCGAACGCTGCGTCCGACATGCAGGTAGTCGTTAAGAACTCCGCCGGCAAGATCGTCAACACGCTCGATCTGGGCGCTCAGGCTGCCGGCACCGTCCCGGTCTCGTGGAACCCGGTCGACTCCACGGGGGCCGCATTGCCCGACGGCACTTACACGATCAGCGCGACGGGCACCGTGAACGGCGCCCCCGGCACTGGCACCACGCTGACCCAGGCGACCGTCCAGAGTGTCGTGCAGGGCTCGGGCGGCGCGCCTGGCCTCGTGCTTTCGAATGGCAATACGGTTGCCCTGACTTCGGTCGCGGCGATCCTCTAACCAGTTCGGTTCAAACAATTTCAGACATTTTCCGGAACGGAGACCGTCATGGGTTATCAGCAAGGTTTGAGCGGCCTGTCGGCCGCATCAAGCGATCTCGACGTGATTGGCAACAACATTGCCAACGCGAACACGATCGGCTTCAAGAGCGGCACAGCGGTGTTCGCCGATCTGTACGCGAATTCGGTGGCCACGGCCGTCAACAACCAGATCGGTATCGGCACGCAGCTCGCGGCCGTGCAACAGCAGTTCTCGCAGGGCACGATCAACTCGACCGGCACGGCGCTGGACGTCGCGATCAACGGCAACGGCTTCTTCCAGATGTCGAACAACGGCGCGGTCACATATTCGCGCAACGGCGTGTTTCAACTGAACAGCAGCGGCCAGATCGTGAATGCGGAGGGGCTGCAGGTGATGGGCTACGCGGCGAACGCAAGCGGCATCATCAATAGCGCGCAGACCGTGCCGCTCACCGTGCCGACGACGAATATCGCGCCCTCGCCTACCACCAGCATTACGGGACAGTTCAATCTGAATGCGCAGGATGCGCTGATGCTGGGAGCGCCGACGACGACGGTTACCTCCCCTGGTGGTGCGACGGCCACCGCGGCGATCACGACGGCCTCAGCTGGCACGAACAACGACACTTACACAGTTTCGATTGGCGGGGCAGCCCCGGCGTTGACGTACACGGTCAGTGGGACTACGGGGAATCCCCCTGTCGCGGACCCCACGGTCGCAAGCATGGGAACCTACACCTCCGGCCAGCCTATTACGCTGGGCAATGGGCAAACAGTCACGATCACTGGTGCAGCCTCCGGCGATAGCGTCACGGTTACGCCGGCGCCGATCGCATTCAACCAGAACAGCCCGTCGACCTATAACTACACCTCTTCGGTTCCGGCGTACGATACGCTCGGCGGCTCGCAGACGGTCAATATGTATTTCGCCAAGACGGCTTCCAACACATGGAGCGTCTATGCGGGCGTGGCGGGCGGTGCTGCCCAGATCATCGGTCAAGCGCAGTTCAGCACGTCCGGCACGTTGTCGACTTTCCAGCAGGCGACTATTGTCCCGGGGCCGCCGGCGACAGTTACGTTTGCCGCGCCCGCAACGCCCGGCACCGTCACGTTCCAGATCCCGAACACCGATGGTTCGGGGACGCCGCAGACGCTCTCATTGAACCTCACTGGCACGACCCAGTACGGGAGCACGGACGGCACCAACAACCTGTCGCAGAACGGCTACGCGGCCGGCCAACTGACGAACTTCTCCATTGGCACAACGGGAGTTCTGACCGGCAACTACTCAAACGGTCAGACGGCGTCGCTGGGCCAGATCGTGCTCGCCAACTTCAACAACCCGAACGGTCTGGTGGACCTCGGCAATAACGAGTACCAGGAGACCGCACAATCGGGCGTCGCGCAGATCTCCACGCCGGGCAGCACCAACCACGGCACGCTGCAGGGCGGCGCAGTCGAAGAGTCGAACGTGGATTTGACGAGCGAACTGGTGAACCTGATCACCGCGCAACGCAACTATCAAGCGAACGCGCAGACGATCAAGACCCAGCAGACCGTCGACCAGACCCTGATCAACCTGTAAGCCACCGGGACCCCAATCATGGATCGGCTGATCTACACCGCGATGTCGGGCAGCGCCCAGGCGCTCGAACAGCAGGCGATCGTCGCGAACAACCTCGCGAACGCATCGACCACGGGCTTTCGCGCGCAGCTCGAGACTTACCGTGCCGTGCCGATGTCGTTCGGCGACGGCAGCTCGATCAACGACAACACCACCCGCACCTTCGTGCTGTCGTCGACGCCGGGCGCCGACTACACGCCAGGGCCGATCCAGCAGACGGGCAACCCGCTCGACGTGGCGATCCAGGGTCCGGGCTGGCTGTCGGTGCAGACCGCCGACGGCAACGAGGCGTATACGCGCGCCGGCAATCTGCACGTCGACGAGAACGGCCAGCTGGTGAACGCCACCAATCAGGTGGTGCTCGGCAACGGCGGGCCGGTGGCGGTGCCGCCGGGCGCGGCGATCACGATCGGCAAGGACGGCACGGTGTCCGCGTTGACGCCGGGCGATCCGCCGACCGCCGTGGTGACGGTCGATCAGCTGAAGCTGGTGAATCCGGATCCGCAATCGATGACGCGCGGCGACGACGGCCTGTTCCGCACCGCCGACGGCAACCCCGCCGACGCCGATCCGGCCGTCACACTGGCGCCGGCGTCGCTCGAAGGCAGCAACGTGAATCCGGTCAGCGCGATGGTCTCGATGATCACCAACGCGCGCCAGTTCCAGATGCAGACCAAGCTGCTGGAAAACGCCGACAAGAACGATCAGTCCGCTAACCAGTTGCTCAGCTTTAGCTAACGGAGACCGCAGTTTGCATGGTCGACATAGGAGAACATAAGTGAATCGCTCGCTCTACATCGCCGCTACCGGCATGAATGCGCAACAGGCGCAGATGGACGTGATCTCGAACAACCTCGCGAACGTCAGCACCAACGGCTTCAAAGGCTCGCGCGCGGTGTTCGAGGACCTGTTGTATCAGACCATCCGCCAGCCGGGTGCGAACTCGACGCAGCAAACCGAACTGCCGTCCGGCATCCAGCTCGGCACCGGCGTGCAACAGGTCGCGACCGAACGTCTGTACACCCAGGGCAACCTGCAGCAGACCGGCAACTCGAAGGACGTCGCGATCAACGGCGCGGGCTTCTTCCAGGTGCAGATGCCCGACGGCACGACCGCCTACACCCGCGACGGTTCGTTCCAGACCAACGCCCAGGGCCAGCTCGTCACGTCGAGCGGCTATCAGGTGATTCCGGCCATCACGATCCCGACCAACGCGACTTCGCTGACGATCGGCAGCGACGGCGTGGTGTCGGTCACCGTTTCCGGCTCCACTAATACGCAGCAGCTCGGCTCGATGCAGGTCGCCACCTTTATCAACCCGGCCGGTCTGGATGCGAAGGGCGAGAACCTGTTCTCGGAGACGGCTTCGTCGGGCGCGCCGAACATCGCGCAGCCGGGGTTGAACGGCGCCGGCACGCTCAATCAGGGCTATGTGGAAGCGTCGAACGTGAACGTGGTGCAGGAACTGGTGAACATGATCCAGACCCAGCGCGCGTACGAAATCAACAGCAAGGCCGTGACCACCTCCGACCAGATGCTGCAGACCCTCAGCCAGATGCAGGTTTGAGGGACTGGGAACTGAAGAAGGTAATCACGATGTCGTACTTCACTCGCACTCCGGTTCATTCGCGCACCGCTCAGGCGCTCGCGCAGCTCACGCTGCTCGCGGCCCTGGGTGGTTGCGGCCTCGTGCCCAAGCAGCCGATCACCCAGCAGCCGATGACGGCGCTGCCGCCGGTTCCGCCGCAAGCGCAGGCGCCGGGCTCGATCTACAACCCGGGCTACGCGGGCCGGCCGCTGTTCGAAGACCAGCGGCCGCGCAATGTCGGCGACATCATTACGATCGTGATTGCCGAAAACATCAACGCGACCAAGTCGTCCGGCGCCAATGCCAACCGCAACGGCAGCACGAATTTCACCGTGCCGACCGCGGGCTTTCTCGGCGGCCTGTTCGCCAAGACCAATCTGAGCGCGAACGGCGCGAACGTGTTTTCCGGCACCGGCGGCGCCAACGCGTCGAATACGTTCAACGGCACGATCACCGTCACGGTGACGGGCGTGCAGGCCAACGGCAACCTGATCGTCAGCGGCGAAAAACAGATGCTGATCAACCAGGGCAATGAATTCGTGCGCTTCTCCGGCGTGGTGAATCCGAACACGATTTCCAGCCTGAACGCGGTGTATTCCACCCAGGTGGCCGACGCGAAAATCGAGTACTCCGCCAAGGGCTATCTCGACGAGGCCGAGAACATGGGCTGGCTGCAACGCTTCTTCCTCAACGTGTCGCCGTGGTGATCATGCGTACCGTCTCCCCGCGCCGCGCGGCCGGCGCTGTCCTCACCGCGGGTTTTGCTGCTGCGTTCGCCAAGGCCTCACGCGCCGGGCGCGCGCTCGCGTTCATCGCGCTCGCCTGCGCGGTGCTGCCGGCCGCCACGCCCGCGCATGCCGAACGGCTGAAAGACCTCGCGCAGATCCAGGGCGTGCGCGACAACCCGCTGATCGGCTACGGCCTCGTGGTCGGCCTCGACGGCACGGGCGACCAGACCACTCAGACGCCGTTCACCACGCAGACGCTCGCCAACATGCTGGCGAACCTCGGCATCTCGATCAATAACCAGGCGGCGGGGTCGAGCAACTCGCAGTCGTCGCTGTCGAACATCCAGTTGAAGAACGTCGCCGCCGTGATGGTGACGGCGGTGCTGCCGCCGTTCGCGCGTCCGGGCGAAGCGATCGACGTGACGGTCTCGTCGCTCGGCAATGCGAAGAGCCTGCGCGGCGGCACGCTGCTGCTCACCCCGCTCAAGGGCGCCGACGGTCAGGTGTACGCGCTCGGCCAGGGCAACCTCGCGGTCGGCGGCGCCGGCGCGAGTGCCAACGGCAGCCGGGTGCAGGTCAACACGCTGGCCGCCGGCCGCATCGCAGGCGGCGCGATCGTCGAACGCGCGGTGCCGACCTCGGTGTCGCAAGCGGGCACCATGCAGCTCGACCTGAACGACATGGACTACGACACCACGCAGCGCGTCGTCGCGGCGGTCAACAACGCGTTCGGCAGCGGTACCGCCACGGCGCTCGACGGCCGCACGATCCAGTTGCGCGCGCCGGCCGATCCGCAGCAGCAGGTCTCGTTCATGGCGCAATTGCAGAACCTCGACGTCAGGCCGGCGCAGGCCGCCGCGAAGGTGATCCTGAACGCGCGCACCGGCTCGATCGTGATGAACCAGATGGTCACGCTGCAAAACTGCGCGGTTGCGCACGGCAATCTGTCGGTGGTGATCAACACGCAGCCGGTCGTGAGCCAGCCGGGCGCGTTCTCGAACGGCCAGACCGTGGTCGCGCAGCAGTCGCAGATTCAGATGAAGCAGGACAACGGCGCGCTGAAGCTGGTGAACGCCGGGGCGAATCTCGCTGAAGTGGTGAAGGCGCTCAATGCACTGGGCGCGACGCCGGCGGATCTGATGTCGATCCTGCAGGCCATGAAGGCGGCGGGCGCTTTGCGCGCCGACCTGGAAATCATCTAAGGAAGACGCCGGATGAATTCGGATACGACCAATACCGCGAACGACCTGACCCAGCGGTTCGCACTCGATGTGCAGGGTTTCGCCAGTCTGAGCGCCCAGGCCAAGGCTTCGCCGCAAGCCGGCATGAAGATGGCGGCGCAGCAGTTCGACGCCGTGTTCACCCAGATGATGTTGAAGAGCATGCGGGACGCGACGCCGCAGGACGGTCCGTTCGACTCGCACGACAGCGCCACCTTCACGTCGATGATGGATCAGCAGATGTCGCAGCAGTTGTCGAAGAAGGGCATCGGCGTGGCCGACGCGATGCTCAAGCAGCTGATGCGCAATCAGGGCATGCAGGTGAGCAACGGCGCGGGCGGCGCGGGCGGCCTCGCCGGCATGGCGAACGCACTCGGCGGAGGCAGTGGCGGCGACGAGGGCCAGACGGCCGCGCTCAACGCGCTCGCGAAGGCCTACGGCAACGCGCAGGCCAACGGCCAACTGGCGATGGGCAAGGGCTACTCGGCGAATAGCGCGTTGACGCCGCCGCTGCGCGGCGACGGCAGCTCGCCGAAGGTCGACGCGTTCGTCGACAAGCTGGCCGCGCCCGCCCAGGCCGCGAGCGCCGCGACCGGCATTCCGGCGCGCTTCATCATCGGCCAGGCCGCGCTCGAGTCGGGCTGGGGCAAGAGCGAGATCAGGAAGGCGGACGGCTCGACCAGCCACAACGTGTTCGGCATCAAGGCCACCAGGGACTGGACTGGCAAGACCGTCTCGACCGTCACGACCGAGTACGTGAACGGCAAGCCGCAGCGCACGGTCGAGAAATTCCGTGCGTACGATTCGTACCAGGAAGCGATGACCGACTACGCGAGCCTGCTCAAGGGCAACCCGCGCTACGCGCAGGTGATCAATTCGTCGCACGACGTGAACGGCTTTGCCAACGGCATGCAGCGCGCGGGTTATGCGACTGACCCGCACTACGCGAGGAAGCTGATGTCGATCATGCAGAAGATGGGCTGACCTGCAGTTCATGCAGCAGTGAGGGGACAGCAGTAATCCGGCAGCAGTGACGAGGCAGCCGGACCCGTTCAAAACCATGCATGCGACAAGCCTGGTGCATGACAAGACGGAAGAGGCCGGCCGCCCACCGGCGTCCGGTCCACCCGCGACGGGGCTGATCGCGTTTTAACGTTTGCGGCAAATATTTCATTCCGAGCCCCTAAATTTTGGCTGGATGCTGCCGCTAAAGAGTTAGACCCGATACCGGAAAGCGACGTAACGTCCGGTTGAATGCACGTGCCGCGGCTTCGACGAAGGCCTCTCGAAAGCCCCGCCAGAGCCCAGGCACGCGCCCGCAAGAACAAAGCATACCGGCAAGCCCATGGATATGAATCAGTCGAACGGCCACACCGACACGCACGGTCAGCCGCACGCCCCGCAAGACGAAAGCGCACACGATTTCGGCCGCCGCAATCCGCTTGAGATCGGCGTCCAGTTGCGCAATCTCGTCAACCGCGGCGATTTCCTCACCGTCGAATTTGCAGGCGGCCAGATCGTGACGCGCCTGCTCGACGTCGACGTGCGCGAGCGCACCTTCACTTTCGATTGGGGCGCGCTGGCCGAGCAGAACCAAGGGCTGCTGGCCGCGCCGCGCTGCCAGTTCCACGCCTCGCCGGACGGCGTGCGCGTCGAGTTCGCCACCGGGACGCCGCGCGAGACCCGTTTCGAAGGAATGCCGGCGTTCGAGTCCGACTTCCCCGAGGTGCTGTTTTACGTGCAGCGCCGCGAGTATTTCCGCGTCAACGCGCCGATTCTCGATCCGTACATGTGCAGCGGCCGTCTGCCCGAAGGCGACACGTTCCGCTTCGAAGTGCACGACCTGTCGCTCGGCGGCGTCGGCATGCACACGACCGACGAACGCGTGGCCGAACTGCCGATGGGCACGCGACTGATGGATTGCGAGCTGTCGTTCGGTGCGCTTGGCCGGCTCTCGCTCGATCTGCAACTCGTGTCGCACCGTTCGACGTCGCTGCCCAACGGCACGCGGCGCTATCAGCTCGGCTTCCGTTTCATGACGCTGCCGGGCAGCACTGAAAACACGCTGCAACGGCTGATTACGCAGCTCGAGATGAAGCGCCGCTCGCTGGCGCGTTGATAAAAATGCTGGATGGCGGCGCCTGAGCATGGCTCGCGCCGCCCGGTTTCCGCCTTGATGGGGTGCTCGGGCGTAAGCCCGTTAGCACAAGTCTCGCAATCGTTGAAACAAACGTGGAACAACATTGCAACGGCCCTCAATTTGTCTTCGTGGAGGCCGTTAAGCAGGATGTTCAAGTAACGCGGCGGCATGTGGTCGGTGCCGCCCTTCAGGATCGCGCATGTCCAATCTCATCAATATCGGCCTCAGTGGACTGACTGCAGCCCAGTGGGGACTCACGACGACCGGCCAGAACATCAGCAATGCGTCGACGCCGGGCTACACGATCGAAACCCCGGTCTACGCGGAAACCGGCGGCCAGTACACGGGTTCCGGCTATTTGCCGCAGGGTGTCTCGACCGTCACCGTGACGCGCCAGTACAGCCAGTATCTGACCACTGAGCTGAACAGCGCCCAGTCGTCGGGCAGCTCGCTGTCGACGTACAACACGATGATCTCGCAGCTGAACAGTCTGATCGGCAGTCCGACCGGCGGCATTGCGAGCGCGATCACCAGCTATTTCACCGATTTGCAGAACGTCTCGAACAACGCCTCCAGTCTGGCCACCCGCCAGACAGCGATGAGCGGTGCGCAGACGCTCGCGGACGAAATCAACGCCGCGGGTCAGCAATACGATGCGATGCGCCAGAGCGTCAACACGCAGCTCACCAGCACCGTTTCGCAGATCAACAGCTACACGGCGCAGATCGCCCAGTTGAACGGGCAGATCGCGCAGGCCAGCACGCAAGGTCAGCCGCCGAACCAGCTGATGGATCAGCGCGATCTCGCCGTGTCGAATCTGTCCCAACTGGTGGGCGTGAACGTCGTGAACAGCAACGGCAGCTACAGCGTGTTCATGGCCAACGGCCAGCCGCTCGTGTCCGCCGGCAACAGCTACAACCTCGGCACGGCACCTACGACCGGCGACACCAGCGAACTGTCAGTGCAGTATCTCGGTCAGGCCGGCGCGCGCCAGGCCGTCGTGCCGCAAACCGTGCCCGACAGCAACATCACGGGCGGCACGCTTGGCGGCCTCGTCGCGTTCCGCAGCCAGACGCTCGATCCGTCCGAAGCGCAACTCGGCGCGATTGCCGTGAGCTTCGCCTCGCAGGTCAATGCGCAGAACGCGCTCGGCATTACGCTCACCGGCGCCCAGGGCGGCGCGCTGTTCTCGGTGGGCAGCCCGACGGCCTACGCGAATACGCAGAACACGGGTAGTGCGTCGGCGCTGACAGTGTCGTTCGCGAATCCTGCGCAACCGCCTACCGGGGACTACACGCTTGCCTACAATGGCACCTCCTACACGCTGACCGACAATTCGAGCGGCGCCGTGGTGGGGTCGGCGCCCAACCTGAGCCAGCCGATCAACGGCCTGAATTTCTCGATCCCCTCGGGCACGATGAACCCGGGCGACTCGTTCACGATTGAACCGACCCGTGGCGCGCTGGACAGCTTCGCCACTGCGACCACGGCTGCTTCGGCGATTGCCGCCGCTTCCCCGGTGCTGGGCGCAGCCGCGGTGACCAACACCGGTACCGGGACGATTTCGTCGGGCACGGTGACGGCGAACTACACCATGCCGAACGCGACCACTACGCTGTCGTATAGCGTCGTAGGAACGTCCGGGTTCCTGTCCGGGTTCCCGGCTGGCTCGACGGTGACGGTGACGGCTGGCACGCCGCCGACCCCAACCGCCTACAACATCGCCGCCACTACGACCACCGTGCCGTATTCGGCGCTCACGGGCGCGACGCTGACGATCAACAACGCTACACCCGGCAGTATGAACGGCGTGACGGTAACGATCAGCGGCGCACCTGCCGCCGGCGACACATTCACCATCGGCCCGAACACCGGCGCGACTAACGACGGCAGCAACGCGCTCGCCTTGTCGAATCTGTCTGGCGCGAAGTCGATGTCGGGCGGCACGCTTACGCTGGTGGGCGCGTATGCGAACTACGTCAACCAGGTCGGCAACCAGACCAACCGGATTCAGACTTCGAGCACGGCCCAGACTGCGGTGGTGACGCAGATCACCACCGCGCAGCAGTCGGTCTCCGGCGTGAACCTCAACGAGGAAGCAGCCAACCTGCTTCAGTATCAGCAGCTCTATCAGGCCAACAGCAAGGTCATCCAGACGGCCCAGACGCTGTTCCAGACATTGCTCGGCATTTTCCAGTGAGGCGTTGAAGATGCGCATCTCCACTTCGCAGTATTTCAACATGAACGTGGCGACGATGAGCGATCAGCAAGCTCAGTTATCGCAGCTATATGCACAGATTTCGAGCGGCGTGAGCCTCTCCACGCCGGCGGACAATCCGCTCGGCGCGGCGCAGGCGGTGCAGCTGAGCTCGACGGCGACGACCTTGTCGCAGTACACGACCAACCAGACTGCCGCGCTCTCGTCGCTGCAACAGGAAGACTCCACGCTCGGCAGCGTCAATACCGTGTTGGGGAGCATTCACACGCTGATACTGCAAGCCGGCGACGGTTCGCTGAACAACGGCAACCGCGGCGCGATCGCCACGCAGTTGCAGGGGTTGACCAGCCAGTTGATGACGCTGGCCAACTCGACCGATCCGCAGGGCAACTACCTGTTCGCCGGCTTTCAAAGCACCGCGCAGCCGTACAGCACCAATTCGGCCGGCGTCGTGACCTATTCGGGCGACACCGGCACGCGCACCGTGCAGATCAACGACTCGAGCACCATCCAGACGGCCGACAACGGCCTCTCGATCTTCGGTAGCGTTGCGCCGGTCGGCACGAGCGCGGTGCCGGCCGCGGCGGCCAACAACACGGGCAGTGGCGTGATCGGCAGTGTCAGCCTGACGAATCCGACCGATCCGACCAATGCGGACACGTACACCATCACCTTCACGTCGCCGACCACGTACACGGTGAGCCAGACCAGTCCGGCCACGCCCGGCGTGCCGGGCACGCCCGGCCCGTCGCAGACATTCACGGCCGGCTCGGCCATCACGCTCGGCGGCCAGTCGGTGAGCATTACCGGCACGCCGAACGCAACCGACAGCTTCACGGTAACGCCGGCCACGCAAGGCAGCATGGACGTGTTCGCGAATCTGAACCAGTTGATTACCACGCTGCAAACGCCGGTCTCGGGTGCGGCCTCGACGGCCAGTTTCCAGAGCGCGCTGACCACCAGCGCGACCCAGCTCGAGAACACGATCAACAACGTGGTCACCGCGCGGGCGAACGTAGGTGGACGCGAACAGGAAGTGCAGGCGTTGCAGACGGTCACGCAGGCGAACACCTTGGAGACGTCGACCAACCTGACGGATCTGACGCAAACCAACATGGTCAAGGCGATCAGCCAGTACACGCTGACGCAAACCGCATTGCAAGCGGCGCAGCAGGCGTTTGTGAAGATTCAGAGCGTTTCGCTGTTCCAGTACCTGAACTAAGCGGGCGCTTCGTCTGAAATACGGAAGGGCGGAAGCCGGTGCGAGCCGGTTCCGCCCTTCTTTGTTTTGTGTGGCCAACGTGTGGCCCTTGTTTGGCGAATGCTGATCGCGGCACCGGGAGCGCGCGCTACTTCAACCCAGCCGCCACGCGTCCCATCTGATCGACGCCGATGTCGAACAGGCGCATAAAGAACGGAATCATGTTCGGGATCATCAGTTGCAGGAGCAGCAAGCCGATCAGCATCGTCAGCGGAAAGCCGATCTGGAATACGCCGATTTGCGGCGCGGCGCGGTTTAGAATGCCGAGCGAGATGTTGGTGATCAGCAGCGCGACGACCACCGGCAGCGACAGCAGGAGCCCGGCCGAAAACACCGTGCCGCCGAAATTCGCCAGGGTGCGCCAGCCGGGCGCGCCCAGGATGTTCGCGGACACCGGAACCGACTGGAAGGTGGCCAGCAGCGCGCTGATCATCTGCAAATGGCCGTCGATTACCAGAAACACCAGCGTCGCGATGGTGTTCACGTAGGTCGACAGCACCTGGCTCGAACTGCTTGCCTGCGCGTCGAAGAAGGTCGCGAAGCCGAGGCCCATGCCCAGGCCGACAAAGTCGCCGGCCGCGCCGATCGCCTGAAACACGATCTGCATCGTCATGCCGAGCGCGATGCCGATCAGGAACTGATTGACGATGATCCACACGCCTTCGGCGGAAAACACCGTGACCTGCGGCAGCGCGCCGAGTGTGGGCGCGACGATGATCGTAATGAAGGCCGCGAGGCCAATCTTTACGCGCATTGGCAGTGAAGGGTTGCCGAGCACGGGTGCGGTCGCTACCAGCGCGAGAATCCGCACGAACGGCCACAGGAATGCCGTGAGCCAGGCGTTCAGTTGTGCGTAGGTGACGGAAAACATGCCGGTGGACGAGGGCGGAAACCCCGAGCGGAGGCCGCGGCCGCGCTCAGTTGACGAGCGACGGAATGTTGGTGAGCGTCTGGCGCAGATAGTCGAGCATAGTCGTCAACATCCACGGGCCGGCGATCACCATCGTGATGACGATCGCGAGCAGCTTCGGAATGAACGAAAGCGTGGTTTCGTTGATCTGCGTCGCAGCCTGGAACAGGCTTACTACCAGACCGACCACCAGCGCGACCAGCAGCAACGGCGCGGCGAGCAGCAGGCCGACATACATGGCCTGGTGCGCGAGCGTCATGACGGTTTCTTGATTCATGGCGAGTCGATCGGAAGCGTGAGGGGTTGAGAGACGCGGTTAAGTGACGGAGCTAAGTGATGCAGTTAAACGAAGCTTTGCGCCAGTGAGCCGAGCAGCAATTGCCAACCGTCGACCAGCACGAACAGCATCAGCTTGAACGGCAGCGAGATGGTGGAGGGTGACACCATCATCATCCCCATCGACATCAGCACGCTCGCCACCACCATGTCGATGATCAGGAACGGAATGAAAATCGTGAAGCCGATCTGAAAGCCGGTTTTCAGTTCGCTCGTCACGAACGACGGCACCAGCAGCGACAGCGGCACGTCCTCCGGACCTTGCATCGGCGCGGCGTGCGAGATGCGGGCGAACAGCGCGAGATCGCTTTCGCGGGTCTGGCGCAGCATGAAGGTCTTGAACGGCGCGACGCCGCGCGAGACCGCCTGGTCCATCGGAATGGCGCCGTCGGAGAACGGCTTGTAGCCTTCGTTATAGGCCTTGTCGAGCACCGGCGACATCACGAACAGCGTGAGAAACAGCGCGAGCCCGACCAGCACCTGATTCGGCGGGGTGGTGGTCGTGCCGAGCGCCTGGCGCAGCAGCGACAACACGATGATGATGCGCGTGAAGCTTGTCATCATCAACACCATCGCGGGCAGGAACGACAGCATCGTGAGCAGCAGCATCGTCTGCACGCTCAGCGAGTAGGTCGTCCCGCCGTTCGGGCCAGGGCTTGTGTTGAACGCGGGCAGGCCTGCGGTCTGCGCGAAGGAGAGCGTGGGCAGCGCGAGCATCAGCGCCGGCAGCACGAGCGGCCCATGGCGGCGCAGCACGGCAAGCACGGCTTGCGAAGGGGATTGCGAAGCGATTTGTGAAGCGGCTTCTGAAGCGGCCGCGGCGTCAAGCGCCGGTTGAAGGCTGACTTGCATCGGACTGAATTGCATTACCGATCCCCGCCGCCTTGTGCGTTGAAACGTTTGCCTACCTCGCCTTTCAGCGCGTCGCGAAAGCGTTGACCGAAGGTGCCTGGCAACGGCGCGCGAGCGCCTTGATTTTGTGCAGGCGTGTCGGCAAGCGCATCAGGCGCGGCGGAGCCGGCCGGCATCGTATGCAGCAAACGCACATTGCCGGGCGCGGCGCCGAGCACGAGCCACGTGTCGCCGATCTCGACGACCGCGACGCGCTCCTTGCCGCCGAGCGACGCCCCGCCGATGGTCCTCACGAGGCCGCCGCGATGGCCCGGCTGCAAGCCGAAACGGCGCGCGAGCCATGCACAGCCGAACACGAGGCCGATCACGACCAGCAAGCCGACGATCGTCTGCAATACCGCGCCGACGCCGAGTGCCGGGACGGCCGCGCCCGCGCCGACACCCGACGCGATGCTCGCGGCGTGGTTGACCGCGTTCATATCGGCGGCTTGCGCGGGGGAGGGCACAGCGAGCGGCGCGCACAGCGCCGCCGTGGCGGCCGCCAGGCGGGCGGCCCGAAGCAGGGCATCGCGCGATGCGTGGAGCGCGGCGCGACGGGCAATGCGTTTCATCGATTCAACTTCCGGATGCGTTCGGACGGCGTGATGATGTCGGTTAGACGGATGCCGAACTTGTCGTTCACAACCACCACTTCGCCTTGCGCGATCAGGCAGCCGTTCACCAGCACATCCATCGGCTCGCCGGCCATGCCGTCCAGCTCCACCACCGAACCCTGCGCGAGTTGCAGCAGATTGCGGATCGCGATCTTGGTTCGGCCGAGTTCGACGGTCATCTGGACAGGAATGTCCAGGATCATGTCGATATCGTTGCGCGTCGAGGTCGGCTCGACCTTCGACAGCGGCTGGAACACGCCGGCCGTCGCCGGGCTGACTTCGGCGTTGTCGTTCTGCTCGGCCAGCGCGCTGGCCCAGTCGGCCATCGCGTCATCGTCCTCGGAGCTCACCGCGCCGGCGGCCAGTTCGGCCTCGGGCTTTGCGTTCAGGTCACTCATATCCACCTTCCTTCATCGTGTCGGCTGCGCTGATCATCTTCTGAACCCGCAACGCGTACTGACCATTGAAAATTCCGTAGCCGCATTCCATCACCGGCACGCCGTCGACCTTCGCCGTGATGTGCTCGGGGATGTTGATCGGCAAAACATCGCCTTTGCGCATGTTCAGGATCTGTTCGAACGTGACCGGCACCTGTGCGAGGTCGGCGGTCAACTCCACTTCCGCTGCCTGGACCTGCTGCGACAGCACGCGCACCCAGCGGCGGTCGACTTCGAGCGCCTCGCCCTGGATCGGCGACGACAGCACGTCGCGGATCGGCTCGATCATCGAATACGGCATGCAGATGTGCAGCGTGCCGCCGGTCGTGCCGAACTCGATCGAGAACTGCGTGACGATGACGATCTCGTTGGGCGTCGCGACGTTGGCGAACTGCGTGTGCATTTCCGAGCGCACGTATTCGAACTGCAGCGGGCGCACGCTTTTCCACGACGTCGCGTAGTGATCAAAGGTCAGATTGAGCAGCTTCATGATGATGCGCTGCTCGGTCTGCGTGAAGTCGCGCCCTTCGACGCGGGTATGGAAGCGCCCGTCGCCGCCGAACAGGTTGTCGACCACGAAGAACACGAGGTTCGGATCGAACACGAACAGCGAGGTGCCGCGCAACGGCTTCACGTGGACCAGATTCAGGTTGGTCGGGATCGGCAGGTTGCGGGTGAATTCGCTGTACTTCTGCACCTTCACCGGACCGACTGAGATTTCCGCCGAACGCCGCATGAAGTTGAAAATGCCGATGCGCAGCAGACGCGCGAAGCGGTCGTTGATGATTTCGAGGCCGGGCATCCGGCCCCGGACGATGCGTTCCTGCGTCGCGATGTTGTACGGGCGTACGCCGGTACGGTCGCTTTGCTCGGCTTCGGTGTCGGATTCGCCGGTGACGCCCTTGAGCAGGGCATCGACCTCCTCCTGGGACATGAACTCTTCGTGGCCCATTCCTTATTCCTCGTGCGTCCCGTGGCGGTTGATGATGGCAGCGCTAGACAACGTCACTGCACGACGAATTCGGTGAACAGCACGTCCTGCACGTGGATCGGCGCGGCGCCCTTGTCGCCCGGCTGCTCGATCAGCGTCTTGAGTTCGTCGGCGAGCGCGCGCTTGCCTTCGAGCGGCGCGAGTTCTTCCGGATGCTTGTTCGACAGCGCGAGCAGGATGTGGCTGCGCACTTCCGGCATGTGGTCGGTCAGTTCCTGCTGGGTGCGGGTGTCGCCGAGCTTGAGCGTGAGGCCGATGCGCAGGAAGTGCTGCTGGCCGTCGTCCGATTGCAGGTTGACCGTCATCGATTCGAGCGGGAAGAACAGCGGCGCCGCGGACGGCGGCGGCGCGGCTTCGGCCGAAGTGGCGGCGGGGGCGCGTTTGGACATGAAGAACCACACCCCTGCGCCGGCTGCGCCCGCGGCGATGATCGCGATGAGGGCGATCAGGATGATGCGCTTCAAGGGGCCCGGCGAGGCGGGCGCGGCTTGCTGAGGTGCGGTTGTGGTTGCCATTGGGTTTGCTTTGCTTGCCTTTAGTGCTGATGAGGGTGATTGTTGTTGATTTGGCTGTCAGGTGATGGGTCGAAAAGAAGGGTTATTGCGGGCTATCTCTGGTTTTTGGGGTTTGGGCCGGCGGCTGGCGGCTTTGCGCTTTTGGCTTTGTGAGGTTTTGACTGTTTGCGAGCGGCGTTGGCCTTTCCTTGCTTTCACGTCGGTATGCTAGCGTTGCCCCTGTGCGGGGCGGCACCTACTTTCTTTGCATGCCGCAAAGAAAGTAGGCAAAGAAAGCGGCCTCAAACCGCTAGCTCATAAGCGGGTCCCCTGGCTTGGAGGGGATAGTGGTGCATCTGGAATCTGGGTTCCCGCACACTCCGCCTCAGTGACAAGGCAGTCATTCATCCGGCGGCGCTGCGCGCGCCGTCGCGTTGCTTCATGAAGCGTCGGTGTGGTCAGGTCGCTCGAAACAAGAGGCGGCTCATGTCAAGCAGAGGCTCTCTGAGCGTGGCCGATGTAGCGCCGCACGCAAACCGTCATGCGCACGTATTCGTCCGCGCAATCCGTCAGGCGAACGTGTCCACCAGGCCGACTGTCCGCCGCACGGCGACGTTGGCGACCGTGCCAGCCGAGTCGGATGCGCCGCCGCCCGCGAAGGAGCCGCCGCTGCCGCCTGACTTGCCGCCTGGGCGGCCCGAGTCGGCGCTCTGCTGGCCGCCGCTCTGGCGGGCGAAGCCGTCGCTCACGCTGGCGCTGCCCAGCCCGATGCCGTTCGATTCCATCGCCTCGCGCAGCTTCGGCAACGCGGCTTCGACGGCTTCACGGACCGACTGATGCTGCGAAACGAACAACGCATGGGCATGGTTATCGGCAACCTGCAAGACAACCTGTAGCGGTCCAAGATCCTTCGGATTCAACGTCAGTTCGGCACTCTGCGAGTGCGCGTTCGACAGGAACACCACCTTCTGGCTCAGCGCGTCCTCCCAGTCGGTCGTGCCGACCTGCGGCGTCAACGCGTTCGCCACGTCCGCCGCGCTCGCATTGCCGGTGCTTTGCACGGCCGACGTCGTGCTCGCGGCATTCGCGGCAGCTTGCGTGGCGGCCAGTGCCGCGTTCGCCGCGTCGGCCGCGCTCTTGAAGGACGCCACGTTGTCGGCCTGCCCGCTGCTGGCCGCCGTCGCCGTCGCCGTCGCCGTCGCCGTCAGCGCGTCGAGCGTCGATTTCGCCGCCGCCGGGTCGGTTAGCGTCGTCGGCGTGGCAGTCGATGCCGTCGCTGCGGCCTTGCTTGCGCCCAACCCGTTGCCGTCGCCGAGCAGGCCGCTCGCCGCTGACTTGCTGTCCGCCGCGCCGTTCAGCGCCATCCCTTTGGCCGTCGTGGGGGCGGACGCTGCCGCGCCGCTCGCCAACGTCTGCTTCGGCACCACGCCCTGGCCGCTCGCGAGCGCGGCGAGCGCCGCCTGCAACGCGTCTTGCACAGACTTCGGATTGGTGGCCGCGGTTTTCTTCAGCGACGCGCTGCCGGTCGTCGCGGTCGCCGATGTGCCGGCCAACGCGATTGCGGCATCGGTCAAGGTCGTGGAGGGGTCGGCGGTGGTGGTCGTCGTTGCACCGTTCGGGTCGGTCTGAGCTAGCGTTTGAGCCTGTGCCTGTGCCTGTGCCTGCGCAGCGGCTGCTGCCGCCGCCGTGCCCGCGTCGGTCTGGGTCGCCGTTTTGCCGGACTTCACCGAAGTCGCGGTGGTGTTGCCCGTCGAGCCTTGCTGCGTCTGCCCCGTTGCCGCAGTGGACGCCGCCGTGCTCGTCGAACTGCTGCTGTTCGCGCTGTTGCTTGCATCGGCGTTCGAGCTGTTCGACGCGCTCTGGGCCGGCGGCGCGTCATGCACGCTCGACGAAGCCGAAGACGAAGACGAAGCCGACGAAGCCGAAGAAGCCGAAGAAGCCGAAGAAGCCGAAGAAG
>NZ_JAQQEU010000002.1:0-226282 GCF_046026895.1 Paraburkholderia sediminicola
TTTCGTCAATTCCCACTGACCAGCCGTTTTGACACAGTCTGGGCCGACCTCAATCTCATAGGCAGATTTATTCCTGTTGGATGTCGATGCGGCGGCTTGTCGATCGTCGTTGCTTTGAAATCACCGGTCAAGAGCCTCGGATTTGCTGCTCGCGCCAGGGTTCTAGCCGCCATCGCCATCTGATTCAGGAGAAAACACAGTGGACAAACTCGACAATCCGATCCTGCGAGTCCTGAACGGCTACCAAGCTGCCGTATTCGCAAAAGACGTCGACTCGTTCGTCGCGCTGTACGACGCGGACGTGTTGGTCTTCGACATGTGGCGTGTCTGGTCGTACAACGGCATTGCGTCCTGGCGGGAAATGGCGGTGGGGTGGTTCGGCTCGCTGGGCACGGAACGCGTTATCGTGGATTTCTTCGACCTGCAAACGGCCGTCACCCAGGACCTCGCGGTTGTTCACGCCTTCGTGACATACAAAGCCGTTACTGCGGATGGCGTGGAGCTGCGCTCGATGGACAATCGGCTGACTGCGACGCTCAGGCAAAACCGCGACGGGTGGAAGATTGTCCACCAACATACATCCTCTCCGATCGACCTCGCTACAGCGACGGTCATCTTCAAGCGTTGATAGGGATACCGAAACCGAAAGCGATCAACGCCTGTAGCACAAGCAGCATCGCGACAGAGTGCCCGGAGAAGAGATGTCCGTGGCTGCGAGCCTCTGCCGGGATGCCGCCCCGGACCTGTCGCGGTCACTCCGTCTCGCTGTCATCCGTGTCCGAATTCGCACTCATCGCTTCCTGATGCATGGCGGCGGCCGCCAGGGTGCTGGCGTGTTCCGGATGCGCCTCTTTTCGCTCGCTGTAGCGATCGGTCAGGTAGTCCGAGCGGTCGCGCACCAGTAGCGTGAACTTGTACAACTCCTCCATCACGTCGACGACGCGGTCGTAGTAAGCCGAAGGTTTCATCCGGCCAGCGGCGTCGAATTCCTGATAGGCCTTCGCCACCGACGACTGATTGGGGATGGTCACCATCCGCATCCAGCGGCCGAGCACCCGCAGCGCGTTGACCGCGTTGAACGATTGCGATCCGCCGCACACCTGCATCACCGCGAGCGTGCGGCCTTGTGTCGGACGAACGCCGCCACTTTCGAGCGGCAGCCAGTCGATCTGGTTCTTGAAGACAGCCGTTAGCGTGCCGTGACGCTCCGGGCTGCACCATACGTGTCCTTCCGACCACTCCGACAGTTTGCGCAGTTCGACTACTTTCGGATGATCGGCCGCGACGCTGTCAGCCAGCGGCAGGGCGTGTGGATCGAAGACCCGCGTTTCGGCGCCGAAATGCCGCAGGATGCGTTCGGCCTCCAACGTGAGAAGGCGGCTATACGACGTTGGACGTAACGAGCCGTAGAGCAGCAGGATCCGCGGAGCGTGTTGGGAAACCGCACGCGGTTCGAGTTTGTGCAGATCGGGCGTGTCGAGGTGCGGACCGCTGACGTTGGGTAGATCCTGCGTCATTCGCTGACCTTCCGTCCTTTGCTGTCGACAACCCGTTCGCCATCCTCCTTCGCAAATGCACCCTTCTGCGCGGCGGGCAGAATGTCGAGCACGCTCTCGGAAGGCCGGCAAAGCCGGACGCCCAGTGGCGTGACAACGAACGGGCGATTGATGAGGATCGGGTGTTGCAGCATCGCATCGAGCAACTGTTCATCGCTCAGCGAGGGGTCGGCCAGACCGAGTTCGGCGAAAGGCGTGCCCTTTTCACGCAGCGCGGCGCGCACCGTGAGGCCGGCGCGGGAGATCAGATCCTTTAACGTGTCCCGACGCGGCGGCGTTTTCAGGTATTCGATGACCTCCGGCTCGATGCCGGCATTGCGGATCATGGCCAACGTGTTGCGCGACGTGCCGCAATCCGGGTTGTGATAGATCGTAACGCTCATATCTGTTGTCCTTTGACACTATGCTTTGCTTCGTACCAGTGCTGCGAGCGATTGACGACGCCGACCACGAGCAGCATCACCGGCACTTCGATCAGCACGCCGACCACCGTGGCCAACGCCGCGCCTGAATGGAAGCCGAACAGGCTGATTGCGGTGGCGACTGCAAGCTCGAAGAAATTGCTCGCGCCGATCAGACTCGATGGACCCGCGACGCAATGTGCGACGCCGAGCCGCCGATTCAACAGGTACGCGAGTCCGGAGTTGAAGAACACCTGAAGCAGGATCGGCACCGCGAGCATGCCAATGACGAGCGGCTCCTTGACGATTGCCTGCCCCTGAAACGCAAAGAGCAGCACGAGCGTCGCGAGGAGCGCGCTGATCGAATACGGGGCGAGGCGTGCGATGGTCCGGTGAAAATGCGTCTCGCCCTTCACCATCAGCGAGCGGCGCAGCAGTTGCGCGAGTACGACCGGGATGATGATGTAGAGACCCACTGAGATAATCAGCGTATCCCACGGCACCGTGATGGCCGACAGCCCGAGCAGCAGCGCGACGAGCGGCGCGAAGGCGACGATCATGATGGTGTCGTTCAGCGCAACTTGCGATAGCGTGAAATACGGATCGCCTTTGCAGAGCTGCGACCACACGAACACCATTGCGGTGCACGGGGCAGCGGCCAGCAAGATCAGGCCGGCGATATAGCTGTCGACCTGACCGGCCGGAAGCCACGGCGCGAAAACATGCCGGATGAAGATCCAGCCAAGCATGGCCATCGAAAAAGGTTTGACGAGCCAGTTCACGAACAGCGTGACGCCGATGCCGCGCCACTGGCTTCTGACCTGGGTCATGGCGGCAAAATCCACCTTGACCAGCATAGGGATGATCATCACCCAGATCAGTACGCCGACCGGGAGATTGACCTGCGCCACTTCCATGCGACCGATCGCCTGAAAGAGCGGGGCAAGGACCTGCCCCAGCAGGATGCCGCCGACGATGCAAAGGCCAACCCAGACGGTCAGGTAGCGCTCAAAAAAACCGATCGCCGGGCGCGTGCCGCTGCGGACCGTATCAATGCTGCTCATGGGATCGCTCTGCAGGCTTTTCACCGATGAAGCGCATTTTTGGCCCAGCGGCTATCGAAGCATATTCACGATCGCCCGCCACGCTGCATGCGGCCGACGATCGAGCTCGCAGTGGCCATTGTTCGCCCAGATTTTCAAATGCGAGGCGGATAGCCCTGCGCTTCATGGTGCGTTTCCGCAGCAGTCGGAGAGGTTGCTCGCGGCACAGGTTGCGCCGGCGCAGCAGTTCTCCGTCAAGAAACCAATCAGCCCAGTCATCGCATCGAAATTGGCGGTGTAGATGACGAACCGTCCGTCCTGTCGCGGCTTCACCAAGTCCGCGTGCGACAGATCCTTCAGGTGGAAGGACAGGCTTGAGGGGGAAAGCCCAACCTGCTGCGCGATTTCACCGGCAGCCATACCGTCCGGGCCGGCGACGACCAGGAGCCGAAAAATCGCGAGGCGCGATTCATGGGCGAGCGCGCTCAGTGCGCGTACAACGAGGTTTGAGTCCATGGACGGAAACGATAGCCCATTCGTTTCGATATTTCAAGGAGTATTGAATTGATGGATGCATGCGGGTTGATGGTCTTTCAACTTGAGATATACGTTTCAACTACGAATGCTGCTGCGGTTACGCCTGTTGGTCGACAATCTGTCTGGTGCAACAGCGATCTTTTGTTGCTTATCTACTTCACCGCGTGTGTCAGTCCGGGACACACCCACGGCCCCATACTGGGGCGAATACGGCACAATTATTAGACCCACGGGTGCCTGCATGCAGGTGTGAAGGTGCGCATCACTCGCCAGCGTATGGTCGGAAAAATCGCCCGACACAGTGGTGCGGACATAGCAGCCGGAGTAACGCTCGGTCGCCCGTGGCCTTCGACTCTACGACCGATGGAAACTGAGTGGCCATTTCGCGCGGCGGGCGGTTTCTCGATACGTGCTTAAGGCCCGATTCCAGTCATGCGGCGCCGTCATAGGTGGGAACGGCTCGAACGAAGAAGCGTGCATTGCAAGGCGGTTAGGAGACTGTTTCTCAGCCACGAATTTTTCGCCACTTTGATCGGCATAGCCAATCCACGCGCCCGCTACTGAAAAAAGTGGCGCCGCTCAACGGCAGAACTGGAAAGGCCGTTTCGGATTGCGAGGCGCCTGACAGGTCGGTCTCACCAGTTTCGTCCAGATTTCAGGCGCTTAACGGTTGTTTGAACGGCTGTGCGTCCGCTCGCCGACCCACCGTGGACTCCGTTAGTAGATCGAGAGACGCTTTGCGCTTTTCTTCGGCGGTTTTGATGAAGTCGGACAGTTCGCGCTCCATCGATGAATCTTTGGCACCCGGTTTCCACTTCGCGGCCCCGTGCCGGCGGCGCGTGGCCCGAGCCAGCTCCAAAGCACACTTCGCTGCCTTCGCACATTCGTATTCAACCTGACCGCAAAGGTCTATTGGCTCACCGAACTCCCGAAATGCGTCCACATACTCGCGGGCCGAGTGAACCGTAGCGGGATACTCACGCAGATCGGAGATGACTCTGCGGCTCAGGACGCGCCACTGCAGCTTGTCCGGATAGGCAAAGGCGGGGAGGCACACGCCCTTGCTGGCTTCGCGGCGGATGGGGCCGCCCGGCTCCGCGGCTGCCCAAGCGGCCTTGTGCATCATCGTGCGACAGGTTCGAGCGTAGCTTTCCAGCGATAACGCGAGTTCCAACGCGGTTTCGCGTCGCTGACGCCTGCGCTCCCTGGCATCCCTTGCAGAGATCCACGCGAGCGTAATGACCGAGCCGATTGCCCCTGACGCCAGCGCCAAAGTAATCGGAGTGTTCCAGCTAAGTCGCTGGAGATATTCAAGCCATTCTTGCGGCATACGAAGCGCCTCGAAGAAGAGGTGCGTAGAGTATAAGCAATCGTTTGGGCGGAGTAGTCGGCGCAAAAAATGCAATGTGCGTTTTTGCCACAAGCGCTTCGATCGGGCGAGGCGCATCTTGACAGCGAGGGCCGAACCGTGGCTCTCCTTCCGCCCGGCCCACAGGGAGGGGCGTGACGGTCTAAGTCCGGCTTCGCTTCTTACGCGGATAGGGTGGCGACGTCGCTCCGCGAGGCGCGATGAGTACGCGTGCTGCCGACTATGACAAGCATCGTTCAGTCGCTAGACGATCGCTACAGTCGGTGCCTGGTTTCGTCGGCAAAAAAAAGCCGCAGGCGATCCTGCGGCTAACAAACACACACGCCAATCGTTGGGGACGCTGACGTGTTTCATCATGCTATCCAGGCTCGTTTCGGATGAAAACCCAGGTGTTCCGTATGATGATTTTTCGTTTCCGCGCCAAGGCCTTCAGGATCTGCCTGTTGCCCCTACCTGCCCGGTGGGGCAGTCGCAAAAAAACCACACCGGACCGCTCGCGACGCTAAGGGAAAGGAGTCGAGTCGGCTAGACGATGGTCGGGCGATGCCAAATGGTCCGCCGTCCCGGCTGAAATGAAGCGCTTCTGCAGTCGAGTGGCTGCTGTTCGTCGCGGCCAGCCAAACCCGGTCTCTGTCCCTGCCGCCAAGGATGGAGCGCCCACCGGATACCTGGCGGCGGCGTTGCCTCCTGAAACGATCTGACTTTTCAGTCATGTGACGTGCGGGCTGCTGACGCTACGGCTGCAATCTGATGCGCGCGCTTTCGTCTTTGCGCGTGAAAAGGGCCTCTACATCGAGCGCTGAATCTCACCGCGATTCATGCATAAGTAACGCACTTTGCGCCGACGTTGTCCCGTGCGCCAGCTTCAGCGAATAGCGGTGTGGTCCGTGCTCGCAGGCTCGACGCTCATCATCCCGTGCGCGTATGCGAGACGTGCGTCCTCGTCGTCGCGGAAGCGTTGTTCGAACGTGAGGCGCGCATCCGCGCTGCCCATGCCGACCTCCTGGCCAAGGTAGTAAGCGGCCTGAATCGCTGTATCGCGATTGGGATATGCGACGTACCGGTAACCCGCGATACTGGTTGTCAGCGTTGCGGCAATTAGCAGGATAAAAATCATTTTTCGTTCTCTCAATGCGATCTCAACGCAGTGCACGCGAAACCGTCCGAACGTAGAAAGAAGAATTATCAATCGATGTGGTTGATGTATCAACTAGAACAAACCCGGCTCACGGCTCCGAGCGTCTGGTGAGGGCCGGCCAGCCGGCGTGGCCGTCCACCCAACTGTACGGTGCGAAGCCGGATGGGATGCGGCAAATTCGACGACCGTCTTGCGCCACCGTTTGCCGGATGCGAACACTGCACCGACACTTGCGCCTGTTGGTGACACCACCCTGCGCGTGAGCAGGCGGCCGCTCACAGTAAAGCGCATGGCATCAAACAGGGTCTTGGCGTGCTGGTCCTGTGCAAGCGGGTTAAACCACGACAAGGTACCGGCGCTGTCGGCGAGAAACATGTAGCCCTGAACGTCGACGACTCTCAATCCGGCGCGGTCGCTCGCCCGGCGAATCAGGGTGGCGGCACCGGCGCGGTCACGATCGACACGCATGCCGTCGGTGGTCTGAAGGGTCGATTGGAGGTCAAACAGATGGATAAGCATATTGGGTCTACCAGAGTGCATCACGCCTCTCACGGCGGCGCGCAGCGTCGGCTCATCCGGGCGCGATTGCGTCAACGCGACGCAGCCCAAGGATTGGGTTCCACGAATCGTAAGAGCGGAATCTGGAAGATATCACAAATATCAAGTTGTGAAATCAACAATATCCGATTACTATTTTTCGGGTTGATTCAGTCATGGCCAGGGTTGACCCGGACATGTTTTGGCATGCGTGATTCCGTACGCGGGGCTGCTTGCCGAGCGCTGGTTCTTCTTCGCCCAGGTTCACCATCCGCAAAGTCTGTACTACCAGCGCGCTGCTTGAAATTACATCGAACAGTCAGAACCAAAGGAGTAGATACGTGATGTCCACCAGACTCTTGGGCGGCACTGCCGCAGCGTCGAACAGCCATGCCAGCGCAAAGCGTGGCCAACGGACGCCGCAGCGTACGGCGTCGGTGATTGAATCTCCACTGAGCGCCGCTCGCGTGCGCGCCGACCGCGCGTGCGCGGCGGTCAACTGGATCCTGCTGGCGGCGTCGCTCGGTATCGGCCTGTATTTTGGAAATGGGCTGCGTGTGCTCGTGGGCGGGCTGCCGCTTGCGATTGTGTCGACCCTCATGGCGTTCGCGATGCCGGGGCATCTGACGACCCGGCTTGTCTCGGCGATTACATTCATGGGCGGTGCCGCGCTGATGATCGACCTCGGGCACGGCCAGGACAAGTTTCACTTCGTAGTGTTCATTCTGCTGTCGCTGCTTCTGGCTTACCGTGACGTTCGGGTCATTCTGTTGGCCACTGCAGTCGCGTCGCTCCAGCAACTGGCCTTTAACTATTTCCAGGAGTGGGGCTGGGGCGTCATCGCATTCACCCAGACTGGACTTGACGTGGTGGCACAGCATTGGGCATTTCTGTGGCTGCAGGCGTTGTTCCTCGCGGCAATCTCGATTCGTCAGGAGCGTGACGCCCGCGAGGCGGGCGAGCTGGCTGCAATGGCTCACGGCATCGGTCGGGAGTCCGGGTACATTACATTGAGTGACAAGACAGCACGGCCGGATGGCGAAGTGGCGGGATCTTTCCACGCCGCCCTCGGGGCCGTGCGCAAAACGCTGCTGCAGGTGCGCGACAGCGTGGGAGAAGTCGCCGGGTCCGTCGCCGGCATCAGTGAGCGCAACCTCGTTCTGTCGGATCGCACTGAGCAGCAGCGACGGTCTCTTGAGGGCGTCGTGGCGGCGATGGAGCAACTCAAGCAAAGCGTGCACGAAAACGCAGATCACGCGACGGCGGCCAGTACGCTGGCGGCTTCGGCGAGCGACATTGCCACTCAAGGGCGCGCGGCGATAACTGCTGTGATCGATACGATGGGTGAAATCTACAGTTCGTGCGAGCGCGTTACCGACATCATCGGGGTGATCGACAGCATTGCCTTCCAGACGAACATTCTCGCGCTCAATGCGTCTGTCGAGGCAGCAAGGGCAGGCGACCAGGGGCGTGGGTTCGCGGTGGTGGCCGCGGAAGTGCGCACCCTTGCACAGCGAAGCGCGACGGCGTCGAAGGAGATTCGGGCTCTTATCGGTGAGTCGGTCGATCGCGCTCGCACCGGCAATGGGCTCGTTGAACGCGCAGGCAATACCATGAGCGAAGTGCTGGAGAGCGTCACGCGGCTTTCCGCCATCGTTCATGAAATGGCGACGGCCACGGGAGCCCAGCGCAAGGGCATCGATCAGGTGGGGGACAACATCGCAGGCATCGACGAGGCGATCCGGGAAAATGCGGCCCATGTGGCCGACACCGTGGAACAGGTCGGGCACCAACACGGACAGACCGACCTGCTGGCGCGGGCGGTCGATGTGTTCCGGCTGGATTAGGCGCGAGCGCGCTGCGCACAGGCGCGTCGCCAATGCCGGCGTTTAGCCGATATCGGTGTTACCGCGCTTTGTTTTCACGATATTCGGTAGGGGAGCAACCGAACTTCGACCGAAACCATCGCGTGAAGGCACTCGGCTCGGAAAAGCCAAGCAGGCTCGATATCTCGGAGAGCGGCCGTTCCCGGCGCTCCAGATATCGCGGCACGAGTTCACCCCGTACCGCGTCGAGAATCGACATATAGCTCATCCCTTCCTTGGCCAGATGGCGGTGCATCGTTCGACGGCTCATCGCGAGCTGTCCCGCGACAGTGTCGTTCGAGCTGCGGCCGGATGGCAGCAGCAGGAACACCAGTTTGCGCACCTCGTCCGACAATGGGGCATCAGCCGCGGTATCGACACTGCCAAGAAGTCGCCGGACGTATCGGCCCATCACCGGGTCGGCCGCGGGAAAGGGCAGGTCGAGATCGTGGACGTCACACACGATGCCCGAAAACGATTGGCCAAACTTGAGGCTACTGCGTAGAACGCGGACATGGGCGGCGCGATCGCGTGGTGCGTCGTGCGTAAAGCAGATAGCCCTCGGTTTCCAGTCATCGCCGAGAAAGAACCGCAGCAGGCGGACCATTACGGCCACGGCCACTTCTGTCACCTGCCTGACCGGCACGACGCTGCCGCCTAGCAACTCCTCGCGGATGATTGCGACGTCACCTTCTTCCTCAAGCGCGAGAAACAACGCCTCGTTATGAAGATGGCGAAAACGCGCGGCAGCGTTGAGTGCGCGGCGCAGCGTGGGCTCGTCGCGTACGTAGAGCGCAAGCAGGCCCAGATTGGACGCGCGCCGCGACTCGGCCATGGTCAGCCCGAACGCCTCAACGCCGCTTCGCTGAGCCGACATTTCGAGCAGCAGCGCGACCTTGTCGGCTGGAATCTTCAGATCGGACTCGGCAAGGCTGGCAGCAGGCAATCCCACTTCGGCAATCAGGCGATACGGATCAAGGCCCGCCGCCCGAGCGGTTTCAGCGTAGTGAGTCAGGCTGGCACTGCGAACGAGTCTCGGCATCAGGGTCTTTCCGGGTGTGGCCAATAAGGATAAGCAACTGTCCCAGTATGTCAAGCGGAGAGGCGGGCGGCTTTCTAGACTGAGGCCATAGCGCTGCACGACGCCCGCGCGAAATCCGGCGGCATGCGACACATGTTGATCCCCTACTGGAGGCATGCAAATGACAATCAAGGACGCAATTGCCACACCTGTTTGTGACGCGCTACGCGTAAGCGGCAACTGGAACGCGCAGTGGCAGCCCTTTGCGGAACTTGATCCTGCCTGGACTGAAAAATTCATGGCTATGGCGATGGCGCCGATGACTTCGGGGGTGCTGGACCCGAAGACGGTCGAATTCCTCGCCATTGCCGTCGACGCCTCCTGTACGCACATGTATGGACCAGGCGTGCGACGTCATATACGGAAGGCGCTCGAATTGGGGGCGACCCGGGAAGAGATCACAGCGGTACTGCAGTGCGTTTCCGTGCTTGGCATTCATGCGATGAGTCTTGCGGCTCCCATCCTGCTCGAAGAGGCGGCCGTACACGAGCGAAGCCTGGTGGAGAAATCAACAATTCCGGTTGGCGTGACTACCTGAATTTCGTGCAACGCATGCGCGAGACACTGAGGGTTGCATTCGACCTTCTTTTTTCCGGTTCGCAACCCATGCGCGGAGCCAGTGTTAACGCTTAGTGGCGCCAATTCATAAAACAATGTCACCAAAAACGTAAACCGCATTGGTGGATTGCCGTATTGTCGCTGCAGTGTTTCATCGCCCGTTGCGTCTACGTCTGTCTGACACGCAGCGGGCGGGACGCGTAGATCGCCAAACAACCTGGAAAACGAATCGTGATGCAGCGACGCTCTTGTCGCGTCCGAATTTTCGACGACATGCGCTGAGCGCCGGGTTCATCAGACACAGCCCGCGATTTCCTTCGTTCCCCCTAACCTGCCTCTGGAGACATACAATGAACTTTCTCGACGGCTCTCTCTATACCGAGAACCAGCAGCCCCTCATCATCACGGCCGCGCCCTATGCGCCGTCGTGGGTGCCGTCCGACTTTCCCGAAGACATCCCTGTCACGATGGAGCAGCAGATCCAGAAGGCGGTGGATTGCTACAACGCCGGCGCTACCGTGCTGCACCTGCATGTGCGCGAACTCGACGGCAAGGGCAGCAAGCGCTTGTCGAAGTTCAACGAACTGATCGCGGGCGTGCGCAATGCGGTGCCCGAGATGATCATCCAGGTGGGCGGCTCGATCAGCTTCGCGCCGGAGAACGAAGGTGCCGCGGCCAAATGGCTGAGCGACGATACGCGCCACATGCTGGCCGAGCTCGATCCCAAGCCCGACCAGGTCACGGTGACGATCAACACCTCGCAGATGAACGTGGTTGAACACTGGGAGGATGACGACGTCAAGGGAACTTCGATGGCGGACCCTGAGGTCTACAACGCCTACAAAGAGATGACGGTGCCGGCGCAGCCCGGTTGGGCCGAGGAGCACATCCGCCGCCTGAACGAGGCCGGCATCCAGAGCGCCTTCCAGTGCTACAACATCAACAGTTTCGAATCGGTTGAGCGCCTGATCCGGCGCGGCGTCTACAAGGGCCCGCTGGTCATGAACTGGGTGGCCATCGGCGGCGGCATGGACGCACCGAACATCTACAGCCTGGCCAACTTCGTACGTGCCACGCCTGATGGCGCGGTGCTGACGGTGGAGAGCTCGATGCGCAACGTGTTGCCAGTCAACATGATGGGCATTGCGATGGGCCTGCACGTGCGCTGCGGCATCGAGGACAACATCTGGAACCAGTCGCGCACGAATAAGATGAGCACGGTTGAGCAGATCGAGCAACTGGTGCGCATCTCGCGCGAGTTCGGCCGCAAGGTCGCCACCGCCCAGGAGGCACGCGAGATCAGCAAGATCGGCGTGTTCTACGACACAGTGGAAGAGACGCTGCTGGCCAACGGCTTCGCGCCCAACCGCAAGGGCGCTACGCAGGGCTTCCTGCGCAAGGCCGTCTAAACGAGAGCGGAAGCGATCGCGGCAACGGCTCTATTTCTGTGCCGGCCGTTCCTCGAGGGAATCTCCGGCGAGGCACTTTCAGTATGCCGACCCGGCTGATGCGGTGCTGATCTCGACGAGTCGGTGGTTATTGGTCGCAGCTATGTCGAAGGGGGCTTGATCGGACAGGAAGACCCGATCAGCTCTCCTATGCCGTCGTATATCCAGAGCGGCGCCGCTCGCGATAGTTGCTAATACCGCGCCATTTGCAATGCGCGCGGCTTTGCCTTTGGGCGGGATAGTTCGCGCTGGGCAATAGGCGCCATGCGACCGAAAACGGGGTTCCGCCGCCACGTATCGCACAGCGCCCGGTAGATTCCGGGTAGCGATGATGCGCAAGCTGAAATTGATTGACCTTGGTCGGCGGGCACCGTGCGGTGCGTTCGTTGGATGCCGACGCGCATCGGCCTTTCAACCCTGTGCAACCTCGACGGTGCCAGCACCGATACTCATAGTCTTTCGGCTTTCGAGTAAAACCAAAACTGAACTCCAGAATTCAGTTCTGAAACGCAGCGTTCGTTGCTGCGTTTGACAAATGTTGAATAATCAACGACATAGCGACCTGAGCCAGACTTGGTCCATTCCTTGCCCATGTGAAGGATTCTCGCCGCATAGTGGCGTGCGTTTGACTTTTGTGCCACAGCCCGTTTATGGAGATGACCGGGCGGGCAGTGCATCATCTTAAACAGGACAGACCAGAATGACTGCTGAAACGAACGGTAGATCAACCGCAACACGCCCCTCACGAGATGAAGAGCGTTTGAAAGAAGACCCCTCGTGCGTCGAGAGTCGCAAAGAGGCGACACATGCCGTGTCCCAATGGGCTTGGGCGAGTGCGCGTGGTCACTACGACTGGATGGATTCGCACGCGCCGTTTTCTCATCTTGACTAGTAACTGATCCCGGCAACGAATCGTTGCTGAAAACCGCCCTCTGCGTCGGAGTTCACATCAATCGCTCGCAAGCCGCGGTTCCGGCTCTCAGTGAGTACCGTCAAGCGGATTACGTCTGCGCGTCTGAACTTACGAGCTTCTGTCGATTTGCGATGCGCCGGTTAGCCGGCGCGTCGCGCCCATGTACGAGTCCCTGCCTGTCATGAACTACGCCCCGATCAGATCGCTGCTGATTGCTAACCGCTCCGAGATCGCGATTCGCGTGATGCGCGCCGCCGCCGAGATGGACATACGCACGGTGGCCATCTATTCAAACGAAGACCGGCTCGCGTTGCATCGCTTCAAGGCTGACGAGAGCTACTTGGTGGGCGAGGGAAAGAAGCCTCTCGCCGCCTACCTCGATATCGACGACATCCTCCGGATCGCCCGGCAGGCGAAGGTCGACGCGATCCATCCCGGTTACGGTTTTCTCTCCGAGAACCCCGACTTCGCTCAGGCTGTCATCGACGCTGGCATACGCTGGGTCGGCCCGTCGCCGGAAGTCATGCGCATGCTCGGCAACAAGGTCGCGGCGCGCAACGCGGCAATCGCCGCCGGTGTGCCGGTGATGCCTGCCACAGATCCATTGCCGCGCGAGATCGACGAATGCAAACGTGCAGCGGCGGGAGTCGGCTATCCGCTGATGCTCAAGGCAAGCTGGGGCGGTGGCGGCCGAGGCATGCGGGTGCTCGAAAGCGAGCAGGATCTGGAAAGCGCGCTCGCCGCGGCCCGGCGGGAAGCGCTTGCTGCGTTTGGCAACGACGAAGTCTATGTTGAGAAACTGGTGCGTAACGCGCGCCATGTCGAAGTACAGGTGCTCGGTGACGCACACGGCAACCTCGTGCATCTCTACGAACGCGACTGCACGGTGCAGCGTCGCAACCAGAAGGTCGTGGAGCGCGCCCCTGCGCCGTATCTCGATCCTGCGGGCCGCGCTGCGCTCTGCGGATCGGCACTTCGGCTGATGCGAGCGGTCGGCTATACGCATGCCGGCACGGTGGAGTTTCTGATGGATGCGGACTCGGGGAAGTTCTACTTCATCGAGGTCAACCCGCGCATCCAGGTAGAGCATACGGTCACCGAGATGATCACCGGGGTCGACATCGTCAAGGCGCAGATCCGCGTCACTGAAGGCGGCAGAATCGGACTCACCGAAGACGCGCTGAATCGGGACGGCGGCCTCAGCAACCGCGCCGCCGGAGTGCCGGCGCAAGCGGAGATTCCGCTGAACGGGCATGCGCTTCAATGCCGGATCACGACCGAGGATCCCGACAATGGCTTCCTGCCCGACTACGGGCGGCTTACCGCTTATCGCAGCGCGGCCGGATTCGGTGTGCGGCTCGACGCCGGAACGGCCTATGGCGGCGCGGTGATCACCCCGTACTACGATTCGCTTCTGGTCAAGGTGACCACCTGGGCGCCGACTGCCGCAGAATCGATCCGGCGGATGGACCGCGCGCTGCGCGAATTCCGCATCCGCGGCGTCGCGTCGAACCTGCAGTTCCTCGAGAACGTCATCAATCATCCCGCCTTTGGATCAGGCGACGTCACCACGCGCTTCATCGATCTGACGCCCGAACTGCTTGCTTTTACGAAACGCCGTGATCGAGCGACGAAGCTGCTGCGCTACCTCGGGGAGGTCAGCGTCAACGGACATCCGGAAATGACGGGCCGCGCGATGCCCGCGTTGCCCCTGTCGAAGCCCGTGATGCCGGCATTAGACACTGTGGACTCGGTGCCTCTGGGCACACGGGATCGTCTGCGTGAGTTGGGCGCCGAAAAATTCGCGCACTGGATGCTGAACCAGAAGCAGGTGTTGTTGACTGACACGACGATGCGCGATGCGCACCAGTCTCTGTTCGCCACGCGCATGCGTACCGCCGACATGCTGCCCATCGCGCCGTTCTATGCCCGCGAGCTCGCGCAGCTTTTTTCGATGGAGTGCTGGGGTGGCGCGACCTTCGATGTGGCTCTGCGCTTTCTCAAGGAAGATCCGTGGGAACGTCTTGTGCAGTTGCGCGAAAGGGTACCTAACATTCTTTTCCAGATGCTCCTGCGCGGCTCGAATGCGGTGGGTTATACGAACTACGCGGACAATGTCGTTCGTTTTTTCGTGCAGCAGGCGGCTGGCAACGGCGTCGACCTGTTTCGCGTGTTTGACTCCCTGAACTGGGTGCGCAACATGCGGGTCGCGATCGACGCGGTACGTGAAAGCGGAGCGCTGTGTGAAGGCGCGATCTGCTACACGGGCGATCTGTTCGACTCTTCGCGCTCCAAGTACGACCTCAAGTATTACGTCGGAATCGCACGCGAACTCCAGCGTGCCGGCGTGCACATTCTGGGCATCAAGGACATGGCGGGCATCTGCCGTCCAAACGCCGCCGCAGCGCTCGTGAAGGCGCTCAAGGAAGAGACGGGCTTGCCCATTCACTTCCATACACACGACACCAGCGGTATTTCGGCCGCTTCGGCACTCGCCGCGATCAATGCCGGCTGCGATGCCGTCGACGGTGCACTCGATGCGATGAGCGGCCTTACGTCGCAGCCGAACCTGTCGAGCATTGCCGCCGCACTGGCGGCCAGCGAGCGCGATCCCGGGCTCAGTCTCGAGCGGCTGCACGAGGCGTCGATGTACTGGGAAGGCGTGCGTCGCCACTATGCACCGTTCGAATCGGAGATCCGGGCAGGCACGGCCGACGTCTACCGTCACGAAATGCCTGGTGGCCAGTACACGAACCTGCGGGAGCAGGCACGCGCGCTCGGAATCGAACATCGTTGGACGGAGGTATCGCGCGCATACGCGGACGTCAACCGGATGTTCGGCGACATCGTCAAGGTAACGCCCACCTCGAAAGTGGTCGGCGACATGGCATTGATGATGGTGGCCAACGATCTGAGCGCGGCCGATGTGTGCAACCCGGCGAGGGATATCGCTTTTCCTGAATCGGTCGTATCGTTGTTCAAAGGCGAACTTGGCTTCCCGCCTGACGGGTTTCCAGCGGAGCTGTCGCGCAAGGTCTTGCGGGGAGAGCCGCCTGCGCCATACCGGCCCGGTGACCAGGTTTCTGCCGTAGATCTGGGCACGGCGCGCGCGCAGGGCGGGGCGGCCTGCGAACACCCGCTCGATGACAGGCAGCTCGCATCGTACCTGATGTATCCAAAGCAGACGGCCGAGTACCACGCGCACTTGCGCACATACAGCGACACGTCGGTGTTGCCCACGTCTGCGTTCCTGTATGGCCTGCAGCCGCAGGAAGAAGTCGCCGTCGATATCGATGCAGGCAAGACGCTTCTCGTGTCGCTGCAGGGGCAGCACGCCGACGTCGACGAGGGGACGATGAAGGTCCAGTTCGAGCTGAATGGGCAGTCGCGCACCGTTGTCATCGAGCGGCGCAGTACCGTGCTGGCGGGGCCCGCACGCAAAGGCCGAGCGGTTGCAGATGCGGAAAATCCGCTGCATATCGCCGCGCCGATGCCGGGCTCGATCGTGACGGTCCAGGTTCAACCCGGGCAGCGCGTGCCGGCAGGCAGCACGCTGGTCGCGCTCGAGGCGATGAAAATGGAGACACACATCGCGGCTGAGCGAGATTGTGAGATCGCTGCGGTGCATGTGCAACCGGGTGACCGCGTGGCAGCGAAGGATCTGCTCATCGAGTTGAAAGCGCTGGCCGATTGAGGCGAATGGCGAGAGACGTCACTGCCTCCTCACGGCCCTCGTGAGGAGGCAGTGCACTTGGGCTACGCAGTCGCTAACGAAGGGATGCGGCGAGAACACGGGGTTGAGCCGCGCTCAACGGAATGGTCGCGCCGGCCCATAACTCGATGTCAGGTTCCGCGCTCCGCCGTCGAGCAGGAGCGGGCGCGGAAACCGGTGATCTGCCGTGATCGCCTATGCGTAGCTGAAGACGCCGTGACCGGTCTTCCGGCCGAGGCGGCCGGCCGCTACCAGCTCGCGCAACAGCGGACAGGGCCGGTACTTCGGGTCACCGAAATCCTTCTGAAACACTTCGAGCACCGACAGGACGACATCGAGTCCAACGAGGTCGGCCAGGGCGAGCGGGCCGATCGGGTGATTGGCCCCAAGCTTCATGCCGGCGTCGATTTCGTCGGGGGTGGCGATGCCTTCGGCCAACACGAAGAAGGCTTCATTGATCATCGGCACGAGAATACGGTTGACCACGAATCCCGGCGAGTTCTTGACGCCGACAGGCGACTTGTCGAAGCGCTTCGTCAACTCGCGGATCGCGTCTTCCGTCTGCGGGCTCGTGCGCACACCGCGGATGATCTCGACGAGCGGCATCATCGGCACCGGATTGAAGAAGTGCATGCCGATAAAGCGTGACGAATCAGCGAGTGCCGCGCCCAACGCCGTGATGGAGATCGACGAGGTATTCGAGGCGATGATGGCGTCGGGGCGTGCCACGGACTCGATCTGTTTGAGAATTCGGACCTTCAGGTCGTTGTTTTCGGTTGCGGCCTCGATCACGATGTCGGCGTCACAAAGCCGCTGGTAGTCGGTCGAAGTCTCGATCCGGGCGAGCGCGTCCGCGCGCGCGTCGGCGTCCAGTTTGCCCTTCGAGATCAAACGTTCGAGGCTGCTACTCAGGGCTGCCACGCCCTTGGACAGGGCAGCCTCCGTAACATCGATCATGACGACCTTCATGCCGGCCACAGCAGCGGTCTGGGCGATACCGTTGCCCATCGTGCCCGCGCCGACAATACCTACAGTTTCAATTTCCATTTGCCTGCAAATCCGCTTACTGGAGATTTTCGAAGATGGCCGCGATTCCCTGGCCGCCGCCGATGCACATCGTGACAAGCGCGTAACGGCCACCCGTGCGCTTCAGCTCATAGAGAGCCTTGACGGTGATCAGTGCGCCCGTCGCACCGATTGGATGTCCGAGGGAGATTCCGGAGCCATTGGGATTGACCTTGGCGGGGTCGAGTTGCAGCTCCTGCGTGACGGCGCACGCCTGCGCGGCAAATGCCTCGTTTGCCTCGATGACCTCAATGTCGCCAATGCGCAAGCCCGCACGCTCGTGCGCGATTCGGGTCGCCGGCACCGGACCGATACCCATGTAGCGCGGATCGACACCAGCGTGCGCGTATGACACGAGCCGAGCCATCGGCTTGATGCCGTGGCGCTCGGCGGCTTGCCGGTCCATCATCAGGACTGCGGCTGCGGCGTCGTTGATACCCGATGAGTTGCCCGCGGTAACCGTTCCGTTTTCCTTTTTGAAAACCGGACGCATGGCGGCGAGCTCAGCGGCATCGACTTCCGTGCGCACGTGCTCGTCGGTATCGAACACCACTTCCTTGCCCTTCACCTTGCGCTTGATCGAGAGGATCTGTTCCTTGAAACGGCCCTCGGCGATCGCTCGCGCCGCCCGGCGATGGGATTCCACTGCCAGTTCGTCTTGCTGCTCGCGTGTGATGCCAAATTTCTGCGCGACGTTTTCGGCAGTGACGCCCATCGGGACCGTTTCGAATGGATCGTTCAGTGCGCCAAGCATCATGTCGATCAGCCGGCTGTCACCCATACGGGAGCCACAGCGTGCGTCCGTTGATAGATAGGGTGCACGGCTCATGTTCTCGGCGCCGCCGCCAATGGCGACTTCAGCATCGCCGAGCAGAATGGTTTGTGCCGCGGAGATGATTGCCTGCAGACCCGACCCGCATAGGCGATTGACATTGAATGCCGGGGCCGATTCGGCAATGCCACTGTTCATGGCTGCGACGCGCGAGAGATAGAGATCCTTGGGCTCGGTCGGGATCACATTGCCAAACACAACGTGGCCGACCTGCTGGCCGGCAACGCCAGCCCGCGCGAGCACCTCGCGCACGACGAGCGCGCCGAGTTCCGTCGTCGGGACGTCTTTCAGGCTGCCGCCAAATTTACCGATGGCGGTGCGCACACCGCTGACAACCACTACTTCTCTTTGCATTGACAAAAAACTCCTTGGCTCGGTGCTCACGGGAACCTTAACGGGATCGGCTGACCGATGAGTCTGCCGTTCACTGTTTGATCCAGATAGACGGGGGTTTTTGGGAATAAAACAACCCGGCGATCGGATCCACGGTCAAGTTGACACCACAACTAGACGAAAGGCTATAAGTGAAATCTATGCTGCTGCGGCGCGCTCATCCGAATTGGGGGGCGGGCTACGCAGCCGGGAAATGTCCCCAACCCAGCGGGCTTGGGGTGATTATGCAACAGCTTGGATGCCGTGTCAGGTCGATGAGTGCCTAAAAGGTAAAGTGCGGTGTCCGACATGAATTTTCGCTGGAATTATTGCTGATAAGTTGATAATGCAACGAATAAGGTTGTGATGGCAGATTGAAAGGAGGAGGCTATCTTGACCCCGGCTGTCGTCCCGATTGTCGGGAAAATCTCCCACTAGGCACGCCATTCCCGCTTGCGGGAGATCCGCTGCTTTTTTGGGTGCGGGTGCTGGCTGGGCTGGTCAGTCAGCCCCTTTTGGAAGCCCACACTTCGCGGAGCTCTCGCACGGTTCTGCGAACCAGGCCTCGCGCGCCCGGCCGGCACCTGAGGCTTATAATTCGGCCACATAAAACCAACGAGGAGTAGCGTGATGGCAAGGTCTTATGATGTGATTCAGGCGGAGATCCTGAAACTGCAGCGGGAAGCAGAAGAAGCCCTCAGTGATGCGCGCAATGAAGCCATCAAAAGGATCCGCGCGGAGATGGCGCAATTTGGCATTGCTGCCGACGAGTTGCGAGAATCCGCGCCAGTTGGGCACGGTGCTGTTCGGGCAAAGAAGCGTGCCGCGGCAACAGCCCCAAAGGGGGCTTCGGCGGTCATGGCCGCGTCCGACGAGTCTCCGGCAGTCAGACTGCTTGAGGATGCCGGCATCGATTTCCGGCGCAAGGCCCCGGCACCCGCGGCGTCGGCAACGCCGGCAAAGCCGGCGCCTAAGTACCGTGATCCCAAGACTGGTGCCACCTGGAGCGGCCATGCGCGTCCTCCGGCCTGGATCAGGGACGCCAAGGACCGCTCGGTATTTCTGATCGAAAGAAGTGCGGCCCCTGCAACCAGGCCTGCGAAGAAGGCCGCGACCAGGACCGATCGCTCGGCCCTCAAAAAGGCGCCGTTGCCGAAAGTGGCGGCCAAGGGCAGCAACAAGGCAAAGGATTCGACTTCCCGCTAGGTCGCCACGCATTCTCGCGCGCCGCTGCTGCCTCAAGCACGCTTAAGCGGTGCAACAGGCACCCTTCATTTCGATTTGCTGTTACGCCAATCACGCGGCGTCATGCCGAACCGCGAGGCAAACCAGTTCGTAAAGGAACCCTGCTGATTGTAGCCGAGCAGTAGCGCGACTCGACCAATCGGATAACGCGGGTTGCTCATATAGCGCACGGCAAGTTCGCGCCGGACTTCTTCGATCAGTGCCGAAAAGCTGGTGTCGGCCGATCCAAGCTGCCGCTGCATGGTGCGTACGCTTAGACGTAAATGACGGGCAACCAGATCGACTGTAGCCTGCTCGACGGGCAGCAACAGGTAGATCGCCTTGCGCACCTCCAGCGCGATCGAATCTGCACCCGTTACGTTAAGTGGGGTGGCGAGGCTTTCGGCATATCGGACCAGTTCTGGATCAGCGGCCGGATTCGGGTAGTCGAGGTCGGCAGCTGCGCAAACGACCCCGTTGAAGTCGCTGCCGAACTCCAGCGGACAGCCGAAGAAGCGGCGATGAAACGTCTGGTCAGCGGGCCCCGGGTGAGCGAAATGGACGGCGCGCGGTTTCCAGTGATTGCCGAGCAGTGCACTGGAGTGGCGCGCGAGAACACCTACTGCAAGCTCGATCGCCTGCCTGGCCGGTGTACCCGGATCGAGGACGAGTTCCTCCCGGATGGTGACCGTTTCTCCAGCGTCCTCGACGTAGACGGCCAAGGCTTCGTTGAGCAGATGCCGGAATTCGGCTGCCGCCAGCAAAACCTCGCGTAGCGTGCGTTTATGCGCGAGCAGGACATTGACCACGCCGGTCCCGAATTTCTGCCGGGTTTCAGCCATCTGCAGCGCGAAAGTCGGACATGACGCCTTCTCAGCCGTGAGCTCCAGTAGCCGGGAGCAGGCGGCGGCCGAAATCCGCTCCTCCGGACTCGCCAGCGCCGCCGGGTCGATTCCGACCTGCTGCGCGAGCTCGACAGGATTCAGTCCCAACCGCCGCGTCACATCGAAATACCCGCTCATCGCAACCGAGCGTAGCATCGTTTCCATCTCAATCTCTCCGCAGGCTCGATACGGGCTGCGCCAACCTTGTAGCAATGAAGTGCCTGCTGGCCTGGATACCCGGTGTTTACGCGCACTGGCATCAATCGCTAAAAGGATGGCGTCTATACATAAAAGTGTAACGCGCGATTGCCCTATTGTGCGAGCACTAGGTCCTATTCCACAGGGTGGCGCGGAACTGTCAGAGCAGGCGTCAGGAACGCGACGCTGCGCTCGGCTTAAGGGGCGCAGCCCGCTCGACGCGTTAATTGATGTCGGGTTTCAAGGATGGGACACCCCGGCGCCCGCCGGGGGGTGTAACGGATATCCATAATCGGCCGTGTTTGTCCTGAATGGCAAATGCTGTCGCTAACGAACTAGACGCGAAGGAGACAAACCATGCTCATGCAGCACGCTGAGCCCAACACGGGCGATGTTTCGACAACACGAACGGACGTGCACGCTTATGCCTGGGTGGTATTTGCCTTGACGGTTGGATTGCTGCTCTCCGACTACATGTCGCGGCAGGTGTTGAACGCGGTGTTTCCGCTGCTTAAGGCCACGTGGAACCTTTCCGACACACGGCTGGGTTCGCTCAGCAGTGTGGTCGCATTGATGGTTGGGGTACTTACCTTTCCGCTGTCGGTACTCGCCGACCGGTGGGGCCGCGTGAAGAGCATCGTCCTGATGGCGGCAATGTGGAGTCTCGCGACACTGGGCTGCGCGATCTCGACAACCTATGGCGAAATGCTGATCGCACGAGCCTTCGTCGGCATCGGCGAGGCCGCCTACGGCAGCGTGGGCATTGCGGTTGTTCTGAGCATCTTTCCGGCGCGACTGCGCGCCACGCTCACCGGCGCGTTCATGGCGGGCGGGGCGTTTGGCTCGGTGCTGGGCATGGCGCTCGGCGGTGCGGTTGCAGCTCATATGGGCTGGCGCATGGCGTTCGGCGCGATGGCGGCGGTGGGCATCGTGCTGGTCATTTTCTACTGGTTCATCGTCACCGAAAAACGTCTCGCGCCGTTGCAGCCGGCAAGCCTGAACCGGCAGGTGCAAGGGCTCGGCGTGCGCATGAGCTTCCGCGCGCTGATGAAGGGTCTCTTCTCGACGAAGTCCGTCGTGTGCGCCTATGTCGGCAGCGGCATTCATCTGATGGTTCCCGCCGCCGTCTGGGCGTGGATGCCGAGCTTCCTGAACCGCTACTACGGGATGGCTACCGGCAAGGCAGCCATGAGCGCGGCGGTGTTCGTGCTGGTGACGGGCCTTGGCATGGTGGTGTGCGGCAATCTGGCCGACCGGCTCAGCAAGAATGCACGCGAAAAGAAGTGGGCCGCCGCGATCGCGTTCTGCCTGACGTCCTTCATTCTGCTCGCGATCGGCTTCCGCATGCCTGCGGGTCAGTTGCAGCTCGTTGTGATCGGCGTCGGGATGTTCTTCTGCGCAGGCGCGAGCGGCCCCTCGGGTGCGATGGTGGCGAACCTCACCCCGCCGTCCATTCATGCATCGGCGTTCGCAACACTGACGCTGGCGAATAATCTGCTGGGGCTGGCCCCCGCCGCGATACTCACAGGTCTCGTCGCCGACCGCATTGGCCTGCTCGGTGCGTTGCAAATCGTTCCGTTCGCGGCACTCATCGGGGCGATCGCATTTTTCATTGGCAAGCGCAACTACGCCGACGATCTGGACCGCCTGGACGCCCTGCGCGAGCATGCTGGCCGCTGAGCGGGATTTCCCCGGCGGTGCCGTCGCCCGGTCACGACGCGACGGGCCGGACCGGGCACGGGCGGGACACTGGCGTGCCGGATTTTTACGGCTTTGCGCAGGCAACTAGAGTAGACGTTCAACATGCGACGATGCGTCGCCATGTGGCGGCCGTCCATTGAGATATGCTTGAATTTGCAACGGATTTAGATTACATAGCAACTGACAAAAAGCGCTTGGATGCTTTTTCATTACTTCCTCGCGGTCTGCGCGAGCCTCGCGGCACTCACCGCCGCAACACAACACCGATCTGACAATAGACGGCCGGGGTAAGACGAGCAGTTCCGCGGCAGGCAGAAATCTATTTGCAGTTTGAGTAACGGATAGGAGATTGAACATGGCGAAAGCAATCCGCTTTCATGAAACAGGTGGTCCCGAAGTCTTGCGCTACGAGGACGTTGAAGTGGGCGAACCGGGCCCCGGGCAGGTCCGCCTGCGCCATGAGGCCGTCGGTCTGAATTTCGCCGACACGTACTTTCGCAGCGGTCTGTACCCGGTCCCGATGCCTGCCGGTATGGGCGTCGAGGCCGCGGGCGTGATCGAGGCCGTCGGCCCGGATGTGACGAACGTCGCGGTCGGCGATCGTGTGACCTACACCGGTTTTATCAACACGCTGGGTGCCTACAGCACCGAACGCCTGATCCCGGCCGCGCCGCTCATCAAGCTGCCGGATGGGATTACCTGCGAAACGGCTGCCGGTATGACCATGCGCGGCCTGACCTCGTCCTACCTGATGCGCCGCATCCACGACTTCAAGGCCGGCGACACCATCCTGCTGCACGCGGCCGCCGGCGGTGTCGGCCTGATCGTATCGCAATGGGCGAAGCTGCTGGGTCTTAACGTCATCGGCACGGTTTCGACGGAAGCCAAGGGCGAAGTGGCCCGCGCACATGGTTGCGACCACATCGTCTACTACAGCCGGGAAGACGTTGCGAAGCGCGTGCGCGAACTGACCAATGGCGTCGGCGTAAACGTGGTCTTTGACAGCGTCGGCAAGGATACCTTCGAGGCCTCGCTTGACTCGCTCAAGCGGCGCGGTCTGATGGTCTGCGTCGGCACGGCATCCGGCCCGATTCCGCCGTTCAATCCGCAGATTCTCGCAATGAAGGGCTCGCTCTACCTGACCCGCCCGGCACTTGCCGACTATATCGGCGACCCCGCCGAGAAGAACGAACTTGCCGGCGAAATCTTCGGGCATATCGCCGCGGGCCGCATCAAGATCGAATTGAACCAGCGTTACGCGCTTGAGGATGCCGCGCAAGCCCACCGGGACCTGGAATCGCGCAAGACGACCGGCTCGTCGGTCTTTGTTATCTGAGGGACAAGCCATGCGAATCGAACAACTTACCAACGCCATTGGGGCCGAAATGGTGGGCATCCAGCTCACCGACGCGATCCACGACGACGGCCTTTTTGCCGAGATCCGGGCGAACCTGCTCAAACACCGGGTGCTGTTCTTGCGTGATCAGGACATCACGTCCTCCGAGCATGTTGCTTTCGCGCGCCGCTTCGGCGAGCTGGAAGACCACCCGGTCGCGGGCAGCGATCCCGAGCATCCGGGCCTTGTGCGGATTTACAAGACGCCGGACCGGCCCAACGACCGCTACGAAAATTCGTGGCATTCGGATGCCACCTGGCGTGAAGCGCCCCCTTTCGGCGCCGTGCTGCGATGCGTGGAATGCCCCCCCGTCGGCGGCGACACGATGTGGGCAAACATGGTGCTCGCCTATGAACATCTGCCCCCTCATGTGAAGGAGCAGATCGCCGACCTGCGCGCCCGCCACAGCATCGAGGCGAGCTTCGGTGCGGCGATGCCGATCGAGAAGCGACATGCTTTGAAAGCCCAATATCCTGACGCGGAGCATCCGGTCGTGCGCACACACCCCGAGACGGGCGAGAAAGTGCTGTTTGTCAATGCGTTCACGACGCACTTCTCGAACTATCACACGCCGGCACGGGTGCGCTTCGGGCAGGACGCCAATCCGGGCGCGGGCGACCTGCTGCGCTATCTCATCAGCCAGGCCTACATCCCGGAGTATCAGGTGCGCTGGCGCTGGACGCCGAACAGCATCGCGATCTGGGACAACCGTAGCACGCAGCACTATGCGGTGATGGACTACGCGCCGTGCCATCGGAAGATGGAGCGCGCCGGGATTATCGGCGACAGGCCGTACTAACCTGAAGGAATCAGCATAGTGACTCTCGATACAGCACCTACGATACTTTTCGTACCCGGCCTGCGTGACCATGTGGCCGAGCACTGGCAGACGCTGCTGCAGGCTCGCCTCCCCAAAGCGGCTTCGGTGCCGCCGCTGGAGCACGACAAGCTCAGCTGTGCGGCGCGCGTCGCGGCACTGGACGAGGCCATCGCCAGAATCGATGGCCCGATCGTACTGGTGGCTCACAGCGCCGGCGTCATGATTACCGTGCACTGGGCGCAGCGCCACCATCGGCCTATCCAGGGCGCGCTGCTCGCCACGCCGGCGGATCTGGAGACACCCATGCCCGCCGGTTATCCAATGCTCGATGCGCTCGAGAAAAATGGCTGGCTGCCGTGCCCGCGTACGCCGTTACCGTTCCCGAGCATTCTCGGCGCCAGCCGCAACGATCCGCTGGCAGCGTTTGATCGCGCTGCGGCGATGGCTGCGGACTGGGGCAGCCGTCTCGTCGATCTCGGCGAAGTTGGGCACCTGAACCCCGCAGCCGGCTATGGCGAGTGGCCGCAGGCGGAGACTCTGATCCGTGAGCTTCTCTGACATGGTCGGCGTAACGAAGCAGGGTAGCGCAGTAGAAAAGGCGTCCGTGACGGTCGATGTCCATTTCGACTTCGTCTGCCCGTGGTGTCTGATCGGCAAGCGCAATCTCGATACCGCCATCAATCGCGTTGCCAGCTTGCGTCCGGACGTCAGCGTCAAGGCACGGTGGCACTCGCACCAGTTGTTGCCCGATATTCCCGTTGGTGGCGTCCCGTATCAGGCGTTCTATGTGGCTCGTTTGGGCAGTGCGAACGCGGTCGCGGCACGGCGCGCACAGGTTCAGGAGGCCGCTCGCGCAGCCGGCGTCCAGCTGGCGTTCGACAGGATCGAGGTGATGCCGAATACGCGGGCGGCGCACAGCCTCGTGTCGTGGGCCGTAACCACAAGCGCGGGATTCCAGCCTGCTTCGCTGATCGACCGGCTGTTCACCGCCTATTTCATGGACGGCGAAGACATTGGCGACCCGGATGTGCTCCAGCGCATTGGGCTCGCGTGCGGTCTTGACGCAGCGGCCCTCGCTGAACATCTGGCGGCGTCGCGGCGCGATCACAACATGGCTATCCCGCGTTCGCTTCAGGCCGAGGGCGTCACAGGCGTGCCGCATTTCGTGATCAATTCGTCCCTGTCGCTGTCCGGGGCGTACTCGCCCGGCGCCATTGTCGATGCCGTGCTGCGCTCGGCTGGCGATCAGGAAAACCGATGACATCACGCCAGAAACCGGTTGGCACGGTCGATGAACTCGCAACTGCCGGCCGCAGGGCGTGCACTTCGACCCGCGTACCGGGCGCACGCCGCGAACAGGCGGCCCGGGTCTGACGACTTTCCCGGTCCAGACCGTAGACGGGAAGCTGTTCGTCGGTCTTGATGGACCCGGTTCGACTGCCTTGTATGCGTCAGCGGGTAGTGCGACGACGTGATTCAGGGCGCGAGACTCTACAAACAATCAGGAGAAGCAAGAATGCAAGGTTTGATGATGCAGCAACCGCTGCTGGTGGCTTCGCTGCTCATGCACGCCGAACGCCATCATGGCGCGCAGGAGATCGTGTCGCGACGGGTCGAAGGGGACATTCACCGTTATACGTATCGGGATCTCGCACAGCGTGCGCGGCGCATGGCAAACGCCCTGGCAGGCCTCGGCATCCAACCGGGGGAGCGGGTAGGAACGCTTGCGTGGAACGGCTACCGGCATATGGAGTTGTACTTCGCAGCGTCGGGGGCCGGGTCCGTGTTGCATACGCTCAACCCGCGGCTTCACGTCGACCAACTGGCGTACATCATCGAGCACGCGCAGGATCGCGTCGTGTTCTTCGACCTGACGTTTCTGCCCCTGATCGAGAGCGTCGCGCCGCGCGTAAAAAGCCCGAAGGTCTTCGTGGCGATGACCGACCGCGCGCACATGCCGCAAGCGCATGGCCTGTCCAGCATGCTGATGTGCTACGAGGACCTCATCGACCTTCACAACGATGCGTACGAGTGGCCGCTGCTGGACGAAAACAGTGCATCGTCGCTGTGTTACACGTCCGGCACCACGGGCAATCCGAAGGGCGTGCTGTACAGCCATCGCTCGACCCTGCTGCACACCTACGCGGCGGCGCTGCCGGATTCGCTGAACTGCTCGGCGCGCGATGCGATCCTGCCCGTCGTGCCGATGTTCCATGTCAACGCGTGGGGATTGCCGTACATCGCCTGCATGGTCGGTGCGAAGCTGGTGTTTCCGGGTCCGGCACTCGACGGCAAGTCGCTCTACGAGCTGATTGAAACAGAACAGGTCACGCTGTCGGCCGGAGTGCCGACTGTCTGGCAGGGACTGCTGTCACATGCCGACGCGATCAACGGTTCGTTCTCGGCGATGAGGCGCACGATTATCGGCGGCGCTCCCTGTCCGACGGCCATGACGGCCACGTTCCAGGAGCGCCATCGCGTCGACGTACTGCACGCCTGGGGCATGACGGAACTGAGTCCGGTCGGCACGGTGTGCAGTTTCAAAACGCATCAGCTTTCTCTGCCGGTGAACGAGCGTTATACGGTGCAGGCGAAGCAGGGGCGGTCCGTATTTGGCATCGACATGAAGATCGTTGGCCCCGATGGCGCAGAGTTGCCGTGGGACGGCAACGCGGCCGGCGACCTGCTTGTGCGGGGGCCGTGGGTCACGCGGCAATACTTTGGCAATGACGACGCATCGCCGCTGCGCGACGGCTGGTTCCCGACCGGCGACGTGGCCAAGATCGATCCCGACGGCTTCATGCAGATTACCGATCGCAGCAAGGACGTCATCAAGTCCGGCGGCGAATGGATCAGTTCGGCCGACATCGAGAACGTCGCGTACCTGCACGCCGACGTTGCCAGTGCGGTCTGCATTGCCGCGCGGCATCCGAAGTGGGACGAACGGCCGCTGCTGTTGATCGTCAAAAAGCCGGACAGCGCACTCACCGAGGACGAACTGCTGGCCTTCTTCGACGGCCGGGTTGCGAAGTGGTGGAAGCCCGACGCCGTGGTCTTCGTCGAATCGGTTCCACTCGGCGCGACCGGCAAGGTGCTCAAGCACCAGTTGCGGGAACAGTACGGAGACTACTATTTGTCGGCCTGATACGCCGAAGCGGCTGCATTGCCGTTTTATTCGATCAACAACAAAATAGCGCCGGGGCCCACCCGGCGCCCCCAAATGGAGGAGACACAATGAAATTAAAGCTGAGCAGCGCCGCGGCGCTGGTGATGTTCGCCACCGCCGCCCATGCGCAATCGTCGGTCACGCTCTACGGTGTACTCGACACTGGACTGCTGTATCAAAGCACCTCGGCGGCAACGTTCCAGCCGCACGCGCCTAACCTCGGGCACCTCTATCAACTCAAGGACGGCGGCATCTATGCCAGCTACTGGGGACTGAAGGGAAGCGAAGACATCGGCGGCGGCTACAAGATCAACTTCAAGCTGCAGGGTACATTCAATACCGCGAACGGCAAGTTTGGCCTCGCCGACACACCGGGCACGACCGCAATCTTCAACCAGTTCGCGACGATCGGCGCATCCGGCCCGTTCGGTACGATCGACGCCGGCCGGCAGATCATCCCGATGATCTACGCGATGGCCGAAACCGACGTCCGCGGCGCGCAGTATTTCGGCAGTATCCTGACGGCGTGGCTGGGCGTGAATCAGGCGGCCGGCTGGCCCGGCACCAGCACGAACGCCCCGATTGGCGCCCTGTATGACAGTAACGCGCTGGTCTACAATTCGCCGAAATTCTATGGCGCGTCACTCGCGCTCGAATACGCGCCGGGCGGTGTTGCCGGCCATTTCCAGGGCGGCACGCGCGAGTCGGCAGTGCTCAAGTATTCGAACTACGGGCTGAATCTGTCCGCCGTGTACTACAACGGACACGACACCAATCCGTTCCCGCTGACCTATCCGGCAGCGCCGGCTGTGCCGGCGACGGGGCTGGCGAACAACCGCTTCTACTATTTCGGTGCGATGTATACGATCGCCGGATTTTCGATATCCGGCTCGTATGGCATCGGTAAGAACCCGGCAAACAGCAACACCGCGGACTTCGAGATGGCATCAGGTGGGCTCGGCTATCAGTTCAACTCGCGCTTCAAGATCACGTCGGGCTACTACTACCTGAAGGACCGGAACCATTCGGCGAACCACTCGAGCGAATTCGCCGTGGGTGCTGAATACAACCTGTCCCAGAGGACCAAGGCGTACGCGCAAGTCGGGTATGTCGACAACAAGGGGACCATGAACCAGACGATCATCTACGGGGCCCCGGTTGCGCCGGGGGTGTCCACCACGGCGGCAATGATCGGCATCCGTCATACGTTCTGATTTCTCAACTGCTTAACTGGCAACCGGAGTATTCAATGAAGAACATCGGGACATTCAGGCTGGCTGTCGCAGCCGTAATCGTTGCAACGTCCATGACCGCATGGTCGCAGACCCGCGAAGCGGCCAGTGTGCCGGGCGCATCCGCCATGGCGGCATCGGGTTCGGCGGCACCGGCCACGGGAAGAAAGGCGAATCGTGCGCTGCGCCGGCAAGTTTATAACGCCATCGTGAAGCACAAGGAGATCAGTGCCGGAAATATCAGCGTTATCGCAAAAGACGGCGCGGTGACGCTCAATGGCACGGTCACGGACGCTTCCCAGGTGGGCAAGGTCGCGGAAATTGCCCAGAGCGTTCCCGGAGTGACTTCGGTCACCAACAAGCTGACCGTGCAAAAACCATTTGGCGGCATGTAAGGCGCCGTACCCGGTACGGTAGTGCGGCGGGGCCGACCAATGTATCGGTCCCGTTAGCGTCCGCCGGCAGTATCGGCTTGCCTGGGGCAACAGGTCATCGGTGACCCGCTCCTTGAATTTGCGCTTCTGTTTGCGCCCCGCGTTTGAATCCTTGCCGGTCCTCGAATTCCTGCACGCGTAACCGGCTGAACGGGGCGCCCGGCCCTGCCAGGATCGCTGGGTCGGTAATTTGTTGATTAGTAAAGTACACGGGGAGCGGGCGCGCACAAGCGGTGCGCCGTTCAAAGCTCAGATGGCCTCCCAACCGTGGGACGCGAGAATCTTGTCCAGCAGGTAGCGAAGCGCTTCGCTTTCCGGCTCACTAAGACACTGGTAAAGCTCCCTGTCTCGCAGGTTCATCGTTGGGCCAACCTTCCTGAAAATCTTGCGTCCTTCGGCTGACAGCGAAATGATCACGCTGCGTCCGTCCTGCTCATTGCCCATGCGCCCAAGGATCCCTTTGGCCAGCAAAGCATCCACAGTGCGACTCGCCTGACTCTTGTCGAGATTGGCGCGGCGGGAAATGTCCATGATGGTCTGCGGTCCGAACGTGCCAATTACTCCAATAATGCTTGCTTCCGGAAAAGGCAGCCCAAGTTTCTCCCGGGATAGTTCGGCGCTCATGCGGTCGGCGATTTTGGCCAACGCTTTCAGCCGATAGGTCAGCGATTCGTCAGGTCTGGACTCGATGGTCGACATAGGGTCACTCGGAAAATGCAGTTCAAAATTACAGGTATAGCCCGCATATGTTGCCCGGCCAGAGTGGGGCGGTCAACTTTTCCGAATAAGGATACGCAACTTGACTGCACAAACAAACCGTGAATTGTTCGCGATTGCGGGCAGTGGGCGCGAGGTTGGTCGTTTTTACGCGCAGTACTTCGCAGGCCAGTGCAGTTGTGTTTTCAATCAGCGACACGTCGATTCACATGCGTCGGCATTGCGTTTCGACAGGCGAGGGAAGATTCAGACGCGGACGGTCCAGAAAGAAGAAAGCCGCCTCGAACCAAACGGGCGGCTTCCGGTTGACGCGAGAAACTGCACCGGGTTAGCCAGCTGCGCTGGCTAACCCGGTTCCGATATCAGAACGAGTGGCGGATGCCCACCATGCCTGCGGCGGTATTCTTGCCCACCGCGACCGGCTGGCCGTACACGAGTGTCTGGTTCATCGTGCCACGGTTCGAGACATACCCGCCCTGAGCATACAGCGTCGTGGCCTTGGACAGGTTGTAATCGGCACCCAGCACATAGGAGGTCGACTGGTTCTGATTGTGCTTCTCGTCCTTCACGTAGTAGACGCCCGACGTGACTTCGAACGCCGGCGTGAAGCGATAGCCGAGGCCACCCGTCCACATGTCGAAATCACCCGAGGCGATGCCGGCGGCGAGGTTCCCGTTCGGATTCGCCGGATTGCGCCCGTTGCTGAACGAACCGGATACGGAGAGGCCGCGCCACGTGTACTTGCCGCCGAAGTAGACGAAACGGTTGTTGTTCAGACCGGTCGCCGGGATGGGCGTCGCAGTCGGGTTCGCCGCGGTAGGGTACGGGTACGGGCTGGCGTCATGTCCGTTGTAGTAGACGGCTGCGAGATTCAGGCCGTAGTTCGAATACTTGAGCACCGCCGACTCGCGCGTACCGCCCTGGAAATGGCCCGCCACGCCGCCCGGCGCAAACTCCAGCGCGACCGATACGCCATAGAAGGACGGCGAGTTGTAGACCAGCGCATTGCTGTCATAGAGTGCGCCGATGCTGCCGTTCGTGCTGCTGCCCGTCCAGCCCGATTGCTGGTTCATCGTGAGCCATGCGGTCAGTACACTGCCGAAGAACCACGCGTTGCGCACGTCCGTGTCTGCAAGTGCGTAGGCCATCGGCGCAAGCTGGCGACCGGCGTCGAACTTGCCGAACGCTCCCGACACGCCGACCGTCGCGATCTGGTTGAACATGGCCGGTGTATTCGGCGTGTCGCTCAGCGCGAACTTGCCCGTGCCGCTGTCGAACGAGCCCTGGAGCCGGAAGTTGATCTTGTAGCCGCCGCCGATGTCCTCGGAGCCTTTCATCCCGAAGATGCTCGAGTAGATGCCGCCGTCCTTGAAGCGGAAGACGTGTCCGAGATTGGGGTTTCTCGATGCGATCGGCAGGAAATTCGCGGCTGCGGTGTTTTGCCACAGCAGGCCCGAATCCACCGCGCCATAAAGGGTTACCGACGACTGCGCGTGTGCGGATACTGCGAATGCGAGAAGCGCTGCGGCTCCTATGGTCCTCAACTTCATGTGGTCTCCAGCGTTACGGTTGTTTGACACTTGGTACAGAGTCCTCGTACGCCGCAGAAGCTCTATATCCTTGCTGGAGAATACTTATAGTTGACGCCATCCACTCCCCCCCAATCACGGGGGGAGGGTTATCCGTAATATCAGGCCGCGGCGAATGCCATCCAGCCTTATGCGACAAGGCTTTCAAGCGAAGATCAAGGCAACTTCACACTCCACGGAGGCCCGGCAATGCCTACTCCTGTTGCAAAGTGATAACAAATTGTCGCGAAGTGTCTAATGCGATAGTTGCTCAGTAACCTATATATAGTTGATTTCGCACCGACACGAATCATGTGATTGCCGACACCCCACGGGCAACCTCCGGCCGACGCCGTAACTACCGTACGAGGAGCAGGCCAGCTTGCCGCCCACATTCAGACCGGTTCCTGCAGCAGGCCCATCAGCTGCGCGCGGCGCACGATCTGCCGGCGCGAAGACGCGTCAAGTTTGGTGAACAGGTTTTTCATATGCCACTTCACCGTCTCCTGGCCAACCCCCATCGCGAGCGCGATCTCCTTGTTGGTGAGATTCCGACTGGCTAACTCCAGTACGAAGCGCTCCTTCGGGGTCAGCACCGCACTGGAGATCACACGCGGGCCAGCATTCGGGGCGGACTCCGGTGAACCAGCGCCGGTCGCCGGCGGCTGTTTAACGCTAGCGGCGACGCCCGGCGCGCCGTCCGCCCCCCGTTCGTGCAACCATTCCGCGAACGCAGGATGAAGGTCGGGCGCCGTGAGACTCATCCCGTATGCCGCGCCCAGATCCATCGCCTCCCGAAGCAGGGCGGTGCTGTTTTCGCCGAGGCGGTCTTGCACGAACGCGCGCAATGCCATCAGATCGACGCCCACGGCGCCGAGCTTCATCACCTCGGTGCCTTCCTGGGCGAACGCCAGCGCATGGTTGGCCGCGCGCCAGTCCTGCTCGGCAATTGCCGCGAACGCCCGGGCAATGTGCTGATGCAGGAGCAGCGCTCGACGCTTGAGGGGAGAATCCGGCGTCGCGTGCTCAGCGACAATCTGATCCAGTCGGCGGGCGAGCGAGCGGCAGGACGCCGCGCGGAAGCGGCCACTGTGAAGTCTGATCTGCTCGGTCAGGCTTGCCACGCACAACCTTGGCATGCGGCGCGCGGCGCCGATTGCATGGAGATTCTCAAGCAGGTCGAAAGCCCGGTGCTCCGCGCCGGAGGCGGCTGCGACTCGCGCGGCCGTACGATGGGCGAAAATCACCGCGTCGGGTGTTCCGGTGCGCTCTAGCACATCCAGCCGGTTTGCCAGCAAAGCGGCCGCTTCGTCGAAATCGCCGCGTTTGAACCGGGTCGTAGCAAGCAGCGCGGCGAGCATGCAGGAAAACGGGTGCCGGCGGCCCAGACTGTCATCCGCCTGCACCACCGCCGGGCGCAGCGTGCGCTCGGCCAGCAACATTTGTCCCTGAAGCAGGTAGCTGAGGCCGACCATGTAGGCGCGCCAGCGAACCACATAGGTATAGGCGGCGCTGTCGACCCCGCGCGGCGTGTGCCGCCCGAACTGGCGGGCCGTCGCGTACTCGCCGTCCATGATTGCGCGCGCGGCGAGCCGATTGGCATGCACCTGCTGAAGCCACGATTCACTGACAGGCGACGTATCGCCCCACCGATCGAGCAATCGCGCGGCACGATCAGGCTCATCCGCGAAATAGGCTGCGGCGCTCATGATCAGATCGATCTCATAGCGCATGGCCTCGTCGGGCTCGGCAGCGCGCAAAATCGCGTCGGCCTGCACCTCGGCCAGCTGCTGGCGCTCGCTCAACGCAAGCGCCCACGCCATGGCGAGCCGCAAGCGCGGATGGCGGTCCAGCACGGCTTCCGGTAGCCATTCGAGCCATTCCAGCACAGCGACGAGGTGGCCTTGCGTCACCGCTTCGTGCAAAGACTTCTGCGCGAGCGTGTAGGCGGTTTCCTCCTGTCCGCAGGCCAGCGCGTGGCGCGCCGCGAGCTCGGTCATGCCATGGTCGGCCAGCCAGTGCATGGCGCGATTGTGCAGTTCCCCCTGCGCAGATGCCGGTATGAGCGCCAGACGCTTCCGAAGTGCGTCGCGTGCCATCGAGTGCATGCGAAACCACTTTCCCCGTCCCTGGGCACCGAAAAAGAGGGGTGTTTCGCGCACGAGGCGCATGAGCCGTTGTTTCGCATCGTGGGCGCCGGTGAGCGCTTCGCACAGATCTTCGTTCAGCACGTCGACAATCGAAATACGGGTAAGGTACTGAGTGTCTTCGCTGCTTAGCCGTTCAAGCAGCGCCGTAACGAACTGTTCACGAACGCCGGCGGTGCTGCTGGCGAAGGCGTCGATGCTCGCGACCGGATCATCGCTGTCCGCAACCGCAGCCAGGGCAACCTGCAAGCCGAGCGGCCAGCCTTCCGTGATGTCGTGCAATCGGGCGCTCGCATCAGCATCGACCCGGGCGTCCAAACGGCTGGCAATCAAACCGACTGTCTCGTCCAGACGAAAGCGAAGCGCTGCGGCATCCACCGTTGCGCACTGGCCGTAGGAGCCCAGGCGCGCAATAACCTTGTCGAATCCGGCGCGCGAGGCGATCACGATGCGCAGATTGGACGGAGGGTTCTCAAGCAGATAGATGAGCGCATCCAGACTTGCCTGTGGCAACAGCTCCGCCTCGTCGAGTATCACCACGACATCGAGCGCTGCGCGAGCGACTTCGGCAAGCCATGCCGTAACCCCGTCGAGTGGTGAGTCTGGGAAGGCTCCCCCCTCCAGCAGGCGCTTGCCGAAGGTTGCCCGCCCGGACCCGGCACGGACCGCGAGCGTCAGGCCCGTGAGCAGGCGCCGCGGGTCGTCGTGTCCGTCAAGGCTAAGCCATGCGACCGCGCTCCCGCGCATCAGATATTCCTGGCGCCACTGGATCAAAAGAGATGTCTTGCCGAACCCCGACGGCGCCTGCACTATGGTCACGACACGATCGCGGAAACGCTCGCAATCCGAACTCAGGCGCGTGCGGGCAAGCATATGCCGCGGCGCGCGGGGCGGGCTGATCTTCAGCGTAGTTTCCGGCTGCCAGACAGATTGTTGATTTGTCATCGGATTGGGGCCGAATGGCTGTGTCGCGACTGCTGTGCATAGGGCAGCGCTGGAAGGAATCTTCAAAGTATAACGGACCCGGTTCCGCATTTATCGACACTTTGACCAGCAACCGCGTTGCGCCCCCCTAAAGATGGGGGGAGCTTTGACAGGCGTTTCTTCCTACCATGGTGGCCTCCCGGCAACCACCAATCTCCATGTTTCGTCATCTCGGTGTATCCATTGATTCGAGCGACCACTGCTCGGATGCGGCCGTACGGGCACTTGAATTTGCCGTGGAAAAGGGCGCGCGCGTCAGCCTCTGGTATGGACAACCCGTGCCGGATGATCCGCTCGTCAAGGCGTATTGCGATCAAAGGGCGAGCGAAGCGCTAACCCGGATCGAGGCTGCCGCGCAGGCAATGGGGATACCGTGCGGGGCGGCGGCGCTCTTTGCCGAGCGGCCTGCGCGGGGAATCCTGGATGCAGCAAAGATCGCCGGGTGCGACGTCGTTGTGATGGCTCATGACCCAGGCGAGCTTGCTATACGAGGATCTGTGGCAAGCAATCTGCTCTCGCTCGCACACGTTCCGGTATTGACTCCCGGACGGCCGGCAGGCATCGCCGCTCTGGAGCTGCTGCGCGCCGAATATCGGCGATTCGCGGGGCTGTTACAACAGGGGCTGTCCCTGGGCAGTTCGCGTGCGCGAGGAGAATCAAACCTGAGCGCACATCGGCTGAGCATGCTGGCGGCAGTCCAACATATCCGCCGCACTGTACATCCGCTGCAACGCTGCAAGGAAGTCTCGCTGTGCGGCCCGCTGCGCCGTCGCGTAGACAGTTTGCGCGCTGAAATCGATGAACTGCTCCTTCTGGCTCAACGCGAACGCGAACTACTGGTCGAGATCGAGTTGAAGTTGGCCCAGCCGCTGGAAAACGAATCCGCTTTGGCCGATCTCTCTGCTGCGCTAAAGCGCTACACGCACCTTGTCTGGACCGCCCGTGGACGGGAAGAAGGGATCGTCCTGCCAGCGGCGCGTCGCCATCTGACGACGCTCGACTGGGACCGGCTGCATGCCAGATTCATCATTGCGCTGCACTCTGGCGACGGCGCGACGCGAGGAATGTAAATGTCAACGAGCAACCCGATAGCAGAATCGGCAGACCAGGTGTTCAACACGCGGACGATCGTCATACTCGTGGCTGGGCTATCCATGCTTGGACAGTTCGCGATCGCCACGTACCTGCCCGCATTTACCGCCATGACGCAGGCGCTGCATGCCAGCCCAACGCAAGTCCAGCAGTCCTTATCAGCCTACCTGTTGCCATTCGCATTGATGATTCCGTGGCATGGCGCGATCTCCGACGCAATCGGTCGCCGTCGGATGATTCTGGTCGGTAATGCGCTGTTCACGGTCGGATCGCTGATGTGCGCGGTGGCGCCCAGCATGACGCTGCTCTACGCCGGACGGGCAATACAAGGCATAAGCGCCGGGGCTGGCGTCATCATTGGTCGGGCGATGGTGCGCGACGTTTTTCATGGCTCGGACGCACAGAAAATCATGGCGCTGGTAGCGATGATCTTTGCGCTGTCGCCCGCACTTGCGCCCGTCTGTGGCGGCTGGCTGCTTCTGTGGGCCGGATGGCGCAGCATCTTCATCTTCCTGGCGGTCCTTTCGGCTTCGCTGGTGGTGATTACCTGGATTTTCGTGCCGGAGACCCTGGCGCCGGCCAGCCGGCATCCGCTGCATCCGGTTGCGCTCGCGCGGGCCTATGTCGCCCTGTTCACGAAGCCGCGTTTCCTGGCGCTCGCGCTCGCCAACGCGGCCGTCAATCTGGGCATCTACCTCTATGTTCTGGCCGCGCCAACCTTCGTCGTGAAGCATCTTGGCCTCGGCGAGCAGTCATTCGGCTACCTTTTTGTGCCGATCGTGGTGGGCCTGATCGCCGGCGCGGCAGTCGCTCATCGCGCGGCCGGTCGAGGCAGTCCAGCGAGCAGTGTGATCCTCGGGCATCTGGTCATGATCGTGGCCGGCGTGATCAATATCGGCGTGAACGCCATGCACGCCACGCCGATGCCATGGGATCTGGTGGCGCTGCCCATCTTCGCGCTCGGCATGATGATGACGCAGCCCAGTCTGCAAGTGATGGCTCTCGACTGTTTTCCGGAGCGGCGCGGGCTGGCGTCCAGTTGTTATGTCACCGTCCAGCAATTCGGTAACTTCCTGTCCTCCGCATTGCTGGTGCCACTCCTGTTAGGCAACACGCTCAACATGGCTTTCGGTATGGCAATCCTGCAATGCCTCGGGCTGCTGGTGTTCTGCATCGCAATGCGCGGTGGGGCAGCGGATTAGGCGCGCGGAAGTCGGCCGCCCACGCCCTACATCGGCTTTGCGGCGTCGACCGCAAGCCTCAAATTCGTCGAATCCGGATTTATCGCGCCGCGACAATTTGCCCGAGTCAATGGCTGATCTTTAAGATGTATTGTGTTTGCATGTTTAACGGAGAACAAATATGTCGCAGATCAACGCCGAACAAATGGCCCGCGTGAAGGCCACGGCCCCCGTCCTGGCCGAGCATGGCCCAACGATCACGAGGCATTTCTACAGGCGCATGTTCGCGCGCCACCCCGAACTGAAGAACCTGTTCAATCAGACCCACCAGACGACCGGCAGCCAGCCCGAGACGCTTGCGCGCGCCGTCTACGCCTACGCAGCAAACATCGACAATCTCGGCGCGCTCGGCGGCGCGGTGTCGCGGATCGCGCACAAGCATGCGAGCCTGAACATTCGCCCCGAACATTACCCGATCGTCGGCGAGAACCTGCTCGCGTCGATCGTCGAGGTACTCGGCGACGCGGTCGATACAGACACGCTCGAAGCGTGGCGCGCCGCCTACGGCCAGCTTGCGCAGATCCTGATTGGTGTCGAGGCGAACCTGTACATGGGCGCGGCGTGGACCGGCTTCCGTCCGTTCAAGGTCGCGCGGAAGGTGAGTGAGAGCGACGAAATCACGTCGTTCTATCTGACGCCTGCGGACGGGGGCGCCGCGCCGTCGTTCGAGCCGGGCCAGTACGTGACGGTGAAGCGCTTCGTCGGCGATCTCGGCGTCGATCAGCCACGCCAGTACAGCCTGTCGGACGCTCCTCACGGCAAGTGGCTGCGCATTTCGGTCAAGCGCGAGGCGGGCAAGCCCGAGGCGATCCCGGCCGGCAAAGTCTCAACGCTGATGCATGACGGCGTCGAGGAGGGCGCGATCGTCGAGGTGGCGGCACCGATGGGCGACTTCTCACTGAAGCGCGGCGGCGAGACGCCGGTCGTGTTGCTATCCGGCGGCGTTGGCCTTACGCCGATGGTGTCGATGGCGTCGACGCTGATTGCCGACGGCAGCATGCGCGAAGTGCGCTTCGTGCACGCATGCCGGGAGCGCGCGGTGCATGCGTTTCGCGACTGGCTCAACGACGTCGCGCATCACAATGCGAACGTGACGCGCACGGTGCTGTACGAACGGGTTGGTTCGAACGACCGCCAGGGTATCGACCACGATCTCGAAGGGCGGCTGACTCCGGCACGCATCGAGCGCTATGTCCTCGTGCCGGATGCCGATTACTACATCTGCGGCCCGATCGCGTTCATGAAAGCGCAGCGCGATTCGCTTGTTGCTCTCGGCGTAGCGCCGGAGCGTGTGCATACGGAAATCTTCGGTTCCGGCGCGCTCGAATGAAGCGCTACGGTTGCCGATCGGCTTGTACATGAAGACGGCGTTTGCGCCAGGCTGCGAATGCCACTGACCTTGATGCCGTCCGATGAGAACTGGTCGCGGGTCGGCTGAACTCGCCCGCGACTAGCCCTCACTTGGGAAAGCGCCGGCTCACTAAGCCGCAACCAGTCCAAAGTAAAGCTTGTATAACACGCCCCGGCGAATCAACGCCGCAGTGTGACTCTCGCCGGCGTCGACGTCCAGGTTATCTGCGTGCGCACGGTGTGCTCATACCCGGAGTAGGTTCGCCATGAGCAGTCACGTTTTGCGAACGCCAATCGCGGTGGTTTGTTACCGCTGGAAGGCGATCCGAAGCGCTGTGACTCGCCAATGCTTACAGTCATCAAACAAGTTCGATACTCCCAATTGGGAGGGAGACGGCGATGTCGCGCACCGCGATGGGTTATTCGTTGTCATCGCGGCGGGGTACACGGCGCCAAACGCGTTTCTTCACAGCAGCCTCAACCCCCCGTCGCACTCGATCACTGCGCCCGTCATGAAAGCGTTCTCCATCAAAAACTGGAGCGCCTGCGCAACATCCGTTGCTTGACCCACACGCTGCACCGGCAAGGTTTCAGCCTGCTGTTGGAACAGCTCCGCCTTCACGCTGGCGGGGAACCTGTCCCACCACGGCGTATCGACCACGCCGGGCGAGACGGCGTTGACGCGAAGCGGCGCCAGTTCGCGCGCGAGCGTGCCGATCATGCTTTCGAGCGCGCCATTGATCGCGCCCAAACCCGCTGTACCGGGATTGGCGATGCGCGCGGATATCGCGGTGAGGAACGTCAAGCTGCCGTCGCGGCGCAGCTGAGGCAGCGCGGCTTGCGCCGCTTCGAGTTGCGGCCAGAACTTGGCCTCGAAGCCGCGACGCAGCGCGGCCAGATCGAGCTCGGCGAATTTGCCGCCGCCTTCGCCGCCAGAGAGCGTCAGCACCAGATGGTCGATGCCGCCCACGCGAGCAAAGAAGTGTTCGAGCGCGGCACGGTCGGAGCAGTCGAGCGCTTCGCCCGCGACGCGTCCGTCGAGGCCGGCGAGCGCCAACTCCAGTTTGCCCTGGTCGCGGCCGACCGCCACGACGTTCGCGCCGGCTGACGCCAGTCGCGTCACCGTCGCGAGCCCGATACCTGACGAGCCACCCAGCACCACGACTTTCTGATTTTGCCAGTTCATGTGATTGCTCCTGTGGACGCACGGAAGAGAGCGCTCGCCAACGTGCTGTTTGTCACGCTTCGCATCGCACCCATGGCGGTAGAATGCGCGTTCGGTTCATATCACTCAAATCGTTTGATGCCATGAGCAACATCATTGAGAATGATTTTCGGCATTTCGACCTGAACCTGCTTTTAACCTTCCGCGCGCTGTTCGAGGAGCGCAGTGTCACGCGAGCCGCACAGCGGCTTTTTCTCGGCCAGCCGGCGGTGAGCGGGGCGCTCAAGCGGTTGCGGGAGACTTTCGCCGACGAACTTTTCGTGCGTACTCCGCATGGCATGATGCCGACGCCACGCGCGCTCGAACTGGCGCGGCAAATCGAACCGTTCCTCCAGTCACTGCATCAGGCGCTCACGCAGCCTTCCGTATTCGATCCGGCAAGCGCGCAGAGGGTGTTTCGCATTGGTTTGAGCGACTCTCTGGAGGTTGTGTTGACGCCAGAAATCATGGGCCGTCTGGCCGCCAAAGCACCGGGCGTCAAGCTGATCTCGCTTCCCACCGACTCGACGCGCGCGGCGGCGATGCTCGACGAAGGCGCCATCGAGCTTGCGGTCGGTGTATTTCGCGAATGCGGGGCGTGGCAGCGGCGTACGCCGCTATTTCAGTGGCGCTTCGTGAGCGTCTACAATCCGCGCCTCATCAAGACGCGCCGCAAGCGTCTGTCGATGGAAGAGTTCTTGCGCAACCGCCACATACTGACCTCGTTCAGTGGGGGCCTGCACGGCTTTATCGACGAGCGACTGGAAATGCAGGGGCTCAAGCGCGACGTCGTGTTCTCCAGTGCGAATTTCGCCACCAGTCCGTTTATCGTGCAGCGCACCCCGGCGATTGCAACGATTCCCGACTTCATCGGCCGTATGTGGCGCGACACGCTGGATCTGGCATTGAGTCCTCTGCCGTTCGACGCGCCGGGTTATGAAGTTTCGCTGATGTGGGCTGCGGCCCACGACCAGGATGCGGGGCTCGGATGGTTGATGGCTGAAATCGTGGACGCGTTCGGTGCGGCCGCAGGCGGGCACGCGAAGCACTGAGGCTCGTGGTCTTCAGCGTCGCGTGGCTCAGATTGCCGCGCACGAGCCGCAGGTTCACCTGCCGATGCCAATTCCGGACCAACTGCATGAATCGTGACGGCGTCGGATGTTCAGGGCGAAAAAGGCGCAAGAGCGGATAAACAGCAGTCCTGACGAAGCGCCGCCATGCCACTCACGGCGCCGTGCCGTCGCCCTGTTTCTTGTGCTGCGACGCCATCCGCTCCTGCTGAGCGGGGGGCGCCGGATCATAGTGACTGAGCTGGATGCTGTAATTACCGTGCCCGCCAGCAATGGCGTTCAGACGCAACTGATAGTCGTTGAGTTCGGACAATGGCACCTGCCCCGCAATGACCACCGCGTTGCCGGCGGCCACGCGTGTGCCGTGAACCTGCCCGCGCTTGGCGGACAGGTCGCCGATGATGTCACCCATCGCGACTTCCGGCGTCATCACCTCGATGTTCACAATGGGTTCGAGCAGGATGGGCCGGGCCTTCAGCACCGCATCGATGAAGGCCTTGCGCCCGGCGGATACGAATGCCACTTCCTTGGAGTCGACCGAATGGCTCTTGCCGTCGTAGACGGTGACTCGGACGTCCTGCATCGGGAAACCGGCAAGCGGCCCGCTGTCGATGACCTGGAGGATGCCCTTTTCCACCGCGGGCATGAACTGGCCGGGAATGGCGCCGCCCTTCACGGCGTCGACGAACTCGAAACCCGTGCCTCGCGGCAGGGGCTCCACGCGCAGCATGACTTCGCCGAATTGCCCGGCGCCCCCGGTCTGCTTCTTGTGGCGATGATGGCCCTCGGCCGTGGCGCCGATGGTTTCCCGGTACGCGATCTTCGGTGGCCGCGTCACGACTTCGAGCTTGTACTGCTCGGATAGCCGTTCCAGCATGAGGCGCAGGTGCAACTCGCCCAGACCTCGTACCACCGTCTCGTTGGTGCCGACCGGGTGTTCGATGCGCAGGCACGGGTCTTCCGCACTCAGCTTTTGCAGCATCTCCCAGAGGCGCTGCTCGTTGCCCGGCCGCGCGGGCTCGATTGCCAAGCCATAGATGGGCGTGGGAAAGTCGAGCGGCTTGAGGTGGATGTTGCCGTCCTCGGGGGCGTCATGCAGCACGGCATCGAAGCCGATCTCGTCGACTTTGGCCGTGGCGCAGATATCGCCTGGCCCGGCTTGCGGGACATCCACGTGCTCCTTGCCCTTCAGCATCATCAGATGGGCGATCCTGACTGGCTGGCGCCCGTCACCGATATACAGTTGGCTGTCCCGCCTGATCGTGCCCTGATGGATGCGAAACACGGCCATCTTGCCGATGTAAGGGTCCATGACGATCTTGAAGACGTGGGCCAGTACGTGCTTGTCGGGAACCGGTTCGGCGCGCACGACTTCCTGGCGGCCTCCGGCATCGCGGTAGAAGAGCGGCGGGTTGCCTTCCATGGGATTGGGCAGGAGCCGGACGAACACGTCGAGCAATTCCGCGATGCCGACGCCGTTGGCCGCCGACGTGAAGCAGATCGGCACCAGATGACCTTCGCGCAGCGCTCGCTCGAAGGGTTCGTGCAGCTGCTCCGGGCTGATGGCCTGGCCTTGCTCCAGGTAACGCTCCATCAGGGCGGGATCGAGCTCGACCACCTGATCGACCAGCGCATCGTGCGCCGCCGCAACTGACCGGAAATCGGCGTCGCCGGCAGGCTCGAAAAAGCAATCCACCACCGCGTGGCCGCCCTTAGCCGGCAGGTTGATGGGCAGGCATTTCGTGCCGAAGCTCTCCTGAATTTGCGTCAGAAGCCCCTCGAGGTCGACCTTTTCCCCATCGATACCGTTCACGATGATCATTCTGCAGAGCTTGCGTTCTTCCGCCCACGCCATCATGCGCCGGGTGGTCATTTCGATGCCGGTCTGCGCATTGATGACGATGGCAGCCGTCTCGACAGCGGGCAACGCGCTGATCGCCTGCCCCGAAAAGTCCGGGTAGCCGGGCGTATCCAGCAGATAGATGCGCGTATCCTGGTAGTGCAGGTGGGCGACGGCAGAGCTCAGCGAGTGATGATATTTGCGCTCGAGCGGGTCGAAATCACAGACCGTGGTGCCGCGCTCGACGCTGCCGGGCGCGTGTAACGCGCCACCCTGATGCAGCAGTGCTTCGACGAGAGAAGTCTTGCCGCACCCGGCATGTCCGACCAGGCCGATAGTACGTATGGAACCGGGGCCGTAACGCATGGCTGCCCTCCTCCAGCAGTGGGTCTGGGGGCCATTATTGGCGAAAACGGATTCGTGTGCCATACGGGGTCCTCGTCCCGTTCGTTGTCGCGCCCCAGTCACGGCGCCGTCCGCATGTTTTTCACACGCGAGCGAAAGCGAACTATTCTTAAAGGATCTCGCGAAGTAATCTCCTGTTTCCTTCTAGCGGAGGTGCGTCATGTCAATGTCAGCCACACTCCAGGACTGCTTGCGCAGCAAGGGCTTGCAGTACGAAATCGTGCATCACCCGTATAGCCATTCCAGCGTCGAAACCGCGGCGGCGGCGCATATTCCCGGCGATCGCCTCGCCAAGACCGTGCTTTTTGAAGACGAGCACGGCTATGTGGCGACGGTGCTGCCGTCGACCTACGCCGTGCGATTGTCCGAGCTTTGGGCAAAGACCGGACGCCGTCTCCTTCTGGCCAAAGAGGCCGATCTGCGCGAGTTGTTCAAGGATTGCGACGCGGGAGCGCTTCCGCCGGTATGTACGGCCTATGGCATGCGAACCTATCTTGACGAGAGCCTCGCCTTGCAGCCAGACGTTTATTTCGAGGCTGGCGATCATCAAGAGCTCATTCACATGGGCACGGATCAATTCCTGGATCTGATGGAGCGAGCCGAGCGGACACGCTTCGCCCGGCGCATGCAGGGTCTGCCAATGTGACCGGCGCACGCCTGGTGCGGCCGGGTTTGCGCAGCGCGGCATAAAGCGCGCTGCTTCGCCCAACCTTTGCGCGAGGCAGATCATGCAACGCAGCGATACGGTCTTGAAGCAGGTGATGGCAGCCTTCGAACGCGAATCACACCTGAAGCTGCACCATCATCCCATTCATATGAATTTCGACGGCGATGCCCTGATCGTGGCAGGCGAGGTGCCGGACGTCGCCTCCAAGAAGCGCCTTCTTCAGTTGACCCAGATGCACAGCGACGGCAAGCGCCTCGTCGACCAGCTACGTGTCACCGCCAACCCGCCGGTCGCTGATGGCGAGTTGCGCACACATCTCTGCGAACGGCTGGCGCAGTCCGTGGATTTCCGCAACTGCGTGATCTGTGCACGGGTCAAGGGCCAGTGCGAAGTGCTGCGTGGCACCATGGACGAGGCGGGCAACGTCGGCAGCGGCGTGATCGAGGTGACGGTCGAGGACGGTGTGGTTACCTTGACGGGGCAAGTGATCAGCCTGTCTCACAGGCGCCTCGCGAGTGTGATTGCCTGGTGGGTCGGCGGCTGCCGCGACGTGGTGAACCTGCTGGAGCTGGTGCCCGCCGAAGCGGACGGCGACGAAGAAATTTCGGATGTCCTGCACCTGGTGCTCGAAACCGATTCGCGCGTTCGCGCCGAGCAGATCACCATCACCGTGGAAAACCACCGGATCACGCTAGCAGGGTGGGTGGCGACCGAAGCCGAAAGACGGCAGGCGGAACAGGACGCGTGGTGTCTGGATGCTGTCGGGGGCGTCGTCAATCGTATCCAGGTGCGCGCCTGATCGCACTCCAGGTCCGCGGGCGATGAGTGCGCGCAAGCTGCTGTCGGGCGTGGCGATGGCCGTATTGTTCGTGGGATGCAGCGCTGCGAACGCTAGCTCGTGTTCTCCGGCGTTGTCCGACGCCGATGTCAAAGACGGCTTCAAGGTGCAGGCCGATTGTGGTTTCCCCGACCGGACCCTCGACCGCATGACCACCAGGTTGAGCCGCGCGGCGCAAGCCGCCGGGCTCTCCAATGCCCAGATGGTCTCGCTCGCGAGGGCGGCCAACGTGATGCTGAGTAGCGTATATGGGCGGTCGGGCCACATAGACCGCAAGACGGATACCGCGGTCACCCACATCGAACCGCTAATCGAGCACCTGGCCGAGCAACTCAGGGCGCAGCCCGACGCAGATGTGGTAGCTGAAGCCCAACAATGGGCTGCACGTTACGAGGATCTGCTGCGCCGAGCGTCGATCGCACGGAGTTCCGATCCCCTCGAAGTACAAGTCAACGAAGCGCTTGAGCGCGTCGATCTGGACGGGGCATCAAAACGGCTTGGCACGCTGCATGCCAAAAAACAGGAGACTCCGCAGATGTTCGCGGCACGTTGTTATGAAGCTGGCGAAATCGAGTTGCTGCGCTTTTCGCCGCTGAATGCATTGCCGTCTCTGGAAAAGGCCTACGCATTGCAACCGGAAGACGCCGACATTGCGACGGCGTTTGCCGACACTTTGCGAGAGCAACGCGAGTTTGAACGCGCGGAACCGATTTACCACACGCTGCTGTCGCGTTACCAGGCGCTTGCGCAGGAGAAGCCTGCCGCCTACCAACCCCGGATTGCACGTACGCAGGAGAAGCTCGGCAATCTCTACGTTGGGATGCAACGGCCAAAGGAGGCGGAGGCCGCTTATCTGCGGGCGCTGGAGATCTATTGGGCACTGGCGCGCCAGGACCCTGTGGCCTACGGAACCGCTGTGGCAGAAACTTTCGACAGCCTCGGCGTCCTGTATCGCGATACACAGCGCCTGCAGGAGGCTGCGGATGCCTACCACGAAGCGCTGAGCATCGATCGCGCATTGGCTGATCGCGACCCCAAGACCTACAAGCCTGATATCGCGACGACGCTTAACGACCTCGCCATCCTAGACGACGCCGCACATCGAACGAGCGATGCTGAGAAGGCGTATCGCGAGGCGCTGAACATCCAGCGGGCGCTCGTGCGCGGTAACCCCGCGGCCTATCGCCCCGCACTCGCGCGTACGCTCAACAATCTCGGGAACCTCTATAGCGCGATGCAGCGACACCAGGAAGCAGAGCATGCGTACAAGGAAGCGCTAACGATCCGGCAGCAGCTTGCCCGTGAGAGTCCAGCACTCTATCGGCCCGACGTGGCACGCACGCTCACTAACCTTGGCGCGCTCTATCGTGCCACGCAACGGCCGGCTGCGGCAAAGCAGGCGTACCAGGATGCGTTGCAAATCTATCGTGCGCTCGCGCGAGACAACCCTACTGCCTACCAGCCGGACGAAGCGCGGGCGCTGAACAATCTAGGTGTCCTTTTCAGTCACACGGGGCGCCCACGCGAGGCGGAAGACGCCTACCGGAACGCGTTGGACCTTTACCGGACGCTGTCGCGCGACGATCCCGTGGCCTACCGCCAGGATGAAGCGCGGACACTCGGCAACCTGGGTGCACTCTTCAGCCAGATCCAACGACCTCGCGAGGCCGAGCAGGCGAGGCGTGAAGCCGCCCGTCTTCTCGACCCGACGCAAGCGCCGTAGGTCGCTCGGCCAACCGCCTTTGCGCTACGCGATCATGCAATCGGTCAGCTCGGCTATCTTCCCGGCAGAAAGCGATTGGGGCAGGCGGTCCCAACGGCAGTGAAATTCTTCGGACTGGTTTTCTGTTCTACGCGTCGCCGAGCCACGAGGAACTGGCGGCGACGATCGCACGCGGCTTCAAAGCGGCGTGGCGCGATGGATCGTATCTGAAACTGTTCAACTCGCATCCATCTATCCAGAACGGGTTGAAGCGCGCGAACCTGAGCAGCAGAAAGGTAATCTGGATCGACAATCCGTTTCTATCCGATGAAGACCGGGCCATTCCTGAGATGTACTGGATGCGGCTGGCGGGCGTGTGAGCACACGTTCCCGGGCCGAAAGTACGCCTCCCCATACAGCGGAGAGCGCGGCGGCACAGGATGGCCTGACGCTGCCGCGTCGGACTCACTCGGGATAAACCCGCAATCCAGATAGAATCCGCATCTGCGAAAGCTTCGAGAAGGATTTGCGTCCATACAATTTCCGGTGGCCGGCCTATCACGCGCCCATTGCCGACAGGGCATATAACGGAGACACCCACCAATGAATCGTCGTTTGGCGCGGCTCTCGCGCGTCGCCCCTGCTGCCGCCGCGGCGTCGCTTACATTCTGTCTACTGGTCAAGCCGGCCGCGTTTGCACAGGCGGGCGCGCCAGAAAAAATCGTGATCATGGTGGGCGGCATCACCAAGCTCATTTATCTGCCGGTACGTTTGACCGAGCAGCTAGGCTACTTCAAGGCTGAAGGGCTGGATGTCGAACTGCTGTCGCAACCGGCGGGTGTCGATGCAGAGACCGAACTGCTCACGGGCGCCGTGCAAGGTGTGGTGGGCTTCTACGATCACACGATCTATCTGCAAGCCAAGGGCATGGAAGTGAAGACCATCGTTGTGTTCGGTCAGGTGCCGGGGGAAGTCGCAGTGGTGGCGAGCAGTGCCGCCGGCTCAATCAAAAGCATGGCTGACGTGAAGGGTAAAACGCTCGGCGTCACCGGGCTCGGTTCCTCGACCCACTTCCTGACGCAGTATCTGGCGTATCTGAATGGCGTGCCGGCTTCGCAGTACACCGTGCTGCCGGTCGGCGCGGACAGCAGCTTCATTGCCGCAATCCGGCAAGGTCGCATCGACGTCGGCATGACGACTGAGCCGACCGTGTCGCAGTTGCTGAAAAGTGGCGAGGCCAGGGTACTCGTGGACATGCGCAACGTCGAAGGCACGCGCGCGGCACTCGGCGGCACCTATCCAGCATCGAGCCTGTACATGCAAACCGCGTGGCTCGATGCGAATCCCAAGGAAGCCGCCGGCCTCGCGCGCGCTTTCGTGAAGACGCTCCAATACCTGCATACGCACAGCGCCGAAGAGATCGCTGCGCGGATGCCGAAAGACTATGCCGGTAGCGACAAGGCGCTGTACGTGAGCGCGTTGAAGGCCTCGCTGCCGATGTACACCGCGGACGGCAAGATGCCGGCCGACGGGCCGCCAACGGTGCTCAAGGTGCTGTCGGGATTCAGCCCGTCGGTAAAGGGTCGTCATATCGATCTGTCGCGCACCTTTACCAATCGGTTCGTCGACGGCGTGAAGCCATGACGCTGTCTTGAAGGGGCGACACATCGTGTTTGCAGGCAGATTGCGCGGACGCTTGCTGTGGTGGCTCTTGCTGCCTCTGGCCGCGTTCGTTTCCATTTCCGGCGTGATCTCGTACCGCTTTGCCCAGACCACGGCCGACCTGGTGCAGGACAACGCATTGCTTTCGTCGATGCGTATCATTGGCGAGGATATCGATTGGGATAACGGCACGGTCTCGATCCAGATTCCGCCGGCCGCGCTTGAACTCTTCGAGTCGCCCGAGCAGGACAGTGTCTTCTATCGTGTCGAGGCGAGCGGCGGCCGCCTGCTGGCAGGGACTCTTGAGTTGCCGCTTCCGCCGCACGCGGGGGACCGCCCGACGCGTTACTCCACACGTCTCGACGATGGCCGCGTGGTGCGCGCGGTCGCCTATGTGCGCCAGTTGTACGATTGCGGGCGCACCGAGGAAGTCGTCGTGGCGGTCGCGAAGACCGAAGGCTCGCGGGATGCCATGGTGTGGCGCCTGTTGCGTCCACAGTTGTTCGGCGAATTGCTGACATTGTTGCTCGCGATGGTTTTTGTCTACCTCGGGCTGACCTTCGAATTGCTGCCTCTGATGAAGGTGAAAGGTGACGTCGCCAATCGCAACCCATCGCAACTCCAACCGATTCGCGCCGCGCGCCTGCACGTCGAACTGAGGCCCATCGTCGAGGCCATCAATCAGTGCATCGCACGCATGGCCGATCGTACGGGAGATTGCGCACCGGCAAGGCGGCACCGTCACGCTCGAATCGAATGAGGACGGTGTCGGCCTGGTTGCCACCGTCGAGATGCGCTTATGGGCTGGCGCGGCGTGATGCGCGTCGGGACGTGCTCGCGCGTCTACGCCGCAAACGCGATCACGTGCCGGTTCTCATGCTCACCGCGAACGGTTCGACTGATGACACGCACTGAGGTCTACGTGGCCGGCGACTACATGAAGCTGCACGATGGTTATGTGGTAGCCACGACATTCGGCGCGAAGGATCAGTTGGAGTTGACGACGGGTTTCATCACTTTCACCACTTCGATCACTTCCATCAGATGGATCACGGCCATTCGGCGGCCCAAACGGAGCGGGATTTCATCGTGGCCCGTTCCCCCCATTCCTGCATGCACCCCCGTGCACTCTCCAGATTTGCCAGAGCGTGCCGTAAACATGCGGTGGACCGACAAAGCAGGGCCCGGGACCAGAATCGTCCCTGGTTTCCGCGGTTCGGAGATCAGCTCGATCGATAGATCGCGCTAAAGGCTCCGACTCGGGGCGCGCGCATCGTCGGCCACACGACTGAAGCATCAGATGAAGATCCGTCCGATCCGCTCGAACGGATCAAACCGTCGACGTGCCGTTTCACATCGGAGCAACCGTGACAGGACAGAAAAATACGGAAAGGCGTGGTCACTTGTGGCGAGGCGGAGCAACAGCAAACCCGCTCGAGCAGTCGTCGCTAAGTGTTCCCCCCGCACGGCGCACGGCTGTATTGGGACTCGTGCTCGTTCTGTTGAGCGTGCCGCTTCTGGCTTTTTGGGGAGCGTATGAAAGCCTGAGCGCGGGGTTCGCCGCGCAAGCTGCCAATGAGGCGGATAAGGCCTTCGAGGAAGCCCGCTACAGCGTTGCATGGGAGGAGTCGGCCGAACGCAAGTACTTCCTGGACCCGCGTCCGGAGGTTTTACGCGAACATGGCGAGGCCGGCGAAGCACTGGACGCTTCGCTGAAGAAAGCGATGGCACTCGAACCTGGCAGCAGCGCAATGCTGACCGGGTTGCTGGAGAAGCACGCCAAGTATCGGGCGTTCGCGAAGCCGATGTTCAAGGCCGTCGATGACCACGACATACCGAGAGCCAACGAGATCGACGAGAATTCGGCTGATCCGCTCTTCGAGGTTATCGAACAGCAGGTCTTCGCAGCGGCGGCGCGGCACCGTGACGATGCGACGACGCAACTCAACCGCCTCGTTGCCGTGCAACGGATCGTCCTGATATCCACCCCCGTGGTTCTGGCGATCGGCGTCGGGCTTGCACTCCTGTTTCTGCAGATGCTGCGGCGTATTCGCAAGAATATCGATGCGGCGGCCCAAGGTGCGCTGCGCACGAGCGAGCAGAGGCTGCAGGCGCTCGTGGCGAACACGTCGGATGCCATCCTCGTTTCCGACGTCGACGGAAATGTCATTTACGAAGCACCCACTCGAAGACCGGACCCGTTGAAGAACATGGGTCAGCTGGTCGGCACCAGTCTGCTCGATCCCATTCATCCCGCTGACCGTCCCACGCTCCAAGGCCTGTTGCAGACCGTGTCGTCGGCGGGTGGATCCACGAAATCCATCGAGATTCGCACGCGGGGTGAGGACGATGCGTGGCGCTACATTCAGCTCACGCTGACGAACCTGCTCGACGAACCGGCTGTCGGTGCGATCGTCGCGACAGCGAGCGACACGACCGAAAGAAAGAACTTCGAGGTGCAACTGGCCCGAAAGGCGTTCTACGATACCTTGACCTCGTTGCCAAACCGCGCACTCCTGCTCGATCGTATCAGCCAGGCCGAAGCTCGCGCGCGTCGGCGCAATGCGGTAATCGGAGTGGTTTTCATCGACCTGGACAACTTCAAACGGGTCAACGACAGTCTTGGACATCATGTGGGAGACCGACTGCTGATCGCAGCGGCCAAACGCCTCGAAGCGTGCGTGCGCCCCGCCGACACTGTCGCGCGACTAGGCGGAGATGAATTTGTCATCTTGCTGGAACATCTGGGGAGTGAAGCGACGAGTGAAGGGATGCTGGTCGCGGAGAATATCCTTGGGCATTTCAGTCAACCGTTCGATCTCGACGGCAAGCAGTACATCGTTAGCGCAAGCGTAGGGTTGGCATTCGCGCACGCAGGCAGCGGCCGCGGAGATGCCGACACGTTGTTGCGCGACGCCGATGTTGCGATGTACCGCGCCAAGAATGACGGAAAGGGCCGTTATGTGGTTTTCGAAGAGAACATGCACGCGGAGGCGGTCAAAAAGCTGGAGATTGAAACCGATCTGCGCTCTGCGATCGAGCGTCGCGAACTCCGCGTGTATTTCCAGCCCATCATGCAGCTTCAGGGGGAGGGGTTCCGTGAGATGGAGTCTCGTGAGGTGGCAGCACCCCACGAGAGGTCTATTGCCGCCGTCCGAGTTCATTGCGATTGCAGAAGAAAGCGGCCTGATCATTCCGCTCGGACGATACGTATTGGAAGAAGCCTGCCAGCAAGTCGCCCGCTGGCAGCGGGAGTTCCCAACCAAGCCGCCACTGCAGGTCATTGTCAATCTCTCTCCGAGGCAGTTCGATGATCCCAACCTCGTTGCCGACGTGGCCGCGGCGCTGTCCGGTGCCCAGATCGGCGCGGCCCTGCTGAAACTGGAGGTCACGGAAGGCCTGATCATGCGGGATACAGCGAAGAGTATCGAGACCCTCAAAAGCCTGAAAGATTTTGGAGTAACCATCGCAATCGATGACTTTGGCACGGGTTACTCATCGCTGAGTTATCTTCGCAAGCTGCCGCTGGATGTCCTGAAGATCGACCGGTCATTCGTTCAGGGCATTGGAACGAGTGCCGAGGACGATGCAATCGTTCGAGCCGTCATTTCAGTAGCGCAGTCACTGGGCTTGACCGTTACAGCCGAAGGGATTGAAACCGATGAGCAGGCAAGACTCCTTCGCGACTGGTCTTGTCAGGCTGGCCAGGGTTATCTTTTTTCACGGCCTCTGCCTGCGGAAGAGTTCACCGCACTGTTTTGCGCGCACGCTCCCGGGTTGCACCGCAGCCATTCGCCGGGAGATTTCGCCACAGAGCGCCTTTAATCCCGGGCATGATGTGCGTTGTCGTTTCACATCATGCCGACGGGCCCGCCAGTACTGCCCGTCCCGGCGCCACCGGTCCCATCTGTGCTGGTGCCCGGCGATGTCGTCGCGTTCGCAAATGCTTGGCCGGTTGCCGCCGTCGTGACTGCAAGCAAGACGTAGGGTTGGTGTCAGAAATATTCGCGGCCTCGCGAGTGCAACCCTTTAGTTCGAGCGATTGGAATATGAGGCTTACGCCATTCGTTTATTCACGGGTTGACCTTTGAAGTTCCGAGCCCATTGCGTGCCGGAATGCCGTTGCCCGACGCAAAAGAAGGCCGCGTTGACAGTACCCGCGTTGACAGTACTATAGTGAGCCCGCGAGCGACGCTCGTCGTGCGGTCGCGCGCGGGCTGCTTGCCGGGGTGACGGCAGGTACGCCTCGCAGCCTCCCGCATGACTATGGCGTGCTTGGTCGTTCGCATGCAGCACGCTCGGGCGGCCATTCAGACGCCAGAGAGCAAGCGCCGGTTTGAACCTATGATTACTTGTCGATATCGCAATTCCGGTCGTCGAGCACGCCGGTGCGTGCCGCCTGATGCGCAACGGTGGCCAACCTGGCGGATGTTGCTAGCCGTGCTCGCGTTGACGTGCCTGATTGCTCCCGTGGGCGCCGTCGGTCAATCGACCAACCCGGCGGAGCCGGCTTCATCCGCGATATCCGCGGGATGCGCGGAGCCCGGCACGTCGGATGCCGTGAGCGCGGACGTCGAGCAGTTCCGGTGTCTCACGGCCCACGAACAGGCGGCGTCGTTGCGAACGCGGTTCGAAGACCGCTCACTGCTGGCCGTGACCGACGCTCAGATCCTTTCTCTGATGGAAGCGATGAAACCGGATGCCTTCGTCGAGTACGCGAAGTCCGACATGGTGCCGGACGACGCGTACGAATACAGGATGCTCCGGCAGGAGCGCATATCCGGACGATGGCCGGACCGGCCCGATCACATTGATATTCGGTATCAGGACGCGCCTCGACGTGTCTACGCAAAATGGCTGCCTGATGGCGCACATGCGGGACAGGAGATTCTTTACGACGAAACCCGGGACCCGGTTAGCATCTTCGGCCATCTGGGCGGTCGACTGCGTATCGTGTCAGGCAAGGTCGCGATCGACGGCACGTTCGCGCACGCTCAGTCCCACCATAGCGTTCGGGATTTCGGCCTGCAATTCATCACGCGCACCATTGAGCACGATGCGCACAGCTTTCATGAAGAGGGCCTGACCGAAAAGCCTACCCGCATCGAGCTCGTGAACGTGCAAGGCGTTCGGTTGCTTGCGTGGACCTGGATCGCACCGGCGGGGCCACCTGCGCACTACGCGCGCCGTGTGACGCTGCTGTTTGATCTTGAGCATACGTGGCCCTGGGGCGAAGACTCGTGGGACGAACGCGGCGACATACTGGAGATGATCCGTTTCGAAGACGTCGTGCCTCACCGCTGGAGCGAGGCTGCTTTCGACCGGCATAACCCCGACTACGGTTTTCACTGACGCAGTGGACTGTAAACGGTTCATGGGACGATCTATCAACTCGAAACATACGAATGCTTCGTAAGCCCGCTCGCGTCTTTGCCGACTGGGCTTACAGCCGCGACAGATAACGCCGGCCGTTGCTTGCAGCCGGACTCCCGACCTCGAATGCCGGGCGTGGTGAATCGCATGGCAGCGGGCTTGGCATGGTGCGCTCGGCGGCCGAGCGCACCCACGTGTTCCGCCGCACCCACACCGGTTTGAGCGTCGTGCTGACATTCATGAAGGGCTCTTCAAATTCGGCCGTTGTCTCATCTGCTGGCGAATTTCTCAACGATCCGCGGAGCCTTTTCGAAATGCGATTTTTCCTCTCTACATTCGCCCCAAGAGTTCCCTCAAGGACAGCGCAACGCCTGCCGAACGCATGCAGCCGGTAATCGACAAGTTCTGCTGGCTGTTAAGGGCTGCCGTTCTGCTTCTCAACGCTGTCGATGCGACCACTCGTGCGTTCTATCAAAAGGGCATTCCCGGTCTGACGCGCGACGAGTACAGTTTTCCCGGCGGTCATTGGAGATTTACCGAACTGGATATCTATTCGCTCACGTTTGGCGTGGCCGCGATTTTTGCGCCTCCAGCCACACTGCCGACGGACGCCATCGTGTAGATGACAATCAGCGGCAGACCCAGATTGCCGATGTCGATGTGCCTCGACTCATTGAGCCATTTGGGCAGCCAGAACAGATAGAACCACCACACTGGACGGTCAGCAGTTTGCCAATAATGAACGCCCACGTTTCGCGGTACTTCAGCACTGAAAGCCAGCTCACGGATTGCTCGACGCTTTCGTCCCGGTCCGAATTGATGTGATCCAGCTCGCGCTTCGGTACCGACGCGTGCTCCGTGGGAGGACGGTACACCAGCAGCCACACCGCCAGCCACACGAAACCGGCTGCCCCTCCGACAAGGAACGTCGCACGCCAGCCCCACATGACAGCGGCGATCGATACGAATGCGGGCGCGACGATCCCGCCAACGGTTGCGCCCATGTTCCACAGGCCCGTCGCCAACGCGCGCTCCTTCTTCGGAAACCATGTGGCCGTGGTGCGGATAGCGACAGGGAAATTGGCCGCTTCGCCGAAGCCGAGCAAACCGCGCACGGCCGCGAAGCCGGGGAGGGTGGCCGCCAGCGCGTGCAGCATGGCGGCCAGGCTCCACATCGCCATGGCACTGCCGTAGACCACTTTGGTGCTGATCCGATCCGCGATTCGACCGAATATCGCGAGACCCACTGCATAGGCGACCGTGAACACCATCACGGTCTGCGCATACTGAACCTGATTCCAGCCAATGTCTTTTTGCAGCAGCGGCGCGAGCAGCCCAAGCATCTGACGATCCATGTAGTTGATCGTCGTTGCAAAAAAAAGATGAGCGCGCAGATGGTCCATCTGTATCGTCCGACGGCCGTTTGATCGGCGGCGGAACGGATATCTATCATTTTCATTGTGTCTCCGCAAAGTTTGTAATTAATGGTACCGCTAACATTTCAGATCGATGAATCAGGGAATTCAGTGCGCAGTGCGCCCCCGAGCGAAAGATTTCGTCGGTCGGCGCACGCGATCAATCGCCGCTCATCAGCACGATCGACTGTCAGCGGACCGGCTCAACGACTCGTCAACCGGTCCGCTCAGCCCTATACCGCAAGCGCAGCCCGCCCAGCCCGAGGCGTCATCCGCGCAAAGAAAACAACGCCGGCGGCCACCACCGACATCACCGCCAACCCCGTCAGCCCGCCTTCAATCGACCCCGTCTTCTGCTCCAGGAAGCCAAATGTCGCCGGCGCAACGAAGCCGCCGAGATTGCCGATCGAATTGATCAGCGCCAGCACCGCCGCGGTAATCCGCGCGTCCAGGTAGCCCTGCGGAAGCGGCCAGAACAATGCCGACGCTGCTTTGAAACCGATCGCCGCAAAGCAGATCGCGACGAATGAGAACATCGGGCTGCCCTGGCCGGCCGCATACATGCCGAGCGCGGCGATCAGCAGCACGCACGCAACCCATGCCTGCTGGAACTTGAAGCGCGCCGCGAGCATCGCGAAGAAGTACATCGCCACGATCGAGATCAGCCACGGGATCGAATTGAAGAGCCCGACCTGGAAATCGTTGAAATGGCCCATCTTGCGAATGATGCTGGGCAGCCAGAAGGTCGCGCCGTAGATCGTCAGCGAAACCGAGAAATAGATCAGGCAGAAGATCAGGATCTGCGGGTCGCGCAACAGAGTCCAGACCGACGGCTTCACCGCATGCACCGCATCGCGCTGGCGCTGCTCTTCCTCCACCTCGGCCACTATCGCATCCTGTTCTGCGCGGCTCAGCCATCGTGCGTCGCGTGGCATCGAGTCGAGCCAGAACCAGATGAAGCCGGCCAGCACCACCGAGGCCATGCCTTCGATCACGAACATCCACTGCCAGCCGTGCAGGCCCCAGCCACTGATCAGCATCAGCGCGCCCGAGATCGGCCCGGAGAGTATCGAGGCGAGCGCCGAGCCGCTGAGAAAGATTGCCATTGCCTTGCCACGCTCGTCGCGCGGCAGCCATTGCGTGAAATAGAAGATGACGCCCGGAAAGAAGCCAGCCTCGGCCGCGCCGAGCAGCAGCCGCATCGCGTAGAACGACGTTTCGCCGCGAACGAACGCCATGCCGACCGCGGCCAGACCCCATGTGAACATGATGCGCGTGAGCCACGCCTTGGCGCCGAAGCGTTGCAGCAGCATGTTCGACGGCACCTCGAAGATCGCGTAACTGACGAAGAAGAGCCCCGCGCCGAGTCCGTACGCCGCCGCGCCGATGCCCAGATCGGCGCTCAGATGCTGGCGGACGAAGCCGATGTTCACACGGTCGATGTAGTTGACGATGAACATCACGACGAAGAGCGGCAGCACATGCCACTTGATCTTGCGCACGGCGCTCGCCAGCGCGTCGGCCCGGTCCGGCCCGGCGGCGGCGGGGATGGAACTGCTCATGGGGGTGTCTCCTCGATTGGCAATGCGTGGGGTAATTACTCAGGGTCCGTTTCGGCTGCGCAAGCGCCGGGCGCGGGCCGGCGTCGGCTATAGTATTAGTATCTCAGTGGGCCGGAACAGCAGATTCCGCCTGCGCTTACGCTTCGTTCTTGCCATGAAAACCAACGCTTTCCCGTCGACACCGACCCGGCTCGACCGCTCCCGTCATGCCGCGCCGCAAGTATTCGAACGGCTGCGTGAAATGATCCTGTCCCTCGAACTGGCGCCCGGCACGGTGCTCTCTCGCGCCGATCTGGCGACGCAGTACGGTCTGAGCCAGACGCCGGTGCGCGACGCGCTGATGAAGCTCGGCGAGGAAGGTCTCGTCGACATCTTTCCGCAGCACGCCACGGTGGTCAGCCAGATCAACGTGACGTCCGCGCTGCAGGCGCACTTCCTGCGCCGTGCTATCGAACTGGAAGTCGTGCGCACGCTCGCGCAGCAGCGCGATGCACCGCGGATCGTTCAGTTGCGCGCCACGATCGCCGGGCAGATGGAACTGCGCGACCTGAAGAACTACGAGCAGTTCTCGGTGCTCGATCAGGCCTTTCATCGGCAGATGTACGATGCGGCGGGCGTGCCGCAACTCTGGGACCTGGTGCGCAGACGGGGCGGCCACATCGACCGGCTGCGCCGCCTGCACCTGCCGGTGGAAGGCAAGACGATGGCGGTGGTGCGCGATCACACCGAGATCGTCGACGCGCTCGAAAAGGGCGACGCCGAGGCCGCGCAGGCGGCGCTGCGCAAGCATCTGTCGGGCACGCTGAACCAGGTCGATCAGATCCGCGAGTCATCCGAACTTCCTGACGGATGACTGAAGACGCCCGCCGGGGTGGGGCTCGATTTCAATGTCGAGTGGGCAAAAGGACGTTGCGCCGCGAACCGGCGCCTACGTGACCCAGCCGTCGCGGGCGCACGACTCCATCACGCCGAGCAGCGCGCCTTTGGCGGCGCTATCCAGGTGCGCATACGCGAGGCCGATGCCGGCCCGATGGTCCGCCAGTTCAAGCGGACGCGCGACCACTTTCGGCGGCAACGCGAGGGCCGCTTCGGCCGGAATCACCCCGATGCCGAGCCCAGCCGACACCAGCGCGAGCATGGTCGAAAATTCACCGAGTTCCTGGGCGATCTCCAGATCCGCGCCCTGGCGTTTCAACGCGACGAGCATTTCGTCATGGAAGCCGGGTGCGTAGCGCCGCGCGAGCACGAACGCAGGACAGCCGCGCAGATCAGCCGGACGAATCACCGGTTGCGCGGCGAGCGGGTGGTCATCGGGTAGTGCGACCACGAACGACTCTTCGAGCGCTTCGGCGTCGAGGATGCCGCCGGCGCAATCGCCGCGATGCGCACGCTCGGCATTCGCGGGCTGAACGTGACGATGCCGCACAAGCAGGCCGTCATTGCGCACCTCGACGCGCTCGACGACACCGCGCGTGAAATCGGCGCGGTGACGAACAACACGATCGTCGCACCGTTGCCGCGATCATAAGTTTCCCGGCTCTCTCGTTGCCAGGTGCCGTCGCGCCGCAGGAAGTCGAAGGTCGTCTTCTTCGACACGTACCAGTCGTCGGACAACACGGTCGTCTCGACGATGCGTACACGGTCTTGCGTTGCAGTCATGAATTCCTCCAGCTCGCGAAAGGGACGGATACATGAAATCGTGCAATTTCGTCCAATATCGAGAATAAACGTGCAATGCCATGTTGACGACACAACGCAGGAAGGCGATTCTCGACTTGCTGTCCCGGGAAGGACAGGTGCTGGCGGGGCCGCTCGCCGTCACCTTCGGTGTCTCGGAGGACACGATACGGCGAGACCTGCGCGAACTCGCTGCGGAAGGATTGCTGCAGCGGGTTCACGGTGGTGCATTGCCGGCCTCGTCGGCGGTGGCTCCGTTTGAGCACAGACGTGCGCTCGAGTCGTCGGGCAAGCGCGCGATCGGCATCGCGGCCGCGGCGATGATCGAACCGGGCAGCATCGTCATCATCGACGGCGGGACGACGTCGGCCGAGCTGGTCACGCATATCCCTCGCCGTTGCGCTGGTGGACCATCCGTCAATCGACGTGATCATGATCGGCGGCAAGCTGTACAAGCATTCGATCGTCAACGTTGGCGCTGCGGCCATCGAGGCGATGTCGCATATCCATGCCGACATTTATTTCATGGGTGTGACGGGCGTTCATCCAACGGCAGGGCTCAGTACGGGTGATCTCGAAGAGGCCTATGTGGAGCGAGCGCTTGCCGCGCGGTCCGCCGAGACTGTCGTCCTTGCGTCGATGGAAAAATTGAATGCCGCGTCGGCCTATTCGATTGGCGACGTGACGCTTGCACAGACGATAGTCGTCGAGAAGTTGGCGGACATTGCGTTCACAGATGCGCTGCAAGCTGCAGGCGTGAGGATTGTTCGCGCGTGACGCTCAGATGCTAGAGGGCATCGTCAGCATCTACGCCGCAAACGCTTCGTTAGTCGGGTTCTTGCGCGCGATCATTTCATGAAGCAAGAGGTAGTGGTCATTTCAGCAATGCGCATTTCAAGCCCTACCACATGTCATTCCACTGCAAAAGCGGCACAACAAGCAAGCCTGCGTGCGAGACGTTGCGTCAAAGCCTCATTTTTCTGATCCGCACGCTGTCATCCTGGCAAGATTGGAGTATTGTCACTATCCGACGCATCCAGATTTTAACTAGTATTTTATGGTTGCTTGCGTCTGCATTATCGCCTGACCCAACGCATTATCCGCAATATCGTTCTATTCAATTCACCCAGAAAGATTTTGGTGGCGTAGTGCAGCGTTGCTATTTGGGACGCTAGACAATTGTGACAACAGGAGAAAATGCATGAAGGCAATTCACGCAATCAAACTGGCAGGTACTGCACTTCTTATCTGCGGTTCGATCCACGCCTACGCGCAGGCGAGCGACGCTGCCCCTGCCACTCCGGCCACGCCGGCAAGCACAACGGCTAGCGCGCGGGCGCATTACAAGTCGATGAAAGCAGCGAACCGCGCGCTGCAACGTCAGGTTCGCTCGGCGTTGGTGAAGGATAGAGGCATCGTCATGTCCAATGTCACCATCCGTGCCCGCGATGGCGCCGTCACGTTGCAAGGCAGCGTGCCGCTGCAGGCCCAAAGCGACCGGGCAACCGAGGTGGCTAAGGGCGTACCGGGAGTCGTCTCCGTCAGGAATGCGCTGTCGATCCGTCCTGTCGGGACCTGAGCCATTCAGGCCGAATGCCACGCTTTGCAACCGTCGACGTGCTACTTCTGTCCTCTGACGGCATCAGGCCTGCCAGCATCAAGCGCCGCTGCGCCGGCGCGTTTCGAGCGCGGCTTAAGAGCCGCGCTCGTCCCTGCCTGCCCTTGAACACCTTTGCTTCACGCCCGCAATCACGTTGCTGGATATGAAGCAGGGGGCGCTCAGTCGCGTAGGCTGTCCTTCATAGCTACAAGGCATTTGTCCGGGTGCGCGCGTCTGCGCGCCTGGCTTTCGTCCCTCGATACACGGGCAATCGCCAGCCGTAATAGAGCGCGAGCAGGCGAACGCCTACGCAAACGGCCGTCGCAACCCAAGGCGTCCACGCGGACATCGCACCCACCTGCGCAGAGACAACGAAGACGAGCGCGCCAAGCAACGCTGCGGACGCATAGATTTCCCGCTCGAGTATCGACGGCACGCGCGACAGCAGCATGTCTCGAATGACGCCGCCACCCACTGCGCTGACCGTTCCCAGCAGGATGGCCAGTTCGGCATTGTGCCCATACGTCAACGACTTCTGCGCGCCCGATACTGCGAATAGACCCAGCCCGACGGCGTCGAAAAACAGTACGGGAAACCGGAGTCGCCTGACTTTCGCGTAGGCTGCGATGGTGACCGCCGACGCAAGCATCGATGTCGCCAGATACCGCCAGTCGGAGAGCGCGGCCGGGGGCGTCGCGCCGATGCAAACGTCGCGCACGATGCCGCCGCCGCACGCGACCACGAAAGCGACCGACAGGATACCGAACAGATCGAGTCTTCGCTGTCTTGCGGCCACCGCGCCACTGATTGCGAATACGAATGTGCCGACAAGGTCGAGCACCTGATAGACGATATGCGAGCTCACTTTTTCTCGCCTTGCTCGTCGAGCCACACCGCAGCCGCGCAGATCATCGCTTCGAGTCCGGTTCTCAGTGTTGGGTTGAGGGTCGGCGCGTACATCGGCGAATGATTGCTCGGAATCTGATTGATCTTCTTTTGCGCTTTGGCTTGCGCATAGATCTGCGCGTCGGTCCCGCCGACGATCCAGAAAACGTACGGCACGCCCCAGGTACGGCCGAAAACGCTGAAGTCCTCGCTGGCGGCGGCCGGTTGCGTCTCGAAAGCGCGCTCACCGAACCATTTTTTGAAGGCCTCGCCGATCCGGGCCGATGCATTTTCGTCGTTGACGGTTAGCGGATAACTGCTCAACGTCGTGAACTCCGGATCACGCGGCGCACCGGATGCCGTACATTCAGCGCAGCAGATCCTGCGAATGGCACCCAGCATGTATTCGCGCACGTCTTCATCGTAGGTGCGCACGTTGAGTTTGAGCGTGGCGTCGTCGGGGATGATGTTTTCTTTTGTCCCCGCCTGTAACGCGCCAATTGTCAGCACGGCGCTGTCGAGCGGCGCGATTTCACGCGACACGATGGTCTGCAGCCGCATGGTTGTCGACGCGGCCATGATGACTGGATCGATGGACGTTTGCGGCTGCGACCCATGCGATCCGCGCCCGAATAGCTTGACCTTGAGGCTGTCGCCCGCCGACAGGATGGTGCCGCTGCGGTAGCCCACGGTGCCCGCAGCCCCCACCATCACGTGTTGTCCGAGGATGATGTCCGGCTTCGGAAAACGCTCCGCCATGCCGTCGTCCATCATGCTGCGCGCGCCCAGTCCGACTTCTTCGCCAGGCTGAAACACCACCAGTACGGTCCCCTTCCACGCGTCACGATGGTCGGCCAGCAGTTGTGCCGCACCGATCAACCATGTCACGTGAAGGTCATGGCCGCATGCATGCGCGACGCCGACCTCGATACCGTCCTCGTCTTTTGCCTTCACGCGGCTGGCGTAGGGAAGGCCCGTCGCCTCGACGACAGGCAACGCGTCCATGTCGGCGCGAAGCATGACGGTCGCACCTTCGCCGTTGCGTAGCACGCCGACCACGCCGGTCTCGCCGACGTTCCGGCTGACCTCGTAGCCCAGCTTCTCGATACGGTCAGCCGCAATCGCAGCCGTGCGGAACTCGGCCATCGAAAGCTCTGGATGCCCGTGAAGGTCCCGATAGATTGCTTCGAGCTCCGGTGACAGCGCTCCGATATCGGCAGCGGCGGCTTCGACTAGTAACGACATGTTCAGCTCCCATCTTCAATGAATACATAGCAGTGCAAAGTTAATCCTCTTTCTGCTGACAAGGCCCGCTGCCAGCAGGCTGCGCGAACCAATCGCAACACGCGAGGGGGTGAGCGTCCGGAATCCATTGATCGCTTGAGCCAAACTGCCTTGGTCGGCGTGCAATGAACTGGTCGGATCGAGCCTGAAGGTGAAGTGGTCAGCGCGCAGGAAAACTGGCAAAGGCGCTCTGTGTCCAGGCAAGTATAGAATAATTGTTGAAATATTCAACTAATTCGGTGGGCGCCACGACGTGGTCGGGTTGCACGGCCCCGCGCATCCGATCCGCCTTACATCGGCCCAACCGGATGCGGCGGCGAGTCGAAACCGCCCCAGACGGACTGATCGAAATTGACCATCGACCCCGTCATCAAGCCGGATTCGTCGCTCGCGAGAAACGCCACGGCGCGGGCGGCTTCCGCTGGATCGATCAAACGGCCGAAAGGCTGTGCGGCGCCGGCCTGTGCGAGCCAATCGTCGGACGCGCCGTGATACATGCGTTGGATCCGGTCTTCGCCGGGGGACGACATCCAGCCCAGATTCAACCCATTCACGCGAACGCGATTGCGCAACAGCGCGTAGGCGGTGTTTTGTGTCAGCGTTGCGAGCGCGCCTTTAGAGGCGCAGTACGCCGAGATGAATGGCTGCCCGGCAAGCGCCGACATCGAGCACACGTTGACGATGGTGCCTTCGGTTCGCCCGCGGCGCATGACTTCGACCGCACTCTGCATGAGAAAGAACGGCGCACGCACGTTCGTCGCGAAGACAAGATCGAAAAGCTCAGGGGTCGTGTCGAGAATCGTGCCGCGATCGGTTGTCGCTGCCGCGTTGACGAGCGTGTCGATACGCCCGAATTGTTGGTCCGCCGCGGCGATCACGGCGCGACAGTCGTCGACTCGCGCCAGGTCCGCTTGCACGAAGCGCACGTCGGGGCGGCCCATTTCATTCAATTCGGCTGCCTTCGCGACGCCTTTGTCTTTTGAACGCCCGCAGATGATCACGCCATGCGCACCGCGCTCAATGAACAACGCGGCGATTGCGGCGCCGAGCCCCTGCGTGCCGCCCGTGATGACGGCCACCTTCCCATCGAACTGTCCCATCGACGATTCCTCCGTTGGCATTGGTTCAAAGCAGATCGTTGACCTTCAGGCCGCGCCGTCCGGCGCATCCCTGCGTTGGCGACCACGGCGAAGATGAACGGTGCGTCAGCACGAACGAGGTCGTCGTCGATCGAACGCAACGCCGCGCCCAGACGCCGCCAACGGCCGCGGGCCAACCTGATCATTGTCCGCTTCATTTCGTGTCTCCTGTGACGTCTGTTGCGCGGCAGCTTCCGAGTTGCGGGCACTTTGCGTTGCTTTGGGCGTGCTGCTGTCCTGTTCACGGCCAGAAATCTATCGTGGTTGCCGAAGTGGCCGGGCAATTGTCGGCGGCGGCGCTGCGCGTAGGCGACGTAGCTTGATACAGGGCGGCCGCGATGCGATGATCGTGTGAATCATCGCTTTCCCTTCCTGTCAGGCTGATGCGCATGCCCCGTTCCACGCGCCGCAAAACGAACATGGCCGACATCGCGAGAGCCGCCGGTGTCAGCGAAGCGACCGTCGATCGCGTGCTGAACGGCCGGGGTGGCGTCTCGCGCGCGAAAGAAACGAGCGTGCTCGAATGGGCGCGCAAGCTGAAGATCGACCGCGCGCTCGAATCGGTTTCGGTGCGCTGGCTGCGTATTGCGATCCTGTTGCAGCAGCCGGTCGCGCCGTACTATAGATCGTTGAAGCAAGGCTTCGAGGCCGCGCAAAAGACCTTCGAAGCACAGCGCGTGATCTGCGCGGTCACCTACTTCGAGAGCCTCGAACCGGCGCGCGTGGTCGACACCATTCGCCGCGTTACGCAGAAGGCCGACGCGCTCGTCATCGTCGCGTACGAGCATCCGGACATCACCGCTGCGCTGCACCAGGTCAGCCGCACCGTTCCGGTTGTGACGCTCGCCAGCGATCTGCCGGGCACCGGGCGGCTCGCTTATGTCGGCATCGACAACCGTTGCGCGGGACGCGTCGCGGGCGAACTGATCGGGCGCTTTCTCGGCGATGCGGGCGGTAAGGTGCTGGTGCTGACGGGCATGCATGACTTCCTCGGCCATGAAGAGCGCGAAAGCGGCTTTCGTTCCGTGCTGCGGCGGCGCTTTCCGAGCTGCGACATCGTGGAGACCGTAGAGAGCCGCGAGCAGTCGGCGATAACCGAACAACTCATTCGCGATGTCTTCCGGCGCTATCCCGACTTGCGCGGGATCTACAACATTTCGGTCGGCAACGAGGGCGTCGGCGCTGCGCTCGTTGCACTCGGCCGTGTGCGCTCAACGGTTTTCGTCGGCCATGAACTCAGCGAGAGTTCGCGGCGACTGCTGATAGAAGGTACGCTCGACGCCGTGCTCGATCAGAATCCGGCCGGCGAAGCGATGCGTTCCATCGAAATCGTGCTGCGGCACTACCATCGCGACCCGGGTGTCGCGTTGCCTCACCAGATTCCTGTCACCGTGCTGCTGCGCGAGAATCTGCCGCCTGTCGACTAGCGTCGTTCACGAGACATTCATTGTCTGTCCGGCGCCGACGATCACCATCGCGGGTTGATTCGTCATGACGGGTCCTTTGCCGGAACGCCAAGCAGCACTTCGCCGTTCTCGACGCGCACCGGATAGGTTTTCAGATGCACGCATACGGGCGGGCTTTTCGGCGTGCCGGTAGGAATGTCGAAGCGCCCCTGATGCAGCGGACATTCGATCTCGCGATTCACGACGAAGCCATCGGCGAGATGCGCGCGTTCGTGCGTGCACCAGCCGTCGGACGCGAAGAAGCCTTCATCGATCCGGTACACCGCGTAACTCACACCGGCGTGATCGAAGCGGATCACGTCTTCTACATCGATATCGCCGGTGGCGCAGGCCACGACCCACTTGAGGTTGTTCGTTTCGACGGTCATGGGAGTCTCCGTTATTCGAGGTCGTTCAGGCGTTCGATTGCGCGGGGAATGCGTCTTGCGGCAGGTCCTTGACCGGGATCTTCCGTTCGATCACGTGGGAAGCATCGGACCGCTGTTTCCACAGCGCCGGCAGCATCTCCCGATACGCCGCGTAGAGGCTCGGATACGCAGGTGGCAATTGATCCTTGATCGCTTCGTGCAGACGCGGCAGCGCATGGAATGGCACCATCGGCAGCAGATGGTGTTCGAGGTGGTAGTTCATGTTGAGATAGAGAAAGCGAAACACGGCATTGATATGCACCGTGCGCGTGTTCAGACGGTGATCCTTCACGTTGACGGCTAGTCCCGCATGCTGGGTGAGGCCGAGCAGTTGATGCAGCCAGCCGCCGTAGAAGCGCGGAGTCCAGACGAACATGAGCGGCAGGAAGCTGTGCGTGGCGATTGCGAGCGCGAGTGTGCCGAGCACCACTGCGAGGTAGATACGGCACGACCAGATCATCTTGGGTTTTTCGCACGCGGGCAGAAACGCGTCGGTCGCGGCGTCGACGCGGCCGAACGCGTGCCGCACGACCTTGCCGATTTCGATCGAGCAACCCATCAGGCCGAGAAAATCGATGACGATCGGCCAGACTTTCGTCGGCCGTGCGACCTGGATCTCGGGATCGCGCGCCTGGAAGTAGGTGTGCGTGTGGTGCCGCGCGTGACTCCAGCGCCACCAGTAGGCTTCGCGAATCGTCATGAACGACGACAGGTGATAGAAGAAATCGTTGGCACGACGGCTCCTGAATGGCGTGCCGTGCGCGAGTTCATGCCAGCGCGCGTCGCTTGACGAGTAGATCGTGCCGTAGACAAAGAATGTCGGCACCGCCCACCAGCTTCCCCATGACACGGCCGCCACAACGCCCGAAGCAATCAGCAACGCGAGCCATAGTCCGAAGTTGCGCCAGCCTTCGGCGTCGCTGCGCTTCATTAGTTCCTTGAGCGCTGCACGCGAAATTGCGGGCTGGTACCACGGCTGACCGATGCCGTCTTCAAAGGCTGTGTCGGTGACGCGAGGTGCGGCGCCTCCGCCTTCGACGCCGGAAGTCGAGGACATGGGTGTCTCCTGCTGTGTGCGACTTTGCTGGATTTGGTGGCTTCCCGTCAATGCGGCGGTCGCCGGTGCGCTTTTCGTTGGGTCTACGATAGATGACGCGGCGCGCGGGTTCACGAGGGAAAATGATGGATTTCCATCAAGCCGTCTTGCGTGCCACGCTGGGAAAGGCAAACCGGATGGAAAACTAATTCCATGTAACCGTAGGGAAGCAATGAAACTTGCCGACGAGTTCAGAGCGTGATTCGATAAGCACTCTCAGCTGCGGTTGGCGGCCGGTTTCTCCTCAACGGCGTGGGCATGAGCGACGCTTGATTTCAGTCTCGCTGTACTGTCAGAAGCAATTGCGGCCGACGATGTCGCCGCCGGGCTGCTGCGGCAGTGCAGACCAAAAGGAAGCCGGGATGATGAAGGCCTCGCAGCGCAACTTTCGGGGCTAGTTCCCAAGATGCCGGCGGCGAATCGGAGCTGAGTTATGCACGACGAAGTCCAGTACAGTCACTCAACCGCCGCACGGAGAACGACGCATGACCTCACCCGCTTCCGCCCTCGCGGATGCTGCGCAGCGACTCGTGCTCAGCCTCTACGAAGGTGGCGTACTGTCGCCCGCGGTGCTCGAACGGGTGATTGCATCGGTCGGCCGGGCGCCGCTGGACTGGCAAGCCATCTCCACCGTTCGCGCAACAGACCGGCGTTCGATACGCGAGATCGTGGTCGCGGTCATGATGCCCGGCAATCCGCTCGACAATGTGGAGCGGGACTTTGTTTCCATCATCGAACACGTCACGGGTCTTGCCGACGCTGCCGCGCAACGTGACGGCCGGACTGGCCAGGCTGCGTCGACAAAGAAGAAGCGGCCAGCAAATGCGGCTGCTTCGCCGGAAGCGAGCGAAGCCGAGGACGACGATGCGCTCCTCGCGCAACTCGCAGGCGCGAATCGATCACGGCGAAAGCGTGCGAGTTCGTCAGCTTCCGCGGGCAGGAAGCTGGGTTTTGATCTGTCGAATAACGCCGTGCCGCCGAAGCGGAGCAAAGGGCGTTGAGGCGGGCGCAAAGCACTTGCTGGTTGCGGCGATTGAAGGCGGGGTGGGGACTTTCGGCGCGGTCAGTTGCTGCGCAGCATGGCTCGGTGTGTGACGCTGTCGAACGGGTCACTCATGCGTCCGACCGCTTGCGCGACGGCCAAGCTCAACCGGCGACGCAGGCGCGCACGGCGGTGCATACGCAACCGCCGCCCGCCAGGTGCCTGACGTTAGAACAGTCCGCGGCGCGACTCAGCGATCAATTCGCAGGTACGCAGATGGATTGCCCATGCATGCGCGCAGTGGGCGCGAAAACGCGCGAACCAGTTGGGGTTGGTGCGTACTGCGGCAGCGGCGGTATTCATGGCAGGTCTCTCGGGTAATTGCGTAGGTAAAAACCCTATTATAGCTGTGCCCCGCTGCGACCCAACAGGTCAAAATTATCCGCACGCCGATTTGACCGGCCATCTTGGGGCGGGTTGACTGGCGTCACGACGACCGCCGGCGACGAGAGACCGAGGGCCGAAGCAGGCAGCAGCTTATGGAAATTCATGATGTAGTGGCGGCGGTCCGCATGTCTTTGCCGGAGGTCGTGATGCAGGACCGTACTGCTCTCTGCCTCGCGCAGCCAAAGACCCGCCTGGACAACGATTTCCTTCATCAGAAATCGATCAGCCACGCTTTGTGCATCCCTGATTGATGTGTTTTTGAGGTGTTTATGGCAACGCAAGCGGCCGCTGGAGGACTATTCTCGATACCAGATAAGGAGGAGGCGCCATGAACAGCACCGACCTGCGCAACCATGCGCCGGCACGCCGTGGGTATCGTGAGCAGGATTGTTCGCTGCCGGACTTTGTCGCCGTGCTGAAGGCCCGGCCGGAAGATCACGATCTGAAGTTCGCCGCCGATCTATGCGAGCACATTCCGATCTACGACTGCCGCGAGCTTGGCAATGACCTGGAAGACCCGTTGCGCCGCGCTGACCTGCAAGCCGAGTGGGCCAATGTATTGAATCGTGGGGCGGGCGTGCTGGTGTTGAAGCGGGTTTATGCCGACACCACGCCCGTTGATGACGCTACAAAAGTCTTCGAATCGATCATCCGCGAAGAGCGCGAGGCGGGTGCCGCGGCCGCTGACCACTTTGCGAAAGCGGGCGCAAATGACCGGATCTGGAATGCTCAGGAGAAGCTGTGTCTGCGTGCTCCGTCGGTCTTTGCCCGCTACTATTCGAACACGGCGATTCTCGCCGTTGCCGAGGCGTGGCTTGGTCCTCGCTTTCAGATCACGGCGCAGGTCAATGTCGTGCGTCCCGGCGGCGAGGCGCAGCAGGCGCATCGGGACTACCATCTCGGCTTTCAGACCGCAGCGGAAGCCGAACGTTACCCAGCCCATGTGCACGCGATGTCGGCCTTTCTCACCCTGCAAGGCGCGATCGCCCACAGCGACATGCCGGTGGAAAGCGGCCCAACCAAGCTTCTGCCGTTCTCGCAACGCTATGCCGAAGGCTATCTTGCGTGGCGTCGCCAGGACTTCCGCGATTACTTCGAGACGCACTTCGTGCAATTGCCGCTCGCGAAAGGCGATGCGCTTTTCTTCAATCCGGCGCTCTTTCACGCAGCCGGTTCAAACCGGACGGCGTCAGTGCAGCGCATGGCGAACCTGTTGCAGATCTCATCGGCCTATGGCCGCGCAATGGAGTCGTTGAACCGCGCGAGGATGTGCGAGGCACTCTACCCGGTCCTGCTGGAGTGCCTCGGCGGATCGAGCATGACAAGAGCTGAAGCCGACGCCGTGGTTGCCTCGTGCGCAGAGGGCTACGCCTTTCCGACGAACCTCGACCGGGACCCGCCGCTCGGCGGCCTTGCGCCGGAGAGCCAACAGGGCTTGTTCTGTCGCGCACTCGATGAATCGTGGACCGTTGACCGATTTCGCGCGGCAATCCGCGAACAGGTCTCGCGCCGCGAAGCCTAGACGGCGCGAACAGGCCGTCGTGTCGCGCGTGAACGCCGCGGCCGCACGCTGGCCGGGCACTGCGCTGCACGACCTGAACTCCGGAAGCGACCGATCGTGAACGATGTGCTGGTAATAGGCAGCGGCAATGCGATGTCCACGATGCGCGCCCACGCCGCCAGTCCAACTGCCCGGCGTGGGCGCACACGAACGCGTGGGCAGTTACTGCGTGACCGGTTGGGTCACGTCGGTGCCGAACCAATGAACGGATATCTTTTTCAGCGTGCCGTCCTGCTTCAGCTCGGTCAGCGCATCATTGAGCGCTTTCGCAAACTTGGGATTGTTCTGGCGGAACGGGATGCCCATCTCCTGATCCGCTCCCTTGAGCACTGCGCCCGGACGAAGCGGCAGTTGTGAGGTCTTGATCATGTACGGCAACATCAGGCGGTCGTCGATCGTCGCATCAATCCGTTTGCTTGAGAGATCACGCAGTTTTTCCGGCGCGCCGGGGTAGGTCTGCACGTTGATGCCCGGAACGGCCCGTGCCATCTGGTCATAGTTGGTGCCGAGCGTCACGCCCAGCTTCTTGTCGCCCTTGAATTCATCTAGCGACTTGAACTCGCGCTTGTCGTCTGCCCGCTGGATCAATTGCGCAGCCGAGTACGTGTACGGCTGGCTGAAGTCGAGAGACTGCTTGCGTTGCGGTGTGATGGTGACCTGGTTGACGATCACGTCGAATTTGCCGGCCTGAAGCGCCGCGATGATGCCGCTCCACTCAGTGGGAATGAATTGCGGCTTGACGCCGAGTTTGGCCGCCACAGCCTTCGCGACGTCGACGTCGAAACCTTCGAGTTCACCTGCGGTGTTGCGGGAATCGAATGGAGGATAGGTGCCCTCCAGACCAATCCTGAGTACGCCGGCCTGCTTGACGCTGTCCAGCAGATCTTCAGCATGCGCGGCAACAGAAGTCAAGCCAATGGCCGATAGGGCAAACACGTTCGCGAGCAGGAGCTTCGACAATTTCATTAGATGTCTCCTCTTTGATTGAGTGTCGGGCTGCGCAACTATTCCACTACCAGGGAAGTGATTCGGGTCTTCCCGCAGGCTGCTTGTTCCGGCAAGAAGTCTCCCATGATGAGCAGCAACCCGGGCGGTGCTTTGCGAAAAAGACTACGCTTCGCAGGCGTCATCCTAGCACTCGCGGTGTCGTCTGAAGACGGTTTCAAAAATCGTAGTCACCGGCGCTGGACGCGGCACCGGCGCCAGTCAGCTCACGCTTTGACCGGTTCCGTGAAAACCATTCCATAAACGCTTCTTTGCCCTTCGCCGCGTCGACGGCTAGATTCAATAACGATGAAGCGAATAGATGGAGGCCGCATGATGGCAAATTCAGCGCTGGCTATCTGGGACGGACTTCGGCACACCCGTACTTTTCTCGTGGACCGGATAACGCGAGGACGCGAGGCGTCTGCGCGCTCGCCGCAAGGCGGGCCGCCGCCACACTGCGCATGCAATTCGCCGGACAGGCTTGAACGCATTGCGGCCTACGCGCAATCCGGCTACTTTCATATGGAATACACCGCCGGCATGTTCGTGGTGCCGTTCGATATTCCGTCCGACTGACGCTCGGGTGATGGGGGAGTCGGCCACGCAAGCACGCGGTCGTTCTGACGCGCGCACTCTATGCCCGAGCGAACCACCCGACGCCGCCACGCGTCGCGTGCCGCGGCTGTGTGCAATGGAGATCCCGATGAGCGAACCCCATGAGCAGAAACACGAGCCCGCGCGTGTTGCGTGGATAGCCGGTGTCGGCGCGAGCGCCGGACTGGGCGCCGCGCTCGCGCGCCGCTTCGCGCGCGAAGGTCTGACCGTTGCCGTGACCGGCCGCTCGCGCGAGCGGCTCGACGCGCTGGCCAGCGAAATTCGCGGCGCTGGCGGCAACGTGATCGCATTGCCCGGCGATGTCACCAGTGAAAGCGAGCTCGCCGCGATCACGCGGCAATTGGCCAGCCTGGGCACGCTCGAAGTCGCCGTTTTCAACGCCGCCGCCGCGACTCGCGCGGCGACGCTCGAACTGACCGCCGAACAGTTTGAAGCGGCGTGGCGTGTCACGACGCTCGGCGGCTTCCTGTTCGCCCGGGCGGCTTTGCAGCCGCTGCTCGCGAGCGGGCGCGGCTCGTTGTTTTTCACCGGCGCCACGGCGTCGCTGCGGGGGCGTCCGCCTTTTGCGGCATTCGCGTCGGCGAAAGCCGGCTTGCGTTCGCTCACGCAGAGCCTCGCGCGCGAATTCGGGCCGCGCAATATCCACGTTGCGCATGTCGTGGTCGACGGCGGGATCGACGGGGAGCGTCTGCGCACGTCCGCGCCGCAACGTGTTGCCGAGCGTGGACCAGACGGCCTGCTGAATCCCGACGATATCGCCGACGCTTATTGGTTTCTGCATCGGCAGGGCCGTAGTGCCTGGTCGCAGGAAATCGATCTGCGCCCCTTCAATGAATCGTTTTGACGTGGTGAGGACTTGACCATGAGCGATGTCGTCATCGATACACCTGCATCGGCCACGGCGGTCGAAGCCGAACTGAATTACCTGGAATTTACCGGCGAGAGGCCCGTGTCTTACCAGTACGAGCCGCCGCCGGGTGTGCCGAAACGCAGCGGGGTGTACCGACCGCATCGCGTGAAGATTTCGAATGCGCGCGTCGCGCCGCCGCCCGGCCGCTTGTCGCTCGATCGCAACGGCTTTGAACTGCATCGGCATGCGAGTGCGCTCAGCGATTTCTCGGACCCGGCGCAGATCGAAGCCGTCTACTACCCGGAAGCGGAAGCACTGCTCAAGCGGGCTACCGGAGCGAAGAGGGTGGTCGTGTTCGATCACACGCTGCGTGACGGCAAGCCTGAGCGCGGCGAAGGCGTGAGGGAGCCGGTCAAGTACATCCATAACGACCAGACGTTCGTGTCGGGGCCGCGCCGGGTGCGGGATCATCTGCCTGCGGGAGAAGCCGAGCGGTTGTTGCAAGGCCGCGTGGCGATCGTCAACCTGTGGCGGCCCATTGGCGAGACGGTGCAATCGTCGCCACTGGCGCTATGCGACTCGCGCAGCATCGCGCTCAACGATCTGGTCGCCTCGGACCTCGTCTATCCGGACAAGGTTGGTGAGACCTACGCGCTCGTGTTCAACCCGCGGCACCACTGGTATTACTTTCCGCACATGACGCCGGACGAATTCCTGCTCCTGAAAATCTACGATTCGGCGGGCGATCCGATTGCGCGGCTGACGGCCCACTCGGCGTTCGACGATCCCACTTCCGCGCCGGATGCGCCAGCCCGCCGAAGCATCGAATTACGGTCACTGTTGTTTTTTTAAGGTCCGCCTCCTCGTTATGCGTCCGACTGCTAAGCATAGCTAAAACGCTCGCTTATCCGCGCGATCCTGCATTGCTACGATGGCATATCCATCGAAGTTCACAGACCGGAATATCAAGCCGTGACACTTTCTATTTTTCGCTTGTTCGCGCGCGCGATGCTGACTTCACTGCTCGTCGTCGGCGTTGCTCACGCGCAAACAGGGGCCCGTGCTTCGGCGCCGGTGAAACTGCGGATCGGCTATCAAAAGTCGTCGACGCTCATTACGATTCTGAAAGCGCGTGGCTCGCTCGAGCAGGCGCTGGCGCCGCTGGGCGTGAGCATTACGTGGAACGAGTTTGCTAGCGGCTTACCGCTAACCGAAGCGCTCAATGCCGACGCGGTCGATTTCAGTGCCGATGTCGCCGATACGGTTCCGGTTTTCGCGCAGGCCGCTCACGCACGCTTCGTGTATGTCGCACAAGAAGCACCGTCGCCTGGCGCGCAGGCCGTCATCGTGAAACGCGACGGGCCGCTGCATACACTCGCTGACCTGAAAGGCCAGCGCGTCGCCGTGACCAGGGCCGCGGGCAGTCACTATCTGCTGCTCGCCGCGCTCGCCAAAGCGGGGCTGACGCCGGCCGACGTGCGCATCAGCTATCTGACGCCTGCCGATGGACGAGCCGCGTTCGAGCGCGGCAGCGTGGATGCGTGGATCACATGGGACCCGTATGTCGTGGCGGTGGACAAGGCACCGGACGTGCGCATTCTGGCCAATGGCGAAGGGCTCGCTTCCTATCAACGGTACTACCTGGCGTCCAGCAACTTTGCCAAGGCCCACGCTGACGTGATCAATACCGTGTTTGCGCAGTTGACGGCGGCAGGCATGTGGGTCCGCGCCCATCCCAACGATGCGGCGAAGCTGCTCGCGCCCATCTGGGGCTTGGACGCGGCGACGATCGAGCGCGCAAATGGACGCCGCAGTTATGTCGTGCGCGCGGTGGATGCGCAGAATTTCGGTGAGCAGCAAAAGATTGCCGACACGTTCTATCGCGCAGGTCTTTTGCCCGCGCCGGTCGATACGGGCTCGGCGCAACGCTGGAACTTCAGCACGAAGCGGGCTGAAGCCGCGCTTACGTCGACCACCGCTTCGGGTGGATAGGAAGGCGGCAGCAGGCAAGTCATCGGGCGCGGCCCGATCTTTAAAATGTCGGCAGGTGGCAAGTGCGTGCGATCATTCCGGACATCGTGTTGAGCCCGGAGATCATCATGACCAGCAAATGGTTTTCGCAGTTTTCCAGCTACCTGTCCACGATGACCGGCAGGCCGGCCGCGTTCGTTCTGGCGGCCGCTCTCGTGCTGATCTGGGCGATTACCGGCCCGTTTTTCCATTACAGCGACACGTGGCAACTCGTCATCAATACGTCGACCACGATCGTGACGTTTCTGATGGTCTTCCTGATTCAGAATACGCAAAACCGCGACTCGGCGGCGATGCAGATCAAGCTCGATGAACTGATTCGCGCGATCGAGGGTGCACACAACGCGCTGCTCGATCTTGAAGAACTCGAAGAAAAAGACCTCAACCGCTTCCGCAAACACTACCAAAAGTTAGCGGATGAGGCGCGGGCGGCGCTGCGCGCTGGCGGCAGCGATACCGATTCGCCGTTTGTCGATAGTCGCAATGAAGGTGGCTAAAGCCTGCCGGTTTTGCCGGCATCGTTCAGCGGAGTGGCCGTCGTGTCCGCCGCGATACATCGGTGCCACGAAACTGAATGGTTGGCGCCTTTATGCTGAACATTTGCGACTTTGCCGCGAGTCGACGAAAGCATTAGCGCGCATGCCGGGGCACTGCCACGCAACACGCGCCGCCGCCCGGCAATCAACTGCCGATCGAAACATACAGCAACACCATCGGCGCTTTGGATCCACCCGGGGTCGGCGCGCGCAGCGGCACCCCATAAGTGCAGTGAAAGTCGACGAATCGCGACCACTGGAAGCGCACGCCCGCGCCGGCGCTGGCAAGTGAACCGCTGCTGGTTTCCGCGGGCTGATCGATGCGATTCCACACATGCCCGGCATCGAAAAACACAAAAGCTTGAATGATCGCGCTGCTTGCGCCGAACGGCAGTCCGGGCGCGCGCAATTCGGTCTGCACGCTCCAGCCGCGATCGCCGAGCGCGACGTACGGCGTGTACCCTCGCACGCTGGACTCTCCGCCGAGTCCCATTTCTTCGCTGGGCAACAACGTGTTCGGTGTCCACTGGAATGCGCCGCTTGCGCTCAGCGTGAAGCCCGCGCCGAGCGCGAACGTGCGCAGCGCGGCCAGTTGCAGATACATGTAACGAGGGGTCGCGCCTTGTCGCGCGGCGTTGAACGCCGCGTCGTCGTTCGCGCTATCCAGTGCCCCCGGACTGCCGACGAGCGTCGCCGATGCGTGCGCGGTGCCCGCGTCGGTTGGCTTGCTGATGTCGTAGGTCAACAGGAATTGATGCACGTGGGTGTTCGAGTTGAACACCTGAAAGCCGCCGAATTCCAGATCGTTGTTGCTGCGCTTGAAGTCGTAGCCGAACTGGATCTGCTGCGCCGTATCGGTCGTGCCAGGCAGACGCCAGTCGTAGCGCACACTCATCTGCGCGGAGATACCTGTCTGCCCATAACTTTCGGGCAGCCGTGGCGTGCTTTGCGCATAGACCCCGAACAGTTCGATGCTGTCGCCCCACGGCAATGGCGCGACGTAATTCAGCGCATGCGCGGTGAAGCGCGCGCGATCGGGCCGCCCTTCGATGTCCGGATTGCCGCTGAAGAAGTCGTTGCTCGCGGTGAATTGATACGCGATCTGCTGGTCGAGTCCGAACAGGTTGCCGTAGCCGATGCCCGCGAAGAAGCGATCGCGGCCGAGCTCGGGCACGCCGGCGTTGTCGTAACCCGCGTTCACGCGCAGCGGCAGGCGATCTTCCGTTTGCAGGATCACGTCGGTCGAGTTCGCCGCATCGCCGGGTGCAAAAACCGCGTCCACCCGCCGATACGGGTTCGCGTTGAGCACGGCCAGTCCCGCCGACACCTCAGATTGCAGGATCGCGCCGCCGGGTTCGAGCGGCATTTCGCGTTCGAGCAACGCGTCGGAAAAGTAGCGGTTGCCGCGTGTGCGAACCTGGCCCAGCCGGAATTCGGCGACGGCGATATGCACCACGCCCGAGCTTACGTCCTGCTCGGGCACGTAGACATCCACCAGCGGTTTGCCCGCCGCGCGATAACGCTCGACGACCTCGCGGCGGATCTCGGCAAGACGCGCGAAGCTCAGCGGCTTGCCGAGATCCGCCTCGAAGGCGTTTAGAAATTGGGCGTCCAGTACCGGCAGATCGGTGGCGGCGATGTGTTGCGACGGCGCCAGCGCTGCCGGCGCATTCGTACCTGCGGGTTCAAAGATCAACCCTTCGAGCCTGCTAACGGCGATCTGCGCGGCTTCCGTATCGGCTTCGGGAGACTGCTGGGGCGGCGCGCCGCGCGGCGTCGGCGGGGCAGGCTGCGGCGCGAGGTCGCGCCACGCCTGCGCCGATGCCGGAGAACACTGAACGGCGGCTGCCATGCCTAGCGCGATCAGCGCACCATGCAAAGGCCCGAACACGCGTCGCGTCAGGCGCGCCGGTTCGGCGCCGGACGACCCGACCCGGCTAGTGCGCAAGCTGCCAGCGCAGCACGGGGTGGGTGGCGCCGGCCGGCATCGCCCATACGCCATTCGGACCCAGGTCGTAGCCGGCAAAGCTGGCAGGGTTGCTCATCTGCGCGGTGGTGAGCCCGTTCGACAGCGGCAGCGTCCCGCCGCTCGAAAGCTGCCCCGTCGTTTGCCTGTTCCAGTAGACATCCGGCGCGAGGGTGCCGGAACCAAAGGCGATCACGCCGTGGGTCGGCATCAGGCGGGTCTGAACCGCGCCCGTGTCGAACGACTGGCTGATCTTCCCATTGTTGATGCCGGCCAGCCCGCCGCCGAAGCCCGTCGAATAGGTCGGACTGACGCTCCCCGTCGCATACGACTGCGTGATCGAACCCAGGTTGTAGCCCACGAGCCCGCCGTTCGCGTCGGAACCCGAGACTGCGGCGCTGCTCCACGAGCGCTCGACGGTGCCCTCGTTGCGACCCACCAGGCCGCCGAACGTGGTGCCTTCCTGGGTCGGTTCCGCGGCCACGCCCGTGGTGTGCGCGGACGTGATCAAGCCCTGGTTGACGCCGGCCAGAATGCCGCTGCCTAGAAAGCTCGTGTTGACCGACCCATTCTCGACGCCCACATCACGCAGCACGCCCGCCTGTCCAACCACACCGAACAGCCCGGCCGAGTAGTCGTGACTGAAATCGGCGATCTGCACCGTGGCGTTAAGCACGTTATGCCACATGCCGTCGAACTGGCCCGTGAAGGGCGTCGCGTGATTGCCGATCGGCGTGAGCGCCACCCCCGCCGCGTCGACATCCTTGCCGAGCGCGTAGTTGCCCGCCAGGTTCTGCGAAATGTTTTCCAGGTCGGCGACATTGTTGATCAGCTTGTAAGCGGTGATCTGCGTGATCTGACCACTGCCCGGCGCGCTGGTCCACGCCGAATTGGCCAACACCGTGCCCGCGCTGTAGGTCCCGTTCATGTCGTACAGCGCATCGACGATCCCGGTGCTGCGCGACCAGTCGACCACGCCGTGGTTGACGACGCCGCCGCCGTTGTCCAGGCTCGCGGCATCCGCGCGCAACGTCAGATTGCCGCTGCCCCGATTGCCGATGGTTGCTCCTCGCCTGACCGTCAGCGTGTGATAGGCCGCGAGTGTCAACGACGCGCTTCCTCGCCAGGTGAGCCCCGAATTCACGTCGAGGTCGCCGCTGTTGCCGCTCGCGCCCGTCGTTTGCACATCGACTGACGTGCCGTTGCCGAGGCTCGCCGAAAGCGCGCGTGCCGCGTTGCCGCCGACCGTGAAGCCCGCTGTCGAGATGTTCCATTGAGCGGCCTTAACCGACGTGCCGCGGGCGGGGAAGGTCACGGTGTCCGCGCTCATGTCGACGGTGCCCCCGGTCGCCTCGATCGAACCGCCGGGCCGTACCAGACCATGGCCGGCCACCAGCCAGACGTGGCCGTCGCGCGTGGCCGTGCCGGTTGCGCGGATGGCTTCGTGATTGCCGGCGAGCGCGTAGATGTTGCCGTCCATCGCTTGCAGGTTGACCTGCGCGGCCTTAATTACGCCTTTATTCGACAGCAAACCGCCCGTGCCCGCCTGGACGAACACCTGCTTGCCCGACGAGGAATCCTGCAGCAGCACCTGCTGCGCAACGGCCAGTTCCGCCGTGCCGTTGGGCGCGCTGATGGTGCCCGCGTTGGTCACGCCGCTGCGCGCGATGAGGAAGACGTCGCCCCGGCTCGACGCGATCGTGCCGAGATTGACGATGCCCGCGTTGGAGTTACCGGATAGTGTCAGCGGTCCGCCGTTGAAGGCGGTGGGGCTGTCCACGTCGAGGGTCGATGCGACGAAGCGTCCGTGGGTGGAAATCACGCCCTTCGGTCCGACAAGGATGCCTTGCGGGTTGATCAGGTAGACGCTGCCGCTGGCGGTGAGGGTGCCGAGAATCGCTGACGGCGAGCCGCCCGTCACGCGATTGAGCGTGGCGCCGTTGGCGTTCGCGAAGACGACGTGATTCTTGCCGCCGATCGAGAAACTGTCCCAGTCGACCACGCCGCGGCCGGAGGTCTGGTTGATCGTCAAGGTGGCGCCGCTACCGCCGATCGACCCGGTTCCGCCGACGAAGCGACCGCCCGCCGGCAACGGTCCGGCCGCGCGCGCAGGCAGTGGCGTGACGCAGCAAAGGACGGCGGCGGCAACGGGGAGCAGCGCGACGAGCGCGTTGCGGCGACGTACATCAGGTCCAGCATCTGATACCGGCGGAACATGGTTCATCACGTCTCCTTGTCGCCTGTCGATCGCATCGCTTGCCGCGCTGGACGTGCAAAGCGCGGCGCGTTTTGTTTCCCGCTCACATTGATCCAACCGGCTGCACGTTCACCGGATTATCTACGACGGATCCCAACATCGCAGGGTGTGATGCGGATCCAATGTCAACGATTTCGGCCTAAACATCTGCGGAATAGGACAGGCGCCGGCATCGTTGCCGGACTTGGGGAAAGCCCGCAGACTCACGGGCAGCCATTTGCAACTGGTCTGTCGCTAACCTATCTTGAATCACTGACGGAAATTTGCCTGGCGGTTCATCTCGAAGGACATTCGGCGCTTGACCCTTCGAGTGCCCACGGCGAGCACTGAGAACCACGACGCCCGCATCGCCATCGGAAGCCAAGGCTGGCTATACCATTGTGGCCGGCCCTCTTGAGCATTTTCCGGGTTCGCAACAACAGCACGGAGGCGCGGCTATGACGACACCGCTGCATGGACAGATGATGGACGTGCCGCTGACGGTTTCTTCGTTGCTGGCTCATGCGTCACGCTACTTCGGCACGACGGAGATCGTGTCGAAGCGCGTCGAGGGCGACGTGCATCGCTACACATATCGCGACTGCGAGAAGCGCGCGAAGCAACTCGCGCAGGCGTTGATCGGGCTGGGCGTCGAGCCGGGCGACCGGATCGGTACGCTCGCATGGAATGGCTACCGGCACCTGGAGACCTACTACGGCACGACCGGCTTCGGTGCCGTCTGTCACACGATCAACCCGCGTCTCTTTCCCGATCAGATCGCCTATATCGTCGATCACGCCGACGACCGCTATGTGCTGTTCGACATCACGTTCGCGCCGCTCGTCGACGTGCTCGCGCCGCAATGTCCGAACGTGCGCGGCTGGATTGCGATGACGGATGACGCGCGCATGCCGCCTATGTCGACGGCGGCATCGAGCTACGAAGCGCTGCTCGCGCAGCACGACGGCAACTTCGACTGGCCGCTGCTCGACGAGCGCAGCGCGGCGAATCTTTGCTACACGTCGGGCACAACGGGCAATCCGAAGGGCGTGCTGTACTCGCATCGTTCCACAGTGCTGCATGCACTCGGCGCATCGCTTCCTGGCGCGATGGGTCTGTCCGCGCGCGATTCCGTGCTGCCCGTCGTGCCGATGTTCCATGTGAACGCGTGGGGCATTCCGCACTCCGCGCCATTGACCGGCGCGAGGCTGGTGTTCCCGGGCAAGGACCTCGACGGCAAGTCGCTCTACGCGCTGATGGAAGCCGAGCGCGTCACGTGTTTGGCCGGTGTGCCGACGGTGTGGCTCGGGCTGCTCAGCTACGTGCGCGAAGCGGGTGTGCGGTTTTCGTCGCTGGAGCGCACGATGATCGGCGGCTCCGCGTGCCCGCCTGCAATGCTCAGGATGTTCAAGGAGGACTATGGCGTCGAGGCTATCCACGGCTGGGGCATGACTGAGATGTCGCCGCTCGGCACACTGGCAAAACTCAACTGGGAGCAGACGCAGCGCTCGCCGGACGAACAGCGCAGCCTGCTGGAGAAGCAGGGACATGTGGTCTACGGCGTCGACATGAAGATCGTCGGCGCGGACGGGCAGGAACTGCCGTGGGACGGCGTCGCGTTCGGCGAACTGCACGTGCGCGGGCCGTGGGTGATCGACCGGTATTTCCGCACGGACGATTCGCCGCTGGCGGACGGCTGGTTTCCAACCGGCGACGTGGCGACGATCGACCGCGACGGCTTCATGCGCATCACCGATCGCTGCAAAGACCTGGTCAAGTCCGGCTGCGAATGGATCAGCTCAATCGACATCGAGAACATCGCGATCGCCCATCCTGCGGTGGCGGAAGCGGCGTGCATTGCGTGCGCGCATCCGTTGTGGGTCGAGCGGCCGCTGCTGGTGGTCGTCAGGCGTGCGGGCTTCGATGTCACGGGCGAGGCGTTGCTCGCGGTCTACGAAGGCAAGGTCGCCAAATGGTGGATTCCCGACGATGTCGTTTTCGTCGACGAGTTGCCGCACACCGCGACCGGGAAACTGCACAAGCTGAAGCTGCGCGAGCAGTTCCGCGATCACGTTTTGCCTTCAGCGCGCGATGTCGAGAACTGTCCGCTTACCGATCGAATGACGGTGGGATCCGGGCCGACGCGTGCGCCAGAATGATTGGAAGAGCGACGCATCGAGGAAGCACTCAAACTGTATGACACGGAGCCGCACATATTGGGGCGCACCGGGTGTATAAAAGCCGCCACCGTACCGCCTGGGCACGGCCCAGGCGCAGCACGCCAATCAGGCCTTGATGAACGCCAGCAGATCGGCATTGATCTGCTCTGCGTGCGTGGTCGGCATCCCGTGCGGTAAGCCGGGGTAGGACTTAAGCGTCCCGTGCTTCAAAAGTTTGACGGACTGGGCTCCGGTCGTCGGGAAAGGGCAGATCTGGTCGTCTTCGCCATGCATCACCAGAACTGGAACGTCGATTATCGCCAGATCGTCGTAGAACTCGGTTTCGGACAGGACCTTGATGCAGTCGTATTGAGCCTTGATGCCGCCCATCATGCGTTGCCGCCACCAGTTCTCGCGAATGCCCTCGGAGAGCGTCGCGCCAGGCCGGTTGAAGCCATAAAACGGAATCGTGATGTCCTTGTAAAACTGGGAGCGATGGTTCGCGGTGCCGTTGTGGATCTCGTCGACAACTTCCCTTGAGACGCCTTCGGGGTTCTTTTCCGACTTCATGAAGAGCGGCGGAATCGCGCTGATCAATACCGCTTTCGCCACGCGTCCGTTGCCAGTGCCGTGCCGGGCGACATAGCGCGTCACCTCGCCGCCGCCCGTGGAGTGACCGATGTGCACGGCGTCCCTGAGATCGAGCGCGCCTTGACGAGTTCGGCGACGTCGGCGGCGTAGGTGTCCATGTCATGGCCGCTCACAGTCTGGGTCGAGCGTCCGTGGCCACGGCGATCATGCGCGATCACCCGGTATCCGTGCGCGAGGAAAAACATTAGTTGGGCATCCCAATCGTCGGCGGACAGAGGCCAGCCGTGATGAAAGACCAAGGGTTGGCCCGTGCCCCAGTCCTTGAAAAAAATCTCGGTTCCGTCCGCGGTGGTGATGTATGAACTTCCAGTATTCGTTTTCATTTCGTATCCTTTGGAGGGCGGTTTTGACGAAGGCATGAACGTTCTACGAGCGCAGACGCCAATTAGGAAGCCGGTCAAGACCGGAAAGGATAATCCTCTGGTGCCGTGGCTTCGTCAAAGGCACGCCGAAGGAGTCGTCCTCGCGGCCGTATGCGGCGGCGTCTTTATCCTGGCAAGAACGGGTCTGCTTGCCGGCCGGCAGGCTACGACGCATTGGTCCTTTAGCGATCATTTTCGTCCAGCAATTTCCTGACGTGCTTACAGAAACCGATCGTATGGTGATCGACTACGGGGACGTCGTCACGGCCGGGGGCGTGCTCGCCTGGGCGGACCTTGGTCTGAGGCTCACCGAGAAATTTCCAGGCACGGCAGTCATGCTGGAGACAGCACGCTACATGCTCGTCGACCCGCCCGGACGCGAACAACGCTTTTACAGCGAATTCGATCCGCGCACGAAACATGGCGATAGAGCGATATTGAAAGCGCAGCATTGGCTTATCACTCAGCGAGAGCGTCCGGTCAGTGTCGTGGACATTGCTCAGCATGCGGATCTTGAGCCGAGGACGTTTCTGCGCCGCTTTGTATTGAAGAGATTTCGTGGAGTCTCGGCTATGGCGACGTGGGAGGATTTCGTCGAGTGTTCCGCAAGGTCGTGGGCCTGACGCCTTCTGATTACCGGCGACGTTTCTGTCAGCCGACTCAGCAACGAGCCTGATCTGTGTTCTCACGCAAACCGGCAAAGGAGATATCGCAATCCGGAGCGGTATTTCGATCTTCCCGGAAGGAGCCACTTATCGCAGCTTTCTACTTGAGCTGCTGATCGCTGCTCGGAACTTCCGTACGACACTAGCCTTTGTTGAACAGGGTCAAGACACGGGACATAGATTTCGCTGCCAGAACGAACAGAGCGCCGGAGACGTTGTAGTCGACGTTGTACATCAGGTCCGTCAAATAGAACATAGATAGCGCAATGAGCGGGTGGTACATCGCACGGCTTATCAGGCGTTTCATAGACATCTCACGCAATGTCGTTTGCCCGAATCGGTAGGTCACTGCACGCGAACCGATCTGTGCAAATCAGGTGGCGCAGCGGGCTTGCGAAAACCATCAAAGATCTCGCCGCGAAGGACGGTTGACGTTGATCCGTCACGTCCCGTCCTGTGACGAACTTTGCCTCTCGCGCCCGGTTGTCGTCCTGCCCGCGCGTCGACGTTTATTGCCCGATCGTCCAGGTCTTGCCGATGGTTCGCCTGGCCATTGCCGGGCGTCCAGAAACATTGCCCGGTACTCCTGCAAAAGCGCGCGACGTACTTGCACGCAGCTGCATCGTGCAGCGGCGCGTACGCACTCAAATGCCTGACGCATGAAACCATGCGGGCAAGACACGTTCGCTAACGAGTGTCAGTAGAACGCCTCGCGCATCAGGTAGCGGAGTGAAAGCATCAGTAATGGATTTGTCATAGACTGCCGCAGCGGGTATAACATGTACCGCGCGGCCATGTGACGAATGACCGTCACCGCGGTTCCTTGTCGGGGAAAGTCGCATTTCACGCGAGTTGGTCATGGATGCAGTTTCTGACGTACTGCGCGCCGTGCGCTTAAGCGGCGCGGTGTTTCTGAATGGGACCTTCGCGGCACCGTGGTGCTTGATCGGCCGCACGGATGCTACGCTGTGCGGGGCCTATTTGCCCCGTTCGGAACGCGTAGTCTCATATCATCTGATCATAGAAGGGAGTTGCTGGGCGAAGTTGGCAGACGACCCCCGTTCGGCTATTCATCTCAATGCCGGCGAACTGCTGGTGGTGCCGCAAGGTGAAACGCATGTGATGGGCAGTGCCTTGGATCTTCCGCCCACGCCGTCGGAGTCGGTATTAGCCGGTCCGATGGCGGCAGCACCTGGTGAGGTGATGACGCTGTCCTACGGAGGCGGTGGCGCGGCGACTCGCATCGTATGTGGCTTTCTCGCCTGTGACGATACTCTGAGCAACCCGCTGCTCTCATCGCTGCCGCGACTCTTCAAGATCGATATGCGTCAGGATCCGCGTGCGGCATGGCTTGAGTCCTCTCTAAAGTTTGCGGCTGCCGAGGCGGCGGATTCGCGTGCGGGCGGGACGATCGTGCTCGCCAGACTGTCCGAACTCCTGTTCGTCGAGGCGGTGCGTAGCTGTATTGAAGCGTTACCTGCGGACCAGACAGGATGGCTCGCCGGCGTGCGCGATCGCTATGTGGGGCGTGCGCTTTCTTTGCTGCATGCTCAATCGGTCCACCCCTGGACCGTCGATGAGCTTGCGCGCAAGGTGGGGTTGTCGCGCTCAGCGTTGGCTCAGCGCTTCACCGATATTCTCGGTCAACCGCCAATGCAGTATCTGGCGCGTTGGCGCATGCAGATTGCGGCGCGCGAACTGCGGGTCGGCAGTAAATCACTGGCGGCCGTAGCGGAGCAGGTCGGTTACGAGTCGGAGGCGGCATTCAGTCGAGCCTTCAGACGGGAATTTGGAATGCCGCCGGCAAGCTGGCGCAGGAGCGAGGGAAAGATGGACGGCGCTCCCGCTTCTGAGCAGGTTTCGCGCAGCGCGAGCGGCATCACGTCACCACTGGTTCTGTGACATCGGCTCCCATGCCCGACGGTGCCATGAATAACATGGGGCGAGCGCCTGAACCGATCGTTGGTTCATTGCGCCAATTGGCCGAATCAAATCGCTAGCGCGCGTCGCGGCATGCTCGACGCAGCGCTCATTCACACGCGTCAAAACTAACCCGGCGTTCCGGTCATATCGTCCGGCGGCCCGATCATAGAACCTCTCGCCTCCCAATCGTACATTGAGCGTACCGGAATGCCAGATCAGCCATCTGGTTCTGACCGGGAGATGAACACGCACAGCTCGACCGCGCAGCGGTCCATATTGGGAGAATGGCTATGAACGCAGTATTGCGACTTTCCAACCGCGATCGTTACGCCCGGTGCATTCGGGCTTCAAAGATGGTCAGTTGGGATATCGACCGTGACGTGATTGGAGGCCGCACTTTCGACACGTCACAGAAGTATCTGCCCGACGGCCTCTCACTGGCGCCGAATTTCTTCACCCTCTCCGGGAGCGAGAAGCGGTTTATCAGTCAGATTCAGGGACGCACATATGCCAATGTGTTCGGACTGGTCGAACGTTTCATCAACGCAAAGGTGCTTGAAGTCAGCCGCGATTACTGGCTCGGCGATCAGGTGGCACTTGAGGCACTGGTCCGATTCAGCGACGAGGAGCTCAAGCATCAGGCACTGTTTCGCCGCATCGACGCAATGATCGGTGAAACGCTGCCCGCTGGATATTGCTTCGATGTCGACCCTGACGCCATTGCCGCTGTGGTTCTCGGAAAGAGCACCTGGGCCGTACTGGCGATGACGCTGCATATCGAACTCTTCACGCAGCTCCACTATCGTCAGAGCATCAATCCAGACGATCAGTTATCCGAACTGTTCAGGAACGTATTCCTCTACCACTGGAAGGAGGAGAGCCAGCACGCCATCCTCGACGAGCTCGAATGGGAGCGTCACGACGCCACTTTGACGCCCGGCGAACGCGACAAGGCTGTCGACGAGTTCATCGATCTGGTCGCCGCAATCGACGGCATTTTGCAGGCGCAAGCCACAGCCGATGCGCACTATTTCGTGGCGAACTGTGGCCGGGCAGTCGACGAGGTGGAACTTCAGTCGGTCGAAGCGAATTTCCTGGAGGCTTACCGGTGGCAATACATCCATTCGGGTGTACGTCATCCCCATTTCGGGGAAGTGCTTCATAGGCTCATCTCCGAAGACCAAGGCATGCGCATCCGGGCTGCGCTCGCCACGCTGCAATGAGCTTGACCGAAACAGGACAACCCACCAGGTTGTCGAGGCCGCACTGATCTCAATCGAATCAGGCACGATTCCACTCGTCGACATGTTGCACATGCGGCATGCTCGCGTCGCCGAGCGCGAACCGTGTTACAGGCTCACGGGTGCCCATGCAAACATATCGAGCTGGATGATAGAAGCTCGTCGCATTCACTGGGATTGAGCCCCGGGGAATGCGCCGCCCCTGTGCTTTCTCCGTCCTCACAGCCTTCCCCGAGGGTCAACCCTGGTTGCGCAAGCTCCTCTTCGCGCATAGGCTCTACATCATACGTATGACCTAGAGAGCAAATCGTGGCAACGCTACACAGGCAGGTCCTGAATCAGCTGGGTGAGCAGATCTGTTCAGGCAAATTCATGCCCGGTGACATCCTGCCGGCCGAGCCAATCCTCGCCGAGCAGATGCAGGTGAGCCGCATCACTATCCGCGAGACGATGAAGTCGCTCTCGGCCAAGGGCATGCTGCAGGTGCGTCGCCGTTACGGCACGATCGTGCTGCCACGCGCGCAATGGCAACTGTTCGATCCCGACGTGATCACCTGGCGCGCGCGCGCCGGTTCGGTCGAACCGGGTCTCATCGAAGATCTGATGGAGTTGCGCCTGATCATCGAGCCGAACGCAGCCAGGCTCGCCGCGAAACGCGCGACGCCGGAAGATCGCGTCGCCGTGCGGCGAGCGTTCAAGGCGATGGAGCGTGCGGTGGCCGGCCACGGCGAATATGTCCCCGCTGACCTCGCCTTTCACGGCGCCATCCTTGCCGCCTGTCACAACCAGTTCGTCCAGCAGATGCAGAACGCGCTGTCGGCGATCCTGCGCACGAGCTTCGAACTCAGTTCCGAAATCGCGGGCGGCCCGGCCCGTTCGCTGCCGATGCACGAGGCGTTGTGCGTTGCCATCGAGCAGGGCGACCCGGAAGCCGCCGAACAGGCCGTGCTGACGCTGATCAAGCGCGCGGAGCAGGATTTCGAGGACCGCGCCGCGTTGAACAGCACCGTCAACGATCAGCCGGCCTGACACAGTCCGGTTTCGCCAGCAGCGGATCCAAGCCACTTGAAACGCGACGCGCGGAGCCGTCGCGATGGGCGCACTCGCGCCGTTTCCCTGATCACACAGAGGACCCGTCATGACCCATCTATTCGATCTGAGCGGCCGCACGGCGCTTGTCACCGGCTCGGCACGCGGTATCGGCTACGCGTTGGCCGAGGGATTGGCGGCGGCGGGCGCCAGCGTCGTGCTCAACGGTACCCGCGCGGATACGGTCGCCGAATCGGTCAGCAAGCTGGCCAGCCTGGGCTACCAGGCGCAGGGCCGCGCCTTCGACGTTACCGACGAAGCGGCTGTCGCCGAGGCCTTCGCGCAGTGGGACAAAGACGGCGTGCAAATCGACATCGTCGTGAATAACGCCGGCATCCAGTTCCGCAAGCCGCTCGTCGATCTCGAACTGAGCGACTGGCAGCGCGTGATCGACACCAACCTGACCAGCGCGTTCATCGTCGCGAAGCAGGCCGCGCGCCGCATGATCGCGCGCGGCACGGGCGGCAAGATCATCAACATCGGCTCGCTCACGAGCGAAGCGGGGCGGGCGACAGTCGGCGCGTACACGGCGGCCAAGGGCGGCATCAAGATGCTGACCCGCGCAATGAGCGCCGAATGGGCGGTCTCGAACATCCAGGCGAATGCGATTGGTCCGGGCTACATCCTGACCGACATGAACAAGCCGCTGATCGAGAACGCGTCGTTCGATGCGTGGGTGAAAAGCAGCAACCCATCGCAGCGCTGGGGCACACCGGATGAACTCGTCGGCACGGCGGTGTATCTCGCGTCGCCCGCCTCGAGTTATGTGAACGGTCAGATCATTTACGTGGACGGCGGCTGGCTCGCCGTACTTTGAAGCCGTTCTAGATGCAGGTCCACGCGGGTACAACAGAACAATCAAACGACTCGCGCTGGTCAATCGTTGTATGAGCCGTACCGATCCGGAGACATCATGGAAAGCGTCAAGCCCGTAGCACCCCAAAGATGGTGGTATCTGATGCCTATCATCTTCATCACATACAGCCTCGCCTATCTCGACCGCGCGAACTACGGGTTTGCCGCTGCGGCCGGGATCGACAGGGACCTCGGCATCACGCACGGCACGTCGTCGCTGATCGGTTCGCTGTTCTTTCTCGGCTACTGCCTGTTTCAGGTGCCCGGGGCGATCTACGCGCAGCGCAACAGCGTCAAGAAACTGATCTTCTTCAGCCTGATTCTGTGGGGTGTGTGCGCCGCGGCTACCGGCATGGTCAGCAACATTCCGATGCTGATGGCGCTGCGATTCATCCTTGGCGTCGTGGAGGCCGCCGTGATGCCGTCGATGCTCATGTACATCAGCCGGTGGTTCACGCGCAGCGAGCGTTCGCGCGCCAACACGTTCCTGATTCTCGGCAACCCGGTGACGGTGCTGTGGATGTCGGTGGTGTCGGGTTATCTGGTGCGCAGCTTTGGCTGGCGCGAGATGTTCGTCTTCGAAGGGGCACCCGCGCTGGTCTGGGCAGTGGTGTGGTGGTTCACGGTGAAAGATCGTCCGTCCGACGCCCCCTGGATGAGTGACGCGGAAAAGGTCGAACTCGACGGACGTCTGAAGGCCGAGCAGGCTCATATTGCCCCTGTGCGCGACTACAAGTCGGCGTTCCGTTCGTCGATCGTGATGAAGTTCTGCGCGATTCACGCGCTGTGGAGCATCGGCGTGTACGGCTTCATCATGTGGCTGCCGTCGATTCTCAAGGCGGCGTCGACGATCGATATCGTCTCGGTCGGCTGGCTCGCGGCAGTGCCCTATCTCGCCGCAATCATTCTGATGGTGCTCGCGTCGTGGCTCTCGGACAAGACGCGCAACCGCAAACTGTTCGTGTGGCCATTGCTGCTTGCCGGGACCATCGCGTTCGTCGCCTCGTACCTGATCGGCGGCTCGCATTTCTGGATCTCGTTCGCGCTGCTGGTCGTGGCAGGCGCAAGCATGTATGCGCCGTATGGCCCGTTCTTCGCGTTGGTGCCCGAGCTGATTCCGAGCAACGTGCTGGGCGGCGCGATCGGCCTGATCAATGCATGCGGTGCGTTGGGTGCGTTCGCGGGTTCGTGGGTGGTGGGCTATCTGAACGGCGTGACCGGCAGTCCGGCGGCCTCGTACATCTTTATGGCGGGCGGCTTGCTGCTCTCCGTGATCCTGATGATAACCGTGCCAGCGCATTCCGATCAGCGCGCGAAGCGTGAAGCGCCGCTGTCGCTGCATCGCACGTGAAGCTCTACTTGAGCGGCTTAGTTTTTCTCGTTTTGATTTTGGCAGGCTGAAAATGGCAACCCTGATTACCGATGTAAAGGTCATCCTGACCGCGCCGGAAGGCATCAATCTGATCGTCGTGAAGGTGGAGACGGATCAGCCGGGTCTGGTCGGCCTCGGATGCGCAACGTTTGCCTACCGGCACCTCGCCGTGACGTGCCTCATCGAGGAGTATCTGCGGCCGCTGCTACTCGGCCGTGACGCCGAGGCAATCGAGGAGCTATGGCAACTCATGCATCAGAACGCGTACTGGCGTAACGGGCCGATCGAGAACAACGCGATCTCCGGCGTCGACATGGCGCTGTGGGATATCAAGGGCAAGCTGGCGAATATGCCGTTGTATCAGTTGTTCGGCGGCAAGTGCCGTGAAGGTGTGCCGATTTACCGGCATGCCGATGGGCGCGATCTCAACGAGCTTTGCGAGAACATCCAGAAGTATCGCGAGCAGGGTATCACGCATATTCGCTGTCAGAGCGGGGGCTATGGCGGGGGCGGCTATGGCAAGGCGCCTTCGAATGCGCCGTCAGGTTCGGCGGATGGCGTGTATCTCGACAGCAGGAAGTACATGCGCGAGACGCTCAAACTGTTCGACGGCATTCGCAGCAAGATCGGCTTCGACGTCGCCTTGTGTCACGACGTGCATGAACGTCTGAAACCGGTCGAAGCGATTCGCTTCGCGTGCGAATTGGAGCAGTACGATCTGTTCTTTCTCGAAGACGCAATCCCGCTGGAGGAGGGCGAATGGATGCGGCAGCTGCGCGCGAAGACGACCACGCCGTTGGCTCAAGGCGAGCTGTTCAACAATCCGTATGAATGGCGCTTTCTGCTCACCGAACGACTGGTCGATTACATCCGCGTGCACCTGAGCCAGATCGGCGGCATCACGGCGGGGCGAAAGCTGCAGATATTCGCCGAGCAGTTCGGTGTGAGGACGGCGTGGCACGGTCCGGGCGACATGTCGCCGCTGGCCCACGCGGCGAACATCCACATTGATCTGGCCTCGCGCAATTTCGGTGTGCAGGAATGGTCCGGCACCGAGCCGCCCAACTTCGTGATTCAGGATCTCAAAGGGCCGAGGGCCGCATTGCTCGACGTATTCCCGGGACTTCCCGAGTTCCGGGACGGCTACGTCTATGCCAATGACAAGCCCGGGCTCGGCGTGGACATCAACGAAGCGGAGGCGGCGAAGTATCCGTGCGAGAACAGCGTCACGACCTGGACACAGACGAGATTGAAAGACGGGACGCTGCAAACGCCGTGATTCTCTCTTATCATTCGATCGCCACGGCGTCGTTGGAAATCGCAGCGGAAGAGGGTTTGAGAAGGGTGGCGCATAGCAAGCTGCCGATACTCATCAGCGCGATGACGGCGCCCATCGGCCGGGGCGTGCCATCAGCGAAGAAGCCGACGAGGGCTGATCCGAGGATACCGGTCCGTACTGGCTCGCACCGATGAGCGCCGACATGGCGCCCGCGCGCGCGGGAAAAGCGCCGAGCGCGCCAGCAATCGCATTGGCGACGATAAAGCCTGTCGCTGAGACGAACCCGAAGAGCGGGACCACGAGGCCGAGCAGGCCGCCCCAATCGGTCCATGCAGCGATGGCCAGCAACACGCCGGCGATCGCCGCGCCGAATGCGCCGGCACGCATCAGCCGATCGCTGCCAAAGCGGCGCACCATTCGCGCATTGAGTTGATTCGTGACCATGATGCCGACGATGCCCGCCGCGAACAGCACGCCATAGAACTGCGGCGACACGTGGTGATAGGTGATGTACGCGAACGGCGTGCCCGCGATATACGCATAGATCGCGCCGTAGAAAAAGCCTCCGACGCCCGCATAGCCAAGCACCCCGCGATGCCGCAGCAACTCGGCGTAGGTGGCCAGTGCGCGCCCGAGCGGTTGTGGGTTGCGGCGCGCCGCGGGTAGTGTTTCGGGCAACGCGCGCAGCGCGGCCAGCGTCGCGATGCCGACACCGACAAGTACCCAGAAAATCGCGCGCCACGACGCGACGTGGAGGATCAGTCCGCCCACGCTCGGTCCGAGTAGCGGCGCGATCGCCATGACCGTCATCAACGTGGACATCATCCGCGCCGCGCGGTGGCCGGTGTAGAGATCGCGCACCATCGCGCGGGCAAGGACGACGCTGGCGCACGCGCCCACGGCTTGCACGATGCGCCAGCCGACCAGCATCGCTGCACTGGTCGACATGGCGCAGCCGGCTGAGCCGATCACGAACAGCACTAGCCCGATCGCAATCGGCAGGCGGCGGCCGTCGCGGTCCCCAACCGGACCCCACCACAGTTGACCCAGACTGAAGCCGATCAGGTAGCCGGAAATCGTCAGCTCGACTGCACCGGCGTCGGCATGCAGTGCGAGCGCCATCGCGGGAAGCGCGGGCAGGTACAGGTCCGTGGAAATCGACGCAAAAGCCATTAGCAGGCTCAGAATTGCGAGGATGCGCGGACCGTGCTCCCCGGCGGCGTCGCGCACGTCGGCACTGGCGCGAGCGTTCGTCGTGCTCGCGGGCGCAGCACCGGAATATGTTCCCGCCGGGCTGGAAGATGGATCGCTCAACGACATGGTCCTGGGTTTCGGTTCGGTCATTCTTGTCGGGCCAATAGCGGTCCGCCGATGCCGCAGCGTGGCTGTACGGGCGGAACCGCAATGGTCTGCACTCAATGCGTTAGCGGTCGACGCGCTGCTGCAGGTGAGCCGGATAGCGATCGCCAACGACCTTGATCTGCTTCAGTGCCGCCTCGATCGCAGATAGATCGTCAGCCGACAATTCGAGCGCGGCCGCACCGACGTTTTCTTCCAGCCGATGCAGCTTGGTGGTGCCCGGAATCGGCACGATCCACGGGTTTTGCGCGAGCAGCCAGGCCAGCGCGATCTGCGCGCGCGTGGCGCCTTTGGCATCAGCAATTTTGCCGAGCACGTCGACCAGACCTGCAGTGGCCTTGCGGTTTTCCTCGGAAAAGCGCGGGACGACGTTGCGGAAATCGGTCTTGTCGAACGACGTGTTCGCGTCGATTGCGCCGGTCAGAAAGCCTTTACCCAGCGGGCTAAACGGAACGAAGCCGATGCCGAGTTCTTTCAGCGTTGGCAGCACGCTCTCTTCCGGCTCGCGCCACCATAGCGAATACTCGCTTTGCAATGCGGCCACGGGCTGGACGGCGTGCGCGCGGCGGATCGACTGCGCCCCGGCTTCGGACATGCCGAAGTGCTTGACCTTGCCTTGCGCGATCAGATCCTTGACGGCGCCGGCCACGTCTTCGAGCGGCACGTCCGGATCGACCCGATGCTGATAGAACAGGTCGATGCGATCGGTTTTCAGACGTTTGAGCGACGCCTCGGCCACCGCACGAATGCGCTCGGGTGCGGAATTTGTGAATCGCCCACATAAGGCCATGCACTTTATCGGACTTATCGAGCGCGCGTGCCGCGCTTAGAATTGAAGTCTCTCGACGGAGTCACGCGGGTTAATTGCCAATGTCTCGACGCGACTCAGCTTTATTCCACAGAAAGAAGGTGACTGGATCATGACGCAAAACATCAAGGACAAGGTTGTCGTCATCACTGGCGCGAGCAGTGGTTTGGGTGAAGCCACGGCGCGCCTGCTTGCTTCGCAGGGTGCAGTGGTCGTGTTGGGCGCGCGGCGCGTCGAACGGATCGACGAACTGGCCGCGAGCATCATCGCGAATGGCGGGGCCGCGCTGGCAGTGGCCACCGATGTCACCGATGCCGCTCAGGTCAAACATCTTGTCGACACGGCGGTCAGGACCTACGGCCGGGTCGACGTCATGCTCAACAATGCGGGACTGATGCCCCATTCCTTGCTCGAGCGCGGCAAGATCGAAGACTGGGATCGCATGATCGATGTGAACCTGAAGGGCGTTCTCTACGGTATTGCCGCAGCGCTGCCGCATATGAAAGCACAGAAGAGCGGACACATCATCAACGTGTCGTCGGTAGCCGGTCACAAGGTGCGTCCGGGCAGCGCGGTCTACGCCGCGACCAAGGCCGCGGTGCGCATGCTGTCCGAGGGACTGCGACAGGAAGTGAAGCCCTACAACATCCGTACTACGATCGTCTCGCCCGGAGCCGTCGCCACTGAATTGCCCAATAGCATCACTGAACCCGACGTTGCAAAAGGTATCCACGAGTTCTATGAGCAATTTGCGATTCCGGCGGAGTCCTTCGCGCGCGTGGTCGCGTTCGCCATGAGCCAGCCGGATGATGTCGATATGAATGAAATCCTGTTCAGGCCGACCAGCCAGGAACTGTGAGCGGCGGCCGAAGGAATATCGACTTTCGCGAATCGGGAGATTGGAGAAGTCGTTCGACGAAACAACGGGGCGCAGTGAAGTCGGCGTTTAGATAAACCGCCCCGCCCAAGCGCACGAGGCGAAGGACGTCCGAAAGAGCATCCTTGAAATCGCCCATCAATTTCGGCGTCCTGCGCAAAAAATATGGACGCCTGGTCATTCATCAATACGGCTTGCGCCCCGATACTAGGACCCATGCCAGTCCACGACAACGCGCTGTGGAACGGGCCGATAGTTGCCCGATCGTCGCGCGGGCAGGCTTGCGGTGCGATTTAGCGGCGTCCCCAGAACGGGCAGCCAATCCGTGCGTTCCTGCATCGGTGCCCGTTTGCCTCCCAGGAGTTCTTTATGTCCGCTGTCGATTCCTCTTTCTCGCCTGTTGCAGACTTGGCTGCCGTCAAGATTCGTCAACAGGCTGCCTGGTCGACGGGCAACTATGCCGTCGTCGGCACCACGCTGCAGATTGTGGGAGAGAACCTTTGCGAAGCGCTCGACTTGCGTGCCGGCAGTCGCGTGCTCGACGTTGCCGCGGGCAACGGCAACGCGACGCTTGCCGCCGCGCGCCGCTGGTGCGACGTCACCTCCACCGACTACGTCGCCTCACTGCTTGAGTCCGGTCGTGCCCGTGCGCAGGCAGAAGGGCTTGCGGTGCTGTTCCAGGAAGCGGACGCTGAAGCGCTGCCCTATGCGGATGCTTCGTTCGACGTCGTGATGTCGACATTCGGCGTCATGTTCACTTCGAATCAGGAGAAGGCGGCGGCCGAGCTTGCACGTGTTTGCAAGCCAGGCGGCCGGATCGGTCTCGCAAACTGGACGCCGGAGAGCTTCATCGGGCAGTTATTCAAGACGATCGGCAAGTACGTCACGCCGCCCGCGGGCGTGATGTCACCAGCGCTCTGGGGAACGAAGGAGCGGCTGCAAGCACTCTTCGACGGCAACGCCCAACAGATCGTCGCGACTGGCCGTCATTTCACGTTTCGCTATCGATCGCCGGCGCACTTCATGGAAGTGTTCCGAACCTACTATGGGCCGATGAACAAGGCGTTTGCCGCACTCGACGGCGAGCGGCAGGCGGCGCTCTTCAGCGATCTGATGGCACTGATCGGGAGCCGCAACCGGTCGGGCGACGCGACGCTCGTTCTGCCGAGTGAATACCTCGAAGTCGTGGTGGAACGATCATGAACGAAGTCAGGCGGGGAGTCGCCGCCGTTCTCAGCTCCGGCTTGCGCCTCTGGTCTGTGGCCTGCATGATTGGCCCACGGCATGGCTCCGTATCTGTTGCCTTGCCGGTGTGCTCGTCAGTGTGCTTCTTCGGTCTCCGGTTCGTCTTGCCGGCGCTGGGTCTTTATAGTTAGATCCTGTTTCACGCGCCAGATGGTTTTCGCTGCGCCCACGTGCGCAGCGAAGCTCGCGCTGCCTGACACCGCTCGCGGGTGCGGCACGCAGCCGGTCCACGCTGTTTGACACGTGGACCGACACCGCCCGGATCAGATCACGAAGAAGCCATGCATCCCGTCGCGTTCGAGCTGCGCGACCAGCCCGTATTCCCATTCCAGATAGGCATTCATCGCTTCATACGCGTTGTCGGTGCCTTCATAGGGCCGGCGATAGCGATCGATACGCGGCGATGCCAGAGATGCTTCGCCCGTTTCGATTGGCAATCCTGCGCGAATCCATGCGGACGTGCCGCCTTCGAGTACCTGCACGGACTTGCCGGTCAGCGCCGCGACCTCGGGGGCGGCGAACGGTGCAAGCGCATTGGTCGCGCACGTGACGACATAGCGCTTTGCATCGGGCAATACGCGCAGATCGCCGAAGTCGTTCGTCAGACGCGAGCGGAGCACCCAGCGCGCGCCGGGAATATGGCCTTTGACATGATTCGCGCTGGACGTGAAATCGAGCACTACCGTTTGGCTCGCCTTGTCCGCCAGTAGTGCCGCGAGCTGCTGCGGCGAGATCGACGGCGTCGCGGAGGGCTGCGGCATCGGCGCCTGCCATGCGCCGCTCTGGGTCAAGTGGTCCGGCGACGCGCCTTCGATCACATAGACGTCGATGTTCATCTGCGCAAGCCACGACGCCGTCATGTTGGCACGCACGCCATCGTCGTCGAACAGCACGACACGCGCGCCGCGCACTGGCGCAAACATCTCCGTTTCCTGCACGAGCTGGCCGCCAGGCGCACCCTGGAATCCGGGTGCGTGAGCCTGTTCGTACTCGGCGGGCGTGCGGACGTCGAAGCGGTACGTGGTGCGTGATGCGTCGGCAGCCCAGCGCGCGGCTTCTTCGAGCGACGTGCGCCCCACACCCGCGCGCTCGGCGAGCGCATGCGCCGCCGTGCGCGCGGCGGCGTGGTTCGCGGGATCGCGCCCAGTGCCAATATCGAACGTGCGGTTGCTGCCGTGCTGCAAGGTCTGCCCGGCGAGCGTCCAGCCGATCGTGCCGTTGCGCAACGCGGCGACGGGATTCGGCAAGCCCGCGTTGACGAGCGATTGCGCGCCGATGATGCTGCGCGTGCGTCCCGCGCAATTGACGATGACGCGAGTCTTCGCGTCCGGCGCGAGGGCCCGCGCGCGCAAGACCAGTTCCGCGCCGGGCACGCTGATGCTGCCAGGAATGTTCATCGTCTGATATTCGTCGAAACGGCGCGCATCGAGCACGACGACATCCTCGCCGTTCTGCAACAGCGCATCGACTGCCTGCGCCGATAACGACGGCGTGTGCCGCTGCGCCTCGACGAATTCGCCGAACGCCTTGCTCGGCACGTTGACGTCGCGGAACACTTCGCCGCCCGCCGCGGTCCAGCCCTTCAGGCCGTCTTTGAGCAAGCTCACGTCGGTATAGCCGAGCGCGGTGAGCCGCTCGGCCGCGCGCCCGGCAAATCCTTCGTCCGCATCGAGCAGCACGATGGGAATGCCCGGGCGCGGCAGACGTGTGTACGCTTCCAGCTCGATCTTCGACAGCGGGAAGTTTGCGGCGAACAGCGGATGACTCTGCGCGTGCGGATCTTCCTCGCGCACGTCGAGCAACGCGATCTCGCGTCCGGTGAGCAGCGCTTCCCGCACATCCTGGTAGGTTCGTTCGCGATATGACTTCATGAAAGACGGCGTTCCTTGCTGAGGTCCCAGAGATCGGAGACGGTGTCGTTCGAATAGCCTGAAATAAACGGTTCTCGCGGGGCCGGTCTCGTCGAACCAGAACTTGCGGATCGGCGGGTCGCGAACCGGCAATGTGGAAGATTCGCCCAGTAGGGTGCTCATGATCTCGCGTTGCGGTCAGGCCGCATGGCGCGCGCGCGACGTCAGTTCGCGCGTTGCGGGAATCAGTTCTCCGCCATAGTCGATCGCATCTTCGAGCGGATCGAAGCCGCGGATCAGGAACGTCGTCACCCCAAGCTCGTGATACTCGGACAGCGTTTGCGCGACCTGTGCGGGCGTGCCGACCAGCGCGGTCGAATTCGACCGGCCGCCGATTTCTCTCGCGACCGCGGTCCACAAGCGCTCGTCGGCGCGGACCCCGTCACCCGCTGCCGCGAGCAGACGCCGCGCACCTTCGCTCTGTTGCGGGCCGCCGAGCGAAAAGCCTTGCCGGACGCGCAGCCGGCGCGTCTCTTCGAGGATGTGTTCCGCCCGTTCCCACGCCGCCTTTTCGGTGGGCGCGAGAATCGGGCGGAACGACACCGAGAAACGCACGGTCCGCCCGTGCTTCGCGGCCTCGGCGCGCACTCGCGTGATCTGTTCGAGTACCTGCTGCTTCGATTCGCCCCATAGCGCGTAGACGTCGGCATGTTTGCCGGCGACTTCGAGCGCGGGAGCCGACGCTCCGCCGAAATAGATCGGTACGTGCGGTGACTGCTTCGGTTTCATCTCGGAGAACGCCTGAGCGAAGCGATAAAAACGGCCTTCGTGGTCGAACGGCTTGTCCTCCGTCCACACGCGCCGAAGGATGTGAAGGTATTCTTCGGTGCGGGCATAGCGCTCGTCGTGGCCCAGATAATCGCCATCGCGGCGTTGGTCCTCATCGCTACCGCCCGAGATGAAGTGCACCGCGAGACGGCCACCCGAGAAATGGTCGAGCGTCGCGATTTGCCGCGCTGCAAGCGTCGGCGCCACGAAGCCGGGGCAATGCGCAAGCATGAAGTGCACGCGTGACGTGACGCTGGCCGCGTAGGAAATCGTCATTGCGGCGTCGGGGGTCGTCGAGCTATGCGGGACCAGAATGCGGTCGAATCCCGCGTTTTCGTGCGCCTGAGCGAAAGCGCGCACGTAATCGACGTCGATGGCGGGACCGCTGGGCGCATGCGTTTCAGACGACTTTCGCTGCTGGATCATGCCAATGAATTCGACGCTCATGCTCGCTCCTGTTGATCTCTCAACCCCGCCAGGCGGGAGGGCCGCGGAGCAGGCGAGCGCATGGGCCACGCCTGCGGGACCCATGCAGGCTAACACCGGGTTATGCGTCGGTTAAATAGTAAATTCAGATAAACATATCGAACACGCATGATAGCCACGCGACGCGCCTTTCCCTGAGGTGTTTCCTTTGGCTTCCGGCCAACGTTTAGTATTCTCGAAGTCCTGATGGACTGACGCGCGCTGCCTTTCATTAGCCCAAACCGTCATTTACAACTTCAGCGGAGACGACATGATCCAACCGGTAGATGTTCGTGCAGTCGCCGGCTGCACGCGTGAAGGCTATTCAAATCAGGTGCTGACCAGCGTGAATGACCATGACGTCCACTTGAGCGTTATGAACGGGCCGTATTTCTGGCATCTGCATCCGAACTCGGACGAAACATTTTTTGTCGTTGAAGGCGTGCTTACCGTCGACTTCGAGGATGGATCAGTCAACCTCCGGGCGGGCCAGTTGCTGACCGTGCCCGCAGGCATTCGCCATCGCACGCGGCCGGACGGCGCACGTTCTGTCAACCTCACGGTTGAAAAGTCTGATGCGACTACCGTGCAGTGCGAAGCACCGCCGCATTGGATGAGGTCACCCTAAGACAGAGCAAACCGTCGGGCAACCCGGTCGTGATCGACCGTGACAGCAATCGCAAAGCATGAGATTGGGCAGCCGTGCGCGACTCCCGATGATCGGGGCAGGCTGTATCATGAGCATCGGCTCGCGACGTGAGCGCCGCTTTGGCCTTGCGATCCGCGTAGTTTTAGAAGCCGGCGACTATGACCGTCGCAACTGTTGGCAGCCTACGAATGGACCTTTGGATTCAACCTTGCGCGTTGTGCGCCGACCTCTACGGGCAGCCGTCAACGGCGAGCCCGCACCGCCATCTCACGCTCAATGGCGTTGGGGCGGTGAAGGATGCGCGGGCAGAGGAGCACTACACGTGTATTCGCTGCCGCGGTGCGTTTGCGCGAATTCTTGCCGGACCGCCGGCGCGGCAAATCTGGATATTACTTAACGCCGGGCAGCATTAGCGCGGGTTATCGCAGACCCGCGCCCTGCCGCTCGCGCGTCCTGCGTGACTCCGGCTTGCGCGCCAGGCGAGCAATGTTCAGAAGCGAGCGAACGCGCTCACCAGCCTGTTAAAGGCACCCGCATTCGAGACATTCATCCCGTGCGACGCGCCGGCGACCGTCTGCCGCTCCGCATAGTCGATCCATTCGGCGAGCTTCTCGACGTTGTTGCGAAACATGCGTGGACTTTTCTGGCCGTCGATCAGCAAGGTCCTGCACTTCACGTCGCGCGCCGCTTCACGGGAATAGGCGGGCAGCGGATCGCGCAGCTGTTTGGGCAGCGTGCCCGCGTTGTCGATCGCCATGGTGCGAAACGCAAGCGGGCTCCTGCGCCATGATCCGGGCGCGCTCACCGAGTCGACGAACAGTTCCAGTCCCGCGTCGATCTGCTGATTTTCGATAAGTTCGGCGACGCGCGCACGCAACACATTGGTCGATGCAGGCAGCGACGCATCCGGCCTCCCCTCGATCTGCAGCGGACCGCCCGGGTCCGCGAGCGTCAATGATTTCACGAGCCGCGGATGCTCGCGTGCGACATGAAACGCGATGCAGCCGCCACGCGAATGCCCGACCAGATGGACGGGCGCAAGGCCGATCGCCTCGATGAACTCGGCCAGCTCGGCCACGTGTGTCTGCCAGCCGAACTCGCCCTGGATGCACGCCTCGCTCGCCGGCCAGTAGTGGCTCAGGCTCACCGTGATGCAGCGGAAATGCTGCGACAGCGCCGCGGTCTGCGCATCCCAGTAGCGGTAGTCGCACAGCGACCCATGTACGAATAGCAGCGGTTCGCCTTCCCCGCACTCCACATACGGCACGCAGATGCCGGATGCGATCGTCGCAAACGACAGTTCTGGTACGGCAAGCACTGAGAAATCGGTACGGGCGTTCATTGACTGGCTCCTTTTGTGGCCACTATGCCCGATGTCGATTTCCTGGAAAATCGCGTAATATTGATCGAATCTATCTATTTTTCTGATACCAGCATTGAAAGCTCTCGACCTGGACGTCATGACGATGATCGTCGCGGTGGCCGACACCGGCAACATCAGCCGGGCGGCTGAAGTGGTGCATCGCTCGCAATCGGCGGTCAGCATGCAGATCAAGACGCTCGAAACCGCGTTGGGCAAGCCGCTTTTCGTCCGCAAACCGAGGAATGTCGTCCCGACCCAGGACGGCGAGGTCCTGCTGACTTACGCTCGCCGCATGCTGGCGTTGCGTGACGAGGCGTGGGCCGCGGTGGTTCGGCCAGACGTGACCGGACGCGTGAGCATCGGCGTGCCCGACGATTACGCTTCCTCGCTGCTGCCGCCGATTCTCAAGAAATTCTCCGCGACCTATCCGAAGGTGGAAATTCAGGTCGTGGGTTTGCCGAGCGTTGCACTTGCGCCGATGGTGAAAGACGGTTCGGTCGATCTGGTATGCGCAACGCGAGTCAAGGGTTTGTCGGGCGAGTTCATCCGCTTCGAGCCGATGGAGTGGGCAGCGGCGCCGAGCGCCGATGAAATCTGGCGCGAGAGACCGCTGCCGATCGCGGTGTTCCTGCCGGGCAGCGTCGCGCGGGAAAATGCCATTCGCAGCCTCGAGCGCGCGAAGATCCCTTACCGGACTTCGTATGAAAGCCCCAGTCTGCTCGGTCTGCTTTCTATGGCCGAGGCTGGGCTCGCGGTTGTGTCGCTGGCTCGCTGTGCCGTGCCGCCGCACTTCGTGCTGCTCGGGCAAGCCCACGGTTTGCCAAAGATCGATGCCCTTGAAATGGTGCTCGCCCGTAGCACCGGATCCAGGCGGCCGCCTTGCGAATTTCTCGCGGAGAAAATTCTCGCGGAATTGAGGCGGTAGTTGTCGATGCTCGCGCGGCCGCAATGAGCGAACTGATGGGCTGAGTTCAACGCCCGCGGCAAATGCACGAATCAGGTGCCGGATCGGCGTGCGCAGGTGCGCACCTTCACCTGAACAGGGCGGAACGCCACTGAAATGGCCCGGAATGTGCTGATTCGCGCATGGCACGCTTCTCGCTCAAGAGGGCGGGCAAGGAGCCGGCGCATCATCCGGTTCAGTACACAATCTGGAAATGGACGGCTAGGGTTCCGGCCTGCTTCACGCAGGCGCTGGTCCGAGAGCCGTCGACCTCAGGCGAGGTTACACGGCGGGACAAAAGCCCGGGAGAGAACGCGATGTTCGCGCTGCTCCCTGCCGTCGCTAACCGTCCCTTCCGAGGTCAACCTCATGCGCAAGCTCGTTCGTTTTCTCGGCATCGCCGCTGTCTCTCTCGCCACCTTCGCCTCCACTTCCGCATTTGCCGCAGGCCGCACGGACTTCAAGGTTTGCTGGACCATCTACGCCGGCTGGATGCCGTGGGGTCAGGCAAAGACCCAGGGCATCGTATCGAAGTGGGCCAAAAAATATGGCATCAACGTCGATGTCGTGCAACTGAACGACTACGTCGAGTCCATCAATCAGTACACCGCCGGCAAATTCGACGGCTGCGCGATGACCAATATGGATGCGCTCACCATTCCGGCCTCGGGCGGCGTGGATTCGACGGCGCTGATCGTCAGCGACTATTCCAACGGCAACGATGGCGTGCTCATCAAGGGCAAGGGCAAGCAGATTGCCGACCTGAAGGGCAAGCAGATCAATCTGGTCCAGTTCTCGGTGTCGCACTACCTGCTGGCGCGCGCCCTGGAGAGTGCGCATATGAGCGAGCGCGACCTCAAGGTGGTGAACACGTCCGATGCCGACATCTCCGGTGCGTTCGCGACGCCCGCCGTCCAGAACACGGTGACGTGGAACCCGATGCTCGCTGACCTGAAGGCGCAACCGAACGTCACTGAAGTCTTCGACTCCAGCCAGATCCCCGGCGAAATCATGGACATGATGGTGGTCAACACCAGAACGCTGCACGACAACCCCGCACTCGGCAAGGCGCTGACCGGCGCATGGTTCGAGATGGTCGCGCTGATGCACGCCAACAACGCCGACAGCAACACCGCACTCAGTGCGATGGCCAAAGCGTCGGGGACCGATCTCGCGGGCTTCAAGGGACAACTGTCGACCACCGCGCTGTTCTATACGCCGAAAGCCGCGCTCGACTTCGTCACCAGCCCTGACATGCCGAAGATCATGACGCGCGTTGCCCGGTTCTCGTTCGATCATGGTCTGCTCGGACAGGATGCCAAAAACGCGGATGTGGTCGGCATGGCGTTCGACAAGGGCGTCGTGATCGGCAACAAGAGCAACGTCAAGCTGCGTTTCGATCCCACCTACGTCGAAATGGCGGCGGCCGGCAAGCTCTGAGCCAGACATCCCACGCATTCGACAAGGCGGGCATCCATGCGACTCATCAATCGACATCCCAGCCGAAGCGGCGGCTTGATGCTGCTGTTGCTGCCGTTCATCGTGCTGATGGCGGTGTATTTCACCGGGTCGTCGATGCGGCTGAAGGCCAATCCCGATGACAAGCTGCTGCCGGGCGCGACGCAGATGAGCGAGGCGATCAAGGAAGTCGCGTTCACGGAGGACAAGCGCACGGGCGAGTATCTGCTGTGGGCCGACTCGGTGTCGAGCTTGCGGCGGCTCGGCATCGGTCTCGTCGTGAGCGCCGTGATCGCGCTGGTGGCGGCCATCGCGACGGGATCGTTTCCGTTGGTGAGCGCCACCTTTTCACCGTTCATCACGGTGATCTCGATGATCCCGCCGCTCGCGGTGCTGCCGATTCTGTTCATCGTGTTCGGGCTCGACGAATTGTCGAAGGTGGTGCTGATCGTGGTCGGCATTACCCCGATGATCATCCGTGACCTCCATTCGCGGGCCCGCGAAATCCCGACCGAGTTGTGGGTCAAGGCGCAGACGCTCGGCGCAACGAGTTGGACGCTGATTCTGCGTCTCGTGCTGCCGCAACTGCTGCCGCGTCTGCTGGTGGCGATGCGTCTGTCGCTCGGCGCGGCGTGGCTCTTTCTGATCGCCGCGGAAGCGATTGCTGCGACGGACGGTCTCGGCTACCGCATCTTTCTGGTGCGCCGCTATCTCGCGATGGACGTGATCCTGCCTTACGTCGCGTGGATCACGCTGCTCGCGTGGCTCATCGACGAACTGCTGCGCCGCCTGACGCAATGGTTGTTCCCCTGGTATGGAGGCGCACGATGATCGAAGTCCGCAACGTCTGGAAGGAATACGGCGATCAGGTCGTGCTCGAACGATTGAACCTGCGCATCGAGGAGGGCGAGTTCTGTTCGATGGTCGGCGCATCGGGCTGCGGCAAGTCCACCTTCCTGCGGTTATTGCTCGGCCAGGAGCGCGCGACGCGCGGCGAGATTCTGCTGGATGGCGAACCGTTGCCCGGCGAACCCGATGAGCATCGCGGCGTGGTGTTTCAGCGCTATTCGGTGTTCGACCATCTCACCGTGATCCGCAACGTGATGCTGGGACTCGAATTGCCGCGAGCGAAGTTCACGGGCCGGCTGTTCGGTGCGCGACGGCGCGCGGCGCGTGACGAGGCTGCCGCGATGCTGGAACACGTGGGCCTCGGCGCGGCGTTGGACAAATATCCGCAGCAGCTGTCGGGCGGCATGCAACAGCGCCTGGCAATTGCCCAGGCGCTGATGATGAAGCCGCGCGTGCTGCTGCTCGATGAGCCGTTCGGCGCGCTCGATCCCGGCATCCGCAAGGACATGCACGAATTGCTGCTGAGCCTGTGGCGCGAATCGAAGCTGACGATCTTCATGGTCACACACGACCTGAAGGAAGGCTTCACGCTGGGCAGCCGCATGCTGGTGTTCGACAAGGTTCGTGTCGATCCTCAAGCGCCCGGCGCCTACGGCGCACGCATCACCTACAACATTCCGCTCGACCACAGCCGCGGCTGCGCGACGTCGCTCCACATGGCCCAGGCCGTGGTGGAAGGCGCATCCCGTGTCGAAGCGGTCTCGGTCTGACAGGAGTCTTAACAACATGGATCTGCTACTAGAAGAAACCGTCCCCGGCGGAGGACATGCATCGCTGATCGTCAAGCGCGGCCAGTCGTTGCGCATTACCGACCTGCGCGGCGGCGCGAACGTCAGCGTCATGCTGGTCAATGCAAACGAGAAGAGCGAACGGCTCAACCTGCCCGACACGCTGAAGTGCCAGCACACGGCGAAACTCACGGCCGGCCATTGCCTGTACTCCGACATGGGCCGCGTGCTTGCGGCGATCGTGGCGGACACCTGTGGATGGCACGACAGCATCGGCGGCGTATCGAATGCGGAAGAAGTCCACGAACGCTACGGCGTGGGCCGATATCAGGAACTGCGCAACGCGTTCTATCGCAATGGCACCGACAATCTGCTAGTCGAGATGGGCAAGTGGGGGCTCGGCATCCGGGATCTGCTGATGACGCTCAATCTCTTTAGCCGTGTCGATGTCACGGATGCAGGCGCGCTGAATTTCGTGCCCGGCAATTCGAAGGCCGGCGACTACGTCGACCTGTATGCGCCGATGAACACGCTCGTCGTGCTCACCGCGATCCAGCATCCGCTCGATCCGCATCCGGAATACGCGCCCAAGCCGGTCAAGCTTGCGTTGAGTCAGGCGGCGCGCGACGTCGCCGAGCTTTGCCGGACCGCATGTGAAGAAAACGTGCGCGGATTCATCAATACCGATCGCTTCTTTCTTTGAGCGGAGCCCGACACCATGACAACGACGCTTACAGCCAGCGACAAACGCCCCGAACAGGCGGTGTTTCGCGAAACACTCGCGGCCGGTGAACCGTGGCTTCACGAACTGAAGGCGGGGCAGACGCTGCGTATTCTCGATCTGGAAGGCAATCAGGCCGTCGATACGCTGTTCTACAGTCTCGCCGATCCGCGCGAGCGCTTCGATCCGCAACGCACGCTGCGCCGGCAGAAAAGCCTGTACCTCACGACAGGCACCGTGCTGTATTCGAACCTCGGCAGGCCGATGCTGAGCATCGTCGCCGATACCTGCGGGCGTCACGATACGCTCGGCGGCGCGTGCGCGCAGGAGAGCAACACGGTGCGCTACGCGCTGGAAAAGCGCTACATGCACAGCTGCCGCGACAACTACCTGCGCGCCTGTGCGCACGACGGACGTTTGTCGAAGCAGGATATCGGCGCGAACATCAACTTCTTCATGAACGTGCCGGTAACGTCCGAAGGAGGCTTGACCTTCGAAGACGGCATCTCGGCGCCGGGCAAGTACGTCGAATTGCGCGCGGAAATGGATGTGATCGTGCTGATCTCCAACTGTCCGCAATTGAACAATCCGTGCAATGCGTATAACCCGACGCCTGCGGAGCTGCTGATATGGAACTGAAGCGTATCCGCAACTGGCTTTACTTCGTCATGCTGGTTCGCTCGGGACGATGCTGCACCCGCACGCGCGAACAACTGACCCGCGCAGATCGCTGACACGGACCTCTGCCGCGGACGACCGTGGCATGCATTCCCACGTGGCGGGACGGCCCGCCCATGAATCAAGACCCCCTCTCATGTTCGAGAAAATCCTGATCGCCAATCGCGGCGCGATTGCGTGCCGCATCCTCAGAACGCTGCGCGAACTCGAAGCCACCGGTGTCGCCATCTACGCGGAAGCGGATCGCGCGAGTCTTCATGTGAGCGAGGCGCCCATCGCGCACGGTCTCGGCGATGGTCCAGCGTCGGCCACCTACCTCGATACGGAAAAGATTCTCGCGATCGCTCGCCGCGAGAACGTCCAGGCGATCCATCCGGGTTATGGGTTCCTGTCGGAGAACGCCAGCTTTGGCGAAGCGTGCGAAGCGGCAGGCATCGCGTTCATCGGACCGACGCCCGCGCAGTTGCGCGCGTTTGGCCTGAAGCACACGGCGCGGGCCATCGCGGCGGAAGAGGGCGTGCCGATGCTCGAAGGCACCGGCTTGCTCGACGATCTGCCCGCGGCGCTCGGCGCGGCGGCGATGATCGGCTATCCGGTGATGCTGAAAAGCACGGCGGGCGGCGGCGGCATCGGCATGCGGGTGTGCTGGAGCGCCGAGGAACTGAGCGCACATTTCGAAGTGGTCAAGCGACTTGGCCAGAACAACTTCAGCGATGCCGGCGTGTTCCTCGAAAAGTACATCGAGCGTGCCCGACATCTCGAAGTGCAAACCTTCGGCGACGGTCGTGGCGACGCGATCGCGTTGGGCGTGCGCGATTGCTCGGTGCAGCGGCGCAACCAGAAGGTGCTCGAGGAAACCCCCGCGCCCCGCTTGCCGGACGGCATGTCGGCCGCATTGTGCGACGCCGCCGTGAGGCTCGCGAAGGCGGTGAATTACCGCTCGGCCGGCACTGTCGAGTTCGTCTACGACAGCGCCGCGCAACGGTTCTACTTCCTCGAAGTGAATACGCGTCTGCAGGTCGAGCACGGCGTGACCGAGCAGGTCTGGGGTGTGGATCTCGTGCGTTGGATGATCGAACTGGCCGCGGGCACGCTCGCACCGTTGCGAGACCTCGCGGCGGGGTTAAAGCCGCAGGGACACGCGCTTCAGGCGCGGCTCTATGCCGAAGACCCTGGTCGCGATTTCAAGCCGAGCCCCGGCTTGCTGACCGATATCGCGTTTCCGCGTGCCGATGGCCGCGCGTTGCGCATCGATACGTGGGTGGAGGCGGGCTGCGAAGTGCCGCCTTACTTCGACCCGATGCTGGCGAAGGTGATCGCATGGTCGCCGACGCGCGACGCGGCACGCCTTGCGCTCAACGACGCATTGCAGAAGACGCGCATCTACGGCGTGGAGACGAACCGCGACTATCTGCGGCAGATTCTCGACGATCAGCCGTTTGCGTCGGGCGAACCGTGGACGCGCTGTCTCGAAGGACTCAGGTATCGGGCGAGCACGATCGAGGTGGTCAGCGGCGGCACGCAGACGACCGTGCAGGATCATCCGGGCCGTCTCGGCTATTGGGCCGTTGGGATTCCGCCTTCGGGTCCGATGGATGACCGCGCGCTGCGCCTCGGCAACCAGCTGCTCGGCAATGCCGCAGACGCTGCCGCGCTCGAAGTCACCATGAGCGGGCCGACCTTGCGCTTCAACACGGATGCGGTCGTTGCCGTGACGGGTGCGCATCTGTCCGTGCTGCTCGACGATATCGAACAGCCGTTGAACACGACGCTGTTTGTCGCCGCCGGTTCGACGCTCGCGCTCGGCACGATCCGTGGCGCGGGCGCGCGTGCTTACCTCTGCGTGCGCGGCGGCCTGGATGTCGCGGTCTATCTCGGCAGCCGCAGCACCTTCACGCTCGGCCAGTTCGGCGGACATGGCGGGCGCGCGCTGCGTGCGGGCGATGTGCTGCATCTTCACCCGCTGCAGGACGAACGCGCGGGCGCGATGCTTGCCAACGCCCCCGGATTGGAAACCGTGCGTACGCTGCGTGTGATTTACGGTCCGCACGGCGCGCCGGAGTACTTCAGCCCGCGTTATATCGGGCAGTTTTTCGACACCGAATGGGAGATCCATTTCAACTCGAGCCGCACCGGCGTGCGTCTGATCGGCCCGAAGCCGGAGTGGGCGCGCGAGGACGGCGGCGAGGCCGGGCTGCATCCGTCGAACATTCACGATAATCCGTATGCGATCGGCGCCGTCGATTTTACCGGCGACATGCCAGTGATTCTCGGACCCGATGGCCCGAGCCTTGGCGGCTTCGTTTGTCCCGTGACGATCATCGAGGCCGATCTTTGGCAAATCGGCCAGTTGAAAGCCGGTGACAAGGTGCGCTTCGTGCCGGTGCGGATCGATGAAGCGCGCGAGGCCGCACGTCAACGTCTGCGTGAATTGCAGACGCTCGAATTCGACGCGAAACCCGTATTCACGAAGGCGGCAGTGCTGACATCGCCCATCGTGCTCGATACCGGTACGGATCGCGAACGGCTCGTCGCGCGTGTTTCCGGCGACACGCATCTGCTGCTCGAAATCGGCCCGGCGGAACTGGATCTCGTATTGCGCTTTCGCGGCCATGCGCTGATGCAGTCACTCGAAGCGATGGCGCTGCCCGGCGTGATCGATCTGACACCCGGCATCCGCTCATTGCAGATTCACTATCAGCCTGAAACCCTGCCTCTGTCGCAGTTGCTCGCGATCGTCGAACGCGCATGGCAGCACGTCCTGTTGCAGAAAGATTTGCGCGCGCCGTCGCGGATCGTCCATCTGCCGCTGTCGTGGGACGATCCCGCGTGCCGGCTGGCGATCGATAAATACACGACCACGGTGCGCAAGGACGCGCCCTGGTGTCCGAGCAATCTCGAGTTTATCCGCCGCATCAACGACCTCGACTCCATTGATGCCGTTAAACAGATCGTCTTCGACGCCAGCTATCTCGTGATGGGGCTCGGCGACGTGTATCTCGGCGCGCCGGTCGCGACGCCGCTCGATCCGCGCCACCGGCTGGTGACGACCAAATACAACCCGGCGCGCACGTGGACGGCGGAGAACTCGGTCGGCATCGGCGGCGCGTATCTGTGCGTGTATGGGATGGAGGGGCCAGGCGGTTATCAGTTCGTCGGCCGCACGCTGCAGATGTGGAACCGCTACCGCGAAGTCGCGGATTTTGCGGGGCGGCCTTACCTGCTGCGCTTCTTCGACCAGATCCGCTTCTACGAAGTGCCTGCCGACGAACTGCTGCGCATTCGCGCAGATTTTCCGCTGGGACGATATCCGCTGAAGATCGAGGAAACCGAATTGTCGCTGGCGGACTATCAAACGTTTCTCACGCGCGAATCCGCTGGCATCGAGCAGTTCCGCGCGCGGCAGCAAGCCGCGTTTCAGGCCGAACGCGAGCGCTGGCGCGAAGCGGGAACGGCGCAGGAGAGTTTCGATGCACCAGTTGCCGAGGGCGCGGAACTGGCGCCGCTGAAAGATGGGGAAATAGCGGTGGACAGCGAAATTGCGGGCAGCCTCTGGCAGGTGCGCGTGAGCTCCGGCGATACCGTCGAGGCAGGCGACGTGCTGCTCGTCATCGAGTCGATGAAGATGGAAATCTCCGTGTGCGCTCCGTGTGCGGGGACCGTCGGCGAGATTCACGTGGCGCCGGGCTCAGCGGTACGCGCGGGGCAACGTGTTGCCGTCATCGAACGTCTTTGATTTTCGGGGAAAACATCCATGTCTTCATTCGATCTGCGTCTGGCTACGCTGCGCGCCGCTTATCGCGCCGGGACGCGCACGCCGCGCAAACTGATCGGCGAGCTGCTGGCGAAAGCCGCTGCGCTGAATCCCGAGTTCAATCTGTTCATCCACCTTCTAAGCGAAGCGGAAGTCGCGCCTTATCTGGACTGGCTGGACACTCAGGATATCGAAGCATTGCCGCTTTACGGCATTCCGTTCGCGATCAAGGACAACATCGACCTGGCCGGGATTCCGACCACGGCAGCCTGTCCCGCGTTCGCCTATACGCCGGCCGAGTCGGCGACGCTCGTCGCGCAGCTGATCGCACTGGGCGCCGTGCCGCTCGGCAAGACCAATCTCGATCAGTTCGCCACCGGGCTGAACGGCACCCGTTCACCGTACGGCAAGTGCCGCAATAGCGTGCATCCCGACTATCCGTCGGGCGGTTCGAGCGCGGGGTCGTCGCTAGCGGTCGCGCTGGGCGTCGCGAGCTTTGCGCTCGGCACCGACACAGCGGGCTCGGGGCGCGTGCCGGCAGGGCTGAACAATCTCGTCGGAATCAAGGCGAGCAAGGGTCTGCTGTCCACCGCCGGGGTCGTGCCGGCCTGCCGCACGCTCGATTGCGTGACCTATTTCACGGCGACAGCGCGCGAAGCCAGCGAATTGCTGGCGCTCACCGCGCAAGCCGATCCGCGTGATGCATACAGTCGCAAGAACCCGCAATGGAACAACGCACGCGCGTTCGGCAAGCTCGCCACATTCCGCTTCGGCGTGCCGTCGCGACTCGAATTCGCGGGTTGTGCCGAAAGTCCGGGGTTGTTTGCGAAGGCGCGCGCGCTGCTCGAAGCCGCAGGCGGCGAGGCCGTCGAAATCGACTTCGGACCGTTTGTCGAAGCGGCGAATCTGCTCTATCAAGGCCCGTGGGTCGCAGAGCGCTACGACGTCGCGGGCGAGTTGATCGAAGCGAACGGGGAGGCCGTGTTGCCGGTCATCCGCGACGTGCTGGCGAAAGCGCCGGGCGCCACCGCCGTCGAACTGTTTCGCGCGCAATACCGCCTGCAAGCTTTGAAGGGCCGCTGCGACGCCGCGCTCGATTCACTGGACTTCGTTCTCACACCGACTTATCCGCGTCCCGTCACGCTGGCGGAGTTGGAGCGCGACCCCATCGGGCCGAACTCGTTGCTCGGCTACTACACCAACTTCATGAATCTGCTCGACTACGCGGCCGTTGCGACGCCGAGCGCGTTCATGAAGAATGGCTTGCCGTGGGGTGTGACCGTGTTCGGGCGCGCGTTCACGGATCAATATCTGTTGAGCGTGGCCGACATGCTGCAGCGGATCAGCGGCGTCGAATGCGTCGGGGGCGGCAGGCCCGATGCGAGCGAGGGGCCGACTGCGGCCAACGACCGGGTACGCATCGCGGTGTGCGGTGCCCACATGGCGGGTCTGCCGCTCAATCGCGATCTGGTTTGCCGCGGCGCACGGCTGGTGGAGGCGACGCAAACCGCGCCGTACTATCGGTTGTCCGCGCTGACAGCTACGCCGGACGGCGCAAGGCGGCCCGGCATGTGGCGAGTAGCGCACGGCGGCGCGGCGATCGCAATCGAGGTCTGGGAGATGCCCAGTCTGGAATTGGGCTCGTTCATCACGACCATTCCCTCTCCGCTGGCGCTTGGGAAGGTCGAACTGGCGAATGGCGCGTGGGTGACCGGCTTCGTGTGCGAAGGGTATGGGATCGAGTCCGGGGGCGACATCACGGAGTTTGGCGGCTGGCGAGCATGGCTCGCCAGCGAGCGCGAGTGATATACACGTCGTATGGTCCGCGCACCACTTGGCACGTTGGCAGCGACAGGCGGACGATCACGCGTCCGCCACGTCACGAACAATCACCGCGGCTCGTACCACGAATAGGTGGACAGCGTGCTAATTGGCGTGCCGATCTGCAATGTGATGTCGCGCAGCGAGGTCAACTCGATGTCGCGCAAATCACCCATATAGCGGCGCGAGTCGCCATTATCGTTGATGTAGGCGACCACGTTCCCGGTCACACCGGCCACGTTCGTGCTGCTAAGCGGTTGGCCCCAGATATCGAAGAACTGGCCAAGCGTGAACCTTTTGAAGGTCGGCGTTTCAATGTGGATGATGCCGGTCTGGTCGTGCGTGTGCATTTCATAGTCGCACTGCGGCAGAATGCCGACATTGGCGGGCATCGCGAGCCACTGGCCGTCCTTGAAAACAGCGAGGTGTGCATGGACGTGATACAGCGCACTCATGTTGGGTGCGCAGATCAGACCGTCCACTGGCGAACCGGTGCCACCCGTCGAAGTATTGCCCGCCGGCCAGAAGTTGTTCCCCACCACACCGAGGAACACGAGCGTGACCGGGTTCGGATCGAAGGGTGGCGGATCGGTCCATGTATACGTTGGGATCTGCGTCAAAGGCGTGCCGATTTCAATCGTCACCTCGCCATGCGCGGGTAGCACAAGACTTGCAGGATCGCCCGTGTATTTCGTGAGAGCGCCGCCATCGTTCAAGTAGATTGTGATCGGCGAGCCGGTCACGCCGGCGACGCTAGACGCGTCGAGCGTTTCGCCCCAGATCGCGAAGAACTGACCGAGCGTGTATGACGCGTTAGTGGTCGCGTCCATGTGAATTTTCCCGCTCGAATCCACCGTGTGCAGTGGGTACGCGCAGCCTGTCTGAGCGGCCATGGTCGGCTCGACCATGCCGACATTGCCCGGCAACGCAAGCAGGCGGCCGTTCTCATAGATGGACAGATGCGTGTAGGTGTAGGCAGTGCTACGCAGGCCGCAGTTGAGTCCGCTCACCGGTTGACCTTGCCCACCCGACGACGTCGAGCCCGCAGGCCAGAGGGCATCACCGAGCGTCGTCCCGTCGATCACCGGGGTCGCGGCGGCCATTGTCGGGGTAGTAGTGCTGGGGGCTGATGCGCCTGATGCAGGGCTCGCCGCGCCCGCTGGCCCGCTTGAGTCCGAACCAGTAGAGCCGGTGGTGCCGGTGGTACCCGTAGCGCCGGAGGCACCCGTAGCGCTCGAGGCACCCGTAGCGCTCGAGGCACCCGTAGAACCCGTAGTGCCCGGGCTGCCGCCTCCGCCTCCGCCGCAAGCGGTCAGTATCAGGACAACCCCTATGACGAGTAATCGCGAACTCAATCCTGTGGACATGTCGTCCTCCGCCCTGGAAGTCAAAAGAGGAATTGGGTACATCGGATTACTTCCGGGGCAAGCGCCGCGCTAGAAACGTATCGCTTTACCGGGACGACCCACGCGAGTCCCGCGAAAGCATCGACTGTGCAGATCGCGCGAAGGCGGATGCCGATACGGGATTAAAAAATTGCTTCAAATTGTCTGACACATGTAATTTAGCGTAACAGATGCAATGAGAAAGCGAATCAAATGAACCACGTCATTTTGCGCCTTTCGATGTCGCATTTAGGCGAGTCGGACCGTCCGTGGCGAAGGAGTGAAGAACGGTTGGGAGGACTGAAAATCGGCCACATTTCTCGTGGGTGGAATCGAGACTGATCTTTTAAACGATGGCTTGATTAATAAAGCCTCGCCGCAGGCAGCCCGGAAAATCACGCACGGGGCTCGAGTCTCACAGGCATTCTGTTCGGCACCATCGTGAAGGCGGAAACCTCTTCAATCTCGGCCGGATCGATCGTCAGTTCGATCTTGAAGTTCCTCATCAACATCGATATAACCAGTCTCATCTCGACTGCTGCGAGATATCGACCCGGACACACTCTCGGCCCTGCTCCGAATGTCAGATATGCCTTCTGTTTATGGGCACCCTCCGACGGGTCTCGCGGATGTTTCCAACGATCAGGGTCAAATGTTTCGGGGTGCACGAAATTCCTTGGGTCCAGCATGCTTGGACGCGTGAGAAATAGCATGCGTGTTCCTGCCGGTATGGCGACACCTCCGAGGCACACGTCGGCCAGTGGCTCGAACGTTTGTATCGCGGCAACCGGCCGCAATCGGAGTGCCTCGCTGCATACCGCCTCGCATAGATCGAGATGCTTTAACGCGTCGTAATCCGGACAGATCCTTGACTCACTGAGTGCCTCGCCCGACTGTTCGAATAGCCTGTTCTGTAGACGCAAATCTGCGGCAATGTACATAAGCGCCCACGCAATCGCATTAGCCGTCGTATCTTCTCCCGCGACCAGAAGCGTCAGGACGTTCGCCGATACCTGTTCGTCGGTGACCGTTGAACCGGGCTCGTCGTGCGCGGCAAGCATGGCTTCGAGCAGGTTGTGCGGTGGCGCATCAGGCGACTGGCACATGCGCTCGCGCGCCCGTTCGATCATTTTCTGAATGTAGCGGTGTACCTCCACCATCGACCGCGCGAGTCGCCGGTCTTGCGGCAGCGTGATGTAATGCCAGTATGGAAAGAGGGCGGTGACGCGCCTCATCAGCGCCGGAGGGATGAGGGCAAGCTGCTCCTGGATTACCCCTTGTTCCCGTTCGAGTGTATGCGGGTCTTCGCCGAATGCGAGTGTACTCGTCACGTCGACGGTGTAGCGCTTGAGTTCTTCCGCCATGTCGAGCGTTCTATGCTCCCTTGCCGCCTGTTGCAGGCGAGCGAGAAAACGCGCGGTAATAGCTGCGAGAGTCGGATAGAAAGCCTTAATGTTGGAAAAAGACAGTGCGCGCATGACGAGCCGACGCTGCGGTTCCCACGCCGGGCCTTCGGCGGAGAAGAGTCCGTTGCCACCAAGCTCCGTCATCACGGATTCCATTGGCGCAAAGCGTCGATACAGGTGCGGACGCTCGCGCATGACGGTCTGGAACAGTTCCGCCTGCGTCCACACTGTGACCGGAATCGTGCCGAGTTGAACTCTGAATGGGGACCCAAATCGCCTCGCCCATCGCTCCAGAATCAGATGAAGTTTCGCCGGTGGCATCTGCAACAGATTTCCCAGAAGGGGCAAACCGTGCGGGCATGGTAGATCTGCGACACTGCGCAAGGTCCCCTTGGGGTCGAGTTGAAGCTCCACCATAGTCTCCTTCGCTTCGCATGCCACAGTGCGAAGACAATGGGCGTGTAGAACGCTCTTGTAGAGAATAGGCCATGGCTTGCAAATCGAAGCCGTTTAATCGCCAATGCAGCGCGGAATAATTCGTCTTTGGCCGCGTGACACTAAGTTTGGGCGCCCAAATCGGGTCGAGGCCTGCACAGATCTTGCTGCCGACCTTGGCCAACCGCTTTGACTCGGAAGGACTGCCGCTCCGCCAAACGAAGCGGCGGTGCATGAACTAGCCGTTTTGCGAACGGTAGACCGCCCGAAGCGAACGACAATCAGACAGCCGCCGGTCGGGATCAGCCCCTCACGAATATGAGTGCGCCGTTCGCCGGCACCGCGAGCCATGCGGACGCCGCGAAACCATCCAGCGGCGGCCCCGCTGCGTCGACATTGCCGCCATTGCCAACCGGTGAGGGATTCGGATAGCTGTCGTAGACATCGCTATTAAATACCTCGCGCCATGCGCCGGCCGACGGCAGGCCGATCTGATACGCCCGCTTCGCGATTTCGTCGAAGCTCACGACAACGATCACGTCGCCGCCGACGCCGACGCCTTCGATCCAGCGATGCATCACCAGCACGCGCTCGAAATCCTGTACACGGGACACCCGAACGCTGGTCGAGCATAGTGCGGGTAACGCGCCGCGCAAATGTATGAGATCCGTCGTGCAACGCAGAAGATCGCGCATCGACGAGTCCGCCGCCGTCAGGCCAGCCCAGTAAATGAGGCCGTTTGCGCTTCGATCGTCGCTCCAGTTCTTGTCTTCCAGGCACTCCTGGCCCATGAACAGCGATGGAATGCCCGGCGCGCACAGCAATAGTGTCGCGGTTGCGCGTACGCGGCTGCGTGCATACCACGAGCGCCGGTCGGCGGAATCCGCGAGAAACGGCAGTCGCGCGGCGCCGTCATGGCCCGCGTAGGTCAGATCGTGATTTTCGAGGCACGTGTTGAACTGCCATGCTTCGACGGGCGTCGATGTCAGCGCGCCTGCTACTGCGGCCAGATGGAGTGCCGCCGATAGGCCGTAGCTAGTTTGCTTGAGCAGTGTCCGCACGCTATCGCGCAAGCCGTCCGCGAGTTCGGCGTCGAAGCCCAGGCCCCCGGGAGGCGGCTCGATCGCGCGGGGGCGATCGCCGTTCCAGTACTCCGCAATCTGCACCACCGAGCGGCGCGTCGCGCGCACGGTTTCGCTCAGGTGTTCCGCGAACGTTTCACCGCCATGATTCACGATTGCGCTGACCTCGTCATAGCGCAGGCCGTCGACGTGATATTCGTCGAGATAGAACCGCGCATTGTCGATCAAAAACTGACAGACCCAGTCTTGCCAATAGGCGAATACCGGTCCTATCCATGTCTGATCGGTGAAGTAAAGACTTCGGTTGGGATCGGGGCGCTGCTGGAAGTCATAGAACCAGAGACTTCTCGAGTCGAACGTGCCCTGGCTATCATGGCCGAACGCGTGGTTGTACACCTGGTCGAGAATCACTGCGAGGCCCTTCAAATGGCACAGATCGATAAGACATTTGAGCTGGTTGATTCCCGGTGTCAGGTCCGTTTCTGTCAGCGCCGGGTGGCCGCTATCGGCGAGCACCGCGTTGATGCCGGCAAGCCGCCAGCGCAGGTCGTCGGGCGCAACGCAGTAGGGAATTTCCGGCGAATAAAGGTCCGTGCCGTTATAGCCGAGGCTGTAGCTGGTTTCGAACTCCTGGATCGGCAGCAGCTGTATCGCGGTGATGCCGAGTTCGATCAGGTAATCGAGCTTGGCCACGACATCGAGGAACGTCCCGCTGCGCAGGGTGCGCACGTCATTGCCTTGGTCGTCTTGCGCCCACCATGTGCCAACATGCAACTGATAGACGATCAGTTCGCTGAAGGCGGGAGGTTGCCACGCGCTGTCATGCCATGGATAAGTCGCTGGATCGCGGACGAGGCACCAGGAAGCCGGGTAGGTCGGAGCAAAGCTGAGTTCGCGCGCGAAGGGATCGCGTTTCCATCCGCTGCCGCCCGCGCCGTCGACGTAGAAGAGGTAAGGGTCGCCTTCCTTGATCGAACGGAGAAAGCCGCCCCAGGTTCCATCGCCGAGCGATTCCATTGCTTCATCCGACGCCGGCCGCCAGTCTTGCGCCTGAGACGGTTCGAGCGCCGCACCCGCCACGACGAACACGGCCGTTGCGTTGGGCGCCCAGGTACGAAAGCCGGTGCCGTCCGTCGTCAGCGATGCGCCCATCGGACTCGTGCGGCCGACACGCCCTTTCACCACGCTCATAATTGCTCCGGGGAAGCGGGCTAATCGATGCAGTATAGGAAATCGGCTGGCGCACGCGCGGATGGATCAGCGTTCTTTTCGGTGAGAAGCGAGTGGACTGTCGACATAATTGCCGGCCGCTCTTGCCCTTGCCGATGCCCATGCCCTTTCAAGGTGCGCGATCGCTCGCCTTGCACTTATCGAACGCGTCATTTCTCGCCACCGTCCCGGCGGCTTGACTTGTGCGATGCAGTGCATCGGCTATGCTGACCTGCAAGGCTTCCATGAAACGGAAGCCCAGGGCTCGGAAGCGAGGAGGGCCGTGATGAAAAACAAAAAAGCACGGGCTGGGGTGGCTCGGCAGGCTATCGCCGCGGGCTGCGTTCTGGCGTCGTTGATCGTGTGTGCGCCGAACGCCGCGCAGGCCGCCCAGTCGCTCAAAGCGTATGACGTCAAGCTGGATGAGACAACTGTCTCCGGTGTCTCGTCCGGCGCCTACATGGCCGTGCAATTTGCCGTTGCGTATTCGTCAATTGTGAAAGGCGTGGGTGCCACGGCGGGCGGCCCGTACTTTTGTGCGGGAACATTCTTGAACCGCGACCTCACCACCAGAAGAGTGATAGCTCATTGCATGCAGGGCGATCCGGGTTATCCGGCTGTTCCGATTACGTCCGCTGATGCAGCCGGCTTCATCCGTCATGTGCAAACTCTCTCCACAAGGGGCGAGATCGATCCCGTCGAGAATCTCGCGCGTCAGAGAGTCTGGATTTTCCATGGCTACAACGACGGCCTTGTGAATAAACCCGTGACCGACGCACTCTATGCTTTTTACGCGCACTATGCTGGAACGCAGGTGTTCTACAAAGACAACCTGCGTTCGGGGCACGCTCAGATCATCGATTACTGTCCCAGCGGAACGGGTGGCTCGCCACCGCTGCAAAACTGCGATTGCAGCGTAACCGGGAATGAGTACATCAAGAATTGCGGTTACGATGCGGCCGGCGTGCTGTTGCAGCATCTTCTTGGTGACCTGCATGACAAGGTCGCGCCGCCGCACGGAGACCTTGCGACTTTCTCACAGGATGAGTTCGCGCTCGACAGTCTCGGGCGGAAGAATGCCGCCGCGATTTCTATGGGTGCGACCGGCTATGTGTATGTGCCGGCTAGCTGCGCGGCGATGCAGCCTTGCAGCGTTCACGTCGCGCTGCACGGATGCAGCCAGAACGCCGACACGATCGGCGACCGCTTTGCAGAATACGCGGGATATAACGAGTGGGCGGATGCAAACCACCTGATCGTGCTCTATCCGCAGACCGCGTCAAGTCCGTCGTTTGACGATCCCTTCGTCAACAATCCACAGGGTTGCTGGGACTGGTGGGGATATAACCAGCAGACCGATACACATGGCACGTACGCGACCAAAGCCGGCTTGCAGATCGCGGCGATCAAGCGAATGCTCGATCGGCTGGCGGGCGGATATAGCGGCTGGCAGACACGACCGACAGCGGGCGCGCTCGGGCTAACTGATTTCACTGATCGGCAGGTTGCCCTTAGATGGGGAAGCGTGGCGAATGCCGTCTCCACCGATGTCTACCGGGGCAGTTCAGCGGGCGGTCCGTTCATGAAGCTCAATAGCGCGGGCCCTGTCGCGGGCGGCGTATTTGTCGACATCACCACCGCCCCCGAAACTACCTACTTCTATGTGATCAAGAGTGTCGACAGCGCGGGCGGCAAGTTGCAGGAGTCAGCGCCCGTGAAAGTCACGACCGCGCCGGCGCCCCCGAAGTGTGATCCGTACTTCAGCATTCTCGCGGAACATGCGGTCACGAAGGCCGGCCTTCCCACGGATCAGACTTGCCCATAGAGTGACAGGGAAGAGTCCCTCAGGCCACTCACGGCGAAGGGGCTTTAACGGCTGACGATCCCGGAGACAGCAATATTTCCGTCAACTCCAGGGCACTCTTGGCGAATAGCTCGGGCGTCCACTGATCAATGATTTCCCTTGACCGAATTCCGAATTGTTGCCGCATTTGACGGTCACTCCCGAGCATCCTCATTCTCTCGCTTAACTCATCCTCCGATCCCTCTGAAACTACGAAGCCATTTTCAAAATCGATCACTATCTCGCCAGCACAGCCGCAGCCTTTCGTAACGATCAGTGGCAAGCCGGCGGCCATCGCCTCGTTCGCACACAGCCCCCACTGGTCGTATCGACTTGCGAGAACGAGAAAGTCCCCTAAAGCGTAAAAAGCCGGCATTACCTCATTGTGGACGTTTTCCACCATCACTACCTTTGAGAATAAGTCGGCCTGACGAATCGCTTCCTCAACGCGCGCCTTGTACGGTCCATTTCCCACGATGACTAGCGAGTACCCCTGCGCGGCCAATCCCGACCGTGCGAAGGCTCTAACCACCCCCGCTACATTCTTTCGCTCTACCAGGCGACTCACGCAAAGCACATAGCGATCCGGAAGGCCTAGCTCCGAGCGCAGTGCAGCATCGTTCTGACGACACGCGGCTGCAGCATCGGAAAAGAACCGAACGTCGATCACGTCAAACCCGCAACGCGAGCGCTGCAGCGGAATTCCAAGGCTAAGCGCATAGTCGCGGTGCCTTTGCCCCGCAACCAGCGCGCCGTCAAACCAGCGAACCAGAAGCCGCTTAAACGCCTCTTTCGTCCTTGATCTGTCACCATCGTCCGCCTTCGAGTCGGACATATACATAAGCGGAAACTTGCCGGTTATCAGTTTTCTCAGGCAGAGGTAGATCGAGTACTCCGTGTGGTAACCCAGCGTAATGACAATGTCGGGGCGCAACTCGTTGACCACGTTATGAATCCGCCAGACAACGCGCGTAGAGCCCGCGGAGCGCGTTCCGGCGAAAAGGGTGAGGGCTTTCGACGTGTCGGAAAATTGCAGCGGCCTCGCAGGTTGCGGATGGGAGTAAATGGACCGGCCAAATATTTCGACCAACGTTATCTGATGTCCGGCCCTCTCGACGAGCGAGACCAATGCGCGATAGCGCGGGATGTGATAGTCACTCAGGTTTCCGATCACAAAAACGATGTGAGCCATGTTGCAAACTCCACAGAACGCGATCGAGAGAGAATGTCTGAAACCGCTCACGTGACAAAGAAAGCGATTCGTACAACTTGTGCCTCTCAATGTCCGGCCAATCGAAGAATTGCTGACATTGAGGAGTCCGCTTTATTCGCATCATGGCGCCAATCCGCCAGGCATCAAAGTCTCGCCTCCACGACGACTAAAAAAATGTTGTTCGCGTCTGTCGATTGTGAGGCACTGTGTCGGTAAGAACTCGTTCGTATCGGGTTAGTACTGCATCCTTGGACATCTCGGAGATCGCATAGGCTCGCCCGGCCTCTCCAAGCTTTTTCCGTAAGCCTCGATCATTCGCTAACTTCATGATGCCAGCGCATAGGTCGTCAACGGAGCCGGGATCGACTACGATACCGCGCGGATGCACTGTCTGCCACAACTCCGTGTTCGGGCGGGCGGTGGCTACAACCGGACGTCCGCTCGCCAGTATTCCCAGGAGCTTGGAAGGCATCACGAGATCGGACGCATCCGATCTCTGGGGGAGGATATGAATGTCAGCGAGAGCCAGCATTTCATTGAATCGCTCGTTTGGTTGCAGGTCGATGAAGCGGACATTCAGGAGTTCACCGCAGGCCTCTTCAAGCGGACGTTTCGCAGGGCCGTTGCCACAAAACACAAACAATAGATCGCGCCGGTCGCCAAGCTTTCTAGCCACATCCGGAAGCAGTTCGAGACCTTGTTTGCTGCCCATGTTCCCCGAGTAGAGAACTACCGTTGCACTCGACTCTATATCCAACTCGCTACGGTACGTGCTTGGTGTAAAAATTGGAAAGATTTCACTGGTGTTGACCCAGTTAGGAAACAGGATAGAGCGCTCATCGGGCACACCTTTCGTCAACGCTCTCTCGACCATCTTTCCGGAGATTGCGGACACCTTGTCAAATCGGGACATGAGCCACTTTTCCACACGCAGACCACTTCTGCGCAGGATATTACCTTTCAACATGCCCAACTCGAACGCAGCATCGAGTTCGTAGTCCTGTATGTGCAGGTATGACGAAGCACCGGAAAGTTTCGCGGCAAGCAAGGCGATTGGCGCAGCAAACAGTGGCGGCTCCACAACCCAGACGACATCCGGTGACCATCGGACGTGCGCGAGCGCGGCAGGCAACGCCCCTACGGCGAAACTCGCAAGATGTAAGAGCCGCTTGATGCCGGATACACGGCGCGGGCACCAGAATGGAACACGCGTGACCCGTACCCCGTTGATCTCTTCGGTTTTGTAGCGGGAGGCCCGATATCCACTCGACACTACCCAGTGCGGATAGTACGGCGAGGCTGTGATCACGCGGACCTCGTGGCCGTGATCGGCGAGCCACTCGGCGAATTCCGCCGAATACTTCCCAATCCCGGTAACCTCAGGCGCATAGTTCAGACTGAACAACAGTATTTTCATTACAGGCACCTTAGCGAGGTTTGATCGGCCGCGCGGGACTACCGACGCAAATCATCATGGGCGGGATGTTCTGGATCACGGTGCTTCGGGCGCCGACCACGGCGCCCTCGCCGACGACGGTGCCCGGACCCACAAACACGTCAGTACCGATCCAAACCTGGTCCCCAATCTGGATGTTCCGTGCCCGAATAGAAAAGTTCGGGTCCCGGTAATCGTGGTCTCCCCCACACAGGTAGGAGCGCTGCGAAATAACACTGTGCGACCCGATAGTTAGGTATCCGAGGCTATACAAAACGACGTCGTCGCCAATCCATGAAAAATCACCTATGGTCAATTTCCATGGATAGGTGACAGTTGCGGTTGGACGGATGATTACGGCCCTTCCGATTCGCGCGCCAAATACTCGCAGCAACGCGCGCCGCCACCCGTACATCACTTGTGGCGACCACCGGAACAGCGAGGCCTGCACCAGCCACCAAAGTTGAACCTTGATGGGAGAAGCGCCTCTAAACCCGGCCGGCACACGAAATTCGCGGAGGTCTTGTATCACAGGCGTCCTCCGAAATCGTTACCACATCGTATCGCGCCAATTATTTTGTTCAAAGCCGACGAGTGGTCAGAATTCGCAATCTCCAAGTAAGTACTGCAATTCTCGGAGAGACGTTGATAGGCGCTGTCGTCTTCTTCCAGGTTCTGGATAAGATCCGCGATTGCGACGGGCCCGCAACCATGCGCTTCCAGTACGACGCCCCGCTGGTCACTGACCAGACCAGGGATGCAACCCAACGCCGTGGCGATCACCGGGACACCGAAGCTGAAGGCCTCGAGAATTGTCACGGGCTCGGCCTCGTTCGCGTACGTGGACGGAAATACGAGCAGATCAGTCTGCTCAAAGAATTGGTTCTTATCAACGCCGTATTGAGGACCGAAATACTGGACGTGGGGCGCCTTCTCGAGCGCATCGTCGAGCCATGGGCGAACCTCGGCAGAAACCGGGCCGGCGATCATGCATCGCACAGGGACGTTGCGTGCCTGCAACTCATTTGCCAGCTCGAAAAATGTCGAGATTCCTTTTTCAAACGTGATGTTCGAGAGGAAGGAAACGGTTTTTAAATGTGGCCGTGCCGCGTGTTTTTCGTCCCGGGGAAGAAAGGCCGCATTCGAGAGGCAAGAGACTCGCTCCGGACGAGCTTGATATTGTTCGGACAGAAGCATGGCCATTCGATCGCATAGGACGATGTGATCGGACCGCGGCCCAGCGGCACGAACGCAGAGGAGCGTGATGAAACTGCGCCTGTTCAGATAGGCGAAACTATGATGATGCAAGTAAATTTTGGCGCGAAAGATTCGTGATACGGCGATATAAATCAAGTCTCTGAGTTGTCCGAGACCACCCGACAGGGAGAGGTACGTTTTCTTTCGTCCTGACGCCGAGGCCATTGAGCGAACGAATCGAACGAAAAGTCCAAATTCTCCTTCGCTAGTTGTAAGGGAACTGTTCTTTTCGATCGAATTCTTGCCGCGTCGTGCAATGTCGAAGAGATGAATGTTGACCTCACCATGACACAGTGCCTGGAACATACACGCGTTCACATTCGACATGCCGTGCAAGGGTGGTGGCATTGCACCGACGAAAAAAAGTGGATCGGCCTTGAGTTCCATGTATGCCTCGTCAAGTAGAATGATTTTTTAACTGCTCTGACAGAGAGCACATCTTGCTGAATCTCGTTGTAGATTGTCGGATCATAAGCATTGCTATGGATAACAATTTGCGCAGTGACGCGCACTGCTGAATTGTGACATGCACTATGATCATCAAGACGCGTTGAAAAAATCCTGCTGTATCCAATTGGAGGCCGGTTCCCTTGCTATCGAATGAGATCTCTTTCAAGAGTCGATGCCGGTCACTGTGGCTTAGCGGGGCCATTGCGGTCTTGCTCCAGCAAGGCCTCATGCGCGCGCTCGTCGGCATCAAATTTTTGCTGATCGCCAGAATTCTGGGTCCGGCGGCAGTTGGAACCGTTGGCATTGCGCTACTGGTGTTGGCAATCGCTGAAGCGGTGAGCGACACCGGGGTCGGACAGGCCATCGTGCAAAAAGCTGCGCCTCCCAGCAACACGGAATTGGGTGCGACGTGGTCGTTGCTCATTTTAAGAGGCCTCTCCATTGGTATCCTCATGGTCGCACTCGCACCGTTGCTTTCGCGCCAGTTCCATGTTCCTGGTGCAATGCCATTGTTGCTTGGGACCGCAGCGGTCCCGGTCCTGCGAGGATTCGCATCGCCTTGCCTGTCGGTCTGGGCGCGTGATCGTCAGTTCTCGCGAATCGCTATCCTTGAGTGTTGCACCGCGGCGCTGGACTTCACGTTGGCGCTGACCGGGGCACTGCTTGGAATGGGGGTGTACGCCGTACTCGGTGCAATGATTTTCTCGGAACTTGTCCGAAGCATCACTCTGTTCATCATGAGTAATCCCGCGTGTCGGCCAAACCTTCGACTGGGCGCGATCAAGCATTACACGGTGTACAGCCGTTGGATCTGGGCTGATAGCGTCGCTAACGGCCTGTTGCTTAACCAGTTCGACCGCGTAGTGGTCGGGAAGTGGTTCGGGCCCGTGAGTCTGGGCGTCTATCAAATGACGTCGAAACTGTCGCAGATGCTGTTGTTCGATTTTCTCTACGCAGCTGCCCAATATCTTTTTCCTACGTTCTCGTCGCAGTTTCGTCGATCCCACGAGGAGGCGTACCACGCCTTCAGACGCTATATCGTGGTGATCGTCATTGGAATCACGGTGGTATTCGTATACGCGCAGATTAGTGCGAGCATGATCATTACAGTATTGTTGGGTCCGAGTTGGGAGAACTCCACGCCCTTCTTCCGACTTGCGATGATAGGTACTGCATTTAGGGGAGTGGGGACGGTCGTGACCGCCTATCTTCGAGCTACGAACAGGCCTGGCATCGTTACGCAGAGCCTGGTGGCGCAGATTTGTGTGCTGCTCGTCGCCGTACCCACCGGTGGCTATTGCTGGGGGCTCAATGGAGTGATCGCTGGGCTGGTTCCGGGTGCATTTGTTTCGACGGCATGGATGCTGTGGGCCAGTTTCAGGCCTTACAAGGCGGCTCGCGGCATCGAGCTTGGTCAGAGTCAGATGACTCACCCGGTTGGCGATGCCACGGATCCCTGAAGGGCTCATAGGGTGGCCCCATTCGAAGTCCGCGAGAGAATGCGTCGATGTAGGGTCTGAGCCAGGGAGTAGGTTGTGGTCATTCTTTCAGCCTCGATGCGCTGATCAAGGGATCCACCGAAAGAGGAAAGGAAGCGATAGATCGAAGGACTCGCTATTCCATCAAGGTCAAGCACCAGTTTCCGCTGGATGGCGATCTGGATCGCGTTCCATATCAGCAGGCTGATCGAGCCGCTATGTGCCTCTTGTGCCCGTGTCGTCAGTAGGTAGTACATGGTCCGGCTGTCCCAGACCAATCCCACGGCTGCGACCATGACGCCGTCCGTCGAGTATGCTCCGATTATGGTTCCCGCATTGCGATAAATAAACGCCTTTACTAGGTCACCCATAACTTGCGTACCGTAGGCATTTCTCTGTTTGCGATCCGCCAGATTTGCGTTATAGAAATTCAGGAAATCATCTGCGGACGGTACGGTCTTGACAGTTAGCTCCTGCTCCGCCTTGACTATCAGGTTTCGCGTGTACTTTCGGATACGGCGCCATGCCTCCTCGCGGGTCTGTTCACAAGAGATTCTGAACGTAAAGCCGAGTGAGACGTTATAACCATTCAGAGAAAATGCCACCGCGTCCCTGATTCGAGGATCGAATACCTGAAAGAACCTGTCAACGCGTGGAATCTGTTCGATAAGCTTGGTAGTGACAGATACCCGGTGCTGGAACTCCGCCATCGGTGACTGCCCGCTATCGACAATCAGCGGGCCAAGCGTTCTCGTGAGCGGGGGATTGACGCACGCCCGCCATACCCCCTTTCTGGAAACGTAGTAAGGCATCTCTCCGACAATTGTTCCGCTTTCCTCGACAGTTGCCAGGGTCCATCGACCGCCGGATGCGATATCCAGCCACCACGTCTCGTGGAAGATAGACCGCTCGCGATCAAGAATTAAATTGCTCGGGGTAAGCACCCGTCGTGGCGGAGGAGCTGGGCCATTGCGGGACACTGCTTTGGATGCCTCAGAGATCGGAAACATGCCTTCTCCGCTTTGTCGGGCGCATTTCGCCCGATTTAAATGGGTGCATTCGGCTTACTGGGATGCGCCGCGTCCTACTTGAATGAGTCAGGAGCGAGCGCAGCGGGTTATGCCGGTGCAAGACATTTGTCAATCTGGAAGCGGGAAGTTGCAGCCTCTAAGCGGCGTTCGCTCAAAACGGATGCAAGCAACCATGCCAACCGGCTTCGATGTCGATTCTCGTCCAAACCGCATTTTCCACTTTGAGCGCGAGCATACAGATGCTTCGAAAAGACGCAACGCATTACCAATGGCGAGATTTGCTTCGCAAAATATGAAGCTTCCTGCCGGGTCATGCCACTGAACAACGCTTTTCTAGCCATTGGATATCCTCCGTGTGTAGAGATCTTGATCCCTAGCCGACTTAAGTGTCGCGCCGATCCCACAACACCTATTTTTTTGACGGTTCGTACTCCAGATGGTGTTGGAGCGAATGCGATGACGCGCAGGCTGCGCCCTCGAGTTTAGGGCGGTTGTCTTGCAAGGAGAAGGAGAAAAATAGGCCTAAAGGTCCCCCAAAGGCGCTGATGGGACTTGATTCATGGAAGTCGGCTTGAGCATAGCCCACAAAAAAAATCGTAACAACCGAAAGGATAGCTGGTAGAAACCCGTAACTTTTCTTGTGAGGAATTAAATTAGTAGCCTTTTTGATTTTTGTCGCTGTGAAATATGTAAACGGGCAAGATGAAAACTCCCACGCAAACGTTTTGTGCCCTGTGATCCTTGTGGTGCAATCTCGTATGTTCGGTAGGACACAGACCATACGAGGATCTGGAAGCTAGGGTTGGGGCGGTGAAGTCAGAGTGGTCGAATTGTGTAGGTGCAGCGAAACGAGAACTTATTTCTGTTTTTGCCGGAGCTCTACAGATGCCTAAGGACTTCGAAATGAGTGATGCTTTCCGACGCGGTGAAAGAGTCGATATGGTAGCGGAGCCGTATGTGCGGTTCCTGAAAAGTAACTATAAGGTTATCGTTATTACAGTCTTCACTCTTGGGTCGCTCGCCTCCGCCTACGCATTTCTCGAACCTCCGGTATATGAGACGTCGATCCTGCTTCAGGTCCAGGACCCGACCGAATCGTCCAGCCGGAGTTCACTGGGAGATGTCTCGTCCCTGTTTGCCGTCAAGCCTCGCGCAGCAACAGAGATCGAAAAAATTACGTCTCGCGGCATTCTGGCGGCTGCGATTGCCCCCATGCATCTGGACATCTCGCTGACCCCGCGGCGCGGCATTTTAGGTCGCGTGCAAGAAAGGTTCAGGCAGGCTTGGCGCCGGATAGCAGGCGTTACGGTGAGCGAATCTCCCCGGAGCTCGGCTTCTGTTGCTGAGCTGCCGGGACAGCTGAGACGCAAACAATTGGAAGTCGTGTCCGAAGGAAACGGACGCTATCGGCTCCTGGTCCCTGACAGCGAAGAGAGTTTCGAAGGAACGGTTTCGACGTTAGAGAATTTCAGATCGCGGTACGGCACCATCTCCATCAAGATTGATTCTCTTCCTGGCGATGCGGGACAGGCTTTCGTCCTTCGGCGTCGCTCCCAGTCGGCGATAGTTGACGAGCTCCAGAATAGCTTGAACGTTAGCGAACGCGGGAAGGAATCGAATATACTCAGCGCGTCGCTGGAAGGGACCGATCCGATTTTTATTCAGAAAGTTCTGCGTGCGATCGGTACGACATATGTCTCGAGTGAGGCAGCGAGGAAGAGTAGGGACGCGCAAAAGTCGATCGAGACACTTAGCACGGAACTTCCGGCACTCAAGGCGCAGATAGAACAGTCCGAGGACCGGTATAGCCGGTTCAGAAACGAGACGGGATCGCTCAACCTTGGTGAGCAGGGAAGCGTAGTCATCAAACAGTTGGCCGACGTCCAGGCAAAGGTCACTGATCTTCAGATGCAGCGCGAGGAATTGTTACGTCGCTTCACGAGCAGTGACAGCAGCGTACTCGCGGCGAACCGGCAGATCACAACGTTGACCGCGCGTGCCGAGCAATTGGAGAAGGAAGCAAAGACATTGCCAGAGGTCGAGCAGCAAGCGCTTCGGCTCTCACGCGACATCACCGTCAACAATGAGCTATACGCGGGCTTACTCGCGAATATGCAGCAGTTGCGCTTCATTAAGGCGGGCAGAGTCGACGAGGTGCGGCTGATCGACGATGCGACTCTTCCGGAAAAGCCAGTAAAACCACGGCGATGGTTAATCGTGATGCTCGGAGTCCTGTCTGGTGCGTTTCTGGGAACGATTTTGGCGCTTGTCAGGAAACTGTGGTCAGGGAAGATCGATGGTCCCGACGATATATCGCGGGGCTCAGGTCTGCCTGTCTTCGCGAGCGGAGCGTTCAGTGAGTTATCGAGCAATGCTCTGTTTCGACGAAGCGCAGGCACTGTCCATAATGGGACGGCGACCAGGATTGCTCAAGGTAACGTTTCGTCGAGCGAAAGTTTGCGGCGATTTTGCGCGGCCTTCCAATATCAGATGCACCAGGCCGGCTCTCACATTGCTCTCTTCAGCGGGGTCAACGCGCGAACGGGAACGTCGTTGATCGCCGAGCACGTGGCCGGCCTACTCGCTCAAGGCGGCGCTCGCGTGTTGTTGGTAGACGGAGATGCTCGCCACGGCAGCTTATCTCGGCAACGAAACGCCGGGTCTGCGCCGGGACTGTCGGATTTGATCTCCGGTCGTAGCACGTTCGAAAAGGGTGTTCGTCTAGGCTCGGAAAGGGGCTTTGACTTTTTGCCGCATGGACTCCAATCGGATGGCTCCCTCGGCTGCCTTTCAAGGGACGCTCTGCAGCAATCGCTGTCGTCGCTTCGTGATCGTTACGAGTATGTGATCCTGGACTGCGCACCGGTGCTAAGCGCAGCGGAGACGCTCGTGCTTGCGCATCAAGCGGGATGCGTGTTCGTTGTCGCGCAATCAAACGCTTCAAGGCTCGCAGATTTAGAAGCTTGCATCGAAGCTTTTGAATCAGTCGGCGTTCGTACAACCGGAGCTCTGCTCAACACTGTTGGACGTAAGAAGAGCCGTTTGAACCCCAACAAGCTCGCGACTGTTCCCGCTGCCGGGGGCGAAACGCCGCAGGCTGCCGGGTACACGCGTGGTTCATCCAGCGCGTTTGGGAGCTCCTCGCTCACAAGGCAACGCGGTTCGATGCGGGACGGTATGACGCATCGTCCCACGGGACTTCACGACGCGTGAACGATCGAACGATATGCGGCGTAGTCCGAGCCGCTTTAGCCATGGGTTCCGGAATCAGCGTCCGCCGGGCCGTGGTGTCTCTCGAGCTTGCGTTGGTGCTTTCGATGGCACAGTCGGCAGCGCAATGTGCCACCGATCTTACGAGCGAACAATGGCGTGCTTTGCAAGCGGACGCACAGTCACTTGTTGACGCAGAATCACCGCCGACGGTTTGGCCATTCGCAATCACCGCCGCAGTCGGAGGTGGGTCGGGACTTCGTCCCCATGTGTTTGCTCATTACCTTACTCCGTTTCCTCTATCGCTCGATAACCTGCCTGCAGCATCTGATTACTACTGCACGCAATACCTGAGCCCAAATGGGGAGAAGAACAAGTTCTTGAGCGTTGGTGGCTATTTGCGCGATCGGCCGATACCTTTGACACCGTACGACTTCAAGACATATAAGGAACGCGCTCTGGCCGTGGAGATGCTGCGCGCCAGGACCATCGGCATAGATGGTTTTGGAGTTGATCTGATGCAACTCAACCAGGGCACGCAATGGGACGATGTGATGCGTCTTTACTCAGTTGCAGAGAAGGCCACGCCGAACTTTGCCATCCTGGCCGAACCGGATATGTCGGCTCTCGCCGGCGCTAGTGCGAAAGAAATGGTCGCGGCGATACGAGTTATCGCCGGGAAGAAATCTGCGTTTCGAGTTGCCGACGGCAGTTTGGCCATCGCGCCGTTTTACGCGGAGAATGTAAGTCCAAGTTTCTGGTCGGAGGTTGTTCAGGGGGCGGCCGCCGCAGGCGTACAGGTTACGCTGATCCCGATTTTATTAAACCCGTCCAAAGCTAGTGGCCTCCGCTCGATTGCCAATACGTTCTCATTCTGGGGCGTTCGCACCCCGTCGGAGTCGATAGGAAAAGGAGGATGGGAAAACCAGGCGCTTGCGACGATCGAGTCTCTCGGGGCGGACGTGATGATACCCGTCGCGCCACAGGATGCGCGCCCGAAAGATTCGATGTTTTGGGAAGCGCGCAATTCCGAACTGGTTCGGGATCAGTGGTCGCAAGTGCTAGCCAGTAACCCGGCCTACGTGCAGCTCGTCACGTGGAACGACTACTCCGAATCGACACATACCTCCCCTTCAGCCGGGACTGCGTTCGCGTTTTACGATCTCGCAGCGTACTACATCGAATGGGCCAGAAGTGGCGAGGCACCGCCAATTACCCGAGATACCATTATTTACTTTCACCGTAGGCAGCTCTTTTCCCCCGGCCGATCTTCTGCGCCGGAGACTCCTGTAGTGAAGATGGGGGAGGGGCCGGTGTTCAACGAAATCGAAATGATCGGCTTTCTAACGGCTTCTGCCACGATGCGAATAACTGTCGGCGGGGCCGAATATACGTCGAGCGGGAATGCAGGCTTAAATGTCTTCCGTGTGCCGGCCGTCGTCGGAACGCCGACGTTTTCGATTATCCGTGACGGGGCCTCTGTCGCTCAGGTAGCGTCGACCCATTCCATCGTCGCGGTAGGGAACGTGCAGGACCCGTTATATGTGGGCGGATCATCCGCGCGGACACCCATGGGGCTGGTATGCGTTCGATAGTCCAGTTCAGAGCGGTTGCCGAAACAAAATGGGGTCTCTTATGAAGAACGTGTCGAACGTGCTCTCATATTTGGCGCTAGGCATCATCCTGTGCACTGTGCAGCTCTATACGCTTGCTAATTGTCCAGCGATCACCCCGTTGGTATTTGTGTCCCAGATCCTATTGCTGGGTGTAGTTCTGTTGCATCTCGGCATGAATTTGTTCCACACGCAGCCTTCATTTCCAGACGCGTCCGTTGTCGTATTTGAAATTATTTTTCTGATCATTGCACCGGCTATTCAATTCGCGCACAACGCCAAAACTCTGGTCAATACTCAGCGGCTCGATGATACGTTTGCCGTGCAGTCAAACATGATATACGTTGTATTCATAGCATCCTATCTGGGAGGCCGCTTTCTCATTCCACCGCCTCATTCCCGGGGAGCAAGCCGCTTGCTGTCGACGCTGAAGATCAGATATGTTGCGCTTATCCCCACTCTAGTGGTCTGTGCAATCGCGGCGCTGAGTGCTTTTCAGTTCGCCCAACGTCTGCAAGCTGGGGACTTTGATGGACTTGACATCACACCGCTTGAGCTGATTCGACGCAAGTTATTCTTCTTCCTGATCTTCCCGGTTTTTGTACTGATTGTTTCATATCGTCCGCGTAGAATCGGGCCAATTTGGCTTGCGCTCGCGATATCTGCTTTCATTTTTCTGTTCCTTTGTCAAAATCCCGCTATCGAGAAGCGAAACACTCTCGGACCGATTTATCTGACCTTACTCGCGTTATTGTTTCGGCCGTGGCTGCGAAGCTCGCCGCGCGTATTTTGGTCGATTTTCGTCCTGAGCGGACTGTTTTTTCCAGTTTCTGAAATATTCACACACCATAGAGTCGACGAGTGGCCGATGCCACCGGCCGCGTACGAGAACATCTTCGCGGAACATTTTACTTCCACCGCCTATGACGCGTGGGCCAACACGGAGGCGGTTGTCGAGATGGTGAGCAGGGATGGAATCGCCTACGGCAAGCAGCTCGCAGGGTCGCTGTTGTTCTTTGTGCCCCACACAGCCTGGCCAGACAAGCCACTGGCGACCGGGATTGTAATAGGAGAGTTTCTATCGCGGAACTACACCATGTGGTTCTTTAACTTGTCCGCGCCATTGCCTGCAGAGGGATATCTCGACTTCTCCTGGGGGGGTGTCATTCTCTACGGTACATTACTTGGCTATTTTTCCCGTCGTATCGATGCACTGATTGAGTCTGCACCGCTGAGCCGAGCGCTGGGCCTCTATCTGTCGTTTTACCTGACATTTCTCTTGCGCGGATCTTTAATGATTGCCGTTGCTTATATCGTTCCTGTTTTTTTATCATTTCAATTCGTCTCTTTCGCGCTCACTTCGCATGGACGCAAGTTCCGGGAGGCCAAGCGCGCACCAGGACGCAGGTCTACAATCGGATAGGATTCCATTGAAATGAAGCAGCCACGGTTTGTCGACGGTTTAGGGATGCATTTTCATATTGTTCGGGAAACCAGCGAATTTCTCGCGTTGGAGGAGGAGTGGGACAGACTTTGGCGCACGTGCTCAGGGCAAAGCTACGAATCGTTTTATTTTTGCCGACAGTGCCTGGTCAATAACTCGTCCGCAGAGGATGTTCGATTGTGGTGCCTTACCGGCCGACGTAACGGACGATTGGCCTTGGTATGGCCTCTGGTTATCACCCGGCAAGGCATTTGGAAGGTGGTCCGGCCGCTTGCCGCAGGCGCCGCTGACTACACAGTGCTGCTTGTTGAAGCGGCGACAGCGACAGACATGGAAGAGGACATTGCTGCTGCATGGAAGATTGTGAGGTCCCGTAGCCGGGCAGACATTCTTAGCCTGCCTTACATTAGGGAAGACCGGGTACTTTACTCGCATCTGCCGCCGCTGAAGTTGCTTTCATTGGCTACAACGGATCACGCTCCGCTTGCCCGGCTGAGGAACGAGACGAGCTGGGAGACTTTTTCTCTCGGACTGCGCTCCAAAGCAAATAAGCGGCCAAAAGACCTTATTCGTCGGATTGGGCGCGAAGGTTCAGTCGCAATGAGGATTTATGGGCGCGAACATCCACGGCAATGCGAGGAGCTCGTCGATTGGATGTTGGCTCAGAAAGCGGAGTGGGCGAGGCGCACGGGTAAAAGCGGACACTGGATTGCCTCCACGGATTATCGTAACTTACTGGTGTCGCTGCTCACGCTTGCCCCACCGCACAACCCCCACTTGGTATTTGTGTTGACGTTGAATGAAAAGCCAATCGCTGCGTGTATTGCGGGGGTGGGTCAAGGCGTCGCCTACGGAATAATCACTGCGTACGATGATGCCTACGCCAAATTTTCTCCAGGGGTGGCGATCTTGGAGTATCAGATTCGATGGGCGATCGATCTTCGCATCGACCTGGACCTTGGGGTCGGTACTGAGACGTATAAACTTTTTTGGAGCAAAGACAATTTGGTCAGAACACTCAGCTTGACAATTCCGCTCAGCACTTTGGGGAGCGCGGCGCTTTTGGCCAAGCGGATCATTTCGTTGAAGGATAGAGGGAAAGGCAAGTAGTCGCTCCCGAAAACTTCCTTTTGCGGACCGCCGCCATTACGGCGATGCGAAATCGGCAATGCGGCGGCGAGCACAGGGAGATCGAATAGAGGCGCAAGAAGATGTGGCTTGCTTAGGTTACTCCCGAGGGTGTTAATCCCTTCCGGTTCACCGAGGTGAACCTTTGAGCGCGAGGCGTCGTCTTTCAGGCTTCGTCCCCCGCCGTATGCCGCATAGCGCGGGGTCCGATGGCGACATATGTCGCACCGCCATTTCCGACTTTAGCTCCGCTCGGGATGACGCTGAGTAACCTCGCGCAGATAGCAACCCCACGCTTGCAATTCTGCAAACGCCTGCACGCTACCGTACGCTATGATCGCATTCACCGCGCCGCTGGCGAGCCGGACCTGGATATCGGCGTGCTCGGGATGGTGCTCACCGAGTTCGCGAAGAAGCCGCCCCCACGTCTCGAGTTCCGCGAATGCTTGCGCGTTACCGTAGCGACTGATGGCGTTCACCGCGCCGCGGGCGAGCTGGAGCTGGATATCGGCGTGCTTCCGATGACGCTCTGCGATCTCGCGTAGATACCGGCCCCATACTTCCATATCTTCGAACGACTGCGCACTCCCGTAGTCACCGATGGCATTGACCGCACCGAGGGCGAGCTGGAGCTGGATTTGAGTGTGCCCGGGATGACGTTCGGCGAGCCCACGCAGATGCCGGCCCCACCTTTCCACGTCCGCGAACGCCCGCGCCTTGCCATAGCTAATGATGGCACTCGCCGCACCGCGGGCGAGATGGAGCTGGATGTCGGTGTGCTCGGGACGAGACTCGGCCAGTTCGAGCAGACACTGGCCCCATGTCTCCAGTTCTGCGAAGTCCTGCGCGCCGCCGTAGTCACCAATGGCGATCACCGCACCCCGACAAAACATTTCATCGAAGCGCTGATTTCCTTGGTCCTGGCTCTTCAATTCAAAAATAAGCCGGTCGACCTCGTACGCACGTCGTTGCGTACGCGCTTGCTGGACAAACAAGCCTAAAGCCGTGCCGTGGCGATTGGCGCCGCAAGGCCCCGCGACTTCACCCAAGCTTTGGATCAAGCTTGATTGCAAGGCTTCTCGTGACATGTCCGTCCTCCAACGTTATGAGGTTGCCTATCGCGAGGCAGAGTGTGGGAAGCGGGGACGCCCACGCGGCCTGGGCGGCTTTCTTCGGCGCCGGCATCAACAGGCAGAACATGCGGAATTGCCTGCGTCCACGGCACCAATTTTTCCGTTAAATCCTGGCTGGCAAACAACATCGTTCTCCACATGCCGGCGCATCGAGTTTTATGGCCCATTTGGCAACGAGATCAACGTCCAGGTGGGAGGGACATGAGACACTTAAGCCGCCAGGTCGACTAGACCGTTGTTGGACAGCCTCTCGAACGGAAATGCCTAATCCAGGTAAGCGGTTGAACCCTCGATATTTACTTGCCGTCGGCAAGCGGCTGACTCGCCGGGAATCGCGTTCTTGACGCTTTGCCAAACAACGACCGCGTCACTAGCGGTGGGACCGAAGTTGAGCTCATTCGGTGCGTATTCGTATGTGTCCGCACTCCAACGCCGAAAACCCGGTATAGCGTCTACTGCATCAGCAACAACCGGGTTGCAATAGACAATGAAAACGTGCTCGATAGCGTCGACTTCAAGTCCATTCAGCAAGCCTGACAGCACATCGCTCATGAGTGACTGTCCAAATGGGTTGTAGAGAAAAATGACGAGCTTGCCGGTTGGGAAGATTAATTCGCGTACGTCCGAAACGAGCGCTCGCATCTTTGTCCGATCGGGAAATCGCGTCGCTAGAATTCTGGCGTTGGCGTTGGCGTTGGCGTTGGCGTTGGCGTTAGCGCTCGCAACGAGGCCGCGGCTGATGTCGCAGCCGAGAACGGCGGAGAAGGGAAATTCGGTTGCTACAATCAGCGCTCGCCCCTTACCACACCCTAAATCCAGGAACGTATAGCCTTCGATTACGGGTAAGCTCTCCAATGCCCGCCGCACGATACTTGGTTGACAAACCATGTAAGCGTTGTTCTCGTCGCACGGTTGGTCATTAGTCAGCCTGTCTGAATCAACAAAGCCGCTCGTGTCAGTTCCAAGGATTCTGTCTATCGGATGCTGGCGATAGCATCCCGAATAGACACCCTTGATCAAAGGCAGATGTATGACGTATCTTCGGATCCTCGGAAGCATTAATGTCCGCTGTATCCCGTCGGGGATAGACACAATCAGGGAAGCGACGGTGGGCTTTATCGCACGCCTCAGTCTGGTTCGGACGGACACATTCATCGAAACCTCCGCAGGTTGACGGTTAGCAAGTCGACCGCGCTTGCATTGCGACCAAATACAGTAAGGTGAGCATCTATGCCGGCGCCTTGATATGTCAACGCCACCCAGGCAATGCGTGCTCTCTTTCCTTGTCAAAGCGCGCAACGAACTCGCGATACGTCGTTTCAATGCCCTCCCGCAGGCCGATGCGAGCGCGCCAGCCCATTCCGGCAAGACGCGACACATCCAGCAGCTTGCGCGGCGTGCCGTCCGGTTTCGACGTGTCGAACACAATCTGCCCGTCGAAGCCGACCACCTGTGCGACCTGGTGCGCGATCTCGCAAATCGAAAGGTCAGTACCAACGCCAACGTTCAGCAGTCCGCCGGTGACTTCCCGTTCGAGCACGAAAACGGTCGCGTCGGCGAGGTCGTCGACATGCAGGAATTCCCGTCGAGGTGAACCAGTTCCCCACACCGTCAGTACGTTGTCGCCGTGCAACTTTGCTTCGTGAGCTTTACGGATCAGCGCGGGCAGCACGTGGCTGGTACGCAGATCATAGTTGTCGTTGGGACCATACAGGTTGGTCGGCATCAACGCGACGAACTTCGTACCGTACTGGCGGTTGTACGCTTCGCACATCTTGAGCCCCGCGATCTTGGCGATGGCGTAAGGCTCATTTGTCGGTTCAAGCGGTGAACTCAACAAATATGTTTCCTCGATCGGCTGTGGACACGTCTTCGGATAGATGCAAGACGAGCCGAAGAACACGAGCCGAGTCACGCCGGCTTCGTACGCTGCGTGAATCACGTTGGTTTCGATCGCGAGGTTCTGATAGATGAAGTCAGCCGGCTGCGTGGCATTGGCGAGAATGCCGCCGACGCGCGCCGCCGCCAGTAGCACCGCGTCGATACGTTCGTCGGAGAAAAAGCGCCGCACGGCCGCTTGGTCTAGCAGATCCAGCTCGGCGTGGGTTCTTGTCAAGACGTGGATGTAGCCGTCCGCCTGCAGGCGGCGCACCAAGGCAGAGCCGACCATTCCACGATGGCCGGCCACAAAGATGCGTGCGGTCTTGTCCATAGCCATTACTCGTGACGTTCGAGGACCTTGAAGCCGGCAAGCGTCACCAGCGCGTCGCGGCGTGCGATCTGATAGTCGGCACGCACCATTTCCTTGACTAGCGTGTGGAAAGATGTCGACGGTTTCCAGCCGAGCTTCATATGGGCCTTGGACGGATCGCCGAGCAGTGTCTGCACTTCGGTAGGTCGGAAATAGCGAGGATCGACGCGCACGATCACGTCGCCCGGCGACAGGCGTATCTCCTTACCTTCGACCCGGTCGACCACCCCCACTTCTTCGATGCCTTTGCCTTCAAAACGCACTGTCACGCCTAGTTCGGCCGCCGCTGCCTGAATGAATTCGCGCACGCTGTATTGCTCGCCGGTGGCGATCACGAAGTCTTCTGGCTCATCTTGTTGTAGCATCATCCATTGCATCTCGACGTAGTCGCGTGCGTGGCCCCAGTCACGCAACGCCGAGAGATTGCCTAGATGCATGTCCTCCTGCAGTCCCACCGCGATTCGCGCAATGGCGCGCGTGATCTTGCGGGTGACGAAGGTCTCGCCGCGCACGGGCGATTCGTGGTTGAACAGAATCCCGTTGCACGCGTACATGCCGTAAGCTTCACGGTAGTTAACGGTGATCCAGTACGCGTATAGTTTTGCGACTGCGTATGGGCTGCGCGGGTAGAAGGGCGTGGTCTCCTTCTGCGGCATTTCCTGCACCAGTCCGTATAGCTCTGAGGTAGACGCCTGATAGAAGCGCGTTGTTTTTTCCATGCCAAGAATGCGCATCGCCTCGAGAATGCGCAGCGTGCCTAGACCATCCGCGTTCGCGGTGTACTCCGGCTCCTCGAATGACACGGCGACGTGGCTCTGCGCGGCGAGATTGTATATTTCGTCTGGTCGCACGCGCTGAATGATTCGCACGATACTCGATGAATCAGTGAGATCCCCGTAATGTAGGAAGAAATGCCGGTCAGCCGCGTGATGATCACCGCAAAGATGATCGATCCGGTCGGTATTGAACAGCGACGTGCGCCGCTTGATGCCGTGCACATCGTAGCCCTTTGATAGCAGCAGGTCAGCCAGATAAGAGCCATCCTGGCCTGTTACACCGGTAATTAATGCGACTTTTCGGGTCATTACGTTCTCCTTATTTTGACGCCGGATTGTGTTGCTGTGTGCCTCGGTTGATCATTCGCACCAAAAGCAGAAAGAAGTCGGCGACAGGGAAAAACGACGGTACCATCGCGTTCGCAATGCTCTGTAACGCATTCGTCTTAAGGTAGGCGGCAAACCCGCCGAAAATCATTGATCAAGCGGATTGTCGGTGAGCCGCACCGCATGACGATTGACACTGACAGTTGTGCAGGCAATACGGGACTGTGGGGATTGACCGCAACCAAGGCGTAAGTTGCCGGCGGCACTAGTGCGACTGGCAGCGGGCTGGTGTGTGTAGACGACTGCAGGAGTTGCTTTGGCGAGACTGCGAGCGCCCGTCCAGATGGAACTTTCACGCGCGGTCGTCGACTCATCGTCTGTACGAAGGGTGCGGGGGGGCGGCAAACTGCCCCGAACCCCGCGGATCGTGTGCGACCCGCCCGCCGAATTCATCATCTCGGCGCTCACAGTTGCCATATCGTTCCAACGGACGTTACAGGCACAGGCATAGCGGCAGAAAGGCAGGGTGACCCAATAGCTGAGTATTTCCAGCGGGTCTTGGAACGACGTTGGGAGTACACACGCATCATGTCGTCGGTTTATTCTTTCCGCATCCATCCAGTTCTCCTCAATTTTTCTAGGCGATCAGGGCTGATCTCGCCAGGCTTCCCCAGTCGCTTAAATTCTCATGCCGATCGCCATTGCGACCGTCAGTGCCGCTAATACGCCGTCGGGGCCCCGTCCGATCTAGGGTGATGGATCGGCGTCTCGCTAGATTCCGTGGCGCGCATCGTGGCAGCGCCCCTTTTCAAACCGTGTCAATCGATTAGTGAAACGAAAGCTAGGGCTCTTCCGAAGATACGCGGCAGCGCATAACCTTGCTTTGAGCTTTCGGGTGTCGCCCGCCCTTCACCGGTTCTGATCGAGCGAGCGTATCGACGGTTTGATTAACTGCGGGTCATGCAACACTTTGCCGGCTGAAAAGGCATGGACCATGGCGTACAAGTCTGGTCGATCCAATTTGTCCATAATTCTCGCTCCAGCTTTCGTGATGCGATTAACGAACAAGGTCGTACGCCCCTAATCCGGAACCAAGTCGGATTTACCTATGTCGTTTGCATTGGAGACAGACTAAGCCTGGATAACTGAAAAAGCAAAGCAAAAAAATAGTTCTGTAATCGTATGAAAAACACAATGTCCGAAAAAACCAGAACTTTAATGCTCAAAAGTCGGCTGAAATCGCCACTTCAGGTTGTGCGGGTGGTTCTGCAAATATTACCTTCTCCGCATCGAATAGCAATCTCGCGGAAAGCGAATATGTTGGATTGCGCTTATTCGAGCGATTATCTTGGGAATTGAAGTGCGCCAATCAAACATATCGCGTTCGGTTTCGTCCACTGGTTTTCAGAACCCTATGCGCGCTGGTGCACACAAAGATAAGAAATCTGGCTCGCGCAAGGCGCGTCAGGAGAAGTGCTTATGAACGGCTGTATCTATACGACTGTACTCGCAACGCTGGTACTGTGACGCTATTCGCGAATGGCCTGATTGTTGACATGAGCGCGTGGCGGCAAATGGCCGAACTAGCGGGCGGAAAGCAACTATCAACTGAGGCAGGAGCGCGAGCCTCGCATGCGGGGCTTTCGCGACACGAAAATATTTTTGTTCCGGTCCCTCGGCAGGTTGACGATGTCCTCATCGTGATCACTGTCCATCGCATGCCTTCGATCAAGTGGACGGAACGGCCACTTGTCGTCGTCGAGCGAGTGCTAAATCCGCAACCGCCTGAGGACACGTCGTCGGATCGTGGCGACAAACACGGGGGCTCTCATACGAGGGCCCGCAGACTTTGTCATGGAGCTTCTAGATTCATATTATCTAGCGTCGCCATACGTCAATTATTTCGACGCCGTCCATGCCTTTTTTTGCTCGACCGGAAGCGTTTATTCTCCATATGATGTCGCCTAAGCGAACACATCTCTCAGTTGAACCGCGGCTACCTCGCGATTGAAATGCGCGCGTATTCCGGCCTTGTCTCCCTGGCGCAAATGGTGTTGTTCATCCTGATGTACTGCGACGAAAAAGACCTCCGGCCGCTTGTTTCCGCGCTCGATGCGGCGAAACTCGTTCTACCGCCTCTCGCGGCCGCTTGCTGTAGCTCTGCGTGTCGGACAAGGCGTTTTAACTGGAATGTCGCGTGGACCCTGCTGTGGCAACGTAATTTAAGTTGCGCACACATGCATCACGAGTCCGGCAACACCGTGCCCTTCGGCCCCTCGTGCGGCACGCTTTTCTGGCGGACATTGTTGATGTACTGGCCGGATTGCCGGTCGTCTATCTTGTACACCCAGCAGGCGCACTGCCGGGAACGCTGGTTTGCCAAGAAGTTCGGTCTACTGCTGATCAGCGCAATACCTAACGTTTGCTGCGCGTAGAGGCCGGCGAGGAAGCGATGTTTTCTGTGTCGGAAGAGAGCGTCATGCCGGATGACTGGCGACGAGACCTAGGATGGGCGCAGGCCGTCGGCACTGAGCGCCAGGCGCGCGCGGCGTGCCGCTGGCTAGGGGCCAGTGAGGCGGATCTGCTGCCCTCCGAGCACTGCCACGTGGTCTTCGCCTCTTCAGCGGCGATCGGCGCGATTCTGATACAAGGAGGCGGCGATCTACGGCGAGCGGGTCGATGTTTCGCAGCTGAGACCCTGCGTACCGCCACTGCGGACTCCAGACATCCTGGCGCACATCAAGGAACGCGACGATACTGGTTTCGTTCGCTACATGGAGTAGCGGGCCGAGGAGATTGTCCGCAAAGGGCATCACCGCACTCGACACATTGAACCAGCGCGGTGGCCGCCGGTCGAGCCACTTCGGGCAATGGCGTGTACGGCAGAAGTGGTGGGCGATCTCCGTGCGCCCGGCCCCGCGCAGGCGATGATCGACAGGGTATGCTGTATGGCAAGTACCAGCAACCTGAGGCGGGAGCACGTAGATGACCGCACTTGCCAAAAGCATCGGCAACACCGGACGAGGCAATTTCAGTCTGTTGTTAGCGACCGTGGCTGTATGCTGCCTGTGCCATGGCCTGCTCGCGTTGGCGGCAGACGATGCTGCGAGGTTGCGCGGCAAATACGAGAGCCTGTCGCAACAGCTTGAACATAATCCGTTCCACCGCCCGCTGTATCTTGAATCGGCAGAGACGCCGACCGCGCTCAAGGGTGACATTTACGCCGTTGTCGACTACCCATTCGAAACGGTCAGCGGCGCGCTCAATGACCCCGTGGATGGCCCTGCCAACTGGTGCGATTTGCTGATACTGCACCTTAACATCAAGTATTGCCACGCGTCGACCAGCAGCAGCGGCAGCATCGTGAGCGTAAACATAGGTAGAAAAGTCGAACAGAAACTCTCGGACAGCTACCGCGTGCAATTCCATTACCACGCGTCAGCCACGAACCCAGAATACTTCCAGGTGGTGCTCAATGCCGACAGCGGCCCACTGAGCACAAAGGATTACCGTATCGTGCTCGAAGCGGTGGACATCGGTGGCGGCCGGACCTTTCTGCACCTGACCTATTCCTATAGTTATGGCATGGCGGGGAGGGTCGCGATGAAAACGTATCTGGCGACTATCGGCAGCGATAAGGTCGGGTTTACCACTGCCGGTGCTGCGTCCTCCGAACAGACTGAATACATTGGCGGAGTTCGCGGTCTGGTGGAACGCAATACGATGCGCTACTACCTAGCAATAGATGCCTATCTTGGCGCGCTATCCAACTCGCCGGACAAGCGTCTGGAGCAACGCCTGACGACCTGGTTCGACGCGACTGAACAGTATCCGCGACAACTACATGAGCTGGATCGGCAGGAATATCTGCAGATGAAACACAAGGAATATGAACGACAGCAGACGGAACAGTGAGCAGGCAACCGCCGGATGCGCTATAGGATCTCGGCGATTACCGTCATTCGGATATCCACATTGGTCAGGCGGCTACGGTCGTTCCCTTGACACTCACAGGCGGGGGTCTTCAATGATTGGTCTCACAAAAGCCGAATTCGTACGTTCAGCCCACAAGAGACCCTCGATCTCACGTTGTGAACGTCTTTGCCACGCCGTCATGAGACGTCTGCCAGTGGAGTTTCTACTAACTTCTATGGCCAGGGGACGCCGGTCAGACGCCTTGCAGCGGCCCGAGGAATGGCCCATCACCGACCCCGAAGGACCAGTGTGGCAACGCGAATTCGAGCCTCAAAACGTCCGAATTCTTCGATCTTTTGGCAGATACACGTACACCGAGGATGAAACTATCGCTGGAGGGTCCATTGTGAACAGACCGCCTAATTAATCCGATCACGGTCATATTTCGCGACTTGAGTGCTACCCGCAACCGGCGCAGCGTGTCGCGGTACTTCTATTTTTAACTGGGGCACACAATGGACATCTCGATCGGAACATGGTTCGTCGCTGACGAGAAAGAAGACGAAACCACATTCCCGCAAGTTGGAGAGCGCTCCTCGACGCTCGCTTTTCAGGACGTCTACTGGCGCTGCGTTGCGTGTTTTTACGTCACAAGTGTTGCAAATAATCCGCTCGCAAGGCATGTCTTCTATACAAACACCCCTATTAGAAGTGTCGATGGGTTTGACATGCAAGCTCTGTTTGACCGACTTGGCGTGGAAGTCATTCGACTCCCTATCACCTACAGGATCCCCCGAGGGGAGGCAAAATCTTGGGGAAATCAGTTTTACATTCTGGACGTTATTAAACACATTGCCGGAAACGCCTCTACGGAAAAGTTCATCATTCTTGACAGCGATTGCGTTTGGAATTCAAGCGTGGAAAGGCTGAGCGACGCTCTCGATGAATTTGGATGCGTTACCTATACGCTTGACAACAACGCGTACGAAATAAATTCTGCCATCAATGGTGTTACGCGGCAGCAGATGAGGGCGGCCCTTAATGACTGGCAGAACATACCAAGCAAGCCGGGCGACGATCAGTGTGTTGAATATAGCGGTGGCGAACTGTTTGCTGCTACGCACTCCGAATGCAAGATTCTTGCTTCCATGATAGACGACCTATGGCAGTGGCAATTTGGACAGCCAAAAATAAGAGGCTTTCTTGAGGAGGCTCATTTTCTCAGCATCTTATATGCGGCTCGCGGGTACAAAAACTTCACTGCAAATCCGTTTATAAAGCGGATGTGGACAACATTCAAGGTCAACAACATCGAGAAGAAGGATCTGGATATTGACATCTGGCATTTGCCTGCCGAAAAGAAAAGTGGGTTTCGTGCAGCGTTTCGACGACTTGTGGATGGCAAATTGCCAGCCGACCCGGCCCGTTTGAGTATCTATTTTGCCCGCACCATGGGAATTCCTCGACGTAGCGCCGGAAAGTTCGTCGCAGACGCCTCGCGGAAGATAAACGAAAAGGCGCTTGCTTCTCTCGGTGCCAGGATCGGCTTGAGAACCGAGTAGCTCGGGTTGTCCGGTGAGGAGCGTGTCCTGCTGACCCGTCACATGAACGCAAGAGTGACGGTATAGCCGCCGGATGGCGGTATGCCGTAGATGTTTCTCGGTGGGGCGCCGGATTTAAGGCGGTGCGAGCAATCGTGGAATCGACCGTCCATAACTGACCGGGATCCGATCATCAAGCGGTGCATTGCTAATAGCTGTCTCCTGGCGCCGAAACTGGAGTCACGCCTGCTCGCGATGTGCAATTGAGTCCCACTGCCTCCCCGCCTTATCAGCAACACAGTCAAACCGGAAGACGGTGATAGCGTGGTGACCTTTCTCGATTGCCACCAGCCACAATAGATCCCGCGATGGATTCGCCCGACTCGACATGACCAAACTACCCATGGAAATAGTCGTACGGGAATTCCGCACCTATATCGCGGCCAACCAGACGTTCATTCCGAACTACGGCGACCGCTACCGGCACGATGAGACAATTTCCACGGCGTTTGTCGAGTCGACCGAGAACTACGTGGTCAGCAAGCGCTTTGTGGAAAAACGAAAAAACAGCAGATGCGTTGGACCCAGCGCGGCGCGCATCTGCTGCTGCAAAACCGCGTGCAGGTCCTGAACGCCGATCTGCGGGAAACCTTCGCTCGCTGGTTTCCGGGAATGAGAGCGGAAGAACCAGCAGCGCTAAAGGAGGCCGCATAGAGGCCTCAGCCCCCAGAATGGCGCTCTCTCCTGGCACAAGCTCCCCGAACCAACTCAGGATACTACTTAGGTATTTTCCCTGTTTATCTCAAATTAAGTAAGACCTAACCTAAAAACGCGCCGCGAGAGATTTCTGGGCGCACGACGTTATTCACTTAATCCGAGAATAAGGAATTTCATCATGCAGAAAATCAACATCGAACCGACCCTGTCATTTCAGTCCAATGATGCATATAACAGCCTTGCCACGCCTGCAATGCAAAAAATTGTGATCGAACCGACTCTGTCGTTTCAGTCCAACGATGCGTACAACACACTCGGCGCACCGCTGAAGTAAAGGGCGAGTAGGATAGGCGGTTGGCTTCCGTCGACCGCCTCGCGATGAACAGTATTCAAGGGAGGGCGAGCGATATGGCATTGAAACAGGATCCCACTATCTTTGTCAGGATAATCAACGGAAAGCTGATTCTATGGGATTATAGCTCCCACTCTCAATACGAAATTGGACATCAGCATATCCGGAGAATCCTAGAAATCTCGAACGGCTCGGAGATATCGAGTTCAGCCGTCGATTCCGATATCGTCAACAGTGGAATTTTCAACGAAGACGACCGGGATTTCAAAAAGTGGGGCTGGGACTGCTTATCACACATATTCCATCTTGGCACTCAGATCGTCCTTGACGAAGGCGCAGATCTGCCGATTGACGACAGCTACGAGGGGTATGTCGCGTATTGTGCGTCAATCGTTGATAAGGTGCCAGAGACCAGATATGCCCGCGATGGTGATCCTGTCGCCCTCCCTGCTCCGGACAAAGATTTCGAGGCCAATCCAAGACTTGCGGATGTACTCATGACCCGCAAGACTTCGCGATCGTTTACCCCTAGTCCGTAGCGCTCCAGATGGTGGCTAATTCCCTCTATTGGACTTTCGGTGCGGTCCACGGCGATACCCGTCAGGACATGCAAGAAGCTGGTCTATTACCGGTAGGGTATCGACGTACATCTCCATCCGGAGGATCGCTTCAGCCAAGTGCGGCTTATCTAGTGGCACTGAACGTCGAGGGACTCACAGCAGGCATTTACCATTACCGAGCGTTTTCGCACCAACTAACGTTGGTTACTCACGACGTCAACGGCGAGACCATAGGCCGCCTCCTGTGTGCGAAAATGTTTGCGAGGGACCTAGCCTTTGGAGTATTCGTAACATCTTGCTTCGACAAGATGTGGGGGAAATACCCGCACTCGAGAGCGTACAGGGTCGCGCTGCTCGATGTCGGATGCCTGGCACAGACCTTTCAGTTAGTGACCACAGGACTCGGAATGGACTCGTGGCTAACTGGATACTTCCTCGATAGGGAAATCAACAAGTTGCTGGCTGTCGACGAAATGCGCGAATCGGTACTCTTTTTCCTCGGTGCGGGTATCGGAAATGGTACGCCATTCGCGCCCGAAGCACTGCGCGCGCTTGATCGTATACGTGAGCGTCAGCGAGGAAGCGCCGAATGATCATCCTTGCCTTGAAGCCGGGCCACGATGGTCACATTTCCTGCGTTGAAAACCGCGTTCTGAGATACTCCTATGAGGCTGAAAAAGATTCCCGGCCCCGGTACGCGCCAGTTGGTGCCGAACTACTAATCGACTCCTTCTCGGCCACTGACGGGATCCCAGACGTGATTGCACTGAGCGGCTGGGCTGCTTGAATCGACCCGCGTGGATCGAAAATCGGTGCCGGATACCTCGGCGTAGAGCCTCCGCAGCAGAAAGAAATCAACTTCTTTGGACGACGTGCCAAGCTCGTCACTTCATCACATGAGCGGTCTCATGTGATGTGTGCGTATGGACTGTCGCCATTCCCGCAAGGTCAGCCGTGTTATGCGCTCGTGTGGGAAGGACACATTGGCGCGTTCTATCGAATTGACAGCAATGTCCAGATTACGAAGTGTGCGACGTAATGTCCGATCCCGGTATCCGCTACGCGTTCGCCTACGGCGTGGCAGATCCGACATTCATGCTGCGTAGTGGCCAGGTCAGACTCGGGGACGCAGGAAAACTGATGGCGCTGGCCGCCTTCGGACAGCGCCGCGCAAAGACAGGTATCGAGGACGACTTTTTACAGGCAATCCTAAACCCGGCATCCGCCCTCGATTGTCTGGATAAATCGCTCTTTGAGTCCTCACCATACTTCAACATAGCGGTTGAAAGCCCAGAGTTCAAACAGGTCGCGAAGCATCTGTCGGACGCGATCTTCGACACATTTCTCGAACGGATACGGCCGTTCGTACTGGACAATGCTCCTCTTCTAATTAGTGGTGGCTGTGGTCTGAACTGCGACTGGAACAGCAACTGGCTAAACAGTGGACTGTTCAGCGATGTTTTCGTGCCCCCCTGTCCAAATGACGTTGGATCGGCCATAGGCACGGCCATCGATGCCCAGCATCACTTGTCCGGTGACGCGAAGATTCTGTGGAGCGTATATTCCGGCCAAATGTTCGACGACGACGTGGACGTTGTCGAAGGATTCGCTCCTAAGCAAATGGTGTTCTCCGAGATCGCAGAGCTGCTGTATCAAGGTGCAATCCTTGGGTGGGCGCAAGACCGGGCAGAGATAGGTCCACGAGCTCTTGGCAATCGGTCCATTTTGGCCGCGCCGTTTTCGAAGCACACACTTGACCGATTGAATATCATCAAACGCCGGGAGAACTTCAGGCCAATCGCCCCCATCTGTCTGGAGGAAAGCGCTGCTCGCTTTTTTAAATTGGACCGACCAAGCCCACACATGCTGTATTTTTCGCGGGTCAAGAATTCGCGGCTTCAGGCGATCACTCACGTAGATGGATCCGCCCGTCCACAGACGGTGAATTCGTCACAGAATCTAAAAATCTATTCACTATTGAAGGCTTTTGAGCTCGCATCTGGATATGGAGTCCTTTGCAACACATCACTTAACTTTAATGGTGCTGGATTCATTAACAAGACAAGTGACTTGGCAAAGTATGCCAAGGAGGGCGGGCTAGATGGTTTTGTCGTTAACGACAAACTGTATTTAGCGAATCAGCATGTGGGATCAGCATAAAATGCGAACAATCCAATCATTATTTAAGGTTCGAGGCTATGCCTCATTCTTTGCTTCTCGCCTCTTCAACTCCATAGCAATTTGGGTCGACTTCACGCTGATCTTTTCGCTACTCTCCTTTAGCTATAACGCCGCGCCTCGAACCCTTGGGATTGCAGCCGCACTCTATGGCTTACCAGGCCTCCTGCTTGGTCCGTTCATCGGTGTTTTGGCCGATCGAAATTCCCCAGCGCTCGTCATGCTCGCGAGCTCGACCGGAAGGTTTATTTCCTCGCTTCTGCTTGCCATTGCGCCCAACGAGGGCTTCTTTATTGCTATGGTGCTTCTAAAGGGCATCAGCAACCTGGGTAGCGTGCCCGCCGAGCAGATTCTCGTCCGACGGTTGCTAACAGACGAACAGATTGTATCGACAACGACACTAACCTCATTAATCGATCAATGTACAAAAATTGCTTCGCCACTTCTCGGCGCAGCCTTGGCAGTTGTCTCTCATTCTAGAGGGGGATTTTTCTTCACGGCGGTGCTAGCTTTTGCTTCGGCGGGTTGTGCTGTTCGAATTGGCGCGGTCATTGGATGGAAGTCTGCGGATCATCAGGCCAAAAATCGGCTTCCGAATTTTTCAGTGCTTTGGCAAACTATCTTGAGCAAACCGCGTTTCGCTGTCGCCCTGACTCTTATGCTTGCTCTTTCGCTTACGCTTGGATTGTATGACTCAATACTTGTTCTATTGCTTCGGGAGCACGGCCTCCCGGCCAGTGCTTTTGGAACGATTGTCAGCTGCACCGCCGCTGGCGCAATCTCATGTGCACTTGTCCTGAAACGGGTTCTAGTCCGTACGAGTGAGTTCCGCGTTATGCTGGCGTCCCTGTGTGGATTCAGCGTAACAGTCATAGCGGCAGGAGTTCTAGGGATCGCGTATGAGCGACTCAGTTTGCCTGTCCTTTGTGTGTTGTGGCTAATAAATGGATTCTGCTATGCCGGTGGGGTTATGGCCTATTCAATCTCGCTGCAAACGGAATCGCCACGAGAAATGCTCGGCGTCCTTTCATCGACGGGACGTAGCCTGCAACTTTGTGCACTGGTCGGCGGCCCGATAGTTGGGTCGTGGATCGCCCAGCACTTCGGCACCCCTTGGACCTTCATCGGTGCGGGTGCAGTGGGGCTATGCATCGCGTGTGCCGGTGCTGGTGTACTTCCCTCAAGGATTCCGCAACCCGGGTAACATCGGTAGGACCACCGTCGGTCTGGCTTTGTTCGGAAGGGTATGCCCGCAATCTAGTTGCGGACGCAACTATACAATCTTGACTGAAACGGGCCTGCCAAAGCTGTTCCGTAAGCGTGTTGCTGATACCGTCTTGACGCGGATTTGAGTTAAGTACGCGCGGGAAGCTGAGCAGCCACGGCCCACGGCGCGAGGTCGCCGATACGATTGATTGGATGATCGGCGACGCGAGCGAGTACGAAGCGCAGATATGCCTCGGGTTCCACGTTGTTGAGCTTCGCGGTGCCGATCAGGCTGTAGATCGCTGCGGCACGTTCGCCGCCCGAGTCCGCCCCCGCAAACAGATAGTTCCGACGGCCTATCGCCACGCCGCGCAATGCGCGTTCGACCGGCTGGTTGTCGATCTCAAGGCAGCCGTCCTCGCAATAGCGTGTGAGCGCATCCCATCGGTTCAAGGCATAGAGTATCGCGCGACTTGTATCGGACTTGCGCGAGAGCGTCTCCAATGCGGTGGTGAGCCACGCATGGAGTTGATCGAGCAGTTGCCGCGCGTGTTGTTGCCGGTACGCGCGGCGTTCGTCGGGTGGTTTGCCACGGATGTTCTCTTCGACCTTGTACAGAGCTCCAATGCGTGAGAGCGCTTCGGTATTCAGCGCATTTGGACGCGCCGCGTGGAGTTCATAGAACTGTCTTCGCGCGTGGGCCCAGCATGCCGCTTCGGCGACACGTCCTGTTTCGTAGATGGCCTGGTAGCCGCCGTACGCATCGGCCTGCAACGTGCCGCTAAACGATTCAAGATGCTCCTGCGGATGGATGCCCTTGCGATCCGGCGTATAGATGAACCACACGGCCGGCGGCGTCATGTCGCCCGATGCCCGATCGTCACGCACATACACCCACAGACGGCCGGTCGTTGTCTTGCCGGCACCAGGCGCGAGCACTGGCACGGGGGTATCGTCAGCGTGCAGTTTGGTTGCTGCCATAACGTGCAAGCGCAACGCGTTGACCAGTGGTTGCAGTAGCGCAGCACTGTGGCCGACCCACTTCGCAAGCAGCGAGCGATCAAGCTCCACGCCTTCGCGCGCATACATGACCGATTGCCGGTAGAGCGGCAAGTGATCCGCGAACTTCGAGACCGGTACGTGAGCCAGAAGGCCGGGGCCAGCCATACCGCGTTCGATGGGGCGACTCGGGGCAGCGGCCTGCGCAATATGCTCGCAGCACGAACAGGCAAACCTGGGGCGCACATGGCGGATCACGCGGAAGCTCGCCGGTACGTATTCGAGTTGTTCGGAGACGTCCTCGCCCAGTTGCTTCATCTGGGCACCGCATTCGGTACAGGTCTGGTATGACTCAGGCAGATGTGTCTGGATCTCTCTGGGCAGATGCTCCGGCAACGGCTTACGCTGCACCTGTTCCGGCGCGGTGCGCGGCGTCTTGGGGATTTCGACTGGCGTGGCACCTTCGTCTGCTTCGAGCTCTTCCAGACGCAGTTCGAGTTGCTCGATCTGATGGTCCAGCTTCTCCGATTTGCGTCCGAACTGCATGCGGCGCAGCTTCGCAATGAGCAGCTTCAAGTGCTCGATTTCGGCCTTGCCTGTCGCGATTGCAGCCTTCTGCGAATCGACCACGTTCTGCATACGTTCGAGCTGCGCGTCGCGTTCGCGCGGCATGGCCTTCAGGGCCTCGATGTCGTCTGGAAGGGTGCTCGCAGAAGTCATGCCGACAGTTTACGCGTCGGCGCCGACGTTTACAACGCGGAAGTGGGCCGCGCGGTGCGTGTCGGTTGGCGCCAGTCGATGCCCTCGAGCAGCATCGACAACTGGGCGGGGCTCAGGCATACCGTGCCACTTGTGGCCTGAGGCCAGACGAAGCGGCCCTTCTCAAGGCGCTTCATGAGCAGGCATAACCCATCGCCGCTCCACCAAAGCACCTTGAGCAGATCGCCGCGTTTCCCCCGGAAGACGAACACGTGACCACTGAACGGGTCGCGTTCGAGTACGGTCTGCACCTTCGCGGCAAGACTGTTGAAACCCGCACGCATGTCGGTTACGCCTGCGGCCAGCCAGACGCGGGAGCCGCCTGGCAAGCCCACCGCCGACGGAAGCATGAGTACATTCACCGTGACAGCCCTCGCACTATCTCAATCAGGGTTGCCGTGGAAATATCACCACTCAGGCGCAAGCGCACCGGACCACACTCGATCTCGTACACACGATCCGAACTGGATGGCAGGGAACCCGGCGCATTCGCCGCCTGAGGCGCCAGCGTCACAGGCATCCAGTTAAGGGCGGCAGCCTCATGCGCAGCGAAGGCAGTGGCCGCAACATCCGGCAGACCGTAGTCGCCTGCCAGGTAGTGGCGGCGCCATTTGAACAGCAGATTGGCATTGATGCCATGCTCACGCGCGATGAGCGCGGCAGACCCCTCTGGAGCGAGCGTCGCTTCCACGATCTGCCGCTTGAATTCCACCGAGAAGTTGGGGCGTTTGATTCGCCTGGCTTGCGTTGCCGTATCCATGATGGTGTCCACCATTTATTTGGTGGGCACGAAAGTAGCCAAACTCAACGTCTATTGCTACACGGACTGGCGACACGCTTACAAATAGTCGTCGCCTGGTGCCGTGACAGCTTTCACTCGTCGCATTTCACGTCCTGCTTCGGCACAACGATAATCACCGGATAGGTCCCCTGGTCGAGTTCCACGCGGGCCACCACGGCCATCGTCGTGCTATCGATGTCGTCGTACACGCTGACTTTTTCATTCCGAAGGCTTGTGATGCCGGTACAGCCAGACGCGCGCCCGTCGTCGGAGATCTGGCATCGGATCGGGTTGTCCGCAAGGTAGCGATATTTGTCCCTGTCGGGGGCCGCAAGATATTCGCGAACGCTCTGTGCCGATCCACCGACGCCGGTGACATACCCAATGGCGCACTGCTGTCTGGATGCATCACTGCCTGCGGATGTTTCGGCTTTCGCGGTCGTGCCTGCCGCTGCGATGAGCGCCGCGAGTGTCGATGCAAGTAGGTATTTCATGGCGCAAATTACGGTCGTCGGATTGAAGTGCTGGATTGTAATGGCAACTTTGCCGAAGCGGCGGAAAGCGACAATCGTCCGCTACTTTGCCTGAAGCTAGCGACAATGCGCCAGATGCGCTTCCCTGATAATGGGATCGCGCGGGCTAATGAGTTCAGACTCGAGGGTGGGAGCGCACACCTGAACACCGCTGACCACGCTCAACCAGCACGCCAGATCTGAATTTGACGTGCCGCGCACAACTCCTATGCTGGTGACAGGCGGGCGTCGCGCAGAGCGGACCGCCTCGAAGGCGGTCCACAACCCGTAGGTGCGCAGACACGCCGCTCCAGCCCGCATCCTGCGCAAGGAATCAGGGGGTGGTCATGAAGATTCATTTTCCAGAGGAACTTCCAGAATATTGCGCGCGCGACCTCGTCGTCGTGTTTCCGGCCGAAGTAGACGGCGCGCGCGTGCAGTGCGCGATCACTGCGGAGGCGCTCGAAGACCATTTCGGCGCTGCTTCGCTGCGCGAAGACGACCTGATTGCTGCATTTAACTCGAACCGGCATCCAATCGAACACGCAGCCAGGCAACTGCTTAACGAGGTGGGTGCCAAACCGGTGCTCATGCACAGCGGTTACTTCCGCTTTAGTGAGTGAGTTTTCGCCGGGCGGCTTGGTGCAGCGACGCTTTCGATGCGCTGCGTCGGCGCGAAGCGAGGTGCGGGCCGGCCGTGCAGGTTGGAGGAGAATCCCATGCGTGCGATGGTGTTCGACGGCAGCGCGTCGTTGCTGCGTGAGCAGGAGGTGCCAGATCCCACGCCCGGTGCCGGGCAGCTTCTGATCGATATTCGCGCGTGCGGCGTGTGCCGCACCGATCTGCATCTGGTCGATCATGAGCTCAAGCATCCCAAACGGCCCGTGATCCCGGGCCACGAAATTGTCGGCACGGTAGCCGGCCTCGGCGCGGGGGTGGCGGGGTTCGCCGTCGGCGACCGGGTGGGGGTGCCGTGGGTGGGCCGCACGTGCGGGCATTGCCGCTACTGTCTGTCGGCGCGGGAAAATCTCTGCGACGACCCCGGCTTCACGGGCTATACGATCGACGGCGGCTACGCCGAGCGGACGGTCGCCGACAGCCGGTACTGCTTTCACCTACCCGCTGAATACACGGACATCGAAGCAGCACCGCTGCTATGCGCGGGGCTCATCGGCTATCGCACGTTGAGCATGGCGGGCGACGCACAGCGAATCGGTATCTACGGGTTCGGCGCGGCGGCCCATATCGTTGCGCAGGTCGCGCGTCATCAGCAGCGCACGGTGTACGCGTTCACACGGCCGGGTGATCGCGCAGCCCAGCAACTCGCGCTGCGGCTGGGCGCGGCGTGGGCGGGTAGCAGCGAACAGGCGCCGCCTGACGAGCTGGATGCGGCTTTGCTTTTTGCGCCCATCGGCGCGCTCATTCCGCAAGCATTGCAGGCGGTCGCGAAAGGTGGTGTGGTGGTGTGCGGCGGGATTCACATGAGCGATATTCCGTCGTTCGCGTATTCAGTTTTGTGGGGCGAGCGGCGCGTGGTGTCGGTCGCGAATCTGACGCGCGATGATGGGCTCGCCTTCATGGGCCTTGCGGCCGAAACGCATCTCGCGATCGAAACGACGACTTATCCGCTGGCGGATGCCAATCGGGCGCTCGGCGACCTGCGCGATGGCAGGTTGACGGGTGCGGCAGTCCTTGCCGTTCGCTAGCGGCTGGCGCGCTTCAGGACCGGGACGGCATTCGATCGCGGTGCTGCCGGCGGTGAACCGGATGGCGTTTCAACCCCGGACCCGAACCCCGACTCAAACTCGCACAAGGCCGTCGTGATCGAGGATCCTGATGTCCTTGCCCCGCCTATCGACCAGTCCGTCACGCTGAAATCGGGAGAGGATCCTGCTGAGCGTTTCGAGTTGGATTCCAGGGCCGTTTTCAAACAAACCACCACGCGAGCGCGGCCGTCAAAAGGACGACCGCCCACGACGGCACGCGCCACCACCCGAGCAGCACCAGCGCCACGACGAGCAGCGCGAAGTCGCGCCCGGTATGCATCGCGCTGGTCCATACGGGGTCATAGAGCGCGGCGAGCAGGATGCCGACCACGGCGGCGTTGATGCCGGCCATTGCGCGTCGCATCGCCGCGAAGGCGCGTAACTCGCCCCACAGGGGGAGTGCCGCGCCGACCAGCAGAAACGATGGCAGGAAGATCGCGACGGTGGCGATCAAAGCGCCCACCACGCCCGACGGATGACCCGTGCTGGTGGCGCCGAGAAATGCCGCGAACGAAAAAAGCGGACCCGGAACCGCCTGCGCCGCGCCGTAGCCTGCCATGAACGCGTTCGAGGAAACCCACCCGCGCGGCACAACGACCGCTTCAAGCAGCGGCAACACGACGTGGCCGCCGCCGAACACCAGCGATCCGACCCGGTAGAACGCCGCAAACAGATCGAGTGGATAACTGTGCAGATAGGCTGCGACCGCGGGCAATCCAAACAGTAGCAGCGCGAAAGCCGCGAAGCAGGCGAGTGCGCCGGTTTTCGTCCCCGGCATGCCGAGCGGCGCGCTCGGCACCTCGGTCGATGACTTCAGAAAGGCGGCGCCGGCGATTCCCGCTGCCACGATCGACGCCACCTGCCCATAGGCCGCGCCGAGCACGATGACTGTGACTGCGGAAACTGCAGCGATAGTCGCGCGTGCGCGGTCGGGACAGAGCATGCGGCCCATCGACCAGACTGCCTGCACGACCACGGCGACCGCCGCGATCTTCAACCCTCGCAAGAGCAGAAGCGAGGTCGCGTCCGACAGACGCGTGAAGCCGTAGGCAAATGCCACGAGCAATAACACCGACGGCAGCGTAAAGCCGAGCCAGGCCGCTACCGCACCCGCCATGCCGCCACGCAGACGCCCGATGGCGATGCCGACCTGACTGCTGCCGGGCCCGGGCAGAAACTGGCACAGCGCGACCAAGTCGCTGAACGTGTGTTCATCGAGCCACTGGCGGCGCCCGACGAATTCGTCGCGAAAGTAGCCGAGATGGGCTGCCGGGCCGCCGAACGAAGTCAGGCCTAGCCTCAGAAAAATGCAGAAGAGCGTCCACGGTGAGCTATGTGCCGCTACGGCAAGGGGAGTTTCTGTATCCGTGTGGCGCATGGAAATGGTCGTACCGCTAATATGCCGGGATGGGCTCCGAAAAATAGCACACACTGGCGTGAATTTGCGCTGCGGTGTGGCCGCGCTCGTTCGAACAGCCGGCCGCATGGGCGGCGTTGGTGTCGTCGCGCGGGGCAACTCGCCAGACAGCATTCCCAACATCGTCCGCCACCAGCAGCGCGCCGTGCGCATCCAGCGCGACGCCGACCGGCCGCCCCACGGCGTGGCCATCCGTTGTCAGAAAGCCGCTCAAAAAATCCTCCGGTGCGCCAGCAGGTTTTCCATCGACGAATGGCACGAATACCACCTTGTAGCCGCTTCGCGGCTTGCGGTTCCACGATCCATGTTGGCCAACGAATGCCCCGCCCCGATAGTGCGCAGGGAACAGCGTCCGGTCGTAAAAGACAAGACCCAGTGAAGCCGTGTGATTGCCGAGCGCATAGTCCGGTGCGATGGCCCTTGCAACAAGGTCGGGGCGTTGCGGTTTGACTCGCGTGTCGACGTGCTGGCCGTAATAGCTATAGGGAAAGCCATAGAACGCGCCATCTTTCACCGCCGTCATGTAATCGGGTACGAGGTTGTTGCCGAGATCGTCCCGCTCGTTGACTGTCGTCCACAACGCGCCGCTGTCCGGCTGCCACGAAAGGCCGTTAGGATTGCGCAATCCTGTCGCATAGGGTCGCAAGCGACCGGTGTCCACGTCGTATTCGATAATCCGTGCACGGTTTTCCTCGGCGTCGACGCCATTTTCAGCCGCGTTGCTATTCGATCCCACAGTGATGTAGAGATGTTTGCCCGAACGATCCGCAAGGATATTCTTTGTCCAGTGGTGGTTGATCGGGCCGGCTGGCAAGTCTGCAACCTTGACTCCAGGGCTGGTGATCTCCGCAGCGCCCGGAGTGTAGTCAAAACGAAGCAAAGCATCCGTATCCGCAACGTAGAGTTCATTGCCGATGAGCGCCATTCCGAACGGCGAATGCAGCCCGCGGAGAAACACCACCTGCATCTGGGCGACCCCGGTTCCATTGGTGTCACGTAACAACATGATTTGATCGGGACTCTTCACGCCGGCGCCAGCGCGCTTCATGACCTGATGTCTGACCCAGCCGAGAATGCCGCTTCCCTCGTCATGCTCTTTGGGCGCATCGCTTTCCGCCACCAGTACGTCACCGTTAGGCAAGGTATAGAGCCAGCGAGGATGTGCCAGGCCGCTGGCGAACTCGGTGACGCCAAACCCATCGGGAGCGGTGGGCATGAACCCGGCAGAGCGCGCCTGAACGGGCGCGATATTGACCATCGTGATCATTGTCGATTCTGGGGCCGGCACGGCGGGTGCGGCGCCGAAGCCGGTATCGCTCGAGGCTGACGGTCCGATCGCGCAGGCGGCCAGCGGCAAAACCATTGAAACGACCAGACGATTGATCGAACGCATGTTCGTGATCCTGTTTTTAGGCTGTGGCTATTCGGTGTCAGCAAAAAACCTGCCTACGAAAAGGATTGCCGAGGCGGACAGCTTCTCCTATCGGTTGGGGCCACAATTTCTCGGCTTCGACTCGCTGGTTCTGCATCACTGAGCTGTACATCGAACTGGCGCTAAGTGACATCAGGTTTCCTTAAGGTGATGTCGCTGGCATCAAGACGCAAGTGCGGTGCACTTGCTCGACCGTCCGTTTGAGCGCCGCAGCCCGCGCGGCCCCCACTCGATGTAATTCGAGGCAAAGGGGAAGAATGCGGAATCAGGTGTCCTGAAATATCATGCGGCGGCGCGGACGTTCCACTCGCTGACAGTCCTGTTGATCGCGATGCAGTTTGTGATCGGCTGGACGATTCCGGATGTCCAGCGGGATTCGCCGCGCGTTGGGCTGGTCGCCATGGTAGCGAACAGAGTGATCTGGCAATTCCTCATAGAGCCACACGGGACGTACCAGCGTCCTGTCCCAACGCGCGGCCGCCAGGTTTCAGCCAGCATCGGCGACTCAATTTGTTATTCGTTGCGCACCGGGAGTGCTTTTGGCGATGACAAATAAAGACAATTGGAATGCGCGCAATAGCAACGCAAATCTCCACGAGGAGGGGGGGCGCGGCCCTGCCACGCCGCGTCGCGAATTCCTATGCATGGCGGCAGGGTCGGTCGGAGCCTCGGTAGCCGCCCCGCTGATACCCGCACTGATGCGCGATGTGCTGACGACCCCGGCAGCCACCACGACAGGCACTATCGAAGATGTCCGGCACATCGTCATTTGCACTCGGGAGAACCGCTCGTTCGACCACTACGTCGGCACCCTTCGAGGTGTGCGCGGCTTCAACGACCGAATGGCAATCCGGTTGCCCAATTGTGATCCGGTCTGCACGCAAGAACCGTCGATGAGCTATCTGACCGACATCGCGATTTGGAACAAGGGTCTTCGCAACGCATGGAATACGGTGCGTTCACCCGGCCTCGGCATGAGTTACTTTTCTCGTAACGATTGGCGTTTCTACACGTGTGCGCCAGTTGTCATTAGCCGCGTCCGTGCTTAATCCTCGGGCGCAAGGCGGACACTTCTCCGCCAATCCGCAGCTCACGCGCCCGCGGACGCTTCAAGTTCCGCGAGACGTTTGCGTAGCAAACGATCCTCCTGGAAGCGCTTGGTTTCATCGCGGATCACTGCAACGATGCCGGTAAGTTCGTTTTGCGCCGAATGCAGCAGAGCGACCGTAAAGGCGATCGACAGAGACTGTCCATCCTTGCGCACAGCGGGAACACGGAGCACATCGTTGCCATATCGGGTTTCGCCCGTGGCCATCGTTTTGTGATAACCGTCCCAATGGCGACCGCGCAAACGTTCGGGAATGATCAGATCCAGCGATTTTCCGAGTGCCTCGCTTTGTGTAAAGCCGAACATGTGTTCGGCCGCGGGGTTCCAGAAAGTAATGCTGCCGCGTAAATCGGAAATGATGATCGCGTCGCCTATTACGTTGGCAAGTTGCTGAAAGTCGATAGCGCTTTGCATGGCGTTGCCCCCGATATAGAAACACAAATGTTCGAATTGAGTACGGCGCCGCCCACGGCGCCGTACTCGCAGGCCCGAGCATACCAGCGGGCTTGGGTGTCGCCGTTAAATCGCTTTGACTTCGCGCAGGTTGAAGATGTCCTGCTTGCTGTAGCCAAGGCTTGTCAGCACCTCGTCCGTGTGTTCCCCGAGCAGCGGCGACGCGGTGACTTCCGGCTTCATATCCGAGAATTTGATCGGGCTGCCCACGGTGAGATACGAGCCACGCTTCTTGTGCGGCACTTCGACGATCGTGCCGCTCGCGCGCAACGACGGATCGTTGGCGAGTTCTTTCATCGTCAGCACTGGCGCACACGGAATGTCGAACTTGCGCAGAATGTCGACCGCTTCGAATTTGGTCTTGTCGGCGAGCCAGGCTTCGATGGTTCCGAAGATCTCGAAGATGTGTGGTTGACGTGCTTCAGCGGTCTTGTAAGCCGGGTCATCGATCCACTCGGGTTTGCCAAGTGCCTTGCAGATCGGCTCCCACGCATGGCCCTGGATCGTGAAGTAAATATATGCGTTCGGATCCGTTTCCCAGCCCTTGCACTTGAGCACCCAGCCCGGCTGACCGCCGCCGCCCGCATTGCCGCCGCGTGGCACGACATCGCTGAATTCACCGTGCGGATACTGCGGATATTCCTCGAGATAGCCCACACGCTCCAGTCGCTGCTGGTCGCGCAGCTTCACGCGGCACAGGTTCAGCACGCTGTCCTGCATCGACACGGCGACCTTCTGGCCCTTGCCGGTTTTGTCGCGTCCCAGCAGCGCGGTCAGAATGCCGATTGCCAGATGCATGCCGGTGTTGCTGTCGCCGAGCGCGGCGGCGCTAATGGTAGGCGGACCGTCCCAGAAGCCGGTGGTGGACGCCGCGCCGCCCGCGCATTGCGCGACGTTTTCATAGACCTTCAGGTCATCGTAGTGATGGCCGTCGCTGAAACCCTTCACCGAAGCGACGATCATCTTCGGATTGAGTTCGTTCAGGCGTTCCCACGAAAAGCCCATGCGGTCCAACGCGCCCGGGCCGAAATTTTCGACCAGAACGTCAGATTCACGGATCAGCTTTTCGAGTACTTCCTTGCCCTCGGGCTTTTTCGTGTCCAACGTGAGCGATTTCTTATTGCTGTTGAGCATCGTGAAGTAGAGTGCGTCGGCATCGGGGATGTCACGCAGCTGATTACGCGTGACATCGCCCGAGCCCGGCCTTTCAACCTTGATCACATCGGCGCCGAACCAGGCGAGCAACTGTGTGCACGCAGGACCGGCTTGAACGTGGGTGAAGTCGATGATCTTGATGCCTTCGAGAGGTTTGGTCATTCTGATAGCTCCTTGGTTCGTCCGATTACTTTTTCATTGCCGCGCTTTGCGGGTTCAGGTTGGTCAGGCGACCGCTCTCGGTGCCGGCTGCCTCATCGATGACGGCATTGATCAGGCTCGGTTTGCCGGATGCGATCGCTTCGAGCAGCGCCTTCGTCAGTTCTTCCGGCGTACTCACGTGATAACCGACGCCGCCGAACGCCTCGATCATCTTGTCGTAACGTGCACCCTTCACGAACACGGTCGGCGCGACGTCCTTTCCGCCTGTCGGGTTCACGTCGGTGCCGCGATACACGCCGTTGTTGTTGAATACGATCGTGCAGACAGGCAAGTCGTAACGGCAGATGGTTTCGAGTTCCATTCCGCTGAATCCGAACGCGCTGTCACCTTCGATTGCGACAACCGGCTTATCCGTCGTGACGGCCGCGCCGATCGAAAAGCCCATCCCGATGCCCATGATTCCCCACGTGCCCGAGTCGAAGCGTTTGCGCGGCTCATACATGTCGATGATGCTGCGGGCGTAGTCGAGCGTATTTGCACCTTCGTTGACGACGTTGATGTCCGGGCGCGTCTTCAACACATCGCGGATTGCGCGTAACGCGCTGTGAAAGTTCATCGGCGACGGATTCTTGTCCAGCGTCGCGGCCATCTTGGCGAGATTCTTGTTCTTGCGCTCGGCAATCGCGCCGATCCACTCAGCGGACGGCCTGGGGAAGCTCACATCGATGCCGGCGCGAAGTGCCGCCACGCAAGAACCGATATCACCGATCACCGGCGCGGCAATCGCGACGTTGCTGTCGATTTCGGTCGGCGAGATATCGACCTGGATAAACTTCTTCGGCTCCGCGCCCCACGTTTTGCCTTTGCCGTGCGAGAGCAGCCAGTTCAGACGCGCACCGATCAGCACGACCACGTCGGCTTCCTGAAGCACGAACGAGCGTGCCGCCGACGCCGATTGATCGTGTGTATCCGGCAACAGACCTTTGGCCATCGACATCGGCAGATACGGAATGCCGCTTTGCTCGACGAAGCCACGGATCTCCGCATCAGCCTGAGCATACGCCGCGCCCTTGCCGAGCAGGATCAGCGGACGCTTGGCGCTCTTCAGCACGTCGATTGCACGCTTGACGGATTCCGGCGCCGGCAACTGACGCGGGGCGGCGTCGACCACTCGCACCAGCGACTGCTGCGCTTTCACGGCATCCATCGTCTGCGCGAGCAGTTTGGCCGGTAAATCCAGATACACGCCACCCGGCCGGCCCGACACAGCCGCGCGAATCGCACGCGCCACACCGATGCCGATGTCTTGCGCATGGAGCACGCGATACGCGGCCTTCGCGTAAGGCTTGGCCGCGGTCAACTGATCCATTTCTTCGTAATCGCCCTGCTGCAGATCGACGATTTCGCGTTCGCTCGAGCCGCTGATCAGGATCATCGGGAAACAATTGGTGGTCGCATTGGCGAGCGCGGTCAGGCCGTTCAAAAAGCCCGGTGCCGACACTGTCAGGCAGATGCCAGGCTTCTGCGTGATGTAGCCGGAAATGGCCGCAGCATTGCCCGCGTGCTGTTCATGACGAAAGCCGATGAAGCGCATTCCTTCGGCTTGTGCGAGTCGCGCCAGGTCAGTGATGGGGATGCCGACCAGTCCGAAAATGGTGTTGATGTCGTTCAGTTTCAGCGCGTCGATGACGAGATGGAAACCGTCGGTCGTTTCGGTCGCCTGTTGAGTCGACGTGTCTTCCGTGGTGGGCTGGTCGGCTTCTGCCATGACATCTCTCCTTGTAGTGGAGTGTTGTGTGGTTGGTCGTGATTGGGGCGCTCGCGCTGTCGCTTATTCGGATGAGCCGCCCGGCCATTGCTGCAGTCGTGCTTCGACAATCGCTACGCCGGCTGGCGCGCCCGAGTTTTCGATCCAACGCTTTCTCATGGGTGCAAGGACGAACTTCGCGCAGATGGCGGCAGCGATCGATATCACCGCCGCCGAAATGAACACGGTGCTCCAGCCGCCGTCGGCCGACAGAATCGATGCGACCGGCACCAGCATCGCAGCCGTGCCCTTCGCGGTGTAAAGCGTCCCGGCATTCGCCGCGGCGTGTTTGCTGCCGAACGTGTCCGCGCAGGTCGCGGGGAAGATCGAGAAAATCTCGCCCCAGCAGAGGAATACGGCGGCTGCGAAGAACATGAATGCATATGGGTTGTGGCCAAACTGCATCAGCCCCAGCAGCGCGACGCCTTCGCCGAGGAAGATCATGAACATCGTGTTTTCGCGGCCAATGCGGTCGGATAGAAAGCCGCACAACGGACGGGTGAGTCCATTGCACAGGTTGTCGATCGACAGCGTCATCGTGAGAAGGGGCAGGGTGATGCCGATCAGATTCACAGGCAGCTTGGCAAAGCCGTATTCTTTCGCGATCGGCCCGAGCTGCGCGGTCGCAATGATGCCGCCGGCCGCCACGAACACGAACATCAGATATAGCACCCAGAAGAGCGGCGATCGGATCATCTCGCCAGACTTGTAGTCGATCTTGCTTGCGACGATGCGTTTAGCCGGGATCGCGGAGGCGGGGGGCTTCGGCCGGACCAGCATGGTGGCGAGCAGCAGGATGCAAACACCCTGAAAAATGCCGAAGAACATGAACGCGTGCTCGTAGCCCGAACGCTGGATCATATTGGCAATCGGTATCACCGTAACGGCTGCGCCGGCGCCGAAACCCGCTGCAGTCAAACCGGCTGCGAGACCGCGTTTGTCAGGAAACCATTTAAGCGCCATGCCGACGCAGGTGCCATACACACAGCCCGCGCCGATACCGGCAATGACTGCTGCCACGTACAGGTGGGAGAGACTGGTCGCATGCGCGTTGATGACCCAGCCTATCGCTGCGCACAGCGCGCCGCCGATCACGACCGGGCGCGGCCCGAACTTGTCGACGAGCCAGCCTTCGACGGGCACGAGCCAGGTTTCGGTGACGATGAAAATTGTGAAAGCGGTCTGGATCGCCGCTTGACCCCAATGGTGGGCGTTGTCCATCGGCACGACGAACAGCGTCCACGCATACTGAAGGTTCGCGACGAGCCCCATGCACACGATGCCGATCGCGAGTTGCACCCACCGGTGATGCCAGAATGGTGCGCGGCCGCGGTCCGATACATTGGAAAGTTCCATGACTCCGTCTCCTGTATATTCCGTCGCGCTCAAACGGCGCGTTGGACCTACGTGATCGAATCGCTTCGCCGCCGGTTTTGCCTGCGGCAATGAAGCGCCAATGGTCGGCCAGAGGGAACTGCTCTAGTGAAAACTGTTCCTCGTTGTTCGCACTACAGCTGAGTGCAAGTTGCTACACCTGCTGCATGTGAGAGGAGATGCTGCGCGAGATCAGCAATAAGTTAAAGTTAAAACATTTTATGGTTTGCATTCGGGAAACCTAATATCAAGGGTTTACCTATGATTGCGGGATTGACGGGAAAGGGGGTGGATTTCCTGCCCAGTACGAAAAACTGCACGCTGACCTACGGCCGGAAGCCCTACTTGGGGCTTGGGAAGTGCATCGGCCCGGGCTTTCGGGGCGGCTCGGCGGACTTCCTGTGAGGCCCCAAAAGACGGGAACTGCGGCGAGCAGATTAGTGCTCGCTGCCGTTGTTGTACGACGTGGGGATTACATGCATTAAGAAAGCATTATTATTCTTTGAGGATGCTTCAGGCATTGTTAATCTATGAGGTTCGAGCAGGAACCACAGGCGCTGTTCTGCTTCGTCGATCCAGTTGTCGAGCAGACCCGCCGTGGCGACATCGTCGTATCCGCCGCACAGCGAGTTCATGGCGAAGGTTTGAGGCGTTAGATAGGCGGAAAAATATGAAATTTTCTGAAGCGGAAATACAGATGGACCGCGCCGCGTTTGATCGTGACACCCTTCACGCAATTTTTTAAGCCTTATTAAGGGCTTTGCCAAGGATTCGGTGAAACGCCGTCGATAGACTGGGCCGCAGTTTTTCTCGCACCCCAGGCGAGTGCGGCATGTTTTCCCGTGTTCACTAAATTCTTAGGACGTACAAAGCCATGGCAAATCCGAAACTCGAAGTCCTGACACCTGCAAATTCGCAGATCATCTTCATCGACCAGCAGCCGCAAATGGCTTTTGGGGTCCAGTCCATCGACCGTCAGGCACTTAAAAACAACGTAGTAGGACTCGCGAAAGCAGCGCGGGCGTTCAACATTCCCACCACTATCACGACAGTGGAAACCGAAAGTTTCTCTGGATATACGTACCCGGAATTGCTGGACGTGTTTCCGGGCCACAGCCTGCTCGAACGCTCGTCTATGAATTCGTGGGACGACCAAAAGGTTCGTGACTCGCTTGCTGCAAATGGCCGAAAAAAAGTGGTGGTGGCAGGTCTGTGGACAGAGGTTTGCAACAACACGTTTGCGCTAAGCGCGATGAACGAAGGCGACTACGAAATCTACATGGTCGCCGATGCGTCGGGCGGCACGTCGAAGGAGGCGCATGAGTATTCGATGCAGCGAATGATTCAGGCCGGCGTGGTTCCGATGACCTGGCAACAGGTGCTGCTCGAATGGCAGCGCGATTGGGCGCACAAAGAGACTTACGACGCGGTAATGGCGATTGTCAAAGAGCATTCGGGTGCCTATGGAATGGGTGCGGACTATGCCTACACAATGGTGCACAAGGCTCCCCAGCGCGTGACGGGCTCTCACGAGGTTCTGGCGCCGGTGCGTGCAAAGAAGTAAGCATCTGCGCTACATCGTCCGGCGGGCGGCTCGAACACTGCGCGGATCGCATCAACTTGGGGTCTATAGAGCTGCCATCGCCACGAACGTGCCGCCAGATGTAGCGGAATTCGAGGGCAGTGCATCGGAGTCCTGAATCCAGCGCGCCGGCCGCAATCCATATTGAATGATTCATGGGAAGACCATAGCGACAAGCGCTCGCTTCCCATCCATTGCTTCGCGCGCGAAAACCGCAGCACTCTCAATGAGGATCGCCATGAATTCCAATAATTCCGAGCCGACGCCGGCCGATGTCGTGTTCTTCAACGGCAAGATCGCCACGCAGGACGACAAGCGCTCGTTTGCCGACTCGCTCGCGGTGGCGAACGGCCGCATCATCGCTTCGGGTGCGCGTGACACTGTGATGCGCCACGTAAACCACAACACGCGGCAAGTTGACCTCAACGGGCGCACGGTCATCCCCGGTCTCAACGATTCCCACCTGCATATCATTCGAGGTGGGCTGAACTTCAACATGGAGTTGCGTTGGGACGGTGTGCCGTCGCTGGCGGACGCGCTGGACATGTTGCGCAAGCAGGTGGCACGCACGCCGGCGCCTCAATGGGTGCGCGTGGTGGGCGGCTGGAACGAGTTCCAGTTCGCCGAACGGCGTGGACCCACGCTCGAAGAAATCAATGCGATCGCGCCGGACACGCCCGTGTTCATTCTGCACCTCTACGACAGCGCGCTATTGAATGCCGCTGCGCTGCGGGCAGTCGGCTATACGAAAGATACGCCGAATCCCCCCGGCGGCGAGATCCAGCGCGACAGGCGCGGCAATCCGACCGGCATGCTCATTGCGCGGCCGAACGCCGGTCTGTTGTACGCGACGCTTGCCAAAGGTCCGAAGCTCGCACCGGAGGATCAGCGCAATTCCACGCGGCACTTCATGCGTGAGCTCAACCGGCTCGGCGTGACTAGCGCGATCGATGCGGGCGGTGGCTACCAGGCCTATCCGGATGACTACGCCGTCATCATGGATATGGCGAAGCACAACGAACTGACGGTGCGTATCGCGTACAACCTGTTCACGCAGAACGCGAAAAAGGAAATCGAAGATTTCGCGAAATGGGTAAAGATGACCAGACCCGGCGAAGGCGACGATTTCCTTCGCGTCAATGGCGCGGGTGAAATGCTGGTTTTTTCCGCTGCCGATTTCGAGGACTTTCTCGAGCCTCGACCGGATTTGCCGGACTCGCTGGAGATCGAGCTGGAAGCTGTCGTCAAGCTGCTGGTCGCCAACCGCTGGCCATTCCGTCTCCACGCCACCTACGACGAATCGATCGGACGCTTCCTGAATGTGTTCGAACGCGTGAACGCCGAGATTCCGTTTAACGGGCTGCGCTGGTTCTTCGATCACTGCGAGACCATCACGCAACAGAATATCGACCGCGTGCGCGCGCTCGGCGGTGGCATCGCGATCCAGCATCGGATGGCCTATCAGGGCGAGTACTTCATCCAGCAATATGGTGAAGAGGCTGTGCGGCACACGCCGCCCATGCGCCGCATGCTGGATGCCGGACTGCCCGTCGGCGCGGGAACGGACGCCACACGCGTCGCGAGTTTCAATCCGTTCGTTTCGCTGTACTGGATGGTGTCGGGCAAGACGGTCGGCGGCACCGCGATGTATTCGGACGTCAACAAGCTGGACCGAATGGAAGCGCTACGCCGTTACACAGTGGGCAGCGCGTGGTTCTCGAACGAAGAGGACCGCAAAGGCGCGCTGGTTGCCGGCCAGTTCGCAGACTTCGCGGTCCTCAGCGACGACTACTTTACCGTCGAGGAAAGCCGCATCAAGTTTCTGACCTCGGTGATGACGGTAGTGGGTGGCAAGGTCGTCTATGCCGACGACGAATTCGCGCCGCTCGCGCCTGCGGATCTGCCGGTTAGCCCGTCGTGGTCGCCAGTGGCGGAATTCGGCGGCTACAGCCGTTACAAGCCGACTGCGGTGGCATGCGTGGAGGGCTGTGTGAATCTGTGCGGCGTGCATGCGCATGCGCATGGCTGGGCATGGCGTAAAAACGTGCCTGTCAGCGATTCGAACGGGTTCTGGGGTGCATTGGGTTGTAGCTGTTTTGCGTTCTGACATCCGCGGGTTAGCAGCGCCAGCAGAGCGGATTCGCGATGGCGTGTGGAGATTCGGCTGTCCGACAGGGAGGAGGTGACATGACAAAAATCCTTGGGGGAGTCGATATTCCCGACAGTGCGATGGCCCGGAAGGCGACCGATCAAATCAGGGCCACAGAGTCGCTTGATGTTCCATCATGCGCTGAGAGTATTTCTGTTTGCTGCGCTGACGGGCTACCGCGACCAGCTGACATTCGACGCGGAGCTGCTGTATGTCGGCGCGATGTTTCACAACGTAGGCCTGAACGTGAAGCGCCAGCATTCTCCGCGGCGGTTTGAAGTGGATGGCGCCAACGCGGCACGTGAATTTCCGCGGCAGCATGGCGCGCCGGAGTGTGCGATCGAAGAGCTGTGGGAGGCCATTGCATTGCATACGACGCCGGGCGTTCCTGAGCATATGTCTCCACTCGTCGCTCTAGTCAGTGCCGGGGTGTAGATGGATGTTCGAGGCGTCCGCTACGACGAATTCACTGCGCAACAGCGCGACGAAATCGTGCGGGCCTATCCGCGCGAATCCAGCTTCAAGAAAAAGATCATTGAGGCATATGCGCGTGGCATGGAGCATCGTCCCGAGACGACGTTCGGTACGGTCAACGCCGATGTTCTGGATCGGTGGGACCCGAACTATCGGCGGCTGAATTTTTGTGGACTGGTGCTCGGATCGGACTGGCCCAATTGACACGGCGTGACATGAAGTACTGCCGCTCTCCGATCGCATCGGGAACGAGCGGCTGTATCGAAAGGACAATCAGAATGGGTTACGTAATTTCATTGGGAGTCGGTTTCGCGGTCGGACTGCTCTATTGGCTACTCAAGGTGCAATCGCCCGCGCCGCCGTTGATCGCGCTGGCTGGCCTGCTCGGCATGGTGTTGGGCGAGCACGCCATACCGGTCGTCAAGGCCCAGCTGTTTGCGCAGACGCCGACGGTCCAGGTCGCGGAGCAGACGAAGGGCGCCGCAGTGGCGAGACCTGCGCCGGGCGCGACGAAAGAGGGCGGTTGATGTCGCTGGCGCGAGTCGTTCGCTTGCGGGGGAATCGTTTTTGTGAAAAAACACGAAAACACGATTCTCGCGCTGATTGCGGGTTACGTCGACACAGTCGCGTTCGTCGCGTTGTTCGGGCTGTTTACCGCGCACGTAACCGGCAACTTCGTGCCGATCGGCGCGGAGGTGGCCGGCGGGGGGCAGGACATGCTGCTGAAGCTGCTGGCGTTTCCGGCTTTTGTCGTTGGCATTGCATTGAGTAGCGTGATTTAAAGATTCCTCGAACGTGACGCAGATTGTGCTCGATGTGATTGAACCCTCCACAGGGGTATGGCGGCGAGAGCATGGGAAAAAGGTGCGGGAGCGCCTCGAGTCGACGTCGGCGGCGATGTGCAGCTTCGCCGTGGGCGGGATTTGCGGCGCAATGGCGTATGTCAGTTTCTCGTTCGCGGCGATTGCGCTCCCGGTAGCCGTTCTGCTGTTTCTCGCATGGAAAATAGGGCGGCCGAAGAGAGCCGGTAGACAGCGTGGAAGACATCGATTCATCAACGTTTCACAAACATATACGGCCTCGATCAAAGGCTGATCTATCCAGACACTGCTACTAAAACTATCAGGTAACGAAATGCTCAAGTCGCATTATCCATTCCGCCAGATTGGCCTGCTGTGCGCCGCGATACTGATCGGATTAACGTCTGTTTCATCTGCATTCGCCGATGCCGGGCCGCCGGATGTGTCCAACGGTAAAGCTGCGCTCAACAAGAAGCACCCTGACGTATCAGTGGGCGCGCAGTACGACACTACCCACGTGTACGTCGCATCTGCCGATCTCGATGCATTCGTGAACAGTTTCCTTGCGACGTTTGGCGGCAAGGCTTCCCCGCGCGCTGTGTTCACAGTGACACCCACGCCGAGCAAGACGGCATCGCAGTATGTGCAGACGCCAGTCGGCATGCTCTCCGTGTTCGGGTTCGAAACGCCGATTCCGTATCCGTTCGGTAATGAGCGAACCGGCTACCTGGTCACCGATATCGATCAGGCGGTGAAGGCGGCGCGCGCGTCGGGCGCAGACGTACTTGTCGAGCCGTTCGATGATCCGATCGGCAAGGATGCGATCATTCAATGGCCGGGAGGCTTGGCGATGCAACTGTATTGGCACACCAAAGCCCCCGACTATGCACCGTTGCATAGCGTGCCGGATAACCGCGTGTACGTGTCGCGTGACGCGGCGGATAACTTCGTTCGCAGGTGGCTGCACTTTTCGCACGGCAAGGTGGTGTCGGACAACCCGCACGCGGACGCCGGTGTGATCGGCCGGCCGGGCGAGACGATTCGCGAGATCCGGATCGAGTCGCGCTTCGGGCGCATGGTGGTGTTCGTCACCGACGGCAGACTGCCGTTCCCGTTTGGGCGCGAAACAACCGGCTATGCCGTCGATGATCTCGCGCAGACGCTCGATCGCGCGCAAGCGGCCGGCGCGAAAGTACTGTATCCGGCGTATGACAAAGGGTCGGGCAAGACTGCCGTCATCGAATTCCCCGGTGGCTACATTGCTGAAGTTCACGATGGCCAATGAAGGGCCAGCAGTGAACCCGCTAAGAGCGCGCGGGTGCCCGAGGCGTCGTTCTGCGCAGCGAGCCGTTCGTGCCTTGCTGATCAGCACGGGTCTCGCGGCCGCGCTGCCTGTTGCGGCTGCGGATACGGCGGCTGGCGGCGCTGACGATACTTCCGCGGGCAGCACTGGCGCGACGTCGAGCGCCGTGAGTGCGTCGTGTGCACGGCCGGTTGTCATGTTCAACCGATGGCAGGAAAACTGGTCGGCTTTGGCCAATCCGTGCGTGCCGAAACGGCCTTTCGATTCGTTGAAATACATTCCGCTGTTCGGCAATCCGGACGCGTATATCTCGCTGGGCATGGTATTGCGCGAGCGGCTGGAAGTAAACGACGCGCCGCTGTTCGGACTCGGTGCCGCGCGCGACGACACCTATCTGTTGCAACGTCTGGAAGTCCACGCGGATGTCCGCCTCGGCCCTCATGTGCAGATCTTCACGCAATTCGAGGACGCGCGCCCGTACGGCAAGGACATGGTCACGCCTGTCGACAAGAACCCGCTCGATCTGCGGCAGGCGTTCATCGCCATCGTCGAGCCGCTTGGACCCGGTACCGTCAAGTTCCGGGTGGGACGGCAGGAAATGGCGTTCGACTTGCAACGATTCATCTCGGTTCGTGACGGGCCAAACGTGCGTCAGGCGTTCGACGCGATCTGGGCCGACTATGAAACCGGTCCGTGGCGCTGGATCGCCTATGCGACGCAGCCGGTGCAGTATCGCGACAATTCCGCTTTCGATGACGTTTCCAATCGCGATCTGACTTTCAGTGGCGTGCGCGTGCAACGCCAAGACGTGGGGCCGGGCGATCTGTCCGCGTACTACTCCCGCTACAACCGCAGCAACGCGCACTTTCTCGACGCGACCGGCGACGAACACCGCGACGTTTTCGATGCGCGCTATTCCGGCAACGTCGACCATCTCGACTGGGACGTCGAAGCGATGTATCAGTCCGGACATATCGGCAGCAATACGATCGGTGCGTGGGCGGTCGGGTCGCTCGCCGGCTACACGCTGGCGACGGTGCCGTGGACGCCGCGGGTCGGCATCCAGGCGGATGCCGCGTCGGGCGACAGCCATCCAGGAGACGGCCGGCTCGGCACCTTCAATCCGCTTTTTCCGAACGGCTATTATTTCGCGCTGGCCGGTTACACCGGCTACTCCAACCTGATTCACGTCAAGCCGTCGCTCACCGTCAAGCCGAACAGCAAGCTGACGCTGCTGGCCGGCGTAGGCCTTCAATGGCGCGAGACCACCGCGGACGCGGTTTACCAGCAAGCATCCGCGGTCGTGCCAGGCACCGCGGGACGTGGCGGACGCTGGACCGGTTTCTATACGCAGCTTCGGGCCGACTGGGCGGTCGGCCCGAATCTCGCCGCGGCGCTCGAAGCGGTGCATTTCCAGGTCGGACAGTCGCTGCGCGAGTTGGGCGCCCGCAATGCCGACTACGTCGGCGCCGAAATGAAATTCAGCTGGTAGACGCAGTATCTGCAATTGGCCATCGCGTCCAGGTGTTAGACGAGGTCGATTTTATGAGTAGCCGCGCTCTATGCGCCGACGCGGCGACGCCGTCGGAACTCGACATTCCGTCTCGCCAGCATCCGATGTTCCCGCGTCTTTCGTCCGCGGAGATTCAAAGCCTGCGGCGCTTTGCCAGGCCGATGTCGTTCAAGGCGGGCGAACTGATCTTCGAAACAGGCCATGTCGCGCCGGGCCTTTTTGTGCTGCTGCATGGACGCGTACGAATCTGCTCGCGCGATAGTTTCGGGCGGTCGACACTCGTCACGGAGCATGAAGACGGACACTTCATGGCAGAGATGGCGAAGTTGTCCGGCAAGCCTGCGTTGATCGACGGCGTCGCGTCGACTGACATCGAGACGCTCGTGATCGAGCCGGACAGGCTGCGTGCATTGATCGGCGCCGATACTCAACTCGGCGAGCACATCATGCGCGCGCTGATCCTTCGGCGGCTTGGACTGATCGAGCAAGGGCTCGGTCCGATCGTCGTGGGCAACGATGACGATGCGCGTTGGGTCGGCCTGCAGGGCTTTCTGCGCCGCAACGCCTATCCGGCGATGGTGATCGACGCGCGCAGCGATCCCGAGGCGATCACGCTGCTGGGCGGCATGACGTCGGGTCCGGACGACTTCCCGCTCGTCTTCTGCCCGAACGGTGATGTGTGTTGCGCGCGCCCGACGAGGCGCGGCTTGCGTCGCGCCTGGGGCTCGTGCGGATATTCGAGCCATCGCATGTCTATGACGTGGCGATTGTCGGCGCGGGGCCGGCCGGGCTGGCCGCGTCAGTCTACGCGGCGACCGAGGATTTGGTGGTCGCCGTGTTCGACCAGCGGGCACCAGGCGGCAGGCCGGCGTGATTTCCGGGATCGAAAGCCCGCTGCCTGGAATTTTACCCCGTTTAATAACATGAGGTATCCTTATTGAATCGAAGCATCCCGGCCACACCAGCCATTTGCACCGGAATGCCACGACGAGCTTCACACAAAGTGTGGATGAACCAAATTGGCCCGACATTGACAACGACCAGATGCAGTGCGCTAAGATGCGTTTCACCTGTGAAAACGCAGGTACGAAAACACTGTTTCGCAGAACACCTAACCAATTATCGGAATGGAATCACCTATCCCACTAGCCGACTACACGAAGCGCGCGTTGTATGCCGTAACGTGGATCAGCATGACATGCTTCGCCCTTTACATCGCGATCTTCTATGGCGGAGCAATCCCAGCGCACGCGCTTGAGGACTGGAACCTTCTCCTGCCGGACGTCTATGTGAAAGGCGCACTCGTGCAAACGGCTGCGATTGCCGCGCACTTTATCGCGGGTGCGGTGCTGCTTGCTATTGGACCGGCGCAAATCATCACCGGACATCACGGCATCACCCCGAAGCTTCATCGCGTGACGGGCCGTATCTATGCCGCCGCCGCTGCGTTTGCTGGCTTCGGCGGTCTGACCTACATCGCACTACAGGGCACCGTCGGTGGCACGGTGATGGATATCGGATTCTCGCTCTATGGCCTGTCCGTGATCGTTGCGGCGCTCGAGACGTACCGGAACGCACGGATGAAACGGTTTGACCGCCATCGCGCGTGGGCGATACGCCTCGTCGCGCTAGCCGTTGGGTCGTGGCTTTTCCGCCTGGACTACGGACTGTGGCTGAAGGCGACACATGGACTCGGCCATTCACAGTCGTATCGCGGGCCATTCGACCAAATCATGGCCTTCTTTTTCTATGTCCCCAATCTCCTCATCGCCGAGTTGATCATCCGCCGGCCAGAGCAATCCACGTGGTCGCGCGCAGCATTGGGCGTCGTAACCGGAACTGCGACGGTTCTCGTCGCCACTTCGACCTACCTGTTCGGGGCGTCGTCTTGGTGGCCACATATCGCGGCCCGGCTCGGCATCGGCTAAGCAGACGAAAAAAGCCCGCCCGAAGGCGGGCAAAGGTGAGGTTTTTCCCAACGGGTATCCCCGCTGATAGACCTCGTCGTACACGCGATCAATTAATGCTTCCTTGTATGGAAAATACCGGTAGAGAAGCGGCTGCGTCACGCGCAGTTGGCGCGCGAGTTCGCGGGTGCTGCCGGAAAAACCGTGCGTTGGGAAGCGGCCTATGGCTTTCAGCACGATCTGGCGTTCCCGCACTTCCGGCGCAAGGCGGCGCGTGACGCCTTTCTCGTTCTCATGCGCCTCACTGGTCGACGTAGTTTCGACCGTCCGTACTTCTCTCGGCATGGCTGTTCGGTGCCCCGATATGTTCGAACCCGTCATACAAAGCGTGCACTGTCTGGCTAGGCCGCGATCGGCCTGCGAGCGGCCCGACGCGGCGTCCCGGCAATCCCCGGAAGTAGCTGCGAACGGGAGTATGTGACCCGCGAGCCCCCATGCGCAGTACAAAATTTTTGAACTGTACGTTCAGTTTTTTCCGCGCATGCGCGTTCTGCGTTGCTCTAGACTTCCGGGACGTATCGCTGAGCGGTCAGTCCTCAGTCCTTCCTCTACCCGCAGTGTCTTGGATGTTCAGGCAATGTTTCGAATTGGCCCGCTTCAAGTGGACGTCGCCAGCCGGGAAATGTTTCTCGACGGCCAACCTGTGCGGCTCGGAAGCCGCGCGTTCGACATGCTGGCCGTCCTGATCGCAGCGAATGGCGCGCTGGTGTCGAAGAACGAATTACTTGAACAGGTATGGCCTGACACGATCGTTGAAGAGAACAATCTTCAGGTGCATATGTCCGCACTGCGCAAGGTGTTGGGCGACAATCGCGGACTGATCCAGACGGTGTCCGGACGAGGTTACCGGCTGGTCCGCAGGGCGGCGGCGACACCTGCTTCCAGTCAGGGAGACGGCGGCGATGAACTGAAGGGCGCCGACGGCAGCATTCATGGCCAGACCGTCCCCAACAATTTGCCTGGCAATTCGTCGGCGCTGATCGGGCGGAACAAGGCGATCCATGACATCGCACTCGCGCTGACTTCGGCCCGCCACGTCACGCTGGTCGGCTCGGGCGGAATCGGCAAGACCCGCTTGGCCATCGAAGTCTCGCGCGGTTTGCTGGAGCGCTTCCCGGACGGTGTCTATCTGGTATCGCTCGCCTCCACCTCCGACGCAGGCAGCGTCCTCGCGATGTTCGCGATCAGCATCGGCATGAATCCGACCACCGAACCGCTTACGCTTGCGCGGATCAGCAAGGAACTCGGTGAGCGGCGCGTGTTGTTCATTCTCGACAATTGTGAACATGTGCTCGGCCCTGCCGCCGAACTCGCCGAGACGCTGCGGACCGTGGGTCCGGCCGTGCGCGTTCTTGCGACCAGCCGGGAGCCACTGCGTGTCGTGAACGAATGCCTGTATTGGGTCGCTTCGCTGGAGGTGCCCGCCCAGGACGCACCGACTCAGGATGTCCTGCAATGCAGCGCCGTGAAGCTGTTCCTGTCGCGCGCGCGTGCAATCGACCCGCACTTTTCGTCCGATGACAGAAGCATCCATCTGACCGCCACGGTATGCCGCCTGCTCGACGGTATCCCGTTGGCGATCGAACTGGCGGCGGCGCGTGCGGCAATACTGGGTGTCGAGTTGCTCGCAGACCATCTCGACGGCCGGTTCAACATGCTGACTGGCGGCAAGCGCAGCGCATTGCCGCGGCATCAGACGCTGAAGGCGACTCTCGACTGGAGTCATGCACTGCTCGATGACGCTGAGCGCGCGACGCTGCGCAGGCTCGGCATCTTCGTCAACGACTTCACGATGGAAGCAGCTATCGCGATTGCCGGCGACGGCCGATTACGCGAATTCGACGTGATCGCGGCGGTAGCGGGTCTGGTCGGGAAATCACTGCTGGTGTCACGCGTGGAGCGTGGCAAAGCACGCTATCGCCTGCTTGAAACGACGCGCGCATACGCGCTGCAGAAGCTTGAGGACAACGGCGAGCAGCGTCCTGTCACGCTCAATCACGCGCGTTACTTCTTGAGTTTGCTCGAGCGCGATTCGTTGGACGGCGCGAACCCGGTGAGCGCTTTCTATGATAGATGGCATCAACGGATGCGCGAACTGCTCGACGATCTGCGAGCGGCGCTAGCATGGGCGCTATCGCCCAAAGGCGACCAGACGTTGGGCGAAACCCTGGCTGTAAAGGTCGTATTTCTGCTTTATGAGCTATCGCTGGTCGACGAGTGCAGCGTCTGGGCGCGGCGGGCGCTCGATACCGTGACCGCGACCCATCAAGGTTCGCGCTCGAACAGCTACTTGCGCCTGCGTATGCAACTGCTGGCGGCACTCGGCGCGGCACGGGTCCATATGGACGGACCGAACCGTGAAGCTCTCGCCATCTGGGCCGAGGTTCTCGCCTCGGCGATCGCTCTCGGCGACCAGCGGTTCGAAGCGCGTGCGCTGTGGGGTATGTGGAACGCGAGTCAGTCGTGCGGTGCGGTGCGCAATGCGCTGGCGTTCGCGAGGCGCTTTGCGTCGCGCGCCTTCGAAACCGGCGACGCGAACTGCACGATCCTCGCCAGCCGGTTGCTGGGTATCGCGTCGCATTATGCGGGTGATCTACAGCAGGCCCGTTCGTCGCTTGAACAACTGCTGCAGAGCGACGGCCTGCAGTATCGTCTGCCGTTGGGGCACTCCATCGATCAGCGCATCGCTGCTCGCGCGACGCTCGCACGCGTGCTGTGGCTGCAGGGTTTTCGCGACCAGGCGCTCAGGCTCGCGGAGGATTGCGCGGTCGAAGCATGCAATCGGGAACAGGCGATTGTCACGTGTTACGTGCTGGTTGAGGCGCTCGTTCCGCTGGCGCTCCTGTCGGGAAAGCGGGATAGCGCTGTCAAGGCGATTGCCTTGTTGCATGAAGTGTCAGTGCGTGCCGGTTTGAATGTGTATCAAGCGTGTTGCCGCTGTTTCGACGAATACCTGCGCTCGCTGGACGAGAGCGCGCCGGAACGTTTGCTTGCTTTCCGCTCGACGTTGGACGAACTCGAAACGACCCGGTACGGCGCGCCGCGCGCGATGCTGGCCGCGCAATACAGTCTCGCGCTCGGCCGCGCTGGACGGTGGGAGGAGGGCATTGCTGCCGTGGTGCATGCGCTGGCGCAGTGCGACGACACCGGCGACTATTGGTACGCCAGCGAACTTAGGCGCGTTCATGGCCAACTGCTCTTGATGAGCCAGACGGGTGGCCCACCATCCGATGACGTGGCGAGGGACGCGCAGGCGTGCCTGACCGCGGCGCTGGAGGACTCGATGGTGCAAGGCTGCCGTTCGCTGCAATTGCGAGCCGCGACGAGCCTCGGCTGCCTTTGGCACGCGCAAGGCCGAAGCGCGGAAGCTGTGCAGCTGTTGAAATCCGCATGCTCGAAGCTCACGGAAGGCCGTGATTGGGACGACTTCAAAGCGGCAACGCACCTGCTGCAGATCGCGGCCGCTGTCAGCGAGTCAGACAATGTTGGTGGCGATCCACCTGTCGTGGAGGAATCATTCGACGAACCGTCGTCTTGCGACATCGAGGAACGTGCCTAGACGACCGTTATCCGTGCAATATCCTTTGTTGCGCGACCTCGTCGATCAAATCCGGCCGGTCCAACTGCTCGACCCACCAGTGCAGGGCTCTACCGGTCTCATCGTCGCGCCATGCGAGATAGAAATGCGTGATGTCCCGCATGCCAATCACTTCTTTTTTCACCAGTTCGCCGCGGCTGAGCGGCTCGATAGCGAGACATTCCGGAATCGTGCCCACTGCCAGACCCTTGATCTGGGCGGCGAGCTTGGCTTCGAGCGTGGGTACGGTGAGGTATTCCTGATTGGCAGCGAGTGCGATGCTGCGCGGTGCGAGCTTGCGGGATGTATCGCCAATCGCGACCGCTCGATGGCGCGCGACGATGTCCAGCGTGAGCGGCTCCGGCGCCGAAGCGAGAGGATGATGCGGCGCCACCACGAACACATGCCGTAGCGAACCGATTGGCTTGGCGATCAGATTGGGGATCGCCGCCGGCTCTCCCGCGGCTCCGACGATCAGATCGGCACGGCGCGTCAACAGCGCGTCCCACGAACCGCCCAGCACTTCCGTCGACAGATGCAGCCGCGTGTTCAGTTTCAACCGATAAAACGTATCGACATGTTCCCAGAGCAACTCGAACGGGATGATCTCGTCGATCGCAATGTGCAGCTCGGATTCCCAGCCGTGCTCAATCCTCTTCGCTTTGCGTTCGAGGTCTTCCGCGGCCTGCAGCAAACGGCGCCCTTCCTCGACGACCACGCGCCCCGCATGCGTGAGTGTCGCGCGGCGGCCAGTGCGGTCGAACAGCTTCACGCCAAGATCGAGCTCCAGTTTCTGAACCAGATAGGTCAGGGTTGACGGGACCTTGTGCAGCGTTTCCGCCGCGCTGGCAAAGGTGCCGGTTCGATCGATCGCATCGAGAACCTGCAAGACTTCAAAGGATAGGTTCATGACAAACCGCCCGATGGAATGGGGAACGTGATCTCGAGAGCGCTTTATGGCCGTTGCGTTGATGTACGGAACATCCGGGTAGGATGACGCACAACATGCTTCAGCGCAATATGACATCCGCATGGGCGGGCCGATCGGGTTCGGACAGCCCCCCGAAGCGACACTCGACGCGGGACGGCGATGGCCGCCCGCGATGCATGCTCAATCGATCAACGGTTTCGACTGCGATCTGCGCCTACCACTTCGCGCCAAGTCGGAACTTGTGCAGCAATGGCTCCGTATACCCGCCAGGCTGCGACCGCCCCTCAAAAACCAGCGCCTTCGCCGCCTTGAACGCGAGCGATGTGTCCAGGTGACCGGTCATTGGCCGGTAATGCGGGTCGTTGGCGTTCTGCGCGTCCACTACCTTCGCCATCCGCTGGAACGTTTCGTTCACCAACGCTTCCGACACCACCCCGTGATGCAGCCAGTTTGCAATGTGCTGGCTCGAAATGCGCAGTGTCGCGCGGTCTTCCATCAGACCGACGTCGTCAATATCCGGCACCTTCGAGCATCCGACGCCCTGATCGATCCAGCGCACCACGTAACCCAGAATCCCTTGGACGTTGTTCTCGATTTCCTTGCGGATTTCCTCATCCGGCCACTGCGCCTGTTCGACGACAGGAATGGTCAGCAAGCCGTCGAGCAGTTCGTCGCGTACGCTGTCGTAGGCAGTCTTTTCCAACGCTTGCTGCACGGCCTGAACGTCGACTTGATGGTAGTGCAGCGCGTGCAGGGTCGCGGCAGTCGGCGACGGCACCCACGCGGTGTTCGCGCCCGCTTTCGGATGCGCGATCTTCTGTTCGAGCATCGCGTGCATCAGGTCGGGCATCGCCCACATGCCCTTGCCGATCTGCGCGCGTCCGCGCAATCCCGAGCTCAAGCCGGCCAGCACGTTATTACGCTCGTAAGCCGCGATCCACGCCGACGATTTCATCTCACCCTTGCGCATCATCGGACCGGCTTCCATGGCGCTGTGCATCTCGTCGCCGGTGCGATCCAGGAAGCCCGTATTGATGAACGCCACGCGCGCCGATGCCGCCGCAATGCACGCCTGCAGATTGACACTCGTGCGGCGCTCCTCGTCCATGATGCCCATCTTGAGGGTATGGCGCGGCAGCCCCAGCAGGTCTTCCACGCGGCCGAACAGTTCATTGGAGAACGCCACTTCGGCCGGCCCGTGCATCTTCGGCTTGACGATGTAGATCGATCCGGTCCGCGAATTGAGCTTGTTTTGCAGATCGTGCATTGCGCCCAGCGATGTCATCACCGCATCCAGAATCCCTTCGGGAATCTCATGGCCGTCGCGGTCGACGATTGCCGGGTTCGTCATCAAATGCCCGACATTGCGGATGAACAGCAACGAGCGGCCATGCAGCGTCACGGTCGTGCCATCGGGCGCGGTGTATTTACGATCGGCGTTCAGGCGGCGCGTAAAGGTCTTGCCGTTCTTGGTCACCTGCTCGGTCAGATCGCCTTTCGCGAGGCCGGTCCAGTTGCGGTAAAGCTGGACCTTGTCGGCGGCATCGACGGCGGCAACCGAGTCTTCGCAATCGATGATCGTCGAGACGGCCGCTTCCATCAGCACGTCTTTCACCCGCGCCGGGTCGGTCTTGCCGATGGAGTCCGTTGCGTCGATCTGGATCTCGAAGTGCAGGCCGTGATGCTTGAGCAGGACGGCGGAAGGGGCGCCAGCATCGCCCTGATAGCCGACGAACTGCGCGGGAACCTTCAACGCCGACGCGCCCTTCTTGAGCGTGACGGCGAGCTTGCCGCATTCCACGCGGTACGCGATGGCGTCGGCGTGCGAGCCGTGGGCGAGCGGCGCCGCTTCATCGAGGAATGCGCGGGCGCGCGCGATCACGCGTTCGCCGCGGACGGGGTTGAAGTAAGCGGTGCGCTGCGCGCCCGCGGTTTCGGGGATGGCGTCGGTGCCGTAGAGCGCGTCGTACAGGCTGCCCCAGCGCGCATTCGCGGCGTTGAGCGCGTAGCGCTGGTTCGAGAGCGGCACGACGAGTTGCGGGCCGGCTTGCCCGGAGATTTCGGTGTCGACGTTCTGGGTCGTCGCCTGGACGGCTGCGCTGGCCGGCACGATATAGCCGATGCTTTCGAGAAATGCGCGGTATGCCTTCAGATCGCGCACGGGCCCCGGATTCGCACGGTGCCACTGGTCCAGCTCGATCTGCAGACGATCGCGTTCTGCGAGCAGCGCTCGGTTCTTCGGCGCGAGGTCGTGGACGAGAGCAGCGAAGCCTTTCCAGAAGGCTTCGCTGTCGATGCCGGTGCCGCTCAACGCCTCATCGTCTACAAATTTGCTCAGAACAGCCGCGACCCGCAGACCGTTTCGCTCGATCATTTCACCCATCTTGTGCTCCAACAGTTTCAAAATATCAATCGATCAGCCGTTCAGGCTGTTTGCTGCGGTTCGGGCCACTTGCGAATCCTGATCCGGCTTGACACCGGACACGCCCACCGCGCCCACCACGTGCCCGTCGACGACGACGGGCACGCCGCCTTCCAATGTGCCGGCCAGCGGTGCGCTCAGGAACGCGGTCCGGCCGCCGTTGATCATGTCTTCGTACTGCTTCGATTCACGTCGGCCGAGCGCCGAGGTACGCGCCTTTTCGGTTGCGATGTAAGCGCCTATCGGCGCACAGCCGTCGAGGCGTAGCAGGGCCAGCAGATGGCCGCCGTCATCCACAACCGCGATGGTGACTGCCCATTGGTTTTTCTCTGCTTCCGCGCGTGCGGCTTCGAGGATTCGCATAGCTTCTACAACGGTCAATACAGGTTTGCTTTGCATGTCAGTGCTATCAAGTGAGTGTTTCGAAGTGAAGTGTCGCCACCGGCGTATGCCGTTGGCCGGGATTCGTTTCGCGGAGAAAAGGGTTATCCACCCAGCGCGCCCTGGGTGTTGACGTGCACCGCATAGATGGACTGCGACGACGCCATGAACAGCCGGTTGCGCGCGCGTCCGCCAAAACACAGATTCGCGCAGCGCTCGGGCAGGGCGATCCGGCCAATCAATTTTCCTTGGGGCGAGATCACCATGACGCCATCGAGTTCGTCATTGCCCATGCCCCAGCCGCACCACAGATTGCCGTCGACGTCCGCGCGCATTCCGTCGATCGTGCCGGCCCCCGCGTCGTAGAACATCCGGCCTTTGCCGATGCCGCGGCCGTCCGCGTCCATTTCATAGACGTGAATCATCCGGTTGGGGACCCCGCGCGATTCGATGATGTAGAGCAGCTTCTCGTCGGGGGAAAAGCACAGGCCGTTCGGGCCTTTCAGCTCGCGCGTGACCACGGACGCTTCGCCCGTCACGCCGTCGATCCGATAGACGGAGTGCGGGAGTTCCTGCTCCGCCTTGATGCCTTCGTAGTGCCCGGAAATGCCCATCGGCGGATCGGTGAACCAGATAGAGCCGTCCGACTTCACGACCAGATCGTTGGGGGAATTAAGCGGCTTGCCTTCAAACGAATCGAGCAGGACCGTGATGCTGCCGTCGTACTCGGTGCGTGTGACGCGGCGGCCGTGCTCGCACGTCACGAGCCGCCCCTGCCTGTCGCGGGTGTTGCCGTTCGCATAGTTGGAAGGTTTGCGGAACACGCTGACCACGCCCGTTTCCTCCTCCCATTTCAGCATCTGGTTGTTGGGAATGTCGCTCCAGAGCAGGTAGCGTCCATCGCCGAACCACACCGGACCTTCGGTCCACCGGTAGCCGGTAGCCAGCCGCTCGACAGCCGAAAAGGCCACGCGGTATTTATCGAAGGAAGGGTCTAGCGAAATCACCCGGGGGTCGGGGTATCGCTCAGCTTGTTGCCACATCTCAATCTCCTGTTCGGGTGCCCGGCATCTCCGCCCTTTGCGGCGGCACGACCGGAAGTATAAATGGAAATGAGTAAGCGCTTTCTCTTGAACTCGCGATCGAAGTACCATAAGATGCCTGAAATTCTTGAGTTTAGAGCAGCGGCGCATTGATGGTGGTGGTTATGTAAGAAAGCGATTACTCTGTTTCGCACCTTTTTGACCGGCCGGCGCAAAATTTTTAGAAGGGCAATGCCTGATGACTGAGACGACGAGCAAGAACGTAACCGGGCCGGTGATCCGGTTGCATCCCGCTGACAATGTGGTGATCGCCCGCCTCGACGTCGCCATCGGTACGCCGGTTCCGGCCGAAGATTTTGTTTGCCGCAGCCAGGTGGCCGCGGGTTATAAGATCGCGGCGACGCCCATCAAAAAGGGCGAGGCCGTTCGCAAATACAACGTGGTGATCGGTTTCGCCGCGGCGGATATCGCGCCAGGCACGATGGTCCATAGCCATAACGTCGAGTTCCGCGAGTTCGACCGGGACTACGCATTCGGCGCGGACTACCGGCCCGTCGAGATGGTGCCCGAAGCCGGGCGTGCCACCTTCCAGGGCATCGTGCGAGAGAACGGCGAGGTTGCTACGCGCAACTACATCGGCGTGCTGTCGACAGTCAATTGTTCGGCCACCGTTGCACACAGGATTGCCGAATGGTTCACGCCGGAACGGCTGGCGGATTACCCGAACGTGGACGGTGTGGTCGCATTTACGCACTCGATCGGTTGCGGCATGGAAATGAGCGGTGAACCGATGGCGCTGCTGCGCCGGACGATGGCGGGTTATGCGCGCCATCCCAATCTCGCCGCGGCGCTGATTGTCGGGCTGGGATGCGAGCGTAACCAGCTGGCCGGACTGATGGATCAGGAAGGTCTGCAAGCCGATTCGCGGCTGCACACGTTCATCATGCAGGAGAACGGCGGTACTCGCCGGACCATCGAGGCCGGCGTGGCCGCGGTCCAGGCGCTGTTGCCCGATGCCAATCGCGTGAAGCGCACGACGGTTTCCGCCAGCCACCTGAAGATCGGTCTGCAATGCGGCGGCTCGGACGGCTTTTCATCGATCACCGCCAATCCTTCGCTTGGCGCGGCAATGGACTTGCTGGTCCGTCATGGCGGCACGGCCATCCTCTCCGAAACACCGGAAATTTACGGCGTGGAACATACGCTGACGCGGCGTGCGGTCAGCCGCGAAGTCGGCGAAAAGCTGGTTGAGCGGGTCCGCTGGTGGAAAGACGAGTATTCGGTCGGCCGGGACGTGCAGATCAATGGCCAGGTCAGCCCCGGCAATCAGGTGGGCGGGCTGGCGAACATCTTCGAAAAGTCGATTGGATCGGCGATGAAAGGCGGCACCGGTCCGCTGATGGAAGTGTATCGATACGCCGAGCTGGTGAAGCAGCCTGGACTCGTTTTCATGGACACGCCCGGTTTCGATCCCGTCTCCGCGACGGGTCAGATTGCAGGCGGCGCAAATCTGATTGCGTTCACCACAGGGCGCGGTTCGATGTTCGGCGCGAAGCCCGTGCCGTCGCTGAAGCTCGCCACCAACACGCCGATGTACAGCCGTCTGACCGAAGACATGGATCTGAACTGCGGCGGAATCCTGGATGGCACTGCGTCGATTCAGAGCACGGGCCGAAAAATCTTCGACGCTATTCTAGCAGCCGCGTCGGGCGAGCGCACAAAAAGCGAAATGCTCGGGCTAGGTGATCACGAATTCGTCCCGTGGCAGATCGGCATCATGAGTTGAGTCCGCAGTGGCTCAGCGTGTCGCGAGGGCGAACGGCCATTTACACCCATAAGAAAACCGCCGCCCTGCAGCCAGTCAAATCAAATAGCGGAGACAGCCCCTTGAGTACCCAGAACCCGGCAATACAAATACCTGACAGCGCGGCAAGCAACTCCCTCTATGCGCGAGTGACCTGGCGCTTCATGCCCTTGCTGTTCGTCTGCTACGTGGTGGCGTATCTGGACCGGGTCAACGTGGGCTTCGCCAAGCTCCAGATGCTCAGCGATCTGAACTTCAGCGAGGCGATGTACGGCTTCGGCGCCGGCATCTTTTTCATCGGGTATTTCTTCTTCGAGGTGCCGAGCAACCTGCTGCTGCACCGGCTCGGCGCGCGCCGCTGGATCGCCCGGATCATGCTCACCTGGGCCGTGCTCTCGGCCGCGACCGCGTGGGTCACGACGCCCACGATGTTCTACATATTGCGTTTCTTTCTGGGCGTAGCCGAAGCGGGCTTTTTCCCGGGGTTGGTGCTGTATCTCACCTACTGGTATCCGTCGCACCGGCGCGGCAAGATGATCGCTTTCCTGATGGCGGGCAACCCGGTGGCCGGCATTGTCGGCGGCCCGATATCGGGCTTCATCATGCAGCGCCTGGCGGGGAACGCGGGGCTTGCCGGCTGGCAGTGGCTGTTCATTCTGGAAGCCGTCCCGGCTCTGATCTTGGGCGCCGTCATTTTCTGGTTCCTCGACGACCGGGTGAAGGACGCAAAGTGGCTGTCGGTCGAGGAGCGCGACTTCATTGCATCGGAAATCGATGCGGAAGCACGCACCAAAAGCCACGGTTCCGTGCGCCAGGTCTTCACGTCGCTTAAAGTCTGGACCTTGTGCGCGATTCTCTTCGGTATCGTGATGGGCTCCTATGCCGTTGGCTTCTGGCAGCCGACCATCATCAAGAGTTCCGGCATTACGGACGCCTTCACCATCGGCCTGCTCACCGTGGTGCCTTATCTTGCCGCCTTGATTCTGATGATTGTGGTCGGCCGCCACGCCGATCGCACGCGGGAACGCCGCTGGCACGTCGTGTTGCCGCAATGCATGGCGGCGGTGGGTTTCGTGACGTGCGCCTACGCGGGCAACAATACGTATCTCGCGTTGCTGGGTCTCACGCTGGCGGCGTCGGGCGTGATTACAGCCTTACCCATGTTCTGGGCCTTGCCCACGTCCTTTCTCGGCGGCACGGGTGCGGCCGCCGGCATTGCCTTGATCAACTCGACGGGCAATCTCGCAGGGTTCGTCAGCCCCGCGCTGGTGGGATGGCTAAAGACGGTCACGCATTCACTTGATTCGAGCCTGTTCCTGATCGCGGGGTGTCTGATCATCTCCGCCTGTCTCATCTTGACGCAGCTTCCGGCCAGGCTTGTCAACAAGTAGTTCCGCCATGGCACTCGATAGAAGTGCCAGATAATAACTTTCGGTATCCTCAATTACATGGATTAGAGACAACATGAAGACTGGCAAGTATCGCTATGTCGTTGCCTTGCTGCTGTTTATCGCGGGCGCGATCAATTACATGGACCGCGCGGCGCTCGGCGTCGTCGCACCTGTCCTCAACAAGGAGCTGAGTCTTTCACCATCGCAGCTCGGCGTGGTGTTCAGCAGTTTCTTCTTCGGCTATTCCATCTTCGCATTCGTCGGCGGGCAACTCGCCGACAAGTACGGACCGCGCAGGGTCTTTTCCTGGGCGATGGGGACGTGGTCCATTCTCTGCGGGTTGACTGCGGCCGCGACCGGATTCGGCACGCTGCTGTTCTTCCGGGCGCTGTTCGGCTTCGGCGAAGGTCCCATGAATTCGACGACCAACCGGACCATCACCAACTGGTTTCCCCGGCATGAAACCGCGACCATGGTCGGCTTTACGTTTTCGGGCCAGACGGTAGGCAGCGCGATCGCCGGGCCGGTGGTCGGACTGATTGCGATTGCCTACGGCTGGCGCACGTCGTTTGTGATCATCGCGGCGTTCGGGCTGGCGTGGATCGTCGCGTGGCGTATCTTCGCGACCGACAAGCCGGCGCAAAACGCGTGGGTCGGCGAGGCCGAGCGCGAGATGGTCGAAGCGAGCCGCAACGCGGCACATCCGGCGGAAAGCGGCGACGAAACGACGCCGCTGCGCAGCTACCTGTTTCGTCCGAGCACGCTCGCGCTCGGCGTCGGCCTGTTCGCGGTGAACTACACGCTGTTCGTGTTCATCTCGTGGATGCCGAGTTATTTCACCAACGCGCTGCATCTGGACATGAAGCACATGAGCATTCTGAGCGCGGTGCCATGGGCATGCGGCGGGATCGGCTACTTCGGCGGGGGCCTCGTCGCCGACGCGTATTTCAAGCGCGCGAGCAACAAACTGCAGGCGCGCAAGGTCTCGGCGATCGTGCCGCTCGCGCTGTCGGGTCTCGCCCTGCTGGGCGTCAGCATGGTCGATTCCGTGACGCCCGCAGTGCTGCTTGTCGCGTTCGCCGTACTGTTCCTGACGGCTTCGTCGCAAGCGTGCTGGGCCATCATGCACGAGCTCGTGCCGGGCAGGCATCTTGGGGGCGTCAGCGGCTTTGTTCACCTGATGAGCAACATCTCGGGCATCGTCGGGCCGACCATGATGGGTTTGGCGGTCCAGTACCTGGGCGGTTACAGCAGCGGCTTCATGCTCGGCGCGGCGGTCGATCTGGTCGGGGTGCTGGCCATGCTGCTGGTCATCGGCCGGCGCGCAGCAGGCGAGACAGTCGGGACGAACACCACCGCTGCATAAGCGGGCGCCCCCGCCGTGCAAGCGGTCAGGGCGGCGCAGGCGGACTCACCCGCCTGCAACCGTGCGCGCGGCCGCACGATCGGTCCCGCGAGCATCGTTATCTTTTTCGAGTCTACTGCCATGAAACACGTCATCGCTGAACCCGAGCAAGCCGACTATCAGACACGTGCGCGGATCGTTTCGGTGGAGGCGCGCACCATCCGCGTGCCACTCGACCGCCACACCGCGTTCTCGACCCGTCTCGTCACGGCCCGCGACTACACGGTCGTGCGCGTCAGGACGGCCGATGACCACTACGGCATCGGCTTTTGCTACAGCGGCAACCGCGCCGGCATGCTGGTCACGTATGCCGTGCGCGAATTGTTTGCGCCGCTGTTGCGCGGGCGCTGCGCGCTCGATGTCGAAGGCTCGTGGTGCGCGATGTACGACGAGTCATTGCTGCAGGGGCGCGCGGGCTCGGTCATGCGGGCGCTGTCCATCATCGACATCGCCCTGTGGGACCGCAACGCGCGCGCGGCGGGCCTGCCCTTGAGCCGTTATCTCGGCGGCACCTGCAGCACCACTGTGCCGGCCTATGCCAGCGGAGGTTACTACCTGGAAGGCAAGACGCCCGAGCATCTCGGCGAGGAGATGGCGGGCTACGTGGCGCTGGGGTTTCGGGCCGTGAAGATGAAGGTAGGGCGGCTCGATCCCCGCAGCGAGGAAGCGCGGATCAGGGCGGCGCGAGAGGCGATCGGCGACGACGTGCTGCTGATGCTCGATGCCAACAACGCCTGGTCCGACGTGCCGACCGCGCTCGAATACATGCGCCGATACGAGCCGTTCAATCCGTACTGGATCGAAGAGCCCTTCAGTCCGGATGACATCGAAAGCCATGCGCAACTGAGCCGCCGCACGCCGGTGACCGTTGCGACCGGTGAGATCGAAGCGGGGCGCTGGCGGCATCAGGCGCTGCTCGACAAGCGCGCGGCCATGATCCTTCAGTCGGACGCTGCGGTGTGCGGCGGGATCAGCGAATGGCGACGGATTGCGGCGTCGGCCGCGGCCGTGGGGGTAACGATGTGCCCGCACTGGTTCCACGATCTGCACGTGCATCTGGTGGCATCGACGCCCAATGCGCGCTACGTCGAATTTTTTCCTGACGACCAGGTGCTGAATTTCCGCCGGCTAGTGGATACGCAGCTGTCGTTCGCAGACGGCAAGCTGACCGTGCCGACGCGTCCAGGCCTCGGGTTCGACTTCGATGAAGCCGCGCTGAACGAATACGCGCTGGACGATTGGGCGTGACGCCGAAGCAATGATTAGCTGGAAACACCCGCCGGTTGCGCATGCAACCGGCGGGTGTTTCCGCATGTCATCAGGCGGTGACTTCGACCCCCGGCATCGAGAAGCCGATTTCGCGGAGTGCGGTGGCGAGCGCATCGCATTGCGCCGGCGTCAGATCGACGAGAGGAGGACGTACGACGCCCCAGTCAGGGTCGTTCGAATACACGCCGATCGCTGCCTTGAGCGCGGGGATCATCGGGAACCTGGCGAACACCGCACGCGTGGCATCCAGTGCTGCCTGACGGGCATCGGCGTCGGCCGCTTGCCACTGACGATACAGCTGCACGATAGCCGCCGGATTGACGTTTCCGGTTGCCGTGATACAGCCGACGCCGCCCGCGCGCATGGTGGCCAGCAGGAAGTTTTCACTGCCTGCGAACACATCGAAGCCCTGCGGCTGGAAGCGCTCGAGCATGGCCTGGGTGTTGCTCCAGTCGCCCGAACTGTCCTTCACGCCGGCGATCACGCCCGGGAAAGCAGCGAGCAGCCGCTCGATGAGCGCGAGGCTTAGCGGCACCTGCGACACGGGCGGGATGTGATACAGATAGATTCGCAGTGCGTCGGAGCCCACGCGTTCGATGATCTGCGCGTAGCTGCGGAACAAGCCTTCGTCGGTGACGCCCTTGTAGTAGAACGGCGGCAGCATCAGCACATGGTTCACCCCTAGCGAAAGCGCATGGCGTGTCAGTTCGACTGTGTCGGTGAGTGCCGAGCAGCCGGTGCCCGGCATCAGGCGATCGAGCGGAATGTCTGCATCGACCAACGTTTCGAGCAGTTTCATTTTCTCGCTGGCCGCGAGGGAATTCGCTTCCGAATTGGTGCCGAACACAGCGAGGCCGACGTCCTGTTCGATCAGCCATCGGCAATGACGGACATAGCGGTCGTTATCGGGGAGAAGGTCTCTTGTGAACGGCGTGACCACGGGCGAGTAGACGCCGCGGGGCCGGTTGACTGAAGTCATCGCGTGTTCCTTGTGCTTGAGGTGAGAGTGTTTCGCGCCATTCAGCCGGCGATCTGTTGCGCAGACGAGCGGGCCTGGAGCGCTTCAGGATTGACGCAGGTCGACGAGAGCTGGCCGTCGAACGCATCGATGAGATTGCGTACCGCGCGCATGGCCATGTTCTCGCGCGTCTGTTGTGTAGCGGAGCCGATATGCGGCACCGCTACCACGTTCGGTAACTGGAGCAGCGGCGAGTCCGGCGACAGCGGTTCGCGTTCGAACACATCGAGACCGGCGCCGAGAATGCGGCCTTCGCGGAGATGCGCGATGAGGGCGGCTTCGTCGACGACCTGTCCGCGAGCACAGTTGATGAGAATGGCCGACTGCTTCATGGCCCCGAGCTCGGCGCTGCCGATCAGGCGCTCGGTGGCGGGCGATAGCGGCACCAGCACGCAGACGAAGTCCGCAGTCGCGAGCAGTTCGGGAAGCGGCCGCCATTGCGCGCCGTAGCGCTCCTCTGCTTCGGGGTTGCGGGAGCGATTGGAATAGATCACGTTCATGCCGAAGCCGAGGGCGGCGCGCCTGGCGACCGCGTTGCCAATGCGCCCCAGCCCGACGATGCCCAGCGTTTTGTGATGCACGTCGACACCGAATTGCGCCTCGCCGATCGTGCGTGTCCACTGGCCGCGCCGCGTCCAGTCGGCGAGTTCGGAAATGCGCCGGGCGGTTGCGAGGATCAGACTGAACACGAGGTCGGCGGTGGTTTCGGTGACTTCTTCCGGCGTGTTCGTCAGAACGATGCCGCGGCGCGAGAGTTCGGGGACATCGAACGCATCGAAGCCGGCCGAAATGGTGGAGGCCACCTCGAGCAAGGGCGCGGCGTCGAGGATCTCAGGCGTGATCTTGAGATTGTTGCCGACCATTCCATGAGCCGTGCCCAGCGCGCGCCTGAACGGCGCGAGGTCGCCGGAGGAAACGTCGACCAGTTCGACGCAACAGTGCTCACGAAGTAGCCCCAGCACGGCAGGAGGCAACGAACGATAGGCCACGACATGCTTCATGAAAACCTCGGCGGAATGCTGTTACAGAGTGGATGGGTGCGATTGGACGCGACAAAAGCGATTGGACGCGACAAAAAAGAATCGCTTGCGGACAGACTATAAGTATCGGTAACATTCCCGTCAAGATTATTGATAATCGCATCGAAGATCCAGGAGCAACAATGAGCGAGAAGAAAAGCGGCTTGCGGCAGGGCCTGACGAACTACGGCGACGAGGGTTTCTCGCTTTTTCTGCGCAAGGCGTTCATCAAGGGCGCGGGCTATACCGACGACGCGCTGTCCCGTCCCATCGTGGCGATCGCGAACACGGGGAGTGCCTACAACCCGTGCCACGGCAACGCGCCGCAGCTGATCGAGGCGGTCAAGCGCGGCGTGATGCTGGCTGGCGGCCTGCCTGTCGAATTCCCGACGATTTCGATTGCCGAGAGCTTTTCGCATCCGACCAGCATGTACCTGCGCAACCTGATGTCGATGGACACGGAGGAGATGATCCGGGCCCAGCCGATGGATGCGGTGGTGCTGATCGGCGGCTGCGACAAAACCGTCCCGGCCCAGTTGATGGGTGCGGCGGCGGCCGGTGTGCCGGCCATTCAACTGGTGACGGGTGCCATGCTCACGGGCTCGCATCGCGGTGAACGGGTTGGGGCATGTACGGACTGCCGTCGTTTCTGGGCGAGTTTCCGTGGCGACCAGATCGGCGAAGCCGAGATCGAAGCGGTCAACAATCAGCTCGTCGCAACGGTCGGCACCTGTTCGGTGATGGGCACGGCCAGCACGATGGCCTGCATCGCGGAAGCCTTGGGCATCATGCTGCCGGGTGGCGCGTCTGCGCCCGCCGTAACCGCCGATCGCATCCGCATTGCGGAGCGCACCGGCGCGCAGGCCGTGGCGATGATCGGCCGGGATCTGAGTCCGGCGGCGATCCTGACGCCCAAGGCGTTCGAAAACGCGTTGCGGGTGCTGCTCGCAATCGGCGGCTCGACCAACGGCATCATTCACCTCACGGCCATCGCGGGCCGGCTCGGGATTCGCATCGACCTCGAACAGCTCGACCGGATGGCGCGCGAAACGCCGGTGCTCGTCGATTTGAAGCCGTCCGGACAGCACTACATGGAAGACCTGCATCGCGCCGGAGGCTTGACCACGGTCATGCGCGAGATAAAAGGGCTGCTGCATCTCGACGCGCTCACGGTGACCGGCCGCACGCTCGGCGAGGAGCTGGATGCCGCCCCGGCGAGCTTCGCGCAGGAAGTCGTCCGCCCGTTTGACCGCCCGATCTTTCCACAAGGCGGTATTGCGGTGCTGCGCGGCAATCTCGCGCCGGGCGGCGCGATCATCAAGCAGTCAGCGGCAAGCGCCAGCCTGATGGAGCACGAAGGACGCGCCGTCGTCTTCGAGGACGCGGAGGATCTCGCGCGCCGTATCGACGATCCGGAACTGGACGTGGAAGCGCACGACGTTCTCGTGCTCAAGCGGATCGGTCCGGTCGGTGCACCCGGAATGCCGGAAGCGGGCTACATTCCGATTCCGCGCAAGCTCGGCCGCCTGGGTGTGAAGGACATGGTGCGCATTTCGGATGGCCGCATGAGCGGCACGGCGTCCGGTACGGTGGTCCTGCACGTCACGCCCGAAGCGGCTATCGGCGGTCCCCTCGCGATCGTACAAACGGGTGACCGGATTCGCCTGAGCGTGGCGGAACGGTCTATCGAACTTGCCCTCAGCGACGAGGAAATCGCGGCGCGTCTTGCCGCGTTGCCGGCGCGCCAGGCCGATCCCGACGAGCGTGGTTATCGCAAGCTGTTCCTGACGACGATCACTCAGGCCGACGAGGGCTGCGACTTCGACTTTCTGCAAGCCGCGCGCATGACCGCGACCGTTCCCGGCAACGGAAACAAGGGTTAAGGTCATATTTTCGTATAGGCTCGCGGCTTAGATCTTTTTGCGGACCCCTGTGATGAGCAACGCTGCCAAGCCCAAACGCGCCGATGCACCCACTGCGAAGACGGTCGAACGCGACCGTAATATCGACGAGACGCTGCGTAGCGTCTCGGATGAGCTCGAGGAGCAGATCGTCCTGGGCGTTCTGCATCCGCGCGAACGGCTCGTGGAAGACGATCTGTGCGAGCGTTTCAACCTGAAGCGCCACGTCGCGCGTCTGGTGCTGGCGGAAGTGGAGCGGCGCGGCCTGGTGGAGCGCCGCAAGAATGTGGGCGCGCTGGTCAAGTCGTTCACGCCGCGCGAGGTCACGGAACTGTATGCGCTACGCGAACTGCTAGAGGCAGATGCGGCGAGGCGCATCGTTTTTCCGGTCAGCAGCGAGGCGCTCGATGCGTTGACGGCCATTCAGGCGGAGCACGACGAAGCAGCCATCGCCGGCGATCTGCGGCGCGTGTTCCGCGCGAACATGACTTTTCACCATGCGTTCTTTGCGTTGTCGGAAAGCCAGGTTCTGACCGAGGCGATTCGCGAGTATGAACGCCGCACGCATGCGATCCGTTCGGTATCGATCGTGTTTCCTCAGTATCTGGAGAAGGCGCGCGCCGAGCATCACCAGATGATCGAGGCGCTCCGAACCGGCGACCGGGAATCGTTGATCAGGTTATGCCGCGAGCACTTGGTGCCATCGCGCGATGCGTATCTTGAAGCGCACCATCGCCGTTCGGCCGGCTACGCCGTACAGAAAGGCGCAACCGGCTAACCGTATTCACCTGAATCACAGAGAGGGTATCAATGACTCGAGTACTGATTACCGGCGCGGCCGGTCACATTGGCCGTGTGCTCCGCGCCGGTTTCCAAGGCCATTATGCGCTGCGCCTCGCCGATATTGCGCCGCAGGCGCCGGCGCAGGCAGGCGAGGAAATCGTCACCGCGGATATCACGCGGCTCGACGATCTTCTGCCGGCCATGGAGGGTGTCGATGTCGTCGTGCATCTCGCGGGCGTACCTGACGAGGATCGCTGGGAGCGCATCCGCGATATGAACATCGAGGGTTGCTACAACGTGTTCGAAGCGGCGCGGCAAGCGGGCGTCAAGCGCGTGGTGTTCGCGAGTTCGAACCACGCGGTCGGTTTTCATCGTCGCGACCGGATGATCGACAACACCGTCGAGCCGCGCCCTGATAGCCGCTACGGCATCTCGAAGGTGTTCGGCGAGGCGCTTGGCCGGATGTACGCCGACAAGCACGGCATGTCGGTTGCGTGCATCCGGATCGGCTCGTTCCGCCCGGACGACCGGCCAACCGCGCCGCGCCACCTCTTCACATGGATCAGCCATCGCGACATGGTGCAGGTGGCGCGCCGCTGTATCGACTATCCGGACTTTCACTTCGCGGTCGTGTATGGCGTGTCCAATAACGCGCGCAATCGCTGGGATAACGCCAACGTGCGCTATCTCGGGTTCGCGCCGGAAGATGATGCCGAACTGCACGCGGCTGAGATCGCGGCAACGGGCAAGGCGGAAGATGCGCGTGAAGCGCTGTTTCATGGCGGCTTCGGCTGCCTTGTCGAATTCGACGGTGATCCGCGCCGGATCGATTGAGTGTGGCGGCCGTCGTCGGAACGATTGGGCCGCGTTGAGGCAGGCGGTCGTGACTTGGCATCCGTCACGACCGCGCTTCGTTTATCCGGCCAGCGGGCCCACCTCGAAACTGAAGTTCGCCACGCCATCCACGCCGCCTGCGACCTTGTCGCCTGGGCGTAGTGCGGCGACGCCAGCGGGTGTTCCACTGAAGATAAGGTCTCCCGGCTTCACAGTGACGGACTGAGAGACGTAGCTGATGATGTCCGCGACAGGCCAGATCATCTCGCTGAGGTCGCCTTGCTGACGAATTTCGTCGTTCACCGACAACCATATCCGGCCGCTGGATGGATGCCCCACTTCAGACGCCGGTTTGATCTCGCTCACCGGCGCAGAGGCGTCAAAGCCTTTCGCCCAGTCCCACGGTCGGCTCAGTTTTTTTGCCGTCGCCTGGAGATCCCGGCGGGTCAGATCGACGCCAACGCCATAACCCCAGACAAAATCGAGTGCGGTTTCAGGGGCGATGGCCTTTCCTTCCTTGCCGATCGCAATGACGAGTTCAATCTCGTGGTGCAAGTCGGAAGTAAGGGGAGGGTACGGAAGCCTGCCGGTCGCTGGCAAGACGGCATCGGCAGGTTTGGAAAAAAAGAAGGGAGGATCCCGGTCCGGGTTGGCGCCCATTTCGCGCGCGTGGTCCGCGTAGTTGCGGCCGACGCAGAACACGCGGCGCACGGGAAAGCGGCTCGTCGAGCCGCTGACAGCAACGGAGGTGATCGTGGGGGGTGTCACTGAGTATTCGGTCATGGTAAGCCTCGCGATGGGTATTGGCTTACCTACGATATCGCGCAGCGAACTCTCCGTTCAGGACAAATCCGCTGAACACCAGGACGAACTTACGGTCAACCTTTGCGCGCAGTTGCACCGCCGCTTCGTTGGCCCGCACTCCGGTGCATGTCGCGAAACTCACTCGGCGATTGACCGACTGACCGACGAAACCGCCTCGAAAAATAGGCTTCGTCGCGATAGCCGACCATAAACGCGATGTCCTTGATGCGCCGGCTGTCGTTGGCCAGCAGTTCCTTCGCGCGTGCGATGCGCCGCTCGGTCACCCACTCGACAAATGTCCGACCCGTCTCTTTCTTGATCAGATGCGCAAGGTAGTTCGGCGATAGAAACGCAGCGGCGGCGGCCGAGGTCAGGGACAGTGTGTCGCTCGCGAGATGGGCACTGACGTGGCGGTCCACACGGACCAAGGCGTCCCGTCGGCCGAGTCTTTGGACGTTACGCGAGGAAAGGCGAAGCAGCTGATCCGCGTGTCGTTGGCAGACGATCCCGATAAGCTGAAGAAGGTATCCGCGCAGGAGGGCGGTCGCGCCGAAGCGCCGCGTCTCATTGACCTCCAGCATGCGTGACAGAAGCGGTTCGATTTCGGCGAGATCGGCGTCCTCCAGAATGAAGTCGATGTACGCCTGAAGCCTGAATGGCGCGAGTTCGGGCGCCTGCGTGATCGCCACATCCTCGAGGTCCAGTGGATCCGCAATTCCGCTGGTATTGGCGCGTAGAAACGCTTGCGTAAAGTTGATGACGATAAAGCGCGAACGCGCGGGGTGCGGTATCAGATGCAAACGATGCGGCAGGATAAAGGCGACCGCGCCAGCAGGAAACGGCCGGCTTACTCCGCCGATGTGCTGTTCGGTATCTCCGCCGAGGTTGATCTGAATCTGAAAATATTCGTGCTTGTGCGGCTCTTCAATCGCGGGGCGTGAGGCTTGATCGCGTATGTAGAAATCGAGGCGGTCGCTTCGCTCGGGCATCGCATAAGTGCGTGATACCGCCGCCGGTGAAGCCTTCATGGCTGCGTGTTCCAATTGATTCAGGGTCGCCGGTACATTGTGCTTTGACGGCGGCGTCGGCTTCCTCGCCGCCGGACGAGGTACTCTATCAGACCATGAGTCGTCACGTGAAGATGTACCGCTTTGAGGCGGTGGGCACAGAGCGCTCACGCGCGTGCGGATGCGTTTCTTCTGAATAGTCAGGGTGTTCGTTTGCCGGTCAATGACGAGACCGGGGACCTCGACATCGGAGGCGCTGGTTCCATTTCGCTCGCCATTCCGGGGGGCCGTCGGGCCGGGTTCGCACTAGTGGTTCAGACAGAAGCACGCGCTCACCGCTTCGGCAGGCGACAGCCCAGTGTGGAAGTAAGCCTCCAACCGCTGGACGATCGCAACGTCAGGTTCCCAGGGCTCGCGAATGAAGCCCTCTCCGACGGCTTTTTCGTAAACGGCGTCTGCCCATGCGCACAGGTCGAATTCGAACCGGAAAGGCAGTTCTATCTGATTGGATTGGATGAACATGACAACCTCCACAACATCGAAAATGCGCGTGGTCAAATTACGCGGAAGCGGATTGAGACGACATGTCCTCTTCAACGATTGGATGCGCCAGGATCCTGATCATTGCGACAAGCACAGTCGCCACGACGGCAAGGAAGCCGGACATGTAGATAAGCACGATGGTCATCATCGTCTGCTCCTCCCTTCAGATATGCCGCAATTGCGGCGGCCACCACCGGCTGACGGCATGGGTCACGATTGCGCAGAAGGTCCACGGCCCAAGCCGCGAGACGAACGGTGCGCATCGATCGTCAAGAAACCGGATTCAGGTTCGCGGATCGATCGAGCGAACTGGTGATGAACAGGACTGACCATGCCAGGCGCATCGCGCTTGCACATTGGCCTTGAGATCAATGTACAGGTGCGAGGCACACGAAACCATTCTACGAATGGCTCGAATAGCGGCGCATGTGGATAGGAATCTCATACCCGCGTATAACTCGCGCAATTGCTGGAGGCAATGAAAGGTGTCCTTCGCAATGAAGATCCTGTTCGAAGGGCAATATCCGCAGGCGTGAAGCCAGGCTGGGAGAAGTCGTCGTGACGGCGAGGGGAATTGAACGTGTGACGGCCAGAATTGCGCGGCCCGGCAAGAGGGCAGTTTTCTGACCGGGTGGCAACCGTTATGGCCCATCTAGCGCGAGATTGAGCAAGCGCTCCACAGTGGCGGCATCAACGGGCTTTTCCAGGAAAGGGGGGGCACCCCTGGCCTGGATTTTGGCTTCCAGGGCAGCGGTCGGGAATCCCGTGGTGAAAATGATCGGAATGGCGTACCCGAGGGCCAGCAGGCAATCGTGCATTTCGATTCCGGACAGGCCCGGCATCCGTATATCCGAAATCAGGCATGACGTTTCGTCGATTAACCCCGACTCCAGAAATTCTTCCGCCGATGCAAACACTCGTGCTTGCCACCCTAGCGAACGAACCAGACTTGCGGTCGCCACCCGGGCACCCTCATCGTCATCGACGATGGAAATCATTTGAGAAGACACTAGCGACGGGCCTCGACACACTGGAAGCGGAGCGTGCCACCCGCAATCGTGTGGCACGCGACTCAAATCCATCGTAGCTCCGAAACCACCGCACGGAAATGATACGAATGTATAGACCGTTCGTGTGCGTGGCGTCGATCCGGATGGGTCCCGATGGCGCTCTCGAACATGACCGGTCGTTGTCATGTTTTCCGCACCGGCTTGCCCTTCACGACGCATCGCGGTCAACCCAGGGCAGGCTGAGCTGGAATCTGGCCCCGCGCCCGGCATGGTTGGACGCCCACACCTGTCCGCCGTGGGCTTCGATGATAGAACGGCAGATCGACAATCCCATGCCCATGCCGTCGGCTTTCGTGGTGAAGAAAGCGTCGAACAGCCGCGTTGCGATTTCCGGATCGATGCCCGGGCCGGAGTCCTGCACTGTGACGAGCACGTGCCCATCGTTATCCCGATGGGACTCGATAAGTAGTTCACGTGAGTTGTCGCCGATGTCAGCCATTGCCTGGATCCCGTTGATGACGAGGTTAATGAGCACTTGCTGAAGCTGGACCCGATCGCCGAGCACCGGAGGCAAGTCGGAGGCAAGCTCCAGGCGCAACGAGACCCGATGGTTCAGGAGTTCGCGCTGAACCAGCGCTACGACGTCATTGATCACATCGTTCAGTTCGAGCTGTGTCTTGCGCGGCGCCGCCTTGCCGGTGAGCGTGCGGATCCGCCGGACAATTTCGCTCGCGCGCCTGCCTTCGCCGATCATATGCTGCACACAGGCCCGCACCTCTTCCGGCTGCGGATTGTTGTGGCCGAGCCATCGGAGGCAGGCTTCGCCACTGGTCACGATCGCACCGAGCGGTTGGCCAACCTCGTGGGCGATGGATGCGCTCAGTTCCCCGAGCGTTGTCACGCGAGTTGCATGAGCCAGTTCCACCTGCAATGCTTGCAGCTGCTCATCCGCGCGTTTGGCCTCGGTCCGCCGCGCCGCGAGTTCCGCCTCGGCCTCCTTCTGTTCGGTCAGATCGAGCACGAACGCTACGCCGTTCTCCTCCGAACCCTCCATGAGCGCTCCGCCGATCAGAACGGGGATGCGAGTGCCGTCCTTGCGGATATATTCCTTCTCATAGGGCTGGGAACGCCCGTGCTGCCGTAGTTCTTCGACCGCCCGCGCGTCAGCGGCGCGATATTCCGCGGGCGTCATGCTGGCCCATTGGACCTGGCCGGACAGCAGATCTTGCCGCGAATAGCCGACGATCCGAAGAAACGCGTCGTTCGCGTCGGTGGCGATACCGGTCACGTTCCAGAAGAACACGCCGATGATGTTCGATTCGACCAGCCGCCGGATGCGAGCTTCGCGCACACGCAGTTCCTCTTCGGCTAGCTTGCGCTCGCTGTTCTCACGCTGCAGATCGGCGTAGAGCAGCGCGTTTTCCAGCGAGATCGCGGCCTGGGAGGCCAGCAGTTCCAGCACGGTCAGGCGTTCGGGCGTGAAGGCATGCGTGGCCAGGTTGTTTTCCAGATACAGCAGGCCGATCAGCGCGGAGCGCCGCATGATCGGCAGGCACAACACCGACTTCGGGCGCCGGCGGGCGAAGTAGTCGTCTGCCGCAAATGGATTCGATTGCATCGCATCGGTCAGCAAGACCTGCTCGTGGCTGCGGCGCACGTAGTTGATGATGGATGCGGGGAGCACCGCTTCCCGCTTGGACGATTCCGGCAACGCCGGTGCGCTCAGCGCCCGGCCCAGATGCTGCCGTACCTGGATGGTCTGTTGTTCGACGCTCGCTTCGGCCGCGAGGACCAGGCTCTCGCTGCGCGCGAGCAGCAAGTGGCAGGTCTGCGCCCCGGCATTTTCTAGCAGGATGTGCATTAGCGTGTCAACGAGGTCCTCGAGCACGATCTGGCCGGAGATGGCTTGCGACGCTTTCGTGACCGACAGCAGATCCAGTTGCGCAACGTTGCCGAACGCAGTCGCGGCCGGGGAAGCCGGATCTTCGCGCAGTTGCGGCGCGCGCGCGTCGATCTGTCTGACCTTGCCGTCGGCGCCCCAGCGCGCAAAGCACTCGCGCGCCTTTCGCATATAGGTGTCGGCAATCGTCTCGAATCCACGCGTGCGGTAGAACGCCGAGGCGCGCTCATATGCGATTGCCTCGTTCTGGACGAAGCCGTGCTCGCGCGCCGATCGAATGGCCTGTTCGTACAGCCGCATGGCGTCGGAGTCGTGCTCTCCCAGTCGGGCAATCTCGGCGGCTATCAGCGTGGTGCGGTCCGCGAAATTCTCGGGGCAATTGTTCGCCCACGTCTGAAGCTGCTGATGGTGAACGGAGATTGCCTCCAGATGGGTGGCTCGTTCGTCAGCCGATGCCGAATCGCAGTGCGCTGCGCGCGCCAGGGCGTCAAAGTAGTGATATTCCGCCAGCTCGAAACAGAATGGCGTCGTCCACAACAAGCGCTCGGCATTCGATGCCGCCGCGATGGCGCAAGCGTAGTCGCCTGCGTGGAAACGCGCTTGCAACTTGCGAATCCAATACCAGCAAGTGACGAGTGCCAGCCCCGGATCCGTGCGCAGATGCTGCTCGAACTGGTCTTCGTCGAATGCAGCATCGTTGAAGGAGCCAAAAGCGGGAGTCAGGCCGCGGAGTGCTTTGATCAGCCTGAGTTGCGTCGTCATGACGTCGGCGACGAATTCGAAGCGCATTTTATGTGCGAACTCGAAGCCGCTTTCGGCTTCACGCTGCACATCGCCGAGGGGATCTCCGGCACCTAGCAGATTGGTGATCAGGTTGTTGCCGCAATAGCCCGAAAACGTCAGGTCGCCGGTCTGGTTGGCCGTGTCGAAGGCGAGCCGCAGTGGGGCGCGACCTGAACGTATGTGCTTCGTCCAGGGCACGATGAAGGCGCCAAAGCCCGCGTAGACGCGGGCCTTGAAGCGATCCATTCCGTGCTTCTCGACGAGTTCGACGCCGAGCCTGCCGAACCGGAATCCGGCCTGGTAATCACCGAATTGCGGCCCGAGGGTCATGCCGAGCATGACATAGGCGAATCCCGATCCGTCGCTGTTGCCATGCTCGAGGCTCAGATTCGCCATTCGGCTGGCGGTAAGACAATACAGGTTCATATCGGTGGCATGGGCGGGCGGCTGGACGGCAGTTAGCACGTCCAGCGTGGCGCGGCAGACGGGATCGGTCATCAAAGGTAAATCGAGAAGCTGCTCGATCGAGCGCTTGCCCATCCGTTGCCACAATCGCTCGTACTCCTGTTGCACCTCCTCCTTGCGCGGGTGCGCCGACCACTTGACGCCAACGGCACGGAGAAACTCGAGGCTCACTTCAACCGCGCGGTCGGCTTGTCCCGCGTTCATATAAAGCGCCATGCGCAGGCACGCGACAGCGGCCTTGTCGATGAGGTTCGCGGCGCGATGTGAAAGCGTCGACAGTCGTTGTTCCGCCGTCGTCAGGTCGCCGTTGAGGAATTCGCATTCGGCACGCTGAAAGCCGAGCGAGAAAGTGAGCGCATCGTGCCGGTTCGCATCATCCTCTGCCGCCAGGGCGTGGCCGGCAGTGAAGTAGGCCAGTGCCGATGCGTAAGCCGTCGCCGCCTTGGCACGCATGCCAGTGGCGAGATTGAGTTCAGCTACGCGCTCGCGCTCTTCCGGTGCCGTGATCAGTGCGGCGCCGCGGTTGAACTGGTTCGTCACATCGAACCGATGCGCGGCAAGCTCGTCGGCTGTCATGCTCGACAGGAGCACGCGGCCGATGCGCAGGTGTATTTCACTGCGGCGTCCTTCGGGAATCAGTGAATAAGCCGCCTGCTGGATCCGGTCGTGCAGGAACTTGCCACTGCCGTGGGTACGCAAGATCAAATTTTCGCGCACCGCCGGCGCAAGGTGCTGCTCAATCTCGGCATGGCCGCTGACCAGCGCGAGCATCCGCAGGTCGAACCTGTTGCCGAGGCAGGCGGCCAGTTGCAGCGCTTCCTGTGCGGGGACCGGCAGCTGCCGCAACTTGCTCAACATCAGATCGACGACGTTGTCGGCAAAATCTTTCGCTTTGATCTGTTCGAGGTTCCAGCGCCATGCATGGATCTGGGTATCACGCCGTAGCAACCCCTCCTTGTGCAGCGCATCCAGAAACTGAATAAAGAAAAACGGGTTGCTCTCGGTGCGTTCGCAAATGAGCTGGGTGAGTGGCTCGCAGGACGCGGGTGGCGCATGCAGCGTGTCGGCCACCAACTGGTTTAAATGCGCGGCGGACAACGGCGCGAGCCGGATGTCGACCACCGGCGTGCCACTGTGATGGATCGCACCGAGGCTCTTCATCAGCGGATGCGTTCCGCTCACCTCGTTGTTGCGATAGGCGCCGATCAGCAGCAGGTAACGGGTATCCGGGTGGGTGAGCAAGTGCTCGACGAGCGCCAGGCTGGCTGCGTCGATCCACTGCAGGTCGTCCAGGAAGAGGACTAGCGGGTGTGCCCGGCTCGTGAACACCGTCACGAATCGCCGGAACACGAGGCGGAACCGGTTTTGAGCTTCCGTCGGCGGCAGCGCTGGTACCGGAGCTTGCGTGCCGATGATCAACTCGACTTTGGGCAGCACATCGAGAATGAGCTGGCCATTGACCCCGACCGCAGCCTGTAGTTGTTGCCGCCATCCAGCGAGGCGCGCGGCACTTTCGGCCAGCAGTTGCTGCACCAATTCGCCAAACGCTTGCGTAAGGGTGGCATAGGGAATGTCTCGCTGATACTGATCGAACTTGCCTGAAATGAAGTAGCCGCGTTTCGCGACAATCGGCTTGCGCAACGCGTCGACCAGCGCCGACTTGCCGATGCCCGAGTACCCGGAGACGGTCGCAAGCGCCGCCCGGCCGGTGGACGCCATGATTTCGAACACACCGAGGAGCGTATTTGATTCCTGATCGCGCCCGTACAGTCTGTGGGGTATCTGGAAGCGATCCGACCGATCGTCCGTGCCGAGCCGGAACCGCTCGACCCGGCCGCAAGCGCGCCATTGCGCCAGACACCGGTCAAGATCGGATTGCACGCCACGCATGCTTTGATAACGATCCTCCGGTAGTTTGGCGAGCAGTTTCATCACGATGTCGGACACCGGTTGCGGCACCTCGGGCGCGATGTCGCACGGCGGCGGGGGCATGCGGGCGATATGGCAATGCGTCCATTCCAGCGGATCGCTCGCCTGGAACGGCAGTTGACCGGTGAGCATGCGATAGAGCAGCACACCCATCGAATAGCAATCGGTCCGGTAATCGACTGGACGATTCGTGCGGCCGGTTTGCTCGGGCGACATGTATGCCCATTCGCCCACGGAGACGACAACGTCCTCTGGCGAGACGGTGTGCTCCTGAGTCGTCGCGAGGCTGAAATCCACTAGCAGAACTTCGCCGGTTTCTGGCGCGACCAGAATATTGGCCGGACGCAGATCCCGATGGATGACGTGGGCGGTATGGATGGCCGCCAATGCATCGGCCAGGTGATGCGCGATAGTCAGGGAGCGCGGCAGGTCCGGGCGCGGGCCGTGGCACAAAACGGTTTCGAGCGATTCGCCCGGGAAGTCTTCGAGAATCGACACCAGGCGTCCGCGGTCATCGATCAGGGAAAGCGGTTTGGCAACGCCTGCGCCTTTCAATGTTTGAAGGAGCAGGTATTCGCGTTTGAAACGAGCGGATTGGACTGCGCCGGCGTGTTCAGGAAGCAGCTTCAGCAGCACCGGCATCGCGTCCGACAGGCGTCGGCCACGGTAGAGGGCCGAGCCCGCAGTCATGTAGACACGATCAATGGTCTGACAATTCGCGACAATCATTGCCCCCCCTTGTCCGCCGGCGACCTGGGCCGACACCTGCAGGTTGCATTCCGCTGGCGGATGGGGCGCAGGTCCGCATGAATGTTGGCCTCATCCAAAGTGATCACGTCGCGACCCGCAACGATTTACAATTAGTTTACTCGGTTGCCAGTGAGGTGCAGGAGCACTGGCAACGCGATGAGCGTAAGACAAGACCGCATCAGGCGCGATAATCGAGCAGAATGCGATCGACGGATTCTGGGCCTGTCCAGTGATTTGAACCCTTCCTGCAAGCAGCCTGGGATCCGGTGATGTCTGCAACCGTGGCGGCGTAAAATGGGTCCATGCCAGCAGGGTGCGACCGCATTCTGGCTTCGCGAGGTGTCCAGATGACTACCAGGCCGACCCGCCAAATGGCGGATGAACCCGAAGCAACTGACGGTTCCGTCGTCTACGTTGTCGATGACGACGAGGGAATCCGGCGAGCCCTCGACCTGCTCTTGCGCTCCGTAGGCTTGCGCGTCGAAACGTTCGAGTCCCCGGATGAATTTCTCCGGTTTCCTCACTCCGCGGGACCGAGTTGCCTCATTCTTGACGTGCGGCTCCGCGGAAAAAGCGGCATGGCTTTTCACCAGGAAATCGTTAGTAGCGGCATGCATATCCCCGTTGTATTCATGACCGGTCATGGAGACATCGAGATGGGGGTGAAGGCAATGAAGGCTGGCGCGCTCGATTTCCTCGCGAAGCCATTCAAAGACCAGGATATGCTCGACGCAGTTGCTCAGGCCCTCGCGCGAGACAGCGAGCGGCTCGCGGCAGAAACCGCGCTCACGGGGCTGCGCGCTTCATACCAGTCGCTTTCGCCGCGCGAGAAAGAGGTGATGGGCTTTGTCTTGTCCGGTCTGCTGAACAAGCAGATCGCCGCCGAAATGAACCTGAGCGAGATCACGGTCAAGGTCCACCGTGGACAGGTGATGCGAAAAATGAATGCGCGCTCAATGCCGGACCTCGTCCGCAAGGCCGAATCGCTTGGTATCAAGCCCTGTCTGCCCGACGGCCGTCACCGCTGAGCGCCAGCGTACGCGAGCGCTTGTGCAGACCATTCGCGCGGGTTGAGAAAAGGTCCGGTCCCTGGCGCCGAGCGGTCGTCAAGACTGTGTCGGCGTTTCGTTCCAGATGGCCGCTCTGGTTGCTTGCGTTTGCCGCTCAACCGGAGACTCCCCTTTACGGCACGCCCGGTGAAATCTCCTTGCCGTGCCTATACCTCCGTATAAGGCGATTACGCTAATGCGGCATCGGCATATCCGACCGTAGAATAGACTCGCCCTCCGGCTAGACCTACCCTTATCTCATCGCGACACGCTCGCTGTTATTGCGGCGCAAAGCTCGCGGTACGGCCCGACGACCCCATGGCACTTTCGGATGGCCGCTCGACCGGTGCCCTTCGCAACGTCTCCAAGGAATCATCGTGTCACATGTTCTACGTAGCTGGATTCATATCGGCAGCAACGCATATAACGAGTACACCTTCGTGCCGTGGCTTGGCAGGACCATTTATCGCCGTACGGTCGACTTCTCCGTCATATGCATCCAGTAGCCGCAAGTCGGGAGTGGTTCGACCTCCAGGGTTATTCGCTGCTGCTTCACCATTTGCTAAGGATGGCAAAAGATCGTGAACGTTGAGCCCAATACGAATTCTGACCTCCCGTCAGAAAGTGAATCTTGTCATACGCCTGCTTTTCCTGCGTTGTCCTCATCCCATCATCCATCATCGCATCGGCCGGGCCGACTCACTTCAGCACCCGGGGCTCGAGACCCATGGGCGACGACGCTCGCAGTCATCGACCATTTTTTCTCTCCGCCACACCCGACGTGGAATCCTCCGGGCCTGTCCGGCCGCTCCCGCCTGGATGGCGAGCCGGTCAATTCGCGTCAGTCGGACGGTGGTGACGTGCGCACCTATACTGTGACGGTCGTGGAGGAACTGCCCAATGCGCTCTTCGCGTTACGCTGGCACGACCCGACGCTTTGCAACTACGAGGAGCAAATCTGGGCACCATGCCTTGCTCCCGCGATGGGGCGTTGCGCCCTGTCTGGCGAGCACATCAACAAGGGCGACCCGGTCTACCGTCCCCGAGTCCGCGGACGCTTCATTCCGCTTAACCGCGATGCGCTGATTCTGGCTCGCGAGCTGATCAAGGCCAGCACACGCGACTGAGACGCGATGTGGCACTGGTCCTCCAAGGGTGCGTTCCATCGTTTGGCCACAAGCGAGCGCGGCGCTCGCTGTCGTCATCGATGACGGACAGCGGCGGCCCCTTCGTTCACCGGATCGCCGGAGCGAAAGCGCTGCCGATATTCGGCGGGACTGATCTGAAGCCAGCGACTAAACGTACGCCGAAGTGTATCCGCGCTCTCAAATCCGCAACGCTTAGGGGTTTCGCCGATCGGGTGACGTCGAGCGCCATTTGCTTGCCGAAGTCCTCTTCGATCATGACCAGCGCGAGATCGATGCCGGCGGTCACGCCTGCGGTCGTATAGAGGCCGCTGTCTTTTACATAGATCTGGTCGGCTTCGATCTTCACCTTCGGAAACACTGGGCAGCCTGCCGGTTGAGCGGATTCACCAGGCCAGCGCTTATCACTTTCCAACCGCCGCGGTCGCCGAATGCGACTCACGCGCGTCCATCCTGGGTGGACTTCTGTGCGCGCCCGATCTCTGCGGAATTCCCGCCACATTGCTCTCCCACCGATCACCGGTGCCAGAGTTACGTAGTTCAATCGTCGATTGACGATAATTATTTGTTCGATTGAGCTAGGCAATTCATGGGATCAAATGCGGAAAAATTCAGGCGATCCAGCGCGATTTCGCTCCACAGGTCAATCGACCACCGGTGACCTGAAATTTTTTGTAGAATCATGATGTCGTCAGTTGACGAGTTATTTTTCAGGAGATATCTTCCAATGCTTGGGGGCAGTTGATGCCTTTGCGTGTCGGCAAGGAGCGTTCTTGCAAGGTCGGTGAACGCGTGGCCTTGTCGATCAACCGCCGCCGCCTGCACCTGTTCGATCAGGCGAGCGGCGTGAACCTGAAGGTGCAGAACGCATGAAACCCGCGGTATTTTCGTATCACCGGCCTCACACGCTTGAAGAAGCGCTCTCGCTGCTCGCGCAGCACGGCTTCGACGCGAAAGTCATCGCGGGAGGGCAAAGCCTCGCGCCGATGATGAACATGCGCTTTGCGCAGCCCGCCCATCTGATCGACCTCAACGCATTGCCGCAACTAAGCGGCGTGACGCTGGCGGGTGAGGTGCTATCCATTGGCGCGATGACGCGCCATCACGAGGTCGCAGCCAGCGGCACGGTGCGCGCCGCTTGCCCGCTGCTCGCGGAAGCGGCCGCGACCATCGGGCACTACGCGATTCGCCAGCGCGGCACGCTTGGGGGCAGCCTTGCGCACGCGGATCCTGCTGCGCAAATGCCGCTCATTGCCAGCACGCTGGGCGCGAGCATCGAAATTGTCGGACCGGACGGCAGCCGTGAGGTGCCGTGCGCGGAGTTCCTGATTGCGGTGATGACAACCGATCTCGCCGCTGAAGAAATCATTCGCGCCGTGCATTTCCCGGTCGCACGCCCGGGCGAGCGGCACGCATTCGAACTCTTTAGCAGGCGGCGTGGCGACTTCGCGATTGCGGCTTGCGCGCTCACCGCCATGCTCCACGGCAACAGATTCTCCAGCCTGCGGATTGGCCTCGGCGGCGTGGCGGACGCCCCGCTCGTGCTAAACGAACTCGCAGCGGGCTTCGTGGGCGCTGCGGTCGATTTGCCGACGCTTGCCGCGATCGCCGACGCCGTGGCTGGCGCTATCGACCCCTACGATCAACCGGACATCAGCGCCGCCTACCGGCGCGAACTCGTCAAGGCGCTCACGACGCGAGCGTTGCTACGCGCGACGCAGTCGGCCAACACGACTTCCAATTGAGTCATGGAAAAGAACAAGATTTATCTGAATGTGAACGGCGCCCGTCACGAAGTGCATTGCGAGCCTCGCAAGCTCCTTTCCGATGTGCTTCGCGAAGACTGCCGTCTGACCGGCACGCACGTGGGCTGCGAGCACGGCGTCTGTGGCGCGTGCACGGTGCTGATCGACGGCCGGCCGGCGCGCTCGTGCCTCGCGTACGCCGTTCAAATGGACGAGGTGCAGATCACCACGATCGAAGCTGTCGCGCAGGATGGCCGCCTCTCTCCGCTGCAGCTGGCGATGCACGAGTGTCATGGCCTGCAGTGCGGCTTTTGCACGCCGGGCATCGTGATGACCTTCGAGGCGTATCTGCGCGAGCACCCCAGCCCTTCCGAGGCCGAGGTGCGCGAGGCGCTTTCCGGCAACCTGTGCCGCTGCACCGGCTATCAGAACATCGTGCGGGCGATCCTGCGCGCGGCCGCGCGGATGCGGGGGGAGAGCGCCGATGTCTGAGCAGACGTTTCGCTACCTCAACAAGGCGCTGCCGCGCACCGAAGACTATCGCCTGCTGACGGGCTATGGCCGGTATCTCGACGATATCGAAATTGCGGGCGCCCTCCATGTGAGCTTCGTGCGCTCGCCGCATGCGCATGCGCGGATCGTTTCACTGGATACCGCGGCGGCCGCCGGCATGCCCGGTGTCGTGACCGTCGTCACCGGACGGGAGCTGGCTCAGTGGACCACGCCGATGCGTGTCGCTGCGCCGGTCGAGGGCTTGTTGCCGGTCGAGTTCGCGACGATGCCGACCGACATCGTGCGCTTTCAGGGCGATCTCGTCGCGTGTGTGGTTGCGACCGACCGGTATCTCGCGGAAGACGCGGCGGAGCAGGTCATGGTCGAGTTCGAGCCGTTGCCTGTGGTGACCGATATGTGGCAAGCACTAGAAGCCGATGCCGCGCAAGTCGACCCAGGGGTGCCGGGCAACCTCGTGTCGCACCAGACCTACTCGAACGGCGACCCGCAGGGCGTGGCCCAGCGAGCCTACCGTGTGGTCGAAGCGACCTTTCAGCAGCAGCGGCAGACCCATGTACCGATTGAAACGCGCGGTTGCGCCGCAGTCTGGGACGCCGGACGCGACCACCTGACGTTCCACATCGGAACCCAGGTGCCGCATCCTTTGCGCACTCAGCTCGCGCAACGGCTCAGACTCAGCGAGTCGCAGGTGACGGTGATTTCGCCTGACGTCGGCGGTTCGTTCGGTCAGAAGATCGCCCTGTACCGCGAAGAGCTGACCGTTGCCGCACTCGCGCGTCATCTGAAGCGGCCGGTGCGCTGGCGCGAAGACCGTCTCGAGAATCTGACCGCAGCGGCCAATTCCCGTGAAGACTTCTGCCGCACCCGCGCCTCGGTGGATGAGCACGGCACGCTGCTCGCGCTCGATCTGGAGATCCGTGAAGACTTCGGCGCGTATTGCTTCTTTCCGGCGAACTATCTCGCGCGCGTGGTCGCGATGGTGTTGAGTGGACCGTACCGGCTGCAGCACTACGCGTTCGACGTGAAAGTCGTGCTCAGTCACAAATGTGGCAATGCACCCATGCGCGCGCCGATGTCCATCACCAGCTGGGTCATGGACGGCACGCTGGAAGCGATTGCGCGCGAGCTGAAGCTGGATCCGGTCGAGGTGCGCCGCCGCAACCTGTTGACACCGGAGGAACTGCCGTACCGCACGGCCACCGGCGAATTGCTGGCCGACATTACGCCGTCGCAGACTTTTGAAGCGGTGCTGGCGGCCTTCGACTACGACGCTTTTCGCGCGCGCCAGCAGGCGGCGCGGGCAGCCGGCCGCTATCTCGGGCTTGGCCTGTGCAACGTGGTCGAGCCGACGACGTACGGTTCGCGCTTTTATAAATCGGCCGGCATTCCGGGCTCGGGACACGAGGCAAGCTGGATCCGTATCGAGCCGAGTGGTGTCGTGAACGCGTCGGTGGGTCTCGGCCCCAGTGGGCAAGGCTATGAAAGTGCAATGGCGAATGCGGTGGCCGAAGGTCTGGGGGTGGATCCGTCGAGCGTGCGTATCCATCTGGGCCACACCGATATCGCGCCCTACGGGATGGGCAGCCGCGGCGCCCGCAGCGGCACGGCGGGCGGCGGCGCGCTCTATTTGTGCGCGCTCGATGCGCGCCGCAAGGTGCTTGCCATCGCCGCTGGTTGTCTCGAACTGCCCGATAGCGACTCGCTTCGCCTTGTCGACGCGCGCGTCGAGCGCCGCAGCGGCGACGCGTGGGTCGAGACGGATCTGACGCTCGCCGACGTGGCGCGGCGTGCCTATATGGATCCTACTTCGCTGCCGCAGGCCCTCGCGCCTGGCCTCGAGTTTCACCTGACCTACGATCCACCGCCGATGACCTACTCGAATTCGACGCACGGATGCGAGATCGAACTGGACGTGGCCACCGGTGCAATCCATTTTGCGCGCTACGTGATCGCCGAAGACTGCGGCACGCTGCTCAACCCCACCGTGGTGACAGGGCAGCAACACGGCGCAGTGGCAATGGGACTGTCCGGCGCGTTGTTCGAGCACACGCGCTACGACGAAACGGGGCAGAACGTCACCGGCTCGCTCGCCGACTACCTGATCGCCACTTCGACTGAATTACCCAACTTCGAGATCATCCCGTTGCATACGCCTAGCCGCGCGACGGCGGCGGGCATCAAGGGGATGGCCGAAGGCGGCGTGATGGGCGCGCTCGGCGCCTTGACCAACGCCGTGAACGACGCGCTAGCGCCATTCGGCGTAGTGGCGGACCGTCACCCTTTGACCCCCATGCTGTTGCGCGGCCTGCTGCGCGACAAACTCTGACCGGATCAGGCAATCATGAATCAATCTGCAAGCAAACCCGCTGTCGGCTTTATCGGCCTTGGCATCATGGGCGCCTCGATGGCCGCGCGGCTCGCCGCAGCCGGCTATCCGTTGCACGTCTATAACCGTACGCGTGCGAAGGCCGAGCCGCTGATCGAAGCGGGCGCATCGTGGCACGCCACGCCGAAGGCGCTCGCTGAAGCATCCGACGTGATCATCACGATCGTCGGCATGCCGGACGACGTGCGCGCACTGTACCTCGGTGACGACGGTCTGATCGTGAACGCGCGGCGCGATGCCGTGCTGATCGACATGACGACTTCGAGCCCGCAACTGGCCGAAGAGCTAGCCGCGCACGCCGTGGCTCGCGGCGTGCACATGCTGGACGCGCCGGTTTCGGGCGGCGATATCGGCGCGCGCGAGGGACGGCTGTCCATCATGGTGGGCGGCGCGGCCGACGCGCTCGCGCGCGTCGAGCCGATGCTGCGCTGCCTCGGCACGAACATCGTGCTGCAAGGCGGACCGGGCGCGGGTCAGCACACCAAGCTGTGCAATCAGATCGTGATCGCATCGACGATGCTGGGCGTGTGCGAAGGCCTGGCTTATGCGCACAGCGCCGGACTGGATCCGCAGACGGTGTTGAGCGCGATCGGCGGCGGCGCGGCTGGCGGCTTCCAGTTGAACAACCTGGGGCCGCGCATCGCGAAGGGCGATTTCGCGCCAGGCTTCTTTATCGAGCATTTCATCAAGGACATGCGGATTGCGCATGAGGAAGCCGCTGACATGGGACGTGAGTTGCCAGGTCTGGATCTGGTGCGAAGTCTTTATCAGAAGCTCGCCGAGCAAGGCTTTACGCGTAACGGCACCCAGGCGCTCTTCAAACTCTACGAGCGCTGAGGAGCGGCGATGAAGCTGGCTGATCAATGCATTCTCCCCGCGCGACCCGACACCGTGTGGCGTGCGCTGAACGATCCTGCCGTGCTCGAAGCGTGTCTGCCCGGATGTAAATCGCTTTCGATGCTGGACGAGCGGCATTTCGAATCGACGGTGCAGATTCGCGTCGGGCCGGTGGCGGCGACCTTCAAAAGCAATGTGGAGCTGTCGGATCTCGATCCACCGAGGGCTTACACGATTGTCGGCACGGGCAATGCGGGCGCAGTTGGCTTCGCGAAGGTCACCGCGCGCGTGCAACTCGAACCGCAAGGCGAGACGACCGTGCTCGCATACGACGCGGATGTCGAAATCGGCGGCAAGCTGATGAGCGTGGGGTCCCGCCTGATTCAGTCCGCGGCGGGCAAGAACCTCGACGCCTTCTTCGGCGCCCTGAAGGCGCACATCGAAAAGGAGGTGGCGCCTGCGAACGCTATGCAAGACATCGAGCCGCCGCCGCAAATGCGGCTGGACACCGCGCCACTGACCAGCGGCGTGCAACATCAGCCGCACGGCGAAATGAAGCCGTCCACCGTCACGGCCAAACCCGGCCCGACACCCGATCTGCGGGTCTGGCTGGTCGGCGCAGGTTCGGGTCTGTTCGGATTGCTGATTGGATTTTTGATTGGACACGCGGCCTGACGGTCCGGGTCGCGATGGTGGTGCCCGTGAGTGTGCCCGTGCGGGCGTCGTTTTGTGAGCGTTTGAGTTGCGACAGGAGGCAACCATGCTGGTGGAAATGCGTACGTACCAGATTACGGCGGGAAAGGTGGGCGAGTTTCTGCAAATTTACGAGCGCGAGGGGCTGGAGATCATCAGTCGGTACGCACGGCTCAAGGGCTGCTGGACTAAAGACTCGGGTACGTTGAATTCGGTCGTGTTCTGCTGGGGCTATGACGATTATGCGCAGCGCGCCGCGCAGCGCGCGAAGCTCGCCGCCGATCCGCATTGGCAAGCTTTCACGCCACGTATCCTGCCGTACCTGGAGCATCAGGAATCGGTGTTCCTTGCGCCCGTGCCGTTTTGCCCGGCTGACTGATGCAGCAGAAGTGGTGAATTTTCCTGACTGCTGGACATGCAACGTTGCTTGCCGCGCCGCAGTCTGCTTTTGAGCTTTTGAGGTAATCAATGATTGAAGCTGAATTGCTCGACAACATGGTGACGTGGCGTCGTGCGCTGCATGCGCATCCCGAGACCGCGTTCGAAGAAGTCTCGACGGCGCGGCTGGTGGCATCGGTACTGCGCGAGTACGGTTTTGAAGTGACTGAGGGAGTCGGCAAAACCGGTGTGGTCGGAACGTTGCGAAGGGGGAGCGGTCCCGCGCTCGGATTGCGTGCGGATATGGATGCGCTGCCGATGGTGGAGTACAACGAATTCGAGCACCGTTCGCAACAGCGCGGAAAAATGCACGCGTGCGGTCATGACGGCCACACCGCGATGCTGCTGGGCGCCGCCGCTTCGCTAAGCCGCGATACCGGTTGGCACGGCACGGTGCACGTGATCTTCCAGCCGGCCGAAGAGGTGGCGGGCGGCGGGCGGGTCATGGTCGAAGACGGACTCTTCGAGCGTTTCCCGTGTGACGCGGTATTCGGGCTGCACAACTGGCCCGGCTTGCCGCTCGGCCATTTCGCGATCAACCGTGGTCCGATGATGGCCTCGTTCGATACCTTCGAGATCCTGGTGGACGGCAAAGGCTCGCACGCCGCGATGCCGGAAGAGGGGATCGATGCGCTGGTCTGCGCGAGCCATGTCGTGATCGCGCTGCAGACCATCGTGAGCCGGCGCGTCTCGCCGAAGGAAGCATGCGTGGTCAGCGTCACGCAGATTCATGGCGGCGAGGCCTGGAATGTGTTGCCCGATCGCGCCGTGATTCGCGGCACCGTACGCTGCTTCGATGCCGGCGTGCAGGAGCTCGTACGGAGTTTGCTGGACGAAATCGCCACACTGACCGCGCAGGCGCATGGCGCGAAAGCGACGCTATCTTACCGCTACGGCTATCCGGCAACGATCAATGCGCACGCCGAAGCCGACGTGGCGCTCGAGGCGGCGCGCGCGACGGTCGGCGCGACGAAAGTGACGTTGGGCTGTAAGCCGTCGATGGCCTCGGAAGACTTCGCGTTCATGGCTCAGGCGAGGCCGGGTGCGTATGTCTGGATGGGTGTCGATGGGCCAAAGCCTGGCGCTCCACTTCACAACCCGCACTACGACTTCAACGACGACGCATTGGCGACCGGCGCGTCGTATTGGGTGAACGTCGTGAAGGCGTTCGGCGCTGCGCGTGCGTGAAGCGTCGCGGCTGACGTGTGCGACTGCGTGGTCTGTCGGGGCCGCGCGGCGCCGGCGCATCGAGACACGATCACGTTGCGGGCATCAGCGGCGGGCGCGCCTGCTGCGGCGCGCTTTCGATCGTCACTTCGCTGTGCAAGAGGAACGTTGCCAATTCCGGCGCGCCGGGTTGGGCATCGGTCACCAGGGTCCAGTCGCGCTCGAGTGGTGTCCAGTGCTGCTGGCTCGCGCGATCCAGTTTGTGCGATGTCACCAGCACGAAGACGTTGGCCGCCTGCCTGATGATGCACTCCTTCAGATAGGCCTGCTCGGCGGTCGCCTCGCAGAGCCCGCGCCCGGCGACTACACCGTCCGCGCCAAGAAAGGCCTTGTCGACGGACAGGCGGTTCAACGCAATCTGCGCGAGCGGCCCGAGCGTGCTCATGCTGGAGGGCCGCAGGTCGCCGCCGATCAGCGTGACCGGCACGTCGCTCGATGCGAGCAGGCCGATTGCCAGCAGGTTGTTGGTGACCACCCGAATCTCGCGGCGCCCGGCCAGCAGTCGGGCCATGGCGGCGGTGGTGGTGCCGCCGTCGAGAAAGATGGTGTCGCCGTCCTGAACGTGGCGCACCGCTGCCTGCGCGATCGCATCCTTTTGCTCGCGGAAGCTTTCGCGCCGCAGATCGAGCGACTCTTCGGGTTCGTGAATCCCGACCGAGGCGGCCGCTCCCCCATACGTGCGCACGATCAGCCGTTCGTCGGCGAGCGCGCGCAGATCGCGCCGCACGGTGGCTTCCGACATGCCGAAATGCTCGCACAGGGCGCCTACGTCGTTCATGCCGGACAGGACGGCCTTCAGCATTGCCTCGCGGCGGTTCGTAACTTTCATGGTGATAGAGGGTAGTGGGTCGTCCGAATGGTGCGCGCAATAGACGGGAAAGGCGCCAACGGGCGTAAGTGTAATCAAACCGGTTGCCGGGGCAACGCCGGGGGCAGGGCCGCCGCGCTCGCGGTGGTTGTCACGGGGTGCAAGCGCTTGGTCTATTTTGATCGATTCGGTCAATCCTGGCGCGCGTTCCGGCTAAAAAGGCTGGTTTGCGGCAAATTTGCCAAAGCTCACGACTTTTTGATGATTGAATTGCGCATACCCGCACCGTCACGTACACTGCGAATGATCGCAACGATCAATTTAGATGATTGAGTCGATCATTTTTCAAACAGGAGACACTGATGGCCCAGCTTCCTATCAAACGCGCAATCGAACGCGTCCCGGGCGGGATGATGATCGTCCCGCTGCTTTTCGGCGCACTGATCGCTACCTTCTTGCCGGACATGCCGAAGTTTTTCGGCTCGTTCACGAATGCGCTGTTTACCGGCGCGTTGCCGATCCTCGCCGTGTTCTATGTGTGCATGGGCTCGTCGATCGATGTGAAGGCCACGCCTTATCTGCTCAAGAAGGGCGGCGCGCTGTTCGCGGCGAAGGTCGGCTCGGCGATTCTGGTGGGTGTCGTGCTCGGCCATTTTCTGGGTGAGCAGCCGGTTTCGTCCGGGCTGTTCGCGGGAATGTCGACGCTGGCGGTGGTCGCCGCGATGAATGACACGAACGGCGGCCTGTACATGGCGTTGATGGGTCAATATGGCAAGTCTGAAGACGTCGGCGCTTACACCATCATGTCGCTCGAATCAGGCCCGTTCCTTACGATGGTCACACTCGGCGTGGCCGGGCTGTCGGCGTTTCCGTGGCAGACGCTGGTCGGCAGCATCCTGCCGCTCGCGGCCGGCATGCTGCTCGGCAATCTGGACCGTGAGATGCGCAATTTTCTCAGCCGCGCTGTGCCGGTGATGATTCCGTTCTTCGCGTTGGCACTGGGCGCGAGCCTCGACCTGCACAAAGTATGGCAGGCCGGCCTGCTCGGCATGGGCCTCGGCGTGGCGGTGGTGATCGTGACGGGCATCCCCCTGTATCTGACCGACCGGCTGACCGGCGGCACGGGTGTCGCGGGCGTGGCGGCAGCCAACACCGCAGGCAACGGAGCGGCCGTGCCGGCGCTGATCGCGGCGGCCAACCCGGTCTATGCCGAGGCCGCGAAAAGCGCGACCTTGCTGGTCGCCTCGTGCGTCGTCGTGACTGCGATCGTGTCGCCGATCCTCACTGCGGCCGTCGCAAAGCGGGTCGGCAAGCATGCCGACGCCCGTCGCGCCGCCGCCCTGGAGGCGACCCGGTGAGCCACACGGGCATTCTGATCATCGCCGACGATCTGTCCGGCGCCGCCGACTGCGCGATTGCGTTCGCGGGCGCGGGGCGCAGTACGGCGGTGACGCTGAACGCGTCGCGCCCGATGGGCGCGGCGCAGGTGATCGCGGTGGACACGGACACGCGCCGCATGCGGCCCACCGAAGCCGCGCACTGCACCCGCGCCGCGTGGCTGACGCAGCGCGGGCCGGGGCGGCGTCTGTACAAGAAAATCGATTCGACCTTGCGCGGCAACTGGGCTGCGGAAGTCGCCGCGTTGCAGCCGCTCGCGGGCCTCGCCATTGTCGCCACGGCGTTTCCCGCCACCGGGCGCACCGTGCGCGAGGGCCGCGTATTCGTGCGCGGCGTGCCGCTCGAAAACACGGAAACGTGGAAGCTCGAACACGCCGCGCAGTGCGCAGACCTGAACGCGATGGTCGAGGCCGCCGGATTGCGCACCGCGGCTCTGGGTATCGACGCGCTGCGTGGCGATACCGCAGCGTTGCGCGATGCGATCGCCGCGGTGGCCAACAGCGGCGCGCAGGCGCTCATCGTCGATGCGGAAACGGATGCGGATCTGAGGGCACTCGCGCAAGCGACGGCGTCGCTGGACGAAGCCCTGTTCTGGGTCGGCTCAGGCGGTCTGGCTCGCGAACTGGCATCGTTGAGCGACCTGTTCGATGTCGCCACGCAAGCGGCGCAAGACATGCCGCTGGAGCCGCAGCAGCAGAGCAGCGCGATTCTGATTCTGGTGGGCAGCCTGTCAGCCGTCTCGGAACAGCAATGCACGATGCTGCGCGAGCGTGCGGGCGTGCGCGAGCTGATCGTGCCGCCGGCCGTGCTGCGTGCCGGCGAGCTTCATCTGGAGTGGGCGGGCTGGCAAGCGCGCGTCGGCGCGCATCTGGGCGCGCACACCGACTTGCTGGTGCGAATCGGCCGCGACGATCTGTTCGATCCCGCCGAGGGCGCCCAGTTGTCGGCGGCGCTCGCTTCGCTCGTCGCACCGTTTTTCTCGCATCTGAGCGGCTTGATCGCGACGGGCGGCGAAACAGCGCGGGCCATGCTCGGTACAGCCGGTATCGACAGCCTGCAACTGCTTTCGGAAATCGAGCCGGGGGTAGCGGTGGGCCGCCCGCACGGCAACCCGCGCCTCACCGTCGTCACCAAAGCCGGCGCCTTTGGCAGCGAGCACGCGCTGTATGGCGCCTACCTTCATCTGCGCGGCACAGCGCAATCCGCTGACAGCGAATCCGCATCGACTCACCCGAGCGGCACAACGACATCTTCGCCGGCGCGCGAAACGAACCAACGACATCCTGGCAAAACATCATGAGCAACTATCTTCCAGTCATCGGCATCACGATGGGCGACGCAGCGGGCGTGGGTCCGGAAATCATCGTCAAGAGCTTGACGCACGAGTCCGTCTATCGGCAGTGCCGCCCGCTCGTCATCGGCGATGCGGCGCGCCTCGAGCAGGCTAACCGGATTGTCGGCGGCACCGCGAAAGTGCGCCGCATCGAGAAGCCGGCGGATGCGCACTATGAACGGGGCACCATCGACTGCATCGACCTCGCGCTGATTCCCGCGGACTTGCCTTTCGGCGCGCTGTCGGCTCTCGCGGGCGATGCCGCGTATCAGTACATCGCGCGTGCCGTCGAACTCGCGAAGGCCGACGAGATCGATGCAATCTGCACGGCGCCGCTGAACAAGGAAGCGTTGCACGCGGGCGGTCACAAGTATCCCGGCCACACTGAAATGCTCGCGCATCTCACGGGCATCGAGGAGGTGTCGATGATGCTGGTCGCACCGAAACTGCGGGTGATTCACGTCACGACCCACATCGGCATCATCGACGCGATCCGCAAGATCGAGCCGGGCCTCGTGCAACGCACGCTCGAGCGAGGTCATGCGACGCTGGTCAAAGCGGGCATTGCCAATCCGCGCATCGCCGTGTGCGGCATCAACCCGCATGCCGGCGAAAACGGCCTGTTCGGTTATGGCGAGGAAGAGGAAAAGATCGTTCCGGCCGTCCAGGTCTTACGCGAACGCGGCTGGGACATCGAAGGCCCGCTGCCTGCCGACACGCTGTTCTTCCGTGCGGGACGCGGCGACTTCGATCTGGTGGTCGCGATGTACCACGATCAGGGCCATGGTCCGGTCAAGGTGCTCGGGCTCGAAGCCGGCGTCAACGTGACGGTCGGCCTCGATGTGATCCGTACCTCGGTCGATCACGGCACGGCGTTCGATATCGCAGGCAAAGGCATCGCTGACGAACGCAGCCTGCTCGAAGCACTGCGTCAAGGCGCCGAACTCGCAACGCGCCGCGCCTGACGCGGTTCGAAATGGATGCAGGTAGGCGCACGGTGCCGCCCGCTCGCGCGGAGTGACAGCGTGCCGTTAGGGCTGTAGTTGCAATGGCTATGCACACACGACGTACTGAAGATTTTCGCGAAAGGCTACTCGAAGCGGGTGTCGCGCTGTTCGCCGAAACGGGTTATCACGGCACCGGCGTCAAAGACATCGTCGAGCGTGCCGGCGTGCCGAAGGGCTCGTTCTACAACTACTTCGAGAGCAAAGAGGCATTCGGCGCGGCGATCCTGCACCACTACGCGCAGGAGCAGGCCGTTGAGTGGCAGCAGTATTCGCGCGAAGCGGCGTCTGCTGACCCGCTACTGGCGCTGCGCGGCATCTACGCGCGCATCGTCGCCGACTACGAAGACTGTGACGACCGCTGCGGTTGTCTGGTCGGCAACTTTGCGGGCGAGATCGCACAGTCGAGCAATCTGTGCCGGCTCGCTGCGCGCAGGACGGTCAATGAATGGCGTGTCGGCTGTGCCGATTATCTGCGGCGCGGCCAGGAATACGGCTCCGTGCGGCGCGATCTTTCGGCCGATGCCATGGCTGACCTTTTCTGGAACGCGTGGGAAGGCAGCCTGTTGCGCATGAAGCTGGACGACTCGGTCGAGCCGCTGAAGGCTTGTGTGCATTCAATGTTCGATCTGTTTTTCAAATCCCCACGGTAACGGTCGTAGCTGGTCTGAACGGCGTCTGGTCTCGATCCGGGCAACCGTTTATTCCGGTTTGAGACGACCGGTCATTTGAATGTAAGGAAGAGTGATTTCAATGCAGAACTTTACGTTTCAGAACCCCACGCGAATCATTTTCGGCGAAGGCCAGATTGCCGCGCTCGATGCTCACGTCCCGCCCAACGCACGGGTGCTGATTACGTGCGGCGGCGGCAGCATCAAGAGCAACGGTGTGCTCGCGCAAGTGCAGGCGGCGCTCGGTGAGCGCGCGTGGCACGTGTTCGGCGGCATCGAGCCGAATCCCACTTACGAAACGCTGATGGAAGCGGTCGCGTTCGCCCGCGAGAAGGACATCGACTTTTTGCTGGCGGTGGGCGGCGGCTCGGTGATCGACGGGACCAAGTTCATCGCGGCGGCGATGAAGTTTGACGGCGAGCCATGGGACATTCTGGCCAAGCAGGCGCCGGTGCGCGATGCGGTGCCGTTCGGCAGCGTGCTGACACTGCCCGCGACCGGTTCGGAAATGAACAATGGCAGCGTCATCAGCTACCGCGCGAAGGGCGACAAGCTGTTTTTCACGAGCGATGCGACCTATCCGCTCTTCTCGGTGCTCGATCCGACCACGACGTATTCGTTGCCGCCGCGGCAGATTGCCAACGGTGTCGTCGATGCGTTCGTTCATATCGTAGAGCAGTATCTGACCTATCCGGTGGACGCCAGGGTACAGGACCGTTTTGCCGAAGGCCTGCTGATCACGCTGACCGAAGTCGGCCCGCAAGCGCTTGCCGAGCCGCACAACTATACGGTGCGCGCCAACCTGATGTGGACGGCGACGCTGGCGCTGAACGGCCTGATCGGCGCCGGCGTGCCGCAGGACTGGGCGACTCACATGCTCGGCCACGAGATCACGGCGCTGTACGGACTCGACCACGCACAGACGCTCGCGATCGTCCTGCCGGCCATGCTGAGCGTGCGCCGCGAGTCGAAGCGCGGCAAGTTGCTGCAGTACGCCGAACGCGTCTGGAACATCACCGAGGGCAGCGACGACGAGCGTATCAGTGCGGCGATCACGGCGACCCGCGTGTTCTTCGAACGCATGTCGGTGGGAACCCGCTTGCGCGATTACCGGATTGGCGGGCAGTCGATCGGCACGCTGATCGCGAAGCTCGAAGAGCACGGCATGACGGCATTGGGCGAACACGGCGACGTGACGCTCGACGTGAGCCGTCAGGTCTATCAAGTTGCAGTCTGAACCGGCCGCGCATTTGCGCGGCTGATCATTTGGAGTGTCATTGTGAAAATTGGATTTGTTGGACTTGGCTCGATGGGCGCCGCGATCGCGAAGAACCTGATCGACGCCGGGCATGACGTGCAGGTTTTCAACCGGAGTCCGGCACGCGCCGAACCGTTGCGCGAAGCGGGGGCGGGCGTCGCGTCGAGTCCCGCGCAGGCGGCGCTGGAGGCCGACGTGGTGTTCACGATGGTGGCCGACGATGCCGCGCACGCCGCGGTCACGTTCGGCGAGGCGGGCATCGCCACCACGCTGAGACCGGGTGCGCTGCATATCTCGATGAGCACCATCAGTGTCGCCGCCGCGCAGGATCACGCGGCGAAGTATCGTGAAGCGGGTCTTGCGTTCGTGTCCGCGCCGGTGTTCGGCCGGCCCGATGCCGCGGCGGCGCGCAAGCTGTTCATCATGGCGGCCGGAGCGCACGAGCACCTCAAGCTTGCCGTGCCGCTTCTGGAAACGCTTGGGCAGTCGGTGGGCATTGTCGGCGAGGATCCTTCGCAGGCCAACCTGGTGAAACTGATCGGCAATTTCATGCTGTCCGTGATCATCGAAACGCTGGGCGAAGCCTGTGCCGTGGCGGGCAAGGCCGGCATCGATCCGATGCGTCTGATCGAGCTGTTGACGAGCGCAAACTTCAACGCGCCGCCCTACAAGATCTACGGTTCGATGATTGCGTCGCAGCAGTTTCAGCCGCCTGGCTTCTCGTTGCCGCTCGGCCAGAAGGATAACCGTCTGATGCTGGCGGCCGCCGAGGCACTTGGCGTTCCGCTGCCGCTCGCAAGTCTCGTTCACGACCGCTTCCTGACGTTGCGCTCGCAAGGGCTCGGCGCTGAGCATGACTGGTCGGCGGTGGCGCTTTGTGCGCTGTCCGATGCCGGTTTGAGCAAGGCGCTTCACGGCGGTTGAGCACAATGAGCACGATGCCGCTCGCTATGAGCGGCATTCGACGCGTCGCGTCTCCTTCCCTTAAGGATCGTCGAACGTCCGGCCGAGTGTTTGCTGGTTCATCAGTTACGAAAACTGATGACGCTCGAAGAACAAGTTTTTTCTGCAAGTCGTCTCGGAGTTCAAATGTGGCTAAGCGCCGCAGTGCCGTCGCAATCGAGGTGAATGCGGCCTCGGCGATATCGCTATAGAATTGACGCGCCACATCCGTGAATGTCGATTATTGGCAAGACAGTAGGGCCGTTTCGCAACTCTCTCTTCGATACACTTTCAATGTCCCATAGTACTCACCGGCCCACGGGCCGCGCTTCTGCTGGTCGGCGTCACCTCAGCAAGGAGATGCTGCTTCCCATGACGAGGCAAGCTGTCTCCGATATCTCGCTCGCGAATCACCTTGCTCTTGCGGTCTGTCGCAAAGGGCAAGGCAATGCTCATCTGATTAATGAGCTGAGCAGAGTCGTATATCTGACGTACTACTTACAAGAAGCCGGATTCGGTGATGCACCTGTCGATTTGTACCGGCGTGCGGAGGCGGCATTGGAACAAGCTGCCGGCAGGTCGCAGCGTGACGGAGTGGGGCAGGTTAATGACGAGGTCGCAGCCATGCTCGAAGAAATTTTGGGCATTCACGATCAGCAACTGACGGCGGCTGCGGCCAGGCACGTGATTGAGGCCAACGCGCGGTTTTCCAGGTTCATCAAAAGCGACTTTCGCTCGCCATTTTCGAAAGACGCACAGACGAACGATCGCCGGGACGACGCCCACTTCAGCGTTTCCGCGACCGCCAACAGCTTGCAATAGAACGGACAGGGAACGCGCTCCGAAGTCCTCAACATTCGGGGCATGCCGTTCCCAGGCCGTGCAGACGTGTTCAGTTAGCGCTGCGTTCCGTTGCTGTCGCGACGAGTGCCGGCGCTGCAGCCGCCTGAGCGAGTTCATCGCTCGACCATCCACCGCCGAGCGCATGCAGGAGTTGCACATTCGCGCTCAGCTGGCGTGTCTGGATATCGAGCACGCTGCGTTGCGCGTCGAGTGCGACCGTCTGCGCCTGCACGACATCGAGGTATCCCACTACACCCTGGCGATATTGACGTAACGCGAGGTCGACCGAGTACTGGGCGGCGTTTGCTGCATCCCGTTGCTCGCCAAGCGCATTGCCGAGATACGACAGCAGCGCAAGGTTGTCTTCAACCTGCTGGAATGCAAACAGCACCACACTGCGGTAACGATCTCCCGCTTCTTCGGTTGCCGCCTTGGCGGAATCGAGCTGCGCACGACGGTATCCGCCGTCGAACACGTACTGCACAAGCTGCGGGCCGACCGCCCAGAACAGGTTGGGCGCGCTAACCAGGCCGGCGTAGGCCGCGCTTTGCACACCACCCTGCAAGCTGAGCATGATGTCGGGGAAGTAAGCCGCCCGCGCGACGCCGATCTTTGCGTTGGCCTCGGCCACCCGGCGTTCCGCTGCGGCGACGTCGGGGCGGCGCTGCAGCAGCGTCGAGGGCAGGCCGGTCGGAATCGCCGGCAACGCGATGGCGGCGGTCTGGGGCGGCAGGCTGAATTCGGACGCGGAGGCGCCAACCAGGACCGCGATTGCGTGTTCGATCAGCGCCCGTTGCGCCAGGTTCTGTGACAGCTGCGACTTCGCCGATGAAAGCTGCGTTTGCGCGCGGGACACGTCGAGGCCCGACACGATCCCACTGTTGTGCAACGTTTGTGTGAGTTGCAGGGCCTTCGCATAGGCCACGACAGTCTCGTTCAACAACTCGGATTGCTGGTCGAGGCCGCGCAAGCGGACGTAACTGTCCGCCAGTTCGACCTGCAGGCTCAGCCTGACCGAGGCCAGATCGGCGTGGGTCGCCTGCGCCTCGTCCTTGCCGGCCACCACGGAGTCGCGCACGCGGCCCCAGAGGTCGAGGTCGTAGTTGATTTCGCCGCCAAGCGTAACGGAGTTGAAGTCGTTCGGCCCGCCCACGCGCAATGGCCGGTTCTCGGATTGGCGCTCACGCAGCGGCTGGGCGCTCACACTGACCGACGGGTAGAGTCCCGACTCGACCTGCGCCACGAAAGCCTGCGCTTGTGCATAGTGCGCGTACGCCGCGCGCAAGTCGGTGTTGTTGGCCAGCAGCCGCGTTTCGAGATCGTCGAGCTGCGCGTCGCCATACATCTTCCACCAGCCGTTGCGGTCGATGCGGTCGGCGGGCTGTGCCGTGGTCCACGGTCCAAAGGTCTTGTATTGCGCAGCGACCGGTGCCGGCGGAACCTGATATTGTGGCGCGAGCGAGCAGGCGCACAGTGCGACGACGCTCGCGAGAAGCGCCGGAAGTCCGTACTTAACCATGTGCAATTGCCTTCTTGCCGGTCGCTGTCGCAATCTGCACGCTGTCGCCGTCGGCGAGTCCGTCGGGCGGTGTATCGATCACGCGATCGGTTGCGGCTAGCCCCGAGCCGATCTCCACCGAGTTGCCCAGGTCGCGGTCGATCTTCACCTGCTTGAACAGCACGTGACCGTTCGCGCCAAGCGTGGCGACCACGACGCCGCGGCTATCGAAGACGAGCGCGCTCGCCGGCACTCGAAGCGAATCGGCGGAGGCGGGCAACGAGAATTTGAGGCTGGCGAACCCGCCCGGCAGCAGCTTGTCGTTGGCGTTGTTAACCAGCAGTTGAACCAGCGTCGTTCCCGAACTCGAATTCACCGAGTCCGCCGCTGCAATCACACGCGCGGTGAACTGCTGGTCGGGATACTCGGGAACGGTCAGGATGGCGGTCGTGCCGTCGTGTATCGCCGGTGCGTAATTCTGCGGCACCTGCACATACACGCGTAACTGTTTGACGTCGGAGACCGCGAACAGCTCCTGACCCACCGCGCCGCTGCCGGCGTTGACCAACGCGCCGACGTCGGTATCGCGGGCGGTCACCACGCCATCGAACGGCGCAACGATGCGCGCGAAGGCCTTGGTCGCGACGAGGCGGTCAACGTTGGCCTTCGCGGCCGCTACGATTGCCTCCTTGGCGGTGTAGTCGGCGGTGCGTTGGTCGACATCCTGCTGGGCGACGGAATCCGTGCCGCTCAGCGCTTCCCAGCGCTTGGCCGTCGTACCCGCCACCACAGCGTTCGCCTGCGCGCTCTGGAGATCCGCGCGCGCCTGCAATAGCTGCTGGTCGAGTTCGGGCGTTTCGATTTCGGCCAGTACCTGCCCCGCTTTGACGGGCGCGCCGATATCGACACTCCATGATTTCAGATAGCCGCTGACCTGCGCGAAAATCGGCGCCCGCGTATACGCTTCGAGGCGGCCGGGCAGTTGCAGCGAGGGGCCGTTGGCGTCGCGCACGGGCTGGATCACGTTGACGGTCGGTACGGCCTGGGCGTCGGTCCAGGTTTTCAGCTTGCGGGCATCGTCGGCTCGCAGCGTGACGCCGGCAACGACGATGCCTGCGACGATCAGCAGGCCGACCACGCCTGCTATCAGAAGCGGGCGGCGCGATGGCGTATTAGTGGGAAAAGTGGATTCAGACGACATGAGCAGGACCTCCCGAGACGGATGCCGGGGTAGCCGCGCGCCCGGGGCGCGCGTGCACGATACAAAAAATGACAGGGACGAGGAACAGCGACGCGGTGGTGGCAAACAGCAGACCGCCGATCACGGCGCGGCCAAGCGGCGCGTTTTGCTCACCGCCTTCGCCGAGGGCGAGCGCCATCGGCAGCATGCCGATGATCATCGAGAGCGCGGTCATCAGCACCGGGCGAAAACGTGTAAAGCCTGCTTCGAGGGCGGCCTTGAACGGGTCGCCATGCGCGGCCAGTCGTTCGCGGCAGAAACTGACGACCAGAATCGAGTTGGCCGTCGCCACCCCCATGCACATGATCGCTCCGGTCAATGCGGGTACGGAGAGCGTCGTGTGGGTCGCGAACAGCATCCAGACAATACCTGCCAACGCTGCCGGCAAGGCGGTCACGATCACGAACGGGTCGGCCCACGACTGGAAATTGACCACGATTAGCAGATAGATCAACACCACTGCGCCGAGCAGGCCGAACAACATGCCGGCAAAGGCGCTGTTCATCGTCTGCACCTGGCCCAGCAGCGAGACGGCCGAACCCTTGGGCAAGGTGCTGGCGTTGTCATGCACGATGCGCTGGATATCGGATGCCACCGCGCCCAGGTCGCGGCCCTGGGTGGTCGCGAAGATCTCGACCATCGGCTGGATGTTGTACTGGCTGACAACCTCGTTGCTGCTGGTGCGTTCGACGGTCGCCAGACCACCGAGGATCTGCGCGGTGCTGCCGCCGCTGGCCGTGATCGGCAGATTTTGCAAGGCGGCGAGCGAATCGAGACTGTATTGCGGCGTTTGCATCACGATCGGATACGAGACGCCGTTCGCGTTGTTCAGCCAGAACGTGGGCGCGACCTGGCTGGAACCCGCGAGGTTCACCACCATGCTGTTCGTCACGTCGCGCTCGGTGATGCCGAGCAATTGCGCCCGCGTGCGGTCGACATCGACGTTAAAGGTCGGGTTGCCGTGCGACTGTTCGATGCGTGCGTCGACCACGCCCGGCACATCGCGAACCTGGCGCAGCAGCCGGTCCGCATACGCGTAGTTGGCGTTCAGGTCATTGCCGCGAATCTGCAGATCGATCGGCGCCGGCGAGCCGAAGTTCAGGATCTGACTGATGATGTCCGCCGGCGGGAACGAGAACGTGACGCCCGGGAATTCGCGCGGCAACCTCTCGCGCATGACGCGAACGTACTCGTCGGTGGGACGATGGCCATCATTCAGCGCGATCTGGATGTCGCCGTCCTCCGAGCCGACCGTGCCGGTGTTGTTGTACGCGGTATTGATGCCGCTGACGGGCAGACCCATGTTGTCGACCACGGTGCCGAGATCCGCCGGTGGAATGATCTGGCGGATCGCGCTTTCGACATTCGCGAAAATCTGCGCAGTCTTTTCGACGCGAACGCCAACTGGTGCGCGCACATGCATCAGGATCTGTCCGGAATCGACCGAAGGGAAGAAGTTGCGGCCGAGAAACGGCACCAGCGCGAAGGAGAGGACGACAAAGCCGAGGAAGCCACTGACGAACGGACGCCGGTGAGTCAGCGCGAGTTCGAGCAACCCGCGGTAGGCGCTACGCACTTTTTCAAAGCGCGCCTCGAAGCCGCGCTGGAAACGCGCAAGCGGACCGGGACGCTTCGTGTCATGGGCGTGCTCGTCCTGCACATGCTGTTTCAGCAGGTATTTCGCCATCGTCGGCACAAGGGTTCGCGACAGGATGAACGACGCGATCATCGCGAAGATCACCGCTTCGGCCATCGGCACGAACAGGAAACGCGCGACGCCGTTCAGGAAAAACATCGGCACGAACACGATGCAGATACACAGCAGCGAGACGAACGCCGGCGTGACGATCTGCGCGGCGCCATCGAGAATAGCCGTCTCCACCTCCTTGCCATGTTCGAGGTGCCAGTTGATGTTTTCAATCGTCACCGTGGCATCGTCGACCAGAATTCCCACCGCTAGTGCGAGACCGCCGAGCGTCATGATGTTCAAAGTCTCGCCGAGCGCGGATAGCGTCGCGATGGAGCCGAGGATTGCGAGCGGGATCGAGGTTGCGATGATGATCGTCGAGCGCCAGCTGCCCAGGAACAGCAGGATCATCAGACTCGTCAGCACGGCCGCGATCACGCCCTCGCGCGCCACGCCGGTGATGGCCGCTCGCACGAACAGCGACTGGTCGCCGATGGGTTCGATCTGCAGGTTCGCGGGCCACGACGCTTTCCCTGCCGCAAGCCGCTCCTTGATGCCGGAGATGATGCCGAGCGTCGAAACCGAACCGTTCTTGAGCACGGACATCAGTACCGAGCGCCGGCCGTCGACGTGCACGATATTGGTCTGCGGCGGGCTGCCGTCGCGTACATTCGCAATGTCACGAATATAGACCGTGGTGCCATTGGCCGCCTTGACCGGCAGATCGCCCAAGGTCTTGATTTGCGACGGCGCATTGTTCAGTTGCAGCGTGTACTCGTAGTCACCGATCTTTTCCGTGCCTACCGGCGTAATCAGGTTCTGGCCGGCAAGTGCATTCGCTACGTCCTGCGCGGATAAGCCGCGCGCCTGCAGCGCCGCCGGGTCGATGTCGATCTGTACCTGACGTGTCTTGCCGCCGAACGGGTAGGGAATTGCTGCGCCTGCGACCGTCGTGAGAACCGGGCGCACCGCATTCAGGCCCAAGTCACCGAGATTCTGTTCGGAGAGTCCCTTGCCAGACAGCGCCAGCTGGATGATCGGTACGGTCGACGCGCTGTAGTTCAGGATCAGCGGAGGCGTCGTGCCTGCAGGCAACTGCCGTAACTGAGTTTGCGCGACCGCCGTTACTTGCGCGTTCGCCGTACTGATATTTACCCCCGGCTGGAAGAATATCTTGATGATCCCGAAGCCGGCGACCGATTCCGCTTCGATATGCTCAACGTCGTTCACGGTTGTTGTCAACGTGCGTTCGAACGGCGAGGTGATGCGGCCGACCATCTGGTCCGGCGGCAGACCCGTGTACTGCCACACGACGCTGATCACGGGAATCTTGATGTCCGGAAAGATATCGGTTGGCGTCCTCATCGCGGACAATGGGCCGATGATGAGAATGAAAATCGCCAGGACTACGAAAGTATAGGGTCGCCGAAGGGCGATACGGACTAGGCCGAGCATGAGAATTCCTGAGCTTGGGGTAAAACGTACGAGTGTCCTGGTGAAGGCTAGCGCGGCGTGCGATGACCCGCAGCCGCGTGCCTGTACCTGACACATGCACAGGACGAGCTTGACCGGACGATATAGTCGACCGTGATGGAATACTGGCTAGGTTTTCGCATAATCTGCATTTCTTGAGAACTGCTCTGCTGCTTAAGATCAATCAGACAACTTGCGCGCATCTTCCAATTGCCCGGCTTTTAGGAGAGAAAGGCATGCGCAACAAAGAAGGTTGACTTGGAATACGTGCCGACGTGCCGCAACGCAACCCAAGCGCGAATGTACACAAAGCTCGGCGCTTCTGCTGAAGGGCAAATGAAACATCAGGCGTGTGTGGAGGTCGGGTGGGCTGATTTCGCTTTGCCCGTACGCACCGCGAATACCTGTCGTTGTTGACATAGCGAGGTCTGGCAAGAGTCGGACGCTGAAGCACGAGCGCTGCTTTCTGCGAAGGCTAAACCTTCAGCGATTTTTATTACCAATTGTTCAAGAGGGGCATGCGTGTTAGTTGTAGAAGTGACTTTTGTGCAAAACAGTTGTGTGCAAAACAGGTGGACTGGAAAATGCGTTTGAAGAATCCCCTGCCCGGCGACCACGGCGTGTCAGCCGATAGTCGACGCGCCGCAGTATCACCGGATGCACCAGGCGAAACCAGTCCGTCGCGCTCGAGTTGGCGCGACCTTTACGGCGCCTTTCCGCACACTGTCGTCGGCGCAAGGCCCCGTCGTAGCAATTAGTTTCCGCGGAGAAAGTATGAAACCGTCAAGTGCCTGCTTGTGATCGTAACATCTGGCTGAAATAATCAGCTCGCATGCTTTCTTAATCGGCATATATCAGTTCTTCGGATCACATTCGAGTCGTGTGCCGTTCGTCAACCAACGAGCATCGCATGATTGTTGGTCGAAGCAGTCGAACGCGCTTGGTCATTCAGAAAAATTTAGCATTTCAACGCAGCGGCCTGCGTGTCGCATAGTCGTGCGCAGGTGTATCAGACTTCATTCGCGCAACACCAGAAGCCTACAAAGAGCAGCACAGTCCGATCAATGCTGGAGCCCGTATTCTCTACAACGTCGGAGGATGCGACGCGACGCATTGTTGCAAACCAATGGCGGGTTGTGCGGGCCGGCCACTGGGTATTCTTGATCCTCGCAGATACTACTATCACGGGTGGAAAGGATGACGAAGCGAATCGTTGTTGTAACGGGCGGTATGGGCGGCCTTGGAGAAGTGATCAGCACGAAACTGTACGACGCCGGTTATGCCGTCGTAGTAACGCACTCGACGAGCAATACCGGTTCAGCCCAATGGCTGGCTGGGATGGAATCGCGGGGTCGCGGTTTTCACGCATATCCGGTCGATGTGGCCGACTATGACTCGTGCCAGCACTGTGTAGCAAGAATTCAGGTTGAAGTCGGCCCCGTCGACATTCTAGTGAATAACGCCGGGATCACACAGGACATGACGCTCAGAAAAATGGACAAGGTCAACTGGGACGCGGTGATTCGCACCAATCTGGATTCGCTGTTCAATATGACCAAGCCGTTGTGCGAAGACATGGTCGCGCGCGGCTGGGGGCGAATCATCAACATCTCGTCCGTCAACGGGTCGAAGGGCTCTGTCGGCCAGACCAATTACGCCGCGGCCAAGGCCGGCATGCACGGCTTCACCAAATCGCTGGCGCTGGAAGTCGCGCGCAAAGGCGTAACTGTCAACACGGTTTCGCCAGGGTATCTTGCCACGAAGATGGTCACTGCGATTTCGCAGGAGATTCTGGACACAAAGATCCTGCCGCAGATTCCAGTTGGTCGTCTGGGCAAGCCAGATGAAGTCGCGGGCCTTGTCACGTATCTGTGCTCGGACGATGCAGGTTTTGTGACCGGGTCCAATATCGCCATCAACGGCGGCCAGCATATGCATTGATGCAGCGGCCTGTGACATTGTAGCGTCATCCAGCGCTTAGATTCGCGCAACGCAGCAACGCAAATACGTGTGCGAAGCTGGAGCAAGCTTCACTTCGAGCACCCACGAACGAACAAAGGCCGCTTTGCAAGCGGCCTTTGTTCGTTCGTGGGCTTGCGGCCTTCGGCTGCGAGCGGCGCTTTCAATAGCATGTCGACAGCCCCCTCTCCCTTTCGAAATGTCCGGGGTCAATGTTGCCCGCCGGACGTATCGGTTTGCTGGATTGAAGATTCAGTAACGAATGACGACCGAAGGAAAGTTTAGTTAATCGTCGCGTAACTCAAGACATCGGAGCGCGTCCTACACTTCGGTCCTTGCTCGATTCTGGAGTGCTTCATGGCACCGCAACCTTCCCTGGCGATTGACTCCGTACGTGGCTTCGAATTGACGCGCGACGGTCAGTATTTGATGTTGAAGGCTAATCAGACTTCCAGCATTGCGTTGCATTGTTCAGTCATGCACGAGTTGCTGGCGGCCTTGTCGAACGCTATTGGCGTGTCGGAGCGGATCCGTAGCAAGAAAAAGAGCGTGAAATTCGCGATGCCGTGTGAGGCCTGGGAGATTGGCAAGGACGCGGGTGCGGCCGCCCATCTGATTCTCACATTCCGTCTGCCCGGCGGTGCGGAACTCTCGTTTCGCATGCAACGCACTGAGGCCGTACACATGACGGAAGTGCTGGCGCTGGTGAGCGGCGTCGTAAGGGTCGGAAATCTGTCTCCCATCACCGTGCAATAGAACTCGCGTCTCAATCACCCACACCCCTCGATATGCGGCACAGCGTATTGCGCTCGGGTCTCCACCGTGTGTGTCTATCATTTGGCTTCCCTTCGCATGCTTGTTCAAACTTCAACGGTACGCCGCAGCAGGGCGGTGACGCTCGTCGGCCTGAGTGTGGCGGCGGTGTCGGCCCACGCGACGACA